>NZ_JAKTTI010000016.1 GCF_022427965.1 Fredinandcohnia quinoae | reverse complement strand
TAGGCATCCTTTTATTTTTTCGCTTAAAGGCATATTATGCAAAAAAGTAAGGAGCTACAAAAATGGCTCCTTACTAATTAAACTAAAGATGTAATCATGTCGGAAAAAATACACACCTATGACCTAAATTTTATTCCTTTAATTATTTTTTTGAGAAGCGTTTTAGACATATATATACCAATGCAACACTTATAAAGGTGAAATATAAATACCAAGGAACACCTGTAAATTCTCCCAAAAATGTAAATGAGACTTTATTTTGAAGTATATCTACTTTTTCATAATTAGTAGACAAACTTGGATTGTAAAGCATAGTTAAAACATAATTAATTATTATAAAGACTAATAGACAAACGGAATGTATGAGAAGCGATACACCTAAGCCTTGTAACAGAATTCTCATAATAATACCTACCTTTTTAATTCATTGTTTAATTAGAGTGAACAACTAACGAATAATTATTTTTAAATTAAATCATTTGCTGTATAATATTTTTCACTATTATATATTGACCATTCCCAAAACTTACTCCCCTGTGAAACTATAAAGAAATCTAGCCACATTTCAAAATTCATATTTAATGAAGTACATTCTTCAAATGACTCTCCTGTTTCTAGCCAATAAATGTAATCATTAGCCCTCTTATTTTGAGCAAAATTATTGGAATTAATTATAAGAATACTACCTTCAAAACCAATTGCAATTGGAAACCACCCTTCTGGATAGTCCATCATCTCTTTATACTCCTCTATTTCATTTATAGATAACAACCGAAATCTTGTTCCTGCCTTTTGATCTATAAATAGTTCAGCACCATTGTGTTCTATAAGAAATTCCTTATAATCAACAGGGAGATTTATGTCCATATTCTTTGCTAAATTTAATAATGTTGCCTCTTTTATACCTTTATTTAATTTAAAAGCTACTCTACTAGTGTATCCTAGTGTATTTTGAATATAAAATCTATCTTCTTTAAGTCTATCTTGTAAGGCGCTCAATGTTAATTTAATAATACTCAATTGAAATCCGTCTCTCCTTTTAATAGTTACTCCACCAGGGAGTAACTTGTTTTCTATGAAAGCTAGTTGGCAAAGGAATTAGATTAGAATAGTCGTTTTTCCCACCACGACTTCTTGGTCTAATATGATGAACTTCATACAAGCTTGCAAAAATCCAGCCGTATTGATCTTTATACCAATCCAAATATTTATTACGTTTAGATGTAGTCCAAGTAACCCTGTCTTCTTTAGGAATGGTTTTATAGGTAGTATATGCAGGTTTTGGCATTGATTTCCCCATCCTTTTATCATAGTAATATGGATACAGAATTCCTTTTTTATTTAATAAATACTTATCTGAATTACTTGTTTTACTCGATGATAGTCCACCCTTGTAATGCCCTGTAACGGTAGATCTTCCAATCCAATACTTTGTTGAACTTATAGTCGCACTAATACTCACATCTTGAAATTCTTTTACATTATACTTGGTTTTACTTGAAATTGTATTGTAATTTCCATTAATACTATCAGCTGCTAATAGATATATTTTTGTTGTAAAGTATTTAGGTCTAAGGTTTCCTCCAGTTTTTGTAACAGTACTAACATGTTCTATCGTTGGTTTATATTTTTTGCTTCCAGCATTCAAAACACGGGTTACCTCTTTTGTAAGGTAATATCCTAGCTTTGGAGCTGCTGCAATTGCATATTTAACGTCATTTGGATTTTGTTGTGCACTTTTAACAAAATTAGTTACATCTTCTGTCGACTCATTTTCTGGATTTGAAATATTTAATTTCAAACTAACATTTACTACCTGTTCAGGAAGATATTCTTGTTCATAGTCCCACTCTTGTTCAGGCACTTCTATATCTTGTGTTTCCTCAGAAGTTAAAGATGAAGTCTCTACTACTTGGTCAATATTAGTTTCACTTTCAAACTCTATCTGATTATTTATCTCATTTAGCTCTTCTTCAGCCATTTCTTCAAAATTTATATTTTTTAATTCCTGATAGATATTACTGGTAGAAGGAATACTTCCTAAATCTTCAATACTCTCTTTAATATTATTTATGTCATCGTTAAGATCGTAAAGAACCTTCTCACCATCGGTTTCCACATCTATTTCTTCTTTATCATATACCATGCCATCTTCAGTTATTATATCCATCGGAATCGGTACTTCTTTTTCAATTATCGGAAACAGTGTTGGAGTAAATGCAGGCGACAAAATAGTCTCTTCATTATCATTATAAGCTGTTAGCCGAAAAAAGTAATTAGTTCTAGTCGCATAAGTTAAACCAGCATTTTTGTAAACTTTGGAAGGGTCAGTATCAAGTTCAACACCCAAACCATCATGATGTAATTTGTATATACCGGAACTTATTTCATTATCAGTAGGCCATATCCCTTTTTCAGCAGTTGACCACGTTGTAATGTTTCCTACATCAAAAGGTTCATATTCCATTCCGTTGAATATCCAAACTTTATAACCTTTCGCACCTGGTACAGAATCCCAAGACAAATCCACACTACCTTTAATATCATCATAAACATTTGTATTTCCAGATGGTCCTTCAGTTTGCTGAATTAAGGGTAGAGTATATGTTACCTCCAGTAATGGTTTGAATTTATCTTCAATTACATATTCACTAGAGATAAACTTTTTATAGGAGTTTATGCCCTCTGTATCACTTTTAATAATAAATCCGTAGTTAGTTGTTATGTCTTTGCGCCAATTTTGGATAATATGAACGGGTACATTCCAAGTCTTTTTTGAGCTTTCAAGTGTTGTAGGTATGGTAATACTACTAACCTTAGCTAAGTTATTACTTACTACATAGTCCCCACCTTTATTAATCCACGCTGTAGACGGAGATATTTTGGCATAATTCCATGAAGCTTCATTTTCATACCATTCCTTTGAAACTTTGAATAAACTAATATCGATAGGCGTACTACCGTTGGTTGATGAAAACCATAAGTTTAAACTTGATGATTGAATGGTAGAACCTTGTGGTATTGATGATAAGTCAAATTTTAATAATGAACGAATCGTATTTCCATTTGAAGTTCCTCCACCTATTTCTAGGTCGTTACCTCCTGTCTGGGTAGGAAATCCACTACGTAAATTTGTATCCTCTACATACTCTGATGATTGGATTTTAACAATGGTTGGATCAATAGTAATTGGATATACACGTGACGAATCCTCTAACCACTTCTTATTGGGAGTCAAATGAAGGTATAAGTTGTTATCTGAAATTTCATAGGAGAGTTTAATATCATAGGAGATTGCCTCCTCTGGTATTGATTTTACGACTGTTTTAAATCCCTCCGGCTTATACGCATCGTACATAAATGGTGTTTCGAAATAATATATAGGTTCGTTTGTTTTATTATCAATGAGGTATAAAATGCCAGCTTCATTCTTCACAATTAAGCCGTCTAAATTCATTTTATAAGTAAAATCATCTGGGAAACCTTGGTTTGGCTTATCATTGTAAATAATATCTTCTTTTATACGATCCGAACCAACTGTATATTTAAGATCAATATTTGGGTATACTTCAGGGTAAGTAATGGACTCCCCTTCAATAATTCCTTTAACCTCCATTGGTTCCTCATCCTTTAGTGGTTCTAACTGGAAATGAGCATTATGCTGATTATCACCGACCTGAACGATAGGCTCGTTAGGGTCTTGTACTTCATTAAATTTAACCTTAAAGGTATTGGCTTTATTTTGGTAAACTCCCTCCTTAGAATTTTTAATTAATTCATTTTCAATTGGCTGCCATTTTTCATCATCTGTTTTAAAGTGTATTGGGCCCTGTGCAATTTTGGTTGTAAGAGTACCATCATTATTTTTAAAGGTTTTCGATGTCTCCGTCCTCAAATTTTTAATTTCTTGAGGTGTAATTTCTACATGTTGTTTATAATTTTTTTCGTTATTTTTTAACTCCGCTGCGTATTTAGGCTTATTATCATGGAAAACAAGAGAAGTAAAAGTAAAAATTGATAATATAAATAATAATAGAGTAGTACGTTTCTTTTTCATTCTAGTTGTTCCTTTCCAAGGTGAGATGGGCTAACTAAGTTAAAAAATACTTTAACACAATTCTCCTTCCACTGATTTTCCAATTAAATATAGCATATAAATTTCTTTATTTCTCTTTGAAAATAATGCTTTTTAACCCTTAAAAACCCATGATTTTTTTGGCGATATATTGAATAGTTTTTGCATAACGGAATTCACAGTCATTGAAGTCAGAGCAGTTAAAAGTGGAATTAAAAAATATAATGATATTTTATAGAGAGAGAAAGCTTCAAGATTTACATGCTTGTATTTTATAGTTTCACTGCTTTTCTTGATTTTTTATAATTTAGCGAAGAACGGCAAACTTGGATTAGAGACAGGCATACTATTAGTAGGCATCCTTTTATTTTTTCGCTTAAAGGCATATTATGCAAAAAAGTAAGGAGCCACAAAAAATCGAGTCACGAGCAAGTCAAAATAAGCGGAGATTTTCCTGCTAAATGTAGAGCAGACCCCGTTTTGAGGCATATAAGGGAAGTTTTTCCCCTTATACGATTCAAAAACGCCCATTTTAGCATTTTTAGACTAAATAGGAGGAATTTCTCCGCCTATTTAATACATTTTTATTAACAAATTCCAAATAGAAGGAATTTTTTCCTCTATTTATCAGCTCTAGTACTTAACCTGATCACCAAACAAAAAAACTTATAATCGGTAATAATAAACAATAATGAAATCAATAAAAAGAGGGTAAACCAACTACTCCACTAATTGGTTTACCCTTTTCTATTTCTATTTATAATCCGAACCTATTACTTTCTATACGGCTCATTTACTTTTGCTTATTTTTTATATTGTCCCTTAGAATATCGATCATTTCCCTTGTTTCATCAAGATGTCTTACGGTTTCTTCATATTCCTGAGAGGCGACACACATAAATAAAATGTCAATGACGTGAAGCTGGGCGATTCGTGAAGAAGTTGCACCGCTTCGGAAGGTTGGTTCTCTTGTTGCAGATGTATATAATCTTATGTCAGCTTGCTCAGTTACTAATGAAGATCCATATTTCGTAAGACTGATCGTATGTGCACCTTTTTTATTGGCAAGCTCCAAAATTTTTGCAACTTCAAAGGTATTCCCTGAAAAAGATATTCCAACAACGACATCATTTTCCTTAGCATTTGCCACGAGTGTAGCTGCCATATGCAAATCAGGAAATGCAGTTGCCTTCTTATCAATCCGCAAAAACTTTTGTTGGGCATCTTGTGCAATGATACTAGATGCTCCAACACCAAAGAAGTGAATGGTTCCAGCATCTCTTAAAACCTTTACAGCTCTTTCCAGCTCTTCAGTACTCAATAATTCAGCTGTTTCCTGAATCGTTTGGATGCTATTATTTGTCATTTTCTCAATAATTGATATTGCTGATTCATTCGGCTCAATATCTCTGAAACCCTGTTCTCTCGTTTTTTGCAAATCACCAGCTATCCGAAGCTTAAGGTCCTGAAATCCTTTTAAATCAAGTGATTTGCACAACCGGATAACCGCTGCACTACTAGTTGAGCTTCTTTTGCCAAGCTCATTCGCAGTCAACGATATCGTTTCCTGTGGGTTTTCTAAAATATATAAAGCAATCTTTTTTTCTGAGGGAGGAAGCTGTGAATGCATCTCTGAAAGCATTACAAGTCCTCCAGTCATGAATGACATGGACATCAACTCTCTTTAATATTTTTATGACATGTTCAAATCGCCAAATTATCATTGTAAAACATAGATCTGCAAATATGTTAGATTGATTTTTTCATTACGTGGAATTTGCGTGTAACCTCAAAGCCAGTTTTTTTATAGAGATACCCAGCTGAGCTTGTTTCACTTGTCCACAAGAACCATGCTCCATGTAAGCCTTCAGCGCGCATATTTTTAAGACATAGATGGAATAGTATTTTTCCTAGGCCCTTTCCTTGCTGATCAGGGTCAACTCCGAATGGTCCAAAGCGGTCTGGTACTCCTTCATATCCCCCATAGATACAGAAGCCTACCAATTTCTCACTTTCCCGAATGACTAAAATCCGTTGAAGTGGTAGACCTTGTAAAATTCCTTCTCGAATTGCACGACCCCAGTCAGGATTGAATTTCAAATTAGCAAATTGAATCACTTCATATAAATCTTTATCTTCGGCAATTGTAAAGGAATATCCTTCTTGTTCACGTTGTTTTTTAAGCTCCATTACATCTTCCGCTGGTGAAAAGCCTACTAAACTACGATCCATCGCAACTGGTGAGTATTGTCTTACAAATCCTTGGTTTAAAAGAAACTTATAACCTTCTGGATAAGCTGCTTCGTCAATACCAGGTAAAATATAATTTGGGGCATAAGAAGAAAAGAAAACATTTTTTCTTCCTTCAACCGCTAGAAATTCAATTGCATCGTTTATCAATCGTTCCCCAACACCCGAATTGCGGTAATTAGAATGCACAAAAAAGAAAGGTATCCAGCCATTTTCAGGTTCTAGATCAGTTCCAAACATTGGTAATAGTCTTCTAACAGCATATACGCAACCAATCAACTTGTCTTCATCAAAGGCAACTCTCATTCCTTTTGGGTCAAAGTTTGCATCAAGTAATACGAGGTTACGAAATCTTATTTGTGTAATTGGATCCTTACGTAAGCTTTCATTCCAAAGCTCGACAATTTGTTTTTCATCTCCGGATTTATAATAGCGATAAGATATCATTTTCTTCGATTCCCCTTTGTCTTATTTATACAATAAATAAGGTTCCCGCTGCTTTCTAAATGCCTCTTCTTGAACCCTGCATCCCTCTAAGAATGTACTTGTTTTCCCACGCACAATTAAATCACGTAATTCATTTGTACCAGCAAGTAAATCAAACATATACCTTTTCTTTTCTCCGAATTGAACAAATTCAAAGTCATTCGGATACATCTCTGCAATTGTTTCTAATAATGCCAAGCCCGTTGCTAAAGAATGTATAGCCGTTCTATCCACAAGATGAAGCTGTACTCCCTCACAAATCTGCTCCTTATGCTTCTGATATGTTGGAATGAAAGAAGTCGGACGTGCAAGCACACCTGGTAGCTTTTTTGCATTAAAAGCCTTAGCAAGACGGTATCCATCCACATAAGGACTGCCAACATACTCAAATGGTCGAGTTGTTCCTCTACCCTCTGATAAATTTGTACCTTCAACTAAGCATGTGCCTGGATACAAAATGCTCATATCAATTCCCGTTGTATTTGGTGACGGCGGCACCCAAAAAAGGCCAGTTTCGTCATAGTACATATCTCGATTCCAGCCCACCATTGGAATTACTGTCAGTTCACAATTAATCCCAAATTCGTACTTATACATTTGTGCAATTTCTCCAACTGTCATCCCATGCCGATTCGGGATTGGGTATAATCCCACAAATGATTTGAACTCTTCCGCTACTAAATTACCTTCAATTATCGTACCTGAAATCGGATTGGGTCTGTCTAATACAACAAAATGCTTTCCTTGTTCTGCACATGCCTCCATGACATATGCCATCGTATAAATAAACGTATAGTACCTTGCTCCAATATCCTGTAAATCGAAAAAGATAACATCAACCGGATCAAGCATTTCTTTACTCGGCTTTTTTGACGCTCCATATAAGCTATACACCTGAACCTTCGTATAAGGGTCAACAAATGACTCTACCTTTTCGCCCTCTTTTGCATCTCCACGGATTCCATGTTCAGGACCATAAAGGGCTGCAAGGTGGATATCAGGATGTTCATGGAAAAGATCGATGGTCGGAGTCAGGGACTGATTAACTCCTGTCATATTCGTAACGAGACCAATCCGTTTTCCTTTAAATTTTTGTACGTGATTCTCTAGGAAGTTATCAAGACCAATTTTCATACACTAAAACCTTCTTTCAAAAAAAGAGAGAAGGTATTCTCTCTTTTTTAGATTACTATTATTATTCCTTCACTCCACCTAATGTTAAGCCTTTTACAAAGTGCTTTTGGAACATGATGAATACAATAATCATTGGAATTGATGCAATAGCCGCACCACTCATTAATAGTTTAAAGCTTGCTAGGTTTGCATCCTGCAGGGACTTCAATCCTACTGGTAATGTGTATAGGTTTGCGTCATTTAGGACAATGATTGGCCATAGGAATGAATTCCACACATTCATGAAGGTGAAGATTCCTAGTGCAGCCAAGCCTGGTCGTGCCAATGGAAGAACGATTTTCCAAAATGTTTTCCATTCGCCAGCACCATCTATTTTTGCAGCATCTAAGAGCTCATTCGGAACGGAGTACATGAATTGTCTCATTAAGAATACTCCAAATACCATCGCTAAATCAGGGAAAATAAGCGCCCAATGCGTGTCCATGATTCCTAGATTTTTAACCATCATGAATAAAGGCACCAATGTTACCTGTCCTGGAATCATCATCGTACCTACGATGGCATAGAATATTAGATTTCGCCCCGGGAAATTCTTTTTGGCAAGAACATAGCCTGCCATTGAGTCAAATAATAGAATACCAATCGTAACAACAATCGCTATATAAGCACTGTTTAAGAACCAAATACCAATATTATTCTTTTTAAATAATGTTACGAAACCAGAGAAGCTATCCTTCACAATTTCACGCATAATATCACGATGATACACTTCGGCTTCCACATCTCCAGCCTTATCAGCATCTCTTGCTTTTCCCCAGTGTTCAAAATACTCCGGGATCCCCATCGGATACATCTTCGGTGGATTTGAATCAACATAGGATACAGATCTTTCTAAGTCTTCATCCTGATAACTGCTTAATTGTAAGGATGTACTAAATACCCAATACAATGGCAAGAGGGAAACGACTGAGAATATAAGTAATAACACATAGATGACTAATTTATTTAATTTTTGCATATGGTTCCCCTCCTATTCATCGTACCGAAGTACACGGAATTGAATGATTGAAAATACTAAAATGATAAAGAATAGTACAACTGATTGTGCAGCCGCATATCCGAATTCAAAGTCTCTAAATCCAGTTTTATAGATGAGATGAACAAGCGTCTCCGTTGATGTACCAGGTCCTCCGCCTGTCATCATAATAATCTGGGTAAATACCTGGAATGACCCAATTGTACTTAATAACACTAGATATAGTGTCGAAGGCTTCAATAAAGGTAACGTAATGCGGTACCATTTTTGGAAGCTATTCGCACCATCAATTGTCGCTGCTTCATATAATGCATTTGATATGGACCCCATTGATGCGAGATATAGAATAATCCCAACACCAAAAGGAATTAAGCATTGCATGATAATGAGTGACCATAGCGCTGTAGAGGATTGTCCTAACCAGTTAACCTGATCCATTCCAAACCAGCCTAATACATAGTTAAATAATCCGAAATCATAGTTATACATCCAACGCCAAACCATCGCAACGATAACCATTGACGTTACCGTTGGAAGGTAAAATGCCCCACGAAAAAAGCTTTGAGCCATTTTACCAAGTGGATGAATGAGAGAAGCAATGATAAGTGCACTTATAACGTTAAAAGGAACGGTAACAACCGTAAAAAGAAAAGTATTCCCTAATGCATCGTAAAAGGCATTACTTTTAAAAACTTTAATATAGTTATCAAGGCCAGCCCACTCACTTCCAAAAATCTTATATTCCTGGAAGGATAAAACGAATGCCCATACAACCGGTATCGCAATAAATGCTACAAACAGGATTAATTTTGGAAGTAAAAATAAATAGGCGGGATAATTCTTTTTTATTTGGGTAAATAATGATGGTTTTTTGAAATCTATTGTGTTAGCAGTTTGCTGAACGGGTTTCAAATTAATTCCCCCACTTTCTTTAAAGCCTGGCAGACCTCCAGTTTGGAGGGTCTGCCAAACATGCTGCATCTTAGTTTAGTAATTCGTCAACTTTCTTTTGAGCATCATCCATTGCTTGTTTTGCTGTCTTTTCACCATTGAATACTAGTTGAAGCTCTGTTTGAATCGCTTCATCAATCTTTTTCCACTCAGGGTGACGTGGAAGCATCACAACTTGTGAAGACATTTCTTGTGCACGTGCCATTTCTGGATTATCTTTGTATGGATCCTTGTCAGCAGAGCTTATGCGTGCTGGGAAAGTACCATATTCTGTTGCCATTGTATATTGTTCATCAGTTGAAGAAATATGTTTGATAAATTCTCCAACCATTTTCTTTTTACCTGCTTCTTCTTGGTGGAACATTGTCCAACCACCTACACCACCGATTGTAACAGGATCTCCTGTTTTTCCAGTTGGATAGTTAGCTACCGCAAAATTAGTTGGATATTTACCTTGTGCTGCACCAATTGCCCATGTTGCCCAAGGCTGCATTGCAACTGTTCTTTGCTCTTCATTAGCCCATGCTTGGAATGTACCACCAACATCTTGGCCACCAGATGATTCAGGAGATACTTTATCCTTAAGTTTTAAGTCAGCAAGTTGTTGAATGGCTTCAACTGCTTCTGGTGAATTAAATGTAAATTCAGATAGATCGTCACTTAACGGGCTTCCACCATTGATATAGAAGAAAGGCCATGCTTCATAATAACCAGGCATGATGTAAGTTGAGAAACCATATACATCAATTTTACCATCGCCATCACGGTCAAATGTTAGTTTTTCAGCAGTTTCTAAAAATTCATCCCAAGTCCACTCACCATTTGCAGGCGGCTCAACTCCACGTTCTTTGAAAAGATCAAGGTTTAAAAGCATTGTGTGAACAGTCATCGAGTTTGGTACACCGTATAGTTTTCCATCAAATGTATAAGCATCAAGTGCATTTGGATAAAAGTCTTTCAATTCATCCTTTGTGTAAAGGTCATCTACTGATTCGACAACACCTTGTTCAACATGGTCAATACTTACTGCGCTCCCGCTAATATCAACAGGGGCAACATCCGGCCACGATTTACCAGCGATTGAAACACCTAATTTGTCAGGAAGTTCTGCCCAAGGTACTTGAACTAGCTTAACCTTAACACCTTCGTGTGCTGCTTCAAATTCTTTGATTTTTGCTTCCATCCAGTGGTATTTGTTATCATCTTTATCCGGCCAACGTGGACCATCCCATACTGTAATTGTACCTGTCCAAGGCTTTCCATTGTCATCCTTACCTTCTGCGCTATCTTTGTCTTTATTACATGCTGCTAAAACACCAATACACAATATAGCAACAAGTAAAAGGCTAAACAATTTCTTCATTGGTTTTCCCCCTTAGTTATAATCCTAATAATTTCACTTTTGAAAAGACCCAACAACCTGTTACAAAATGTTTTGCTTGTCCCTCGCCCCCCTTCAGTATCACGAATAGTCTTATCACTAAAATGCAACTTTCCCCATCACAACAGGCTTCGTAGCACCAGTTGCAGATGGTAGGTTATTGGAGCGTTTCATAGAACATTGGTAACCAAGCAATGCAAAAACAACTGCTTCCTTTGCATCACCTTGAATACCTAGAGCGTCTGTACTGTCAATTGTAATGTCGTCTGGCAACATGCTTTTCAAGCTATTTCTTAATGTATGATTATGCCAACCCCCACCACTGATAAATACTTCCTTAAGTTGATAATCCTCTATGAACCTAGAAATATCGGCTGCAAGACTCCTAGATGTTAACTCTGTAATGGTTGCTATTTTATCTGCATTTGAGAGTTGACCCATTTGATCCCAAAGCTTTCGGGCATACTCCATTCCGAACTGCTCTCTACCAGTGCTTTTCGGTGGTGATTGCTTAAAAAACTCATGTGAGAGTAACTCATTGAGCCAGTTCTCATGCACTTGACCATTAGCGGCAATGTCTCCATTTTCATCAAATGTTTTGACACCGTTTGTTGCCCATGTTGTAAATGCATCAATTATCATATTTCCTGGTCCTGTATCAAATGCAAGTACACTTTTATCGCTATTTTTAGGCGGTAATACGGTAATATTTGCAATCCCACCAATATTCACTAATACACGTCCATGGTTTTCTTCTCTAAATAAGAGATTATCAGCATATGGTACCAAAGGCGCTCCTTGACCACCAGCTGCCATGTCCCTAGTTCGGAAGTCACCAATTGTCATTACACCCGTTCTTTCTGCGATGACTGCAATATCTCCAATTTGAAGAGTTGATGTGACTTGATGTCCATCAATTTCAAGATTTTCAGGTTGATGAAAAATGGTTTGACCATGTGAACTGATCATATCTATTTCTCTCATCGTCATGTTTGCCTCTACTACTACCTTTTGAGCCGCATCTGCGAATAATTCACCGAGCAACATATTCATTGCCGAAATGTCTTCAATGTGGGCAGTTTTTGGATCACAAAGCTGCAAAATTTTCCCTCTAATGACATCTGAATATGGAAGAGTAGTAAATTGTATGAGTCTTACCTCTATATTTCCTGCCTCTTCACTAATCGAAACAAGAGCGGCATCAATTCCATCTAAAGATGTTCCAGACATCAGGCCAACAACATATTTTTGATTAACCATCTATCATCGCCCCCTCTTTAGGATTTCACAGCATCTTTTGGGATTGTCACTGGTAAACGACCTGTAACCTGTTCGATACCATAGATCGCTTTGGCAGCCATTTTAAGTGCCGGATATGGAAATTCATATGTGCACACATACCCATGTACATCTGGTAAATACGCCATATCATAAGGACTTCTTGTTGCAACAACTACAACCGGGACTCCGGTTTCGTATATTTTCTCTACCAGCTTAACTTGGGCATCACCAGATAATACTGTTAAAGTTCCAATGACAACTGCATCATAAGCCTTTGCTTTAAGAGCAACATCTTTGATTTCATCAGCAGAAGGTGGATTTGATAACTCTAAAACATCAGCACGGGAATCAATTTCTTTTATTGATTGTCCCAGAAACATAGAAGAATACCGTTTATCCTCAACTTGCATCGTATATTTATTTTCCGAATAAACAACAAGCACTCTTTGTTCACCATTTGGTGTTAATGGGAGGATTCCGTTATTTTTAACGATTGTTACACCCTTTTTATAAATATCAGTAGCTACTGCTTCATGCTCGATACAGCCAACTACAGATGGCACAACAGCCACTTGGTCAAGATTCAATTCATCCCAATTCAGATATTTATCCTTTAATCGTAAAACCCGACTAACTGCTGCATCGATTATTGTCTCGTTAATATCTCCAGCTTCCACAGCTGCAACAATTGCATTGATTGTATCCTTTTGTAGATTGTGAAGATGGGACACCATAATTAAATCAACACCAGCTTTAACCGCTTCAACACCGCCATTGGCAGTGCCGATTGTATTTGCAATCGCATTCATTTCCATGCAGTCTGTTGTTACAACACCGTCAAAGCAAAGCTTTTCACGAAGAAGTCCGGTAATAACCTTCTTTGACAAAGTGGCCGGGACCCCAGGTGTGTCCTCAATTGCTGGAAAATATACATGAGCTGACATGATTGTATCAGCACCTTCATGGATCGCATCTTTAAATGGCTTCAATTCAATTTCTTCAAGACGTTCAATTGAATGTGAAATAACCGGTAAGTCTAAGTGTGAATCTACATTTGTATCGCCATGACCTGGGAAGTGCTTCAATGTTGTCATGATTCCCGCGTCTTGCATACCTTTCATGGCCATTTTTCCAAACTCTGATACTTTCTTAGTTGACTCACCATATGAACGCACTCCGATAACCGGGTTGTCTGGATTATTATTCACATCTAACACTGGTGCTAAGTTCCAATTGACTCCAAGCGCTTTTAGCTCTCTTCCAGTACCTAATCCTACCTTGTACGCATTTTCTGGATCATTCGTTGCTCCTAATAGCATTGCTCCAGGAAAAATAGTTGTCCCTTCTCCCAGTCGCCGAACTACTCCATTTTCTTGGTCTAAACAAATAAGTAGTGGCTTTTTGTGACCTGCATCCCTCGCTACCCTTTGAAGCTCATTCGTTACATTCAAAATTTCCTCGGGAGTCCCAATGTTCCGTCCAAATAGGATAATCCCCCCTACATGATGTTCTCTTATCAATTCCTTTATTTCCTCTGAAGCCGTTGTTCCTTTAAAGCCAATGACCATCAGTTGCCCGACTTTTTCCCGTAAGCTTGTCAATTTTAAGCACCTCTTTTCTTCAATGTTTATAACTCAAATCCAGGAATAATTGATCCTTTCCTAACATTTGCTCCTGTTGGAAACTTCAAGGTTTGCGCATATGTTGTGCGATTTAGGCACCCTCTCATCGTTCCTAATGCCTTGTAATAATCATAGTATCGGAAGTCCTTAGAATTCATAATGAACCAATATTGGGACAATGCTTCAAGATACTTATCAAACTCATCTGTAACATCTACATATATATCAGGCAGGTAACCCTCCATATCCTCCCAATTCTCACTATGGAACATTCTCGTCAATGAATGTGGAGAAAGTCCATCAAGGTCAAAACCTGGTAGAGCAGCTTTTAACCATGCTGCTTGCACAATTTTCGGACACAGTGCATGATCTGGATGCATGCTATTTTCCCAATGTGTAATGACAACATTTGGTTTTAGTTCTCGAAATAGAGTTGCTACATGCGAGATGGTGTCATCATCGTCCTTTAATTCTGCGTCTTTATAATCAAGCGTAATACTCTTTGCTCCTAAAATAGCAGCTGCTTTTTCTGCCTCTTTTATTTTTTGTTCACGATAATCCTCAACACTTAAGCCTGCAGGTGTTCCCTTTTCCCCTGCCGTTAAATGAAGAAATGTAACCTCATGACCTGCTTTTGCATATTTATGGGCAATTGCACCAGCTTGAAGCTCAACATCACCACAATGTGCTCCGATTAGCATTAAATGAATTTTATTTACCATGTTATTTTCCCCCCGCCCTTTAGAAATGTGAACGTATCATATTGTGTAACCTAGGCCTTAATCGAAGGATTGGATCTTTTCTACCAAAATGAACCCTGTTCGTTAATAAAATGACATGGAGCTGAATATCTGGATCAAACCAGATGCTCGTTCCCGTATAGCCCGTATGACCATAAGAGCTGGTTGAAAAAAGGTCGCCGCAACTCGAATGTATTGGGCTTTTTAATATCCAACCCAACCCCCGATATTCGTGACTGAAAGGAGAATAATTCATTTTTGCTATTTGTAATGATCGCTTTGATAAAATTCGGTTCCCCCGAAAAACACCATCATTTTCAATCATAGAAGCATAATTCGCTAAATCTTGAATGGTTGAAAACAAACCAGCATGACCACTTATGCCACCCATACTCTCAGTATTATCATCATGAACGATTCCGTGTTTATAATCCTTCAACGCATCGCTATATTCAGTTGCTGCATACCTTTGTCTTTCAAAGGTTGGTTGAAATACCGTTTCATGCATATCTAATTTGTCGAATAATTCACGTTTGATATATGCTTCAAATTTTTCATCTGTAACTGCTTCTATTAATTTATAAAGTGTAATGAAGCCTAGATCACTATAAATTACCTTTTTGCCAGCCTCAGCTATCAGTTGATCATTATATATGCGTTCCAAAATTTGCTCAGTCTTTAATGATTCACGAAAATATTCATAATGTGCAGGTAGACCAGATGTATGCGTTAACAACTGTTTTATCGTGATGTCCGATTTACCATTCGTTTCAAACCGAGGTAAATGGTACCCGACCTTATCATCTAGATGCAATTTCCCATCTTCCATTAATTTCAATATAATAGGAAGTGTTGCAACCACCTTTGTCAAGGAAGCAAGGTCAAATATAGTATTTCGTTTCATTTCTTCCTTTTTAGGGAATACTACCCGATTTCCGATTGCTTCCTGAAATAAAACGTTATTTTGATAGGAGACATGGATGACTGCACCAGGAATATGCTCTTGATCAATTTCTTGTTGAAGGAAATCTAGAACTTGTTGTTTCATACAAACCTTACTTCCCTTCTTTTGCTAGCTCGATTGCCTTTCTAGTAAATCCATTTGCTTGCTCAATTACCTCATTCGCCTTTTCAGCCGATACTCCAGCCATTAGCATGACAATTGCAGGCTTAACCTTTTGATTGGTTTCATCTAAAATCTTTTGCGCTTCTTCATACGTAACTCCTGTTATTTCCATCACAATTCGTCTTGACCTTTCAACTAGCTTCAAATTACTTGCATGAAGGTCAACCATTAAGTTGTCATATACCTTTCCAAGCTTAATCATCGTTGTCGTTGAAAGCATATTGAGAATCATCTTCTGTGCTGTTGCTGATTTTAGTCGTGTTGAGCCTGAAAGAATTTCGGGACCTACAACAACCTCAATTTTATGATCTGCGTACTGACTAATTTCAGCGTTTTCATTACAGGCTAGAGAAATGGTTGATGACCCTAATTTTTGTGCATATTGTAAAGCCCCGATTACATAAGGAGTCCTTCCACTTGCTGCGATACCGACGAGAACATCTGATTTAGTGAATCCTCTAGCTTTTAGGTCAATCGCTCCTTGTTCCTTGCTATCTTCTGCACCTTCAACGGCCGTGAACATCGCTGTCTCCCCACCAGCGATAATCGCTTGAACCATATCCGGCGGTGTACAAAATGTTGGTGGGCATTCTGCAGCATCTAAGACTCCAAGCCTCCCGCTCGTTCCAGCTCCGATATAAAATAATCGGCCATTATTCTTAAGAGAATGATAGATAGCCTCAACCGCCAATTCAATTTGTGGTAATACCATTTGAACGACAGAAGCAACCGTACTATCCTCATCATTCATAAGTTTTATAATTTCAAGCGTTGACAATTGGTCGATATTACCCGACCTATTATTTCTCTGCTCTGTTGTTAAAGTTGTTATGTTGACTTTCAATTTCGACACGCCTTTCCACTCCTACGTATTTAAATTCGCTATTTTTTGTTTTGTTAGAAAGGACTACAATTCTTTGTAATATTGCTGATACTCTTTCCAAACGTTAAAACCTAATCGGCCATAAAAGTCTGTTAACCCTGTCCAGTCAATTACAATATGATGAATCATTCGTTTTCTTAAAAAAGCGATACCTGCCTTAACAATTGCTAATCCATATCCTTGTTTTCGCTCACCTGAATCAATCCCTAACGGACCCACTCCTCCTAATTCATCTTGAAACAGGGAGGACCAATATACATTTTGTGCAATATACGGTGAAGCTGCATCATTAATTCTGCAAAACCCGATTATTTTATCTCCCTTTTTAAGGACCACAAACTCTCGACCTGTCCCACCTTTTTTAAAATAATGATAGGCTTCATATTCCCACCTACCTGGAAAACAACGGTGGAGAAATTCCAGTAATTGGCCTTTTTCATCCTCTTTTAAAAGAGTGAATTGTACATTTTCCAAGTCAGGTATATCATCTATTTCATCATCTTCATAATGTTTCACCAGGTCAGATTCAATATTAGCAGCTAGATAACCTCTATGTTCAAACCAATTCCTTACTAACTCATATTCAAAAGGGATTCCTGGAAAGTAATGCCATGGATCACGGCCTAAAAGTATCCTTTTACAACCACTATTTTGAAGTGCTATCTCTGCTTTATTAAGTAAAGCGCTTCCAACACCTTTTCCCCGATTGCTTGAATCAACAATCAATGCCTGAATCCAGCCAATTTCACTATTCATTTGAATCTCAATATTTTCTTGCCATCTTTTTGAAATGATAAAACCGATAACCTGATCGTCTTCAATTGCAATGAATGAACCTTCTGTATATAAATTTTCATCATCGAAGCTGTTCTGTTTAAAAAGATCCTCTCTCATTGGAAAATCAGTACCAATTGCAGAGTTCCATAGAGTGACTAACTCTGGTAATCTCCGTGCATCCAAAGGTATATATTTCATCTAAGGTTCCCCCAATCCTTTAAAACATTCGCTCCCATTTTTGACGATACTGTCTACTATTTTCAAGTCTCTATTTGAGACCATTATACCAAACCAACAATAAAAGTAAAATAAAAAATCAGATATATTTTAATATTATTGTACTATTATTTCATACCCTTTTCATATTTTCTAAGAATATAAGGTCTATTTCCTTATTAGCATGCTTGAGTGCTGCAATAACTGCACCATCTACAGGCTCTAATTCTGGCTTAATCAATCTCACATTCATCTTTACATTCTCATGGATTTTCCTTAAAAATAAATCATCTCGATTAAAAACCCCTCCAACTAGCACAACAGGAATTGGCTGCTCATTCTTATCATTTTTAAACAACTGGCCACATAAGCTTCCAATTGAATTTGCTAATTTGCCACTTGCATTACTGATGATTTCCTTAGCTACTTCGTCATTTTTATCTACTGCTTCCGAAACATATTTGCTAAGTGGAGCAATGACTGACCTAGACTTACCAGGCTCATAAATATACTGAATAAGTCCAGGCGTCACACTTACATTAAAGTGCTGATGAATCATCTCAGTTAAGACTGTTTTCGGTCCACGTCCGTCAAATGCTTTAAAGACTGCATGTAAAGCACTCCTGCCAATATCATAGCCACTTCCTTCATCATCAATAAGATAACCCCAGCCACCTATGCGTTTTCTTTCACCATTACGATTCATACCAAACGTGATGGAGCCAGTTCCTGCAATTTGTACGATTCCTGGGGCACCTAGTGTGCCTGAATATAGTGCATTTATTCCGTCATTGTCGATCATTATATTTACATGACTTGGTGCTAAATTTAACAGGATTTCCTTCATTGCTTCTTTCGCTTCTGGACGATCTACCCCTGACATTCCTGCAAAAATTGTGTGTAACTTGGAAAACACTTCACGGTTCTGGCTTTTTAATGAAGTAAATAGATTTGACAACTCACTTTCAACGGTATGAATGTCCACTCCGTTCTGGTTCGTTGCGCCAACCGTTTTACTCGCATACACATTTCCAAGGTGATCTGCAATGACACCCTTTGTTTTCGTACCACCACCATCAATCCCTAGTACATACATGACATGTATAGCCCCCAAAATTAATAAATAATTTTACATCTTTATTATATCGCTTAGAAATTAAATTTCAATTAATTTTATTATAATATGAAATTAAATTTCAATACGAAATTAAAACAAACCACTGTCCCCTCGAACAGTGGTCTGTCTTCATCGTTACTTTTTAAAGCTTCCACTTAATACAGACGCGTCTGTTAGTGACATATTTGGGTAATACGCATTTAAAATATGATCGTATGCCCAGCCCTCATTCAATCCAAGGTGTGCTGCACCATATTGGCTCATTCCTACACCGTGACCATTCCCTCCACCGAAGAATGTAACTCCATTTTCTTCGTCAAATTCAAAGCTAAAGAATGCAGAAGGTAATATTGAATAATTCGTTAAAGGTGCTGCAGTGTAATCCTCGCTTCCTGCAGTCGCACGGTGAATGAGTACTGGCGCTCCTAGAGTATCAGAAGACATTGGTCTTATTGTAAACCTAATATTATATTCTTTAATAATTTTGTATGTGCCTGTTGAGCCTTCAATAACAAGCTCCATAATATTTCCGCCATCGCCGCGTTTAGCTACATACATATTGTTAAATTCACCAATTCCTTCAGCAGGGATTGGTAGACTCACAAACTCACCAGCTTCATTTTTTGTTAACACAAAGTTCGGGTCTGCAGCCTGTCTGATACTTAAATTTTTATTAATTGTATTTGCTAATTCTTCCTTTGAAAGACCTATCTTCCATCTGAAGTATGGTGACATACCATCATAACCTGTATAAGACAGTGTTTTATAAAAGCTTAAAACCTCTTGCTCATCTTGAGTATTAATTTCTAGCATTTTGCTAGAATCATTTGGGTCAAACGTGTGACTTTGGGCAATTAAATAGGGTACAGCTTCTCCAGGAAAAGAACCATCACCATCTGCCCAAACTTGATGTTTAGATGCGCCATAACCACCCGATGTTGAGTAATATCTAGCATCTACTAAACTACCATCATTGCTTAACATGATAACTCCCTTCGTTTCTTTTACAGCTTGTGATGTAATTGCATTTTCAGGAGTATTGTTGTAAACCTGACTCATTACACTATCTAGGACAAAATAGCCCTCTTTCGCGAAGCGATCACTTAAGTAATCACCAAGTGCATATGTTCTAGCCGCAACAGCCTGTGCTTTTAATGCATTCAGACCAAATGACGCAGGCATTTCACTTGGGACAACTTGTAATAAATAATCCTCTAAATCCACTTCGTTAATAAGGTTTAATTTGTCTCCTCCTGAGATGGAAGTGATCTCGAATGTCCCTCTGTACGATGGATCAACAGGTGTCCAAACACTTCCTCTCGTAATACTATCAACTGAAATTTTGCCCGCTTCTTCTGTCTTAACATATAGTCGATTTGCAGTTGTCATTAGCTCTGTGTCATCTTCCTTCTTAACAGTTACAGCATGAGAATTAGCTGTGAATGTAATGACTTCTTCTGCGGCAATTGTAAATGATTGATTTGCTACCTTATCAATTACTTCAAGTCCGGTTGGAGAGCTTAATTTGATTTCACTGTGATCCGTAGAAGCAAAGTTAGTTGTCATGATACCTACTCTCATCGTATCTACAGGTGTAGGTCCATTAATGTTAATTTTTGTGATTTCATTTTTATGATTAACTCTTACAGAAATATTTTCCGCACCTACTCTTACATCATTAAGTGTCTTTTTGTATTTTTTACCATTAACTTCTTGTGTAATTTGAACATTTTTAGCAAGTTTAAACTCCCCATGGAGCTCTAACTCAAGTGTTAAGTTACCTGTATCCTTCGCCATAATTTTTTCTGAATATAAGTCCCATGACCTTTCTGCAGAAGCATTTGCTTGTCCAAAAAATGCTTGTGGAAAAATGCTGAATACTAATCCAATGATAGCTAGAAGACAAACGATTCTTTTCCCCTTTTTCATAAACACTTCAAAAACCTCCTTAATGATTTTTAATATGATACCGCTTTCTTTTTTGATTGGAGTTGACCTCAAACTCCTTTTTAACTAGTAATCTACTATAAGTATATGTACTAGATTTATAAGAGGTCAACATAATATTTTAATTTTTTAGAAATATAGGTAAAATTTCATTTCAATCTTATGGATTTTAAATTTTGTCATCTCATTTTTTAGTGCTAACGAACTATTTGAAGAAAAAATAATACCACTTATTTAACCGCTCCTGCTGTCAGTCCATCCATAAATTGCTTTGACGCAACAAAAAATAAAATAATCATCGGGAGAGAGGACAAGGTCAATCCAGCGAACAATGCTCCCCAGTCCGCGGAATACTCTCCAAATAACGACAACATACCGACCGGGATTGTCTTTTTCATCTCATCTGTAATGAAGATTAATGGGAAAAAGAAGTCATTCCATGCCTGAATAAAATTAATAATCATTACTGTACCTAATGCCGGTCTCATCAGCGGTAGGACGACATTCCATAAAATCCGTAAATCTGTCGCACCATCAATCCGTGCTGCTTCCTCAAGCTCTGTAGGCATTGTTCTGAAAAATCCAGTTAAGATTAAAATAGAAAGTGGAATTCCCTGTGCGGTATACATCATGATGAGTGACCACAAAGAGTTTGTTAAACCTAAATCCTTCATTAAAAGAAACAGTGGTACAATTCCCAATTTGATTGGGATCATCATCCCCATTAAAAAGAAGAAAAATAATAGATTATTCCACCAAAATGTATACCTTGCAATATAAAATGCTGCTAATGAAGTTGTGATTAAAATGAGTAAAACAGAAGTCACACTCACAAAAACACTATTATAAAAATAAGTCATAAATGGAATTTGATCTAAAAGCTTTTGATAAGGCTCTAAACTAAAGCTTTTAGGCCATGATAGTGGATTCATAAATATTTCCGCACTTGGTTTGAAGGATGAAAGAATCATTAGTATGATTGGATATAGACTTATAGAGGCAAACAAAAAGGCAATCATATAATAAATGGGTCTAGTCCATATCGTTTGTTTCACCTTATATCCCCCCTACATATCTACTTGTTTTTTCTGCATAATCTTTAACAAGATCGCTGTAAATGTACATATAAAGACAAATAATACAACAGCTAGAGCTGATCCGAGTCCAATTGCTGTAGAATCGCCTGTAGATCCACCAAATGCTAGACGGTAAAAATATACAGCTAACGTATCAGTTGAACGATATGGTTCACCTTGAGAACCTTGCATTGCATATACAAGTTCAAATGCTTCGAAAGATTGAATGAATGTTAACACTGTCAAAATCATGATCGAGGGCATCATAAGTGGCAGTATTATTCTTTTTAACATCTTAAATCCCTTTGCACCATCTAATGTAGCAGCTTCTATCAATTCTTTCGGAATCGATTGTAAACCTGCTAAAAAGATCAATACTGCAAACCCAATTCCAAACCAACAGTTTACTAAAATAATAGAAATAAGAGCTGTCTTCGGATCACCCAACCATGCCTTTTGAAGTGAATCAAATCCAAACTTTCCTAAAATAACATTCAGTGCACCAAAGTTAGGATTCATAATTAACTTCCATAAAAACCCCACAATAATGACTGACAATAATCTCGGGAGGAAATATGCAATTTTGAAGAACTCTGCACCTCGAATTTTTTTATAAATAATGAACGCAAGTAAGAATGCTATTCCATTCTGAACAATCATCTGCACGATAAAATATAAAATATTATGCTCGAACGCATTCCAAAACATCCCGCTAAATGGTTGAAGAGTAAAAAGGTCCTTATAGTTTGCTAGACCAATAAAAACACCCTTCTTAATCCCGTTCCAATCAAAGAAACTATAAGAAAGAGCTGCAAGTAGGGGATATACTATAAATAAGCCGTAGATAACTAGGGCGGGAATAGGGAAAAGATGGACTTTCCATCCCTTCCGCTTCCTATGTTTAGTCTGCTTACTTACATTAGTACTTATTTCTGTTCGCATATTCACCGCCACCTTACCAGTTCTTATATCCAGCACCTGTGCTTGTTTGAGTCTCACAAGGCGCTTACGCTTTTCTTATTGAAACGGTTCGAACCATGTTTCTGCACTTTCTTGAACCTTTTTAGCTACATCCTCAGGTGTTTGCTCACCAAGATACATCCCCTGAAGCTCAAGTTCTAATGTTGCTTTTGAAGTTGGATTACCACTAGCAAAATGAACAACAAACATATAAGGGGTTGAGATTGTATTTGCAGCTTCACTTAACCCATTTACTAGTTCATCCTCGGATTGTACTCCTGGAATGGCACTTATCATTTTAAATTCCTTTGTAAATAACTCCCCAAATTCTTTTGTTGTTAAAAATTGCAGAAATTTCTTTGCTTCATCTTTATGCTTAGAATTTGCGTTAATTGCAAATGATCCATCAACCCAGGCTGTAATTGTCGGATCTTTTCCAACTGCAGAAGGCATTGGGAAGAATCCAAAATCTAGATCAGGGTTCATGCTACGCACAACTTCAATTTCCCAGCTTCCCATAGGGAACATGGCAGCTTTCTCAGTAAAAAATAATGTCCGAATATCCTCCATACCAAGTCCTTCATAATTGTCAGGGAAGTATGTTTTTAGTTCATCCATTGCTTTAATTGAATTAATAAATTCAGTACTTGTAAAATCAGTTTCACCTGCAGTAATTTTATCTACAAATTCATTGCCACCATAATGTGCTGGTCCAAACATACCGTGAGCCGCTGATAATAACCAACCTTCTTTTGAACCTAACGCAATCGGAGTAATACCTTCTTCTTTAATTTTTTCATTTAACGAGATAAACTCATCCCAAGTCTTTGGAATATCTAATCCTAATTCTTTAAAAATCTTTTTATTATAAAACATTTGGGTCGTACTTAAGTTAAGTGGTACACCATATTGCTTTCCGTCAGATCCTTTGGAAGCTGCTAAAAATTCCTCTGGGAATGCATCTAGTCCTTCTAATCCATCTAACGGTTCAACAAAACCAGCATCTGCTAGTGCAATACCAGGTGCATATGGACGTAGGTGGAAAATATCTGGACCTTCTCCGCTTTGTAATGCTGTGTTAAGAATCGTATTGTATTCTGTATTCTTTGAAGGCTTAAATTCTACTTTAATATCTGGATTTTCTTTATTGAACGCCTCAATAACCTTCGCATACGCTGCAGTATCTTCAGTTCTCCAGCTTCCAATTGTTAATGTTACAGTTTCTTTCCCTTTGCCATCACCATCATTGTCATCTGTTTTTCCAGATGCCCCCTCATCCTTTGAACAAGCTGAGGCTAATACTAAAATGAATGCAAAAAGAACGACTAACCATGTTTTTCTAAATTTTTTCATACTTCATAACCCCCTTATATTTTTACAATGAAAGTAGATTAATACTTTTATATGAAATATCATTTCAAATTAAAACAATATATATAAAATTATATTTTGTTGATATTCAATTGTATGAATGAATTTTTAGGAAATGAAGGAATACATAAGATTTGCGACGAAATATATTATACATACAACATTTTAGGGAGGCTTCAACATTAACGATAATATCCAAACCTATCTAAAAGAAAATCGAGACGCTCATTTAAATGAGCTTTTTGAATTGCTTTCTATTCCAAGCATTAGTGCATTACCTAATCATAAGGAAGATGTCAGCCATGGTGCATCTTGGGTTGCAGCAGCTTTGAAAAAAATCGGGATGGAGAATGTAACGATCTACCCTACAAAAGGACATCCGGTTGTATATGGGGATTGGTTGCATGCAGAAGGGAAACCGACCATTCTTATCTATGGACATTATGATGTACAACCAGTTGACCCGCTTCACTTATGGGACAGCCCTCCGTTTGAACCTGATATCCGAGATGAAAAGCTTTATGCGAGGGGAGCTAGTGATGATAAAGGGCAAACCTTTATGCATTTGAAAGCATTGGAGGCCATTTTCAAGACAGAAGGGGCTTTACCTCTTAATTTCAAATTTTGTATCGAGGGTGAAGAAGAAGTAGGAAGTCCTAATTTACCTGCATTTGTCGAAGAAAACAAAGAGCTTCTAGCAGCAGATGTAATTGTGATTTCAGATACTGGCATGCTGGAGCGCGGGAAGCCAACGATATGTTATGGGGTTCGCGGATTATGCGGCCTTCAAATTGATGTGAAGGGTGCGAATGGTGACTTACATTCCGGACTGTATGGCGGTGGCATTCACAATCCGATTAATGCTCTCGTTCAATTGGTCAATTCATTCCATAATGAGCATGGGGAAGTAATCGTTGAGGGCTTTTATGAAAAGGTGCTATCTCTGACTGATGAAGAGAAACAGGCATTTTCAGATCTTAACTTTGATGAGGAAAAGCAGCGACAAGAATTAGGTGTACCCGCCCTTTATGGAGAAAAAGGGTACAGTTATCTTGAAAGAACCTGGGTCCGTCCGACACTTGATGTGAATGGAATCTATGGTGGATTCCAAGGTGATGGAATCAAAACAGTTATTCCGGCGGAGGCCCATGCAAAAATCACATGTCGCCTTGTACCTAACCAGGATCCTGATGAAATTGTTGAACTGTTAAAGCAGCATATCGAGGTGAACAAACCAGCTGGTGTTGAAGTGGATATCACTGTGTTTGATAAAGGCGCACCATATGTAACACCATTTGACCATCCTGCCATTCAAGCGGCAAGCCGTGCATATGAAGCGGTGTATCGTGTACCAACCTCTTATACTCGTGGTGGCGGCTCCTTACCAATCATCGCAACATTAGATGAGGTATTACACGCACCAATCGTATTAATGGGCTTTGGTTTGCCTACTGAAAACTTCCATGCGCCAAACGAGCATTTCCACCTAGAAAATTTCGATAAAGGCTTGGAAACTCTTTGTACGTATTGGTTTGAACTGGAGAAATCTTTATAGGATAAAACAGGATGTCCGATCTACCACTGCTCACATCCCATTTTGTTTTGTTAATTCGCTATTTAGAGGAAGGGATTCGGCGTTAGCGTCCAGAATTCGCCGTTACGGAATTTAATTCGGCGGTAGCGTCCAGAATTCGCCGTTACGGATTTTAATTCGGCGTTAGCCACTGGAATGCAATGTAGCCAACTTTATTTTTCTAATTACCAAATCAGAATTACATTTCATATTGGATTAAAAGGGATTTATATTTTATTTACAGAATATAATAGTAGCAAATTTTCAAGGGGGTGTTTTGTAGCGAATAGACGTAATGCATTTCTGTATTGATTGTTTTTCTATGAAGCAAAATACAATACAGATTGTGAGGAAGTAGAACATGATATATACATTAAAACCTGAAGAATTTCACAACGTAAAGCCGTTATTCCCTAGTCTTGAAGACCACCCTGTAATAAACGGAGTTATAAATAAAAATAATCTCGGCTCGGTTTTTGTTGATCACCCCTTCTCGCCAAAAACTGCATTCATTTGGGCAAAAAATGAGATCTTTTTTCTCGTTGGGGATATCAGGAATCAGCGATTTAATGAGGAGTTAGAGCCATTCATTGCATCTAACATAAGAACTGAAGCTCTTGAAAATGGAGAGGACTATTTTAACTTAGAAATTTTTCCGAATCATGAATGGGACGAATCCATTGCTTCTATTTTTAAATATGTGAAATTAAGCCAGGGTGCACGGGTACCTTTCATTTTTCATAAGGACTGGTATAAACGCTGCGAAATGAAGATTAACGATGGGTATAAGGTAATGCAAATTGATGATTCAGTCATCGAACAGGATTCCGAGAATGTCATACGAGATGAAATTTTAAAGTTTTGGGATTCGCTTGAGATGTTTTTCGAAAAGGGATTTGGTTTCGTTGTCGTGAAAGGGTCTGAAGTTATTGGTTCCTGTATTTCAGTCTTTGTAAGTAAGAACGAATACGAAATCGGAATTAATACATACAAGACAGAGCATCGTGGTAAGGGGCTTGCGACTGCTATGGCACGAAAATTTATTGATGAGTGTCTGCAACGCGGTGGTACTCCACATTGGACAACAGAGGATTTTCGCAAAGACTCGGTTGCGATTGCGAAAAAAGTAGGCTTTGAACAGCTAGAAAATTATCCAGTTTTTTATCTACCATTTAAAGAATTTGTACTATAAACATCAAATTAGGTGGCCGAACATATCGGCTCACCTTATTTTATTTTAAAGTGATTTATCGCTAATGAATCATTCACATATGTCTTTTCTAGGAGCCCCTATTGGACTTATGGTGACCAATGGACCCCGGTTTCAACCGACACGGGAACCATTCAACACCTATAGTGACCGCTAACCCCTAGTTTCACTCGACATGGGCACCATTCACTACCTATGGTGACCGCCGGACCCTAGTTTCACCCAACATGGGCACCATTCAACACCTATGGTGACCGCTAACCCCTAGTTTCAACCGATACGGGAACCATTCGCTACCTATGGTGACCGCCAGACCCTGGTTTCACCCAACATGGGCACCATTCAACACCTATAGTGACCGCTAACCCCTAGTTTCAACCGACAAGGGCACCATTCAACACCTATGGTGACTGCTGGCCCTTGGTTTCACCCGACATGAGCACCGGTATAATAGAATTAAAATAATGAAAGAGGAAGATAAGATGAAAATCGAGTTGCAGAATGCAAGCAAGGATGAGGAGTCAATTCTATATAATGTAATGCAATATTATAATTGTATTCCAAATCCTACGAATATAAAATGTTAGTAATCATTTTAATAGGAGGTTTACATAATGAAAAGGATAGAGACAGAGAGACTTTTACTTCGTTCACTTAAGATAGAGGATGCTGAGCGAGTTGAGGAATTAGCAAGCGACTATGATATTGCAAAAACAACATTGAATATTCCCCATCCGTACCCTGAAGGATCTGCAGCTCCATTTATTAAGAGTATGCTAGAAGCAGAAAAGGAAAACAAAATGGCCACATTTGCAATTATCGAAAAATCCTCTTCATCTTTGATTGGAACGATGAGTATTGGAAACAATACCGAACATAAACGAGGAGAACTTGCCTATTGGATTGGAAAACCCTATTGGGGAAAAGGCTATGGAACAGAGGCAGCAAAAGCTGTCATTCGATATGGGTTTGATGAATTTGGCCTACAAAAAGTCTTTGCTGCGGCTTTTACTGATAATCCTGGCTCATGGAGAATTATGGAGAAAATCGGTATGAAGCATGAAGGCACCCTTCGCAATCATGTTATAAAATGGGGCAAATCAGTTGACCTTCATTACTATGGAATTTTAAAAGAGGAATTAAAATAATGGTATAGATAGGTGTTAATTAATTGGGTTAACACCTATCTTCTATAAAGTATATGTACATGGGAAATAAATTTAGTTCTACTTACTTTTTCCGGGAACAAGTTTATCTACATAATAAATATTGCTCAACCTTTTTGGGCTGGAATTAGAAGCAAAACCAACACTTAAATGTGCCTTGTTAGGATGTTTTAAATCTGGAATACGTATGGCCAATCCTTCTGGTTCCCTAAATGTGAGATTGTTGCCACCCTTGAAAAGCTTTCTTTCTACAACTTTACCAGTATTTAAATCTACCGATGTAATATATGTATTTCCGTTTGGCTTAACTGAACCATTATTGCCATATGCACTACCATCTAACAAATATAAATACCCGCCATAAGAAGCAAAGCCTTGGAATATCCCCATGGGTGGTTGTGGGACATCTGCTAGAGGAGTATATTTACCTTGTTTGACATCATCTAAATCATATACTCCGAAACGAAAAGATCCGCCTAACTGATAACGCATTGTTAACAGCTTATTGATAGGATCAATATTAACGGTTGTACGATTAGCTCCTTCTATGAGTCTATGCTTTTCTACCGCAGATGAATTAGGAGTCAATACAGCCCCATTCCTAAATTTAAATCTCGCAAGCTGAGTTCCCCATCCAGCCTTTGAATCTGTCTCCGTCCATAAATACGGTGTGATACCAACAGTTTCTACACCAATTTGCACACCATGACCAAATCCCTTTAGGAACATATAGCCTAATTTATTCCCTTTCATATCCAACTTAGTCAGTGTTAAGTCCCCATTTGAGGACCTAGTTTCACCACTTACCTTTTTATTTTCTCCGCGGAGCCTTTGCCCTCCTTCCATTAATTGTACTACATAGATATGTTTATTTTTGTTATCAAAAGCAAAGGATTGCAATACGGTCCCATTATGTAATTTTTTATTACGAATCAATTCTGTTGCTTGATCTGTCAAATCAAATACTGCCGATTTCGGTACTTGTTGTTTTGCACTGATAGTTGATGGTAATACCGTAACTACCCCCATTAGTACCATCCCTACAATCGTCCTTAAAATTAAACCTTTCTTAAATACTCGATTATTTATCAAGATCCCCTTTTTATTAAAACCTTCCATATATAAACCTCCACCGTTTATAAAAATTCTACCATTTGGTGTTTTATATATATTTTACCACCTAATATGTTATTCTGATAAAGTTTTTTGTATATATATAGTTTAAGAGGAAGAAAAAAAAGCTTGTTTCCAAGCTTTCTTTTTTCTATATCATCATCATCGGGTAATGTAACAGGGCAAATTGGGAATCACTTTGGGGCTTCTTAAACAAAGTGAAACAAATATCCACTTGTTACACCTTTCATTTGCAATATATGCGAATAATTTTATCAAGTAGGGGATAAAAACGACTTAACTTCTCTTCCCTAATCCATCTTAAACAGATTGTCTCATTACCAACTTTAAGCTGTTTCCGATCAAGATTAGGTATTTCTTTGTCTTTAAACCAGAATGAATAGCTTTCTTTAAAACCAAGAGGTTGATTAGATACAAGGAGCAAACGTTTATTCGTGAGAAACAAAGATCCATAGACATATTGAATACCACTGTTATCGATTTCAAACAAACCCTCAAGTGTAGCAATCTCAAACTCCCCGAACTTAAATTCTTCCACTTTATAACCTCCTAATGTTCTTCATACATTTGTTCTAAAGTATGAAAACATTTTCAGGTCAAGAGGAAAATAAAAAAAAGCTTGTGTACAAGCTTTTTTAATAATTGATGGGATTTTTAATTGTTAACGTACGATTAACTCCGCCTTAATCGGAATTTTTGAAGTCCCTCCATTTTTAAACAATGAAAATGCCATATTTCCTATTTCCTCAATATGTTGATCGATTGTTGAAATATTCAATACTTCAGATATCGGTTGATTATCTGCTCCAATGACTGAAATTGATATATTTTCATTTTTTGCTTGTAAAAGAACACCCGCTGCCACTTCATCCCCATTCACAAGTATAACCGAAGGGATACAATCAAGATTAACCAACTCTCTTACAATATTTTTCCCATCTTCCATTGAAAAACAATCGTAAACTATCCAATCTGGATTAAGTTCGATTCCAGTTTCATTCAAAAAAGCTCGATATGCCCGTAGTCTTTCTTTCGTATTCATACTCATATGCCGACCGATACTATATCCAATTTCAGTATGGCCTTGGCTGTGGACATAGTGAAGAGCGTCTTTGTACGTTTGATAATAATCAATATACACACATGGAATATCATGCTCCGTATATTCACAGGTGACGATTGGACCGTATTGCAAAAATGGGATAATTACATCCCATTCGTTCGCTCGTGAACAAAGAATGACTCCATCAATTTGTTTCGATCTAAGCATTTGAAAATAATTCATTTCTAGCTTTGGATCATAATTAGTAGGACATAATAAAGGTGTATATCCACTTTGAATCGCTTCTTCAATGATTCCTTCAACAAGGGTTTGGAAAAAAGGGTGATTAATATAAGGGACAATCACCGCAATCGTATTCGTCTTCCCCTTAACTAGATGTATCGCATTTGTATTTTGCTTATAATCCAATTGTTGAATAACTTCCTCAACCTTTTTTCGCTTATCCTTTGCAACATAAGGATGACCATTTAATACTCTAGAAACAGTTGTAATCGAAACATTTGCTAATCTCGCAATATCTTTAATTGTTGGCTTCATGGCATTCATTCCTTTTTTCAAGAGTAGATATCCACAGCACTACTTAATTACGTTTCTTCAAACTTATTTTCCGTGTAACTTGATTAATAACCTCCGAAATAACGAGTCCAAATGCAATCGATCCGGAAATCATAAATGCTCTTGCAGCCATTTCTAGTGCAGTGGCATAATCATATCATTTTCAACAAATTGCCGCATCTTTAATCGGGTCAATGGTTAACGAGCGCGATTGTAAAACAAAAAAATCGATTCCCTGTACGATAAGGAATCGATTTTTTAGGTTGGAAATATGCTTAGCGTACAAAATGTCCGAAATGTTGGCGATACCCCATATAGTTTATCCACCTTTAAGTGATGGTTATGACATAACGCTTTTTACAATGTTGCGGTAGTAGCCTATGGTAAACAGAGCGAATATAAAATAGATAACCGTGTAACTCGACATGGCGATAGTTGCCGGAAACATGGTGTCCGACCGGATCATAAATGAAGCCGCCTTGATAGCAAAGATCGAATGCAGCATACCGATCGATAGAGGGAGAAGGAACACGATCACTTGCTTTCGTATAATGCCTTTCATGATCATATTCACGTCAAACCCGAGCTGACGCAACGTCTTAAAGCTTTGCTTTTCCTGCTCGGCTTCGGTCATTTGCTTGAAGTACAAGATGCTGCCGGTTGAAATCAAAAAGACAAGTCCAAGGAAAGCTGCGATGAAAATGAGCAAGCCTGTCAGCTCCAGCACTTTTTTGTACTGCGCATAGTAATCATACTTTAATGGTTCGTCATTGTCGTATTTTTCGTATATTGAGGAAGCTATGGCGAGCTCTTCCTTGTCCGGAACTTGATACGTATCAAAGTGAATTTTTTTATAATTAGGCGTACCGGCCATTTGTTCTGCGATTTTGTCCATCGTCGCTTCTGACACTAGCAGCTGACTGCCGGGAGCATTTAAATTCACGATGTTCCTTTCCCTCAATGACCTCAATGTATACATAACGGTCTGTCCATGCTGCTTCAGCTCTATTTCGGTTGGATATCGCTTCGACTGCTCATCTAAGTCCCCGGCAAGTGAGGCCCCAGCATCGTACAAAATGGCTTCACCATCTGGCGGCACAATGAGGTCTGCGCCTGTTTGTTTAAGCTGTTCGGCTGGAAGCCATAACAAACTTTCTTCAAACTTGTAGGATTCGTCATTCGGATCAAGGATGATGCCCATCGTCAGAACTGCTTCAACGACGTGGTGATTAACATCGATGCCTTCCTTCTCCAGCTCCATCTTGAACGACAGCGCCTCCTGCGGATCGTTTTCAAACATAAAATCATAAGGGAGATCACGGCGAGTCTCATGCTCTACGGAGTAGTAGAAGGAGTAAGCCATGGAAATCAGCGTGATAGTCATGGCCGACAACAACGTAATCAAGGCAAGTGAGTTGGCATTTGCTTTCGTATGGTGCATCAGCGGAGCCATCGACAGGCTGTTTGTTAAGCCTAGGTGTCCATTTTTACGTTTGCGGAACTGGTAAAAGCACCATCTGATCGTAACGTGAAACAATAAGTAAGTCCCTGTAACGATAGATCCGAGCATCAATAGTGCGTTGGGGAATAACTCTTTATCGATATGACCCGATAATTCATAGCCGTATCCAATCAGCGCCAGACCGAGCAGGGCGAAAATAGCAGATGCCACCGCTTTAGGCGGCTTAGTGAGATCAGGCCGCTTGTCAGCTTGAAACAGATTCAGAAGGGTGCTGCGATAAACCGTCAGCATCATCTGAATGGAAGTGATGACGATGATGAGAAGATAGACCATCGCCGTTTTAAAAACCGCTGTTACGGAGAAGCTGATGCCGACAATCCCTTCTAAGCCGAGCAGATTCAGCAAAATCAGGACGAACAACCTTGAAATCAACGCGCCGCAAATGATCGCAATAAGTAGTGCACCCAAGCCAAGCAATATATTCTCGATTATTAGATATCGGGCTACCCAGCCTTTGGAAAGACCAATCAGCTGATATAGTCCGATTTCTCGACTGCGCCGACGCAGGAAAATGCCATTGGCCGAGACAGTAAAGATCCCAACGATCACAATCAGCATGACTCCCGCAATTTGAAAGAAGACAACGCTCGTATTTGTCATATTCTGAACAGCCTGATCGTGCTGTAGTGAGGTGAAGACAAAATACAGGCTCATACTAAAGATCAGCGCAAAGAAGTACAAATAATAATGCTTCACATTTTGCCGCATGCTGCGAAGCGCTAATTCAAAAACTGTCAACATGGTCGCCCCCCAGTACAGCCTGCACGTCCATAATTTCATTAAAGAAGGCATGTCTTGTTTTATCGCCTCGGTACAGCTCGGAATAAATCTTCCCATCTCTTAAAAACACAACACGGCTGCAATAGCTGGAGGCTACCGGATCATGGGTCACCATGACAACTGTGACGCCTCGCTGCTGATTCACCTTCTCCATCACGTCCAGTAACGAGGAAGCGGATTTGGAATCCAGTGCACCGGTCGGTTCGTCCGCAAACACGATCGAAGGCTGGTGAATCAGAGCGCGCCCGGCAGCTGTCCGTTGTTTCTGGCCTCCTGATATTTCATGCGGATATTTGTACGACAGTGCTTTAATGTCAAGTACATCGGCGATGGCTGTGAACTCGCTTTCCGCTTTCCGCTTGCTCATTTTGCTAAGGGAGAGCGGCAGCAGTATATTTTCCTTCACCGTCAACGTGTCCAGTAGATTGTAATCCTGGAAGATGAATCCCAGCTTGTTGCGACGAAAGGCGGAAAGCGCGGTATTACTCAGCTTGGAGATATCTGCGTCATCGATTAAAACCGTTCCGTCCGTAGTATGATCAATCGTGGCTAAGACGTTAAGCAATGTCGTCTTGCCTGAGCCGGAAGGGCCCATAATGCCGACAAATTCACTGCGGGTGACGCGTAAATCTATTCCTTTTAAAACATGCTGTGCATTTCCTTTATTACCATATGTTTTGTGGATATTTCGTGCTTGTAATACGGTTTCTCCTATATTCAACTGATCCATAACGTACCTCCAAATTATAATTGTTGCTTGATGATAGCTTTATTATACGGTTGGATTTTCCGCTAGTCGTACGTTTTACATGACAATCTGGCAAGACAACGTGACAATATCGTCAGGTTCACTATTCCACAAAAAAAAACAGCAGGGAGCAATCCCGACTGCTTCATAGCTAGATATTACTCGCCCGCCCCTCTTCTGACAGCTTCGAATGCGTTGGGATCAACAAAGATCATTCGCGTCACCGTACCTTTCGTTTGACCGGGTTGCGCTTTGAGGGTAATTCCTATTTTATCTGCAACAGTTTTTGCAAGATAGAGCCCAAGTCCGGTCGCTGTGTTTTGAATCCTGCCATTTTCTCCCGTGAAGCCTTTGTCAAAGATACGCGGCAATTCGTGCGGCTGTATTCCCGGTCCTTCATCAATGACATCCAAAAAGACTTGGCCTGTCACCGTTACATCCGTCACGATCCTAAGTGCCGTATTCGCAGGATTATATTTCACGGCATTCGTCAACAGTTGCCGAAGGATGAAGCGGCACCATTTTCGATCTGTAATGGCCTTTACATCCGTTCCTTCGATACTGACCGCCAGATTTTTTTCCATACACCATGGCGCAAGCTCCCGTACTTCTTCCGCAGCAAGGCGCTGTATGGAGGTCAATTCAAGAACATAGTCTGATTCGATCGCGGGCAGACGTGTCATATATAGCTGACGGTCGACCAACAAATACACCCGCAACCATTCCGCATCAATTTTACGTATTTCCGGATCACTTGGCAGGGCATCCAGGATTAGCTTCATGGTGGTGAGAGGAGTCTTCACCTCATGGATCCACGATGCCGTAAATTCATTCTCGATCAGTTGAGTTTCCTTATAGTCAGAAAGCTTTCGTTTGAACTGAAGGGAGGCCTCCCGTAAGATGTCGTTGGTCATCTGATCTAGGCCGTCCCCAGGCTCAGGAAGTGTTTCAATCCAGTCTAAGGCCATGTCTTCCTGCAAAGCAGCCAACGCGGCCGCATATTTTGTCTCTCTTTTGAAGCGCCATATAAAAAACAGGAGAAAGGACAGAATAAATGAGGCGTTAAAATAAAGGAGAGAAGTAGACGTGACCTGGATGCCTTGATCAAGCAGGATCAGAGCATTGGCTAAGCCGAGCAAGCCGGCAGACAGTAAAATCCAGCTTTTCCTTGCATCAACATAACGGATAAACATAGCACGGTTCCCCCTATCAGTACATGTACATAATCTCTCTATAAAGTGATGGCCATATAACCCATCCCTTTTTTTGTCACAATAGCGTCTATCAAATCGATCGTCTCCAGCTTCTGCCGCAAACGGGTTATATTCGCCGTGAGGGTATTGTCGTTCACAAACTGCTCGTCCTCCCACAGCTTTCGTATCAAGTCATGACGCGAGATAATGACATTATTCGATTTCACGAGCGTGATCAGTATAAAAAATTCGTTTTTTGTTAAATCCACGTCTTTCCCAGCGTTTCGAATTACACCCCGATTCAAATCAATCAAGGCGCCGTTCCATTCAAGAATATTTGATTGCTCTTCGCCATAAGCATATGTCCTCCGGAGAACAGCTTGAATTTTAGCATAAAGCACGTCTGTATGAAACGGTTTCTGGATGAAGTCGTCCGCCCCCATGTTCAGTGCCATGACCATATCCATTGGGTGATCGCGGGAGGAAAGGAAAATAATTGGTACTTTTGATACAGCTCGAATCTCGCGACACCAATGAAATCCGTCAAATTTCGGGAGTGTGACATCCATGATGACGAGCTGAGGCTGTTGTTCAAGAAATGAACGCATCACACCTTCAAAATCATCTGGTCTCGTGACCTGGAACGACCAAGCCTCTAGACCTTTCTTCAACGCAGCAAACAAAGCATCATCATCTTCAACAACAAATATGTTTATCTTCATCGAGCCAGCCTCCTAGTATCGCAAATTAGTATTCATTCCTTTTTTCAAGGGTTGATATCCATAGCACTACTTAATTAAGCTTCTTCAAACTTATTTTTCGTGTAACTTGATTAATAACCTCCGAAATAACGAGTCCAAATGCAATCGAACCGGAAATCATAAATGCTCTTGCAGCCATTTCTAGTGCAGTGGCATAATCATTTTCTACAAAATGCCGCATTGCATCATATGCCATCCCACCGGGAACAAGAGGAATGATTCCCGCAACACTAAAAATAATGACAGGTGTTCGGTACTTTTTTGCAAAAAAGTGGCTAATGATTGCGATAATGAATGAAGCAATTAATGTGGCGACAACCGCATCAACTTCCTCATTACTCAAATATTTATAAAAACCCCAACCTACCATACCAACAAACCCACATTGAATCAGTGACTTTCTTGGGGCGTTAAATATAATACCGAATGCAGCTGAAGAAATAAAACTTGTTATAAGTTGATAAATCATCGTAAATCCCTTTCCTTAAAAAAGTGCTAGTACAACTGCAACTCCGGTCCCAATTGCAAATGCAGTTAAAAAGGCTTCCGCTCCTTTTGATAGGCCTGATACGAGGTGGCCGGCAATTAAATCTCTAACTGCATTCGTTATGAGTAGACCGGGAACGAGAGGCATAACTGAACCGATGATAATTTTATCCAACTCTTGACCGGTTCCTGTCTTCACAAACAAATAAGCAACCACACCGATAATAAAGGATGCTAGAAATTCAGCAAAAAAGCGCAGCTCTACAAAACGGTGAATATACACAAAACAAGTAAACCCAATCCCACCTGTTATAACAGCTGGAATAAAATCATACCAGCTACCCATGAACATAATTGTAAAGCATCCACTTGCAATTGCAGATGCGATAATTTGAATCCAAATCGGGTAGGCGTGATTACTTGATTCAACTTGCTTTAATTGTTTAATCGCTATCTCAAAGTTAATATCTCCGCTACTTATTTTTCGTGAAATATCATTAACCTGTGTTACCTTTTCCAAATCAGTAGATCTTGCTGATATCCGAATAAGCTTAGTCGGTTCTTGGCCATTTATTGAAAAAATAATCCCAGTTGGTGTTACATAACTATGAGTATCATGCAAACCATATGAAGCCGCAATTCTTGTCATTGTGTCTTCAACTCGATAAGTTTCCGCACCGCTTTGCAGCATTATTTTTCCCGCTAACAGACATAAATCAACTATTTCATATGATTGTAGTTCATTTTTCATAACATCGCTCCAACACATACATTTTAAACGTATAGATACTCGTGATAATTTTTCGCATATTGCACAGTTTATATGAAATAGGATGTAGTTTTCAACTGAAACTTTCGACAAGCATCGGAAGAATGGTAAAACTTCACGATTTATGGTATAAATAATAACAAATTATACGTAGTAGAAAGAGGTAGAAACAGTGGACCATACATCCAATTTTATTAAAAATATTATGATAGACGATTTGGAATCTGGAAAACGAGATCATATCGTTACACGGTTCCCTCCAGAGCCAAACGGTTACTTACACATTGGCCACGCAAAATCGATTATCCTTAACTTTGATTTAGCAGACGAATTTAACGGTAAAACGAATTTACGATTTGATGATACGAATCCATTAAAAGAGGATATTGAGTTTGTTAATTCCATTAAAGAGGATGTAAAATGGCTCGGATATGAGTGGGATGGATTATTTTTTGCATCTAATTATTTTGATGAAATGTATGATCGCGCAGTACTTTTAATTAAAAAAGGACTTGCCTACGTTGATGACTTGAGTGCGGATGAAATTCGTCAATATCGCGGTACATTAACTGAGCCAGGTAAAAACAGCCCCTATCGTGACCGTTCAATTGAAGAAAATCTTGAGTTATTTGAAAAAATGCGTGCCGGTGATTATCAAAATGGCGAAAAGGTTCTACGCGCAAAAATTGATATGTCTTCGCCTAATATTAATTTACGCGACCCTGTCATCTACCGTATCGCACATGCTACCCATCATAATACTGGTGACAAATGGTGCATCTACCCGATGTATGCTTTTGCTCACCCACTTGAGGATGCAATTGAGGGTGTTACACATTCAATTTGTACGATTGAATTTGAAGATCAACGTCCATTGTATAATTGGATTGTTGAACATTGTGAAATGGAAAGCCAACCACAGCAAATTGAGTTCGGCCGCTTAAATGTAACGAATACAGTTATGAGTAAGCGTAAGCTGAAGCAATTAGTTGAAGAAGGCTTTGTTGACGGCTGGGATGATCCACGTATGCCTACGATTTCTGGCCTTAGAAGAAAAGGGTATACAGCAGAAGCAATTCGTAATTTCTGTAGAGCACTTGGTGTACAAAAATCAAATGGTGCCGTTGATTCACAAATGCTTGAGCATTATGTTCGTGAGGATTTAAAATTAAAAGCACTTCGTACAATGGGTATCGTGAAGCCACTTAAAGTTGTGATTACGAATTACCCAGAGGATCAAGTGGAAATGCTTGAGGCTGAAAATAATCCAGAGAATCCAGAAATGGGTACAAGACTAATCCCATTCTCACGTGAAATCTACATTGAGCAAGATGACTTTATGGAAAATCCACCGAAGAAGTATTTCCGTCTCTTCCCTGGAAATGAAGTTCGTCTAAAGCACGCGTATTTCATTAAATGTGAAGAAGTCATCAAAGATGAAGATGGAAATGTTGTAGAAATTCATTGTACCTATGATCCTGAAACAAAAAGTGGTACAGGCTTCACGGGTCGTAAGGTAAAAGGAACACTGCACTGGGTTGATGCGAAAAATGCAGTCCCTGCTGAATTCCGGATGTACGAGCCACTCGTTCTTGACGAAGAGGAAGAAAATGAAGTAGAAGAAGGTAAGACATTCCTTGATTATGTAAATCCAAATTCACTTCAAGTTTTAAACGGCTTCGTAGAACCAAATATGAAGGATGTAAAGCCGCACGATAAGTTCCAATTCTTCAGACATGGATACTTCAATGTTGACCCGAAAGATACAACAGAGGGTAATCTTGTTTTTAACCTAATTGTATCGTTGAAAAGCTCGTTTAAATTGTAAAAATGGAGACTCCCGCGCAAAAAATATACGTGTGGGAGTCTTTTTTTAGTTAGTTAATAAAAATCCGGTTATTAAAGGACTGTTTTGCGATTGATACGTGGTACTAGTTCGCTGACGTTTTGGGATATGAACGTTAGCAAAAATATATGCACGATAAGCTGAATATATGCTCGTTACGACTAACTTATGAGCGGTACCTTTGGGATTTGCACGGTAATCAAATTATATGCACGCTAATTTTGATATTTGCACGCTAAACACGGGATATGCACGATCCCACTGATTTATGCTCGTTAATCTGAATTTATGCGCATTAGTCCGATTTTATGCGCGTTAGCGAAACTCCAAACATGTTAGCCCCATTCTCTGCCTATTTCATCTAAATATACTCACAACAAAAAAGAACACCCACCAAAGTGGATGCTCTCACAACTAATACCTAAGATTGATACTGAACCTGATGCAGATTTGCAAAGATACCGCCTTTTTCAATCAATTCATCGTGTCCACCTTGTTCGGCAATGCCATCCTCGGTAACAACAACGATGCGATCTGCATTACGAATCGTTGCAAGTCGGTGAGCAATGACAAGTGTTGTCCGGTTTTTCGACAACTCTGTAAGTGCCTTTTGGATAATTAACTCTGTTTCTGTATCCAACGCCGAAGTTGCTTCATCCAAAATAAGGATTGGTGGATTTTTCAAAAACATTCTTGCAATCGCAATTCGTTGCTTCTGACCGCCGGAAAGCTTCAGGCCTCTCTCTCCTACCTGTGTTTCATAGCCTTCAGGAAGTCCGGCAATAAAATCTTCTAAATGTGCGCGCTTTGCTGCTTCTTCAATTTGTTCATCTGTCGCGCCAAGCATTCCATACTCGATATTTTCACGTAATGTCCCAGTGAATAGAAACACATCCTGCTGAACAATCCCAATTTGTGAACGTAATGATTCTTTTGTCATCTTGCGTATATCAATGTCATCAATTGATATAGAACCCTCATTCACATCATAAAAGCGAGGAATTAATGAGCAAATTGTCGTTTTTCCTGCTCCAGATGGTCCGACAAATGCAACTGTTTCACCTGCATGAACCTGTAGATCAATTCCATTTAAAACAGGCTTTTGTTTGTCATCGTAACCAAATGTTACATGATCAAACCTGATATCGCCACGAAGTGATGGAACTGTAATAGCATCCTTCGCATCCTCTACCTCCGGTTCCATATCAAGTAATTCTGTAAAACGTTTGAATCCGGCCATTCCTTTTGGATAAAGCTCCAATAATGCACTGATTTTATCAATCGGTTTAAACAGAACGTTCACATAAAGAATAAATGCTACCAATTCACCTGATGACAATGTTCCATTAAAAGTTAACCAAGCTCCATATACCAATACAACGAGGATAAATAGGCGTGTCATCATATAAATTCCTGATGATGTATACCCCATTACCTTATAGGCCACAAGCTTTGCCTTACGAAATTTACGGTTATCAGTTCTAAATCTGTCAATTTCAAACTTTTCGTTAGTGAAGGATTGGACAACACGTGCACCTGAGACACTATCCTCAACTCGTGCATTGACATCCGCAATTTTACCATACATTTCTTTCCATGCATGATTCATGCGAATATTCGAGAATGCAATTAACCAAACCAAGAATGGCACAACGACTATTGTAATTAATGCAAGCTGCACATTGATGGTTAGCATAATCCAAAATGCCCCGATAAATGTCATGACTGCAATAAATAAATCCTCTGGACCATGGTGGGCTAATTCACCAATATCAAATAAATCATTCGTTATTCGACTCATCACATGTCCTGTTTTTGTATTATCAAAAAAGCGAAATGATTGCTTCTGAACATGTTGGAACAGCTGCTGCCTCATATCTGTTTCAATATTGATTCCAAGCTTATGCCCCAAGTAATTCACAATAAATTGTAGTCCTGTACTAGCCATATATACAAATAATAGGCCAATACTCACCCAAACTATCAATGACCATTTCCCCGTCGGCAATAGATCATCAATAAACCACTGAACGACAACAGGAAAGGCAAGCTCCAATATCGCAACGATAATTGCACAGCTAAAATCAATTAGAAATAGATTTCGATGTGGTCGGTAGTATGTAAAAAAGCGCTTAATCATCTTTTTCTCCCCTTAAAAATTGAAACAAAATATAACCGAATTATATATCAAATTTACTGAATTAAGCAATTTTTATGGTTTGTACTACTTTATTTTTAAAAGAACCCTGCTCAAATTTTGCAGGGTTCTCTCGTAATTATTTTATTGGTTTCTTTAAAAAACCTACCAATAATGCTGTGATGATTGAACCAATGACAATTGCTAATACATATAATGACCAATTTCCAGTGACGAATGGAATAACAAATATTCCACCATGTGGAGCTGGTAATCCAATGCCAAACATCATTGTAAGGGCACCTGTAATTGCCGATCCGATAACAGCAGCAGGAATGATTCGACCAGGGTCTGCTGCCGCAAATGGGATTGCTCCTTCAGTAATGAATGATGCTCCCATGAAGTAACACGTTTTCCCTGCTTCTCTTTCTTGTTTTGTAAAACGATTTTTAAAGAAGGTTGTTGCCAAAGCAATTCCTAGTGGTGGCGTCATACCACCTGCCATGATTGCAGCATGTGGAGCGTAATTCCCCGCATCAATCATCGCAATCCCAAAAGTAAAGGCTGCTTTATTAATCGGCCCACCCATATCGATTGACATCATTGCACCTAATACTAATCCGAGTACTACTAAATTACCTGTTCCCAGACCTTCAAGCCACATCGTAATGGTGTCCATAACAATCTTTAACGGACCAACTAAGACATACATAATGACCCCTGTTAGTAATATCCCGAAAAACGGATAAATCAATACCGGCTTTAACCCTTCAAGGGATTCTGGTAATCTGGCAAATACTTTTTTTACTAATAAAACCAGATACCCTGCAAGAAAGCCCGCAATTAAGCCACCTAAAAATCCTGCGTCGCCAGTTGTTGCCATTAGTCCCCCGACCATACCTGGTGCGAGTCCTGGGCGATCGGCAATACTCATTGCAATGAATCCAGCTAACACTGGGATCATTAGTTTAAAAGCATTTGCACTCCCAATTGTCATAAGTGCCTCTGCGATTGGATGATGAGATGGATCATTTGGGTCAGAAGCATTTATTCCAAAAACGAATGAAATGGCAATTAATAGACCGCCCCCTACTACAAATGGGAGCATATTTGAAACACCATTCATCAAGTGTTTGTAAAAGCCAGCTCCTGCTCCGGTCTCAGTCGACTTATCTTTTGCCTTCTGGTCTGTTTGATAAACAGGAGCATCTTGATTAATGGCTCTAGTGATTAATTCCTCTGGTTTACGAATTCCTTGTGCAACTGGTACCTGAATAACTTTTTTTCCATTAAAGCGAGCCATATCGACCTGCTTATCTGCAGCAACAATAATAGCGACAGCCTCATCAATTTCTGATTGAGTTAATTCATTTTTAACACCGGTTGAGCCATTTGTCTCAACCTTAATATGAACATTCATTTCCTTTGCTTTTGCTTTTAAAGCATCAGCTGCCATATACGTATGGGCAATCCCTGTTGGACAGGCTGTAACCGCAAGAACTATTTGCTGTCCACTCACTGCTTCTTGTGGCTCTTCTTCTATCTCTGATTCAGCTTCCTTGTCATTGATTGCTTGCAAGAGTTCATGTACGCTTTCTACCTGCATTAGCTTTGCCCTTAGCTCTTCATCCATTAATAGTGATGAAAGGCGTGATAATGTTTCCAAATGGGCATTATTTGCACCTTCATCAGCTGCAATCATAAAAAACAAATGACTTGGTTGACCATCTAATGCTTCATAATCAACACCACTAATTGATCGCCCAAAGGCAATTGCTGGCGTTTTAACGGCTGCTGTTTTTGCATGGGGAATCGCAATTCCTTCCCCGATTCCAGTTGTACTTTGCTCTTCTCTAGTAAAAATAGCCTGTTTGAATTGCTCTTTATCCTGTAATCGTCCAGCTTCATTAAGTTTATTGGCAAGTTCATCAATGACTTGTTCCTTTGAAGTAGATGACAGATCTAGAATAACTGTATCTTCCTTCAATAGCTCTGTAATTCTCATGTTTGCTTTGTCCTTTCTATATGGCTTCCACTTTTACTTGTGCTAGCAGTTCATTAATCTTTGTCCCTGCGCATAATCCTTCTGAATAGGCAGTTGCACTTCCTGCAGCTGCTCCAAAACGAAAAGCTTCTACCACGTCACTATTCTTTGAATAAGAAGCTATGAAGCCAGCAACTACAGAATCTCCTGCACCAACTGAGTTCAAAAGTTTGCCATTGGGAATATTTGCGTAATACACGCGATCCTGAACAAAAAGCAAACTACCTTTTTCAGCCATTGACACAATTACATGTTCTGCACCCATTTCAACCAGCCTTTTTCCATAAGGAATTGCATCACTAACCGAATGAATCGAAACACCAAATATTTCTCCTAATTCATGATGATTTGGTTTTATAAGAAATGGTTTGTACGGTAAAACTCCTTTTAACATTTCTTTTGTAGCATCAACAATAACCTTGATGTTCTTCTCCAAAAGTCTATTTGCGATTTCCTCATATAGGTTAGGAGACAAGGACGATGGGATACTCCCTGCTAAAACCAAAATATCTCCGCTTTTTAATTGATTGAATTGATTCAATAATAATTGAAGCTCACCTTCTGAAATAAATGGTCCTTGACCATTTATTTCTGTTTCGGATTGAGCCCGAAGCTTCACATTTATTCTTGTCTCCCCTTCTATTTGGACAAAGTTAGTAGGTATGTTCTGTTGTTCTAAGGAATCTGTAATGAATTGCCCTGTAAAACCACCGAGAAATCCTGTTGCTACGCTATCAATTCCTACATTTTTCAACACTCTAGAAACATTAATTCCCTTTCCACCAGGTCTTTTTGAATCATCCTTGATTCGGTTTAACTCCCCAATTTTAAAATCATCCATTTCAATAAAATAATCGATTGATGGATTTAGCGTACATGTGTATATCATGATGTCACGACCTTTATTTTTGTATATTCACTGTATTTGTTTATCACTTTATCTGTGATAATGACCGCTTCTTGTAGTTCAGCTATTTTTGCAAATGAAACTTCACCAAATTTAGAATGATCCGCTACAATATATTTTTCACGTGATAACGACATGGCTGTCTGCTTTAAAAGTGCTTCCTCCGGGTCCGGAGTTGTATAACCGTAATGCAAGTCAATCCCATTTACTCCAATAAAACATTTATCAAATCGATAGCCTTTTAGGCCCGTTATTGCACCGCTGCCTATTAATGCCTTTGTTCGTTTTTTTACCATTCCACCAATGAGATAGGTTGTAATTTCCTTTTCTAATAGTTCCTCAATTAAATTCACACCATTTGTGACGACTGTAATGTCCTTTTGATTCAAATATGGAATCATTTGCATCGTTGTTGAACCTGCATCTAGAAAAATGGAGTCTCCATCATTCACTAAGCTTGCTGCATATTTTGCAATCATTTCTTTTTGTTGAAGGTTTTTGGCTGATTTTTCTTGGTAGCTTGGTTCAGACCGTTTTCCTTGAATGAGCTCAGCACCACCATGTACTCGCTTCAACTTATTTGCTTCTTCAAGCTGCATTAAATCCCGACGAATGGTTGATTCCGAAGAGTCTGTTCGCTCAACTAATTCCTGCAGCTTCACTACACCTTTTTGTTTGAGTAAATCAACAATGATCTGATGTCTTTCCGGAGTTAACAATTGTGACACTCCCTTTTTGTTATGTACATTTATTATAAGGAAAGCATTTTCATTAATCAACCAAAAACAATCAATTCCATTCAATACCAGTCAACAACAACCAATATCATTTATTTTCGCTTTACCTCTTAAAAAATATCCAAGCATTATGTATACTTATTAGAAGATGAATAAGAAAATGTTCTCTAGGGTTCCGCGGTATATCACTGGTCTGGTCCGAGAGAGAACTCATAGCTAATGCTATGCCACGGAGGGACAAAAGCCTGGGAGATTGTACAATTGTTATAATCTCTCAGGCTTTTTTTGTTTTTCTTAGTAAATAGTAATGAATAGGGGGAAACACAATGAATACACAGTGGCTCAAAGTATTTTTCGCGTCATTCTTTGAAGTCTTTTGGGTGATTGGACTAAAACATGCAGATAGTGTATGGGAATGGATAGGCACAGCTATTTCTATTTTTATCAGTTTTTATATGCTAATCATGGCTGGGAAACGCCTACCGGTTGGAACGGTTTATGCAGTCTTTGTAGGTCTAGGTACTGCCGGTACAGTTATTTCAGAAATTATCCTTTTCAATGAGCCTGTTAAGCTTGGCAAGCTTCTCTTAATCGCAGTATTACTGATTGGGGTAATCGGGTTGAAGCTTGTAACGAAAGAGGAACCAACAGAAGGAGTTGATGCATGATGGAATGGGCATATCTCACTTTGGCTGGTTTGTTTGAAATGATTGGAGTTGTGATGATTAACAGGCTTCATGCACAACGAAACTGGCAGTCCCTCGTCTATTTGTTGGCAGGATTTGGGGGCAGCTTTTTATTCCTTGCATTAGCAATGAGGACCTTACCAATGGGGACAGCATACGCCATTTGGACAGGAATTGGCGCATCAGGCGGCGCTATTCTAGGGATGATTTTTTACGGTGAACCAAAGGATTGGAAGCGACTTCTATTTATCGCAATGGTTCTTGGTTCTGCAGTTGGCATCAAGCTCATCTCATAACTTAAATATAAAGGGGCCGTTTTATGAATATAAAAAGAGGCACCATTTATCTTTTAGTTTTAATTGTTACAATTATGACTTGCGGATGGTCTGATATGGATGATCATTTCCAAATACCTGCAGAAGATTCATTAAAATTCAGAGAGCTTTATCGTATAGAAAATCAGAAAGTAAAACCTGTCATTTCGTATGAAGATGAATCGAAACGTAAACAAGTTGCACTAACTTTTGATGATGGACCGCACCCTAAAAATACTCAACTTATTTTAGATATTTTAAAAAAACATCAAGCAAATGCTACTTTTTTCGTGCTTGGTAATCGTGTTAACCTTTATCCAGATACATTAAAAAAAATTTATGAAGAAGGGCATGAAATTGGAAACCATTCTTGGACACATACTAATTTCACCTCAATTGGTTTAGATGGAATTAGACAAGAAGTCACCCATACAAATACAGCTATACAAGAGATATTGGGCTATAAACCGCAGCTGGTTCGCCCTCCATATGGAGCCGTAGATGAGACAGTTCAAGGTGCTGCCAAGCTACCACTTATTCTATGGTCAGTTGACAGTCTTGATTGGAAACTTCGAAGTAGTAGTGCCATTGTTCAAGAAGTACTTTCAAATGTATCAAATGGTTCAATTGTGTTAATGCATGATATTCATTCGGCAACACCAGAAGCTGTAGATGCAATTATTAGTAACATGAAGAAAAAGGGGTATCATTTTGTAACCGTTAGTCAACTTCTAAAACTCGAGGACGGACAAATAGGAGCCGTTTCCGGCCAACTTATCTATTCAAAATAAAGAAAGGGGCTATTTAGTGTAATAGCCCCTTTTAATAACTTCTTTAAGCATGTTGGTCTGCTTTGTTTGCATCAAGCATAAGGAAGATAGCTGATAATATATGCATAATCATTCCAACAAACGGAATCCAAGCAATACATGAAGTTACAATTCCCAAAATACTACCTGTCGTTGCTCCACCTTCTTTTTTCGTCAAAACAAGTGTAATGATATGTAAGATTAACATAATTCCTAATGGAACCCATAACATACTAAGAATAATCGTAGCACCCAAAATCGGTATTCCTAATAATGCTTCTAGGCCACCAGTAACCCACTTTAAAATTTTTGAGACAGACATCGTTTCACCCCCATACTTAATATATACTCCTATATATATATTGTTCCACCTTTTTCTATACTTATCTTCTACACACTTATGACAAATTCCTCCTATTTCCGAGGAAATACTACATATTTAGTAAATGGTTTGACATTTAAAAAAACGACCCCTTTGCTGGTCGCTGTCAATAATTATTATTGTCTTCTTCTAACTTCTTACAGTAACCGTATGTCCGAGACCTATTGCACACTCTTTACAAACCGCTTTATTCTTATAAAAGACAACAGCGTTTGCCTCATCACAAAAAACACATGAGATAGAAGACTCATACTTCTTCAATATGATTTTATCCTGTTCAACAAATATCTCTATCGGATCTTTAATATCGATATTTAATGTTCTACGTAGTTCAACGGGAATGACAATACGCCCCAATTCATCCACTTTCCTAACAACACCGATCGACTTCACATTACCCCTCCTTTCTTATATTTACTAATTCTACATAAATTTACAAATCCCTTTGTGAATTTACTACTAATTTTGGAAGCTAGCATATATAAGACCAATGGGGCATATGGGTAATTGCCTTACTCAGTTTAATTTTGGAATTTGTCCAGCATAGAGAAGAATTCTTTCAAAAATTCATGAAACATTCTCTCTGTTGGGAGTAATTCTCTTTCCTTTGGAATGATTACACCTACTGTACGAGTAACATCTGGCTCTGTTACGCGTACTTTGACAGTTGAACGCGGAATACTATCAACCAATGTTATCTCTGGAATGAGTGTGATTCCTAGTCCCGCTGAAACCAATCCTTTAATCGCATCAATATCTTCACCTTCAAATGAGATTTTAGGTTGGAAGCCTAGTTGTCTACATGCATTGACAATAATTTCCCTCAAAATGAATCCCTCTGGAAACAGCACAAATGAGTCATCCATTAATTGGCTTAGCATTAAGGTCTTTTTATGTGCAAGAGGATGTGTGTTTGGCAGTAAAGCAACAATATGATCAGTAAATAGGATACTTCCTTTTACTTTCTTTTCCTGCATTGGCACCGGTCCAAGCATCGCCATATCAATATCTCCTTTTATCACTCCTTCAATTAAGGAATGATAGGATCCCTGACTCAATTTGAACTTTACTTGTGGATATCGTTCACGAAAAGCGGAGATTGCCGTAGGCATTGTATAGGCGGCTAAGCTACTAGGGAATCCCACTCGTATGGTCCCTTGCTCTGGATCTAAATACTCCTCAACTTCCCTCTTCGCATTTTCAATTACCTTCATCGCTTGTTCCATATGATCTAAAAACATTCTTCCAATCGGAGTCAAACGTACATTTCTTCCTTCCCTTATAAAAAGGTCTACCCCTAATTCAGCCTCCAAATTAAATAACTGCCGGCTTACTGCTGACTGAGCCACATGTAATGAATGTGCTGCTTCCGTCACATGCTCCCGCTTAGCCACTTCAATAAAGTACTGGATTTGTCGTAATTCCAACGCCCCTACCCCCATCAATCTCATTTCAGCATGAATCTTATCTACTATCCATATTGCTTAGATTATTTATAAATTATAGAATACTTCTTAAGGAAAAGTCGAATAATTTGAAAAATACCTTGTGTTTATATAGATATTTTTTAAAGAAAACAAAATTACGGATTAAAGAAAGGGTGAATGGTAGATGGCTACTTTGGAGGAAGTTGTTAAAAAACCTGGAACACAAATCGCGACTGATTATGTAAATAGAGTATTTGAGGCAGTTAAAAAGCGTGATCCTTATGAGTATGAATTTCATCAAGCTGTAAAGGAAATTTTTGATTCCCTCATTCCTGTATTAGCAAAACATCCAAAATATATTGAACATAATATTCTTGAACGAATGGTAGAGCCTGAACGAATCATTACATTTAGAGTTCCGTGGGTAGATGACAATGGTAAGGCACATGTAAATCGCGGCTACCGCGTTCAGTTCAACAGTGCAATCGGACCATACAAGGGCGGCCTTCGTTTTCACCCTTCCGTTAACGCAAGCATTATTAAATTTCTAGGATTCGAACAAATCCTCAAAAACTCCTTAACCGGACTTCCTATTGGTGGCGGCAAAGGTGGTTCAGACTTTGATCCAAAAGGAAAGTCTGAAGGTGAAATCATGCGTTTTACACAAAGCTTTATGACTGAGCTTTGTAAATATATTGGTCCTGATATCGATGTACCTGCTGGAGATATTGGTGTAGGTGCACGAGAAATTGGCTATATGTTTGGTCAATACAAGAAAATCCGCGGTGGCTATGAGGCTGGAGTATTAACTGGTAAAGGCCTAGGATTTGGCGGCAGCTTGGCTCGTACCGAAGCAACTGGATATGGCACTGTTTACTTCGTACATGAGATGCTAAAAGATAAAGGACTTTCTTTTAAAAATAGCACGGTAGTTGTATCCGGTTCTGGAAATGTATCCATCTATGCAATTGATAAGGCAACACAGCTTGGCGCTAAGGTCGTAGCTTGTAGTGATTCAAATGGTTATATTTATGATGAAAATGGCCTTAATCTTGAAACAATCAAACAAATAAAAGAAGTTGATAGAAAGAGAATCAGTGAGTATATAAAAGAACATCCACATGCAGAGTACTTTGAAGGTTGCTCCGGAATTTGGTCAATTCCTTGTGATATCGCCTTACCTTGTGCAACACAAAATGAAATTGATCAAACCTCAGCAAAAATCCTAATTGCAAATGGGGTTAAAGCAATCGGTGAAGGTGCTAACATGCCTTGTACATTGGATGCAATTGATGCATTCCTTGCAAGCGAAACACTTTTTGGTCCTGGAAAAGCTGTTAATGCAGGTGGAGTCGCGGTCTCTGCATTAGAAATGACCCAAAATAGCATGAGACTCTCATGGACATTTGGAGAGGTAGACACGAAATTACATGAAATCATGATAAATATCTATCAAAGCAGTATGAAAGCTGCCGAAGATTACGGCCATCCTGGTAATCTAGTTGTCGGTGCAAATATTGCAGGATTTGTAAAAGTTGCCGATGCAATGATAGCTCAGGGCGTGATTTAAAGAAAAGCGCGGTTCATTTGAACTGCGCTTTTTACTGTTTTAACCAAATCAGATTAGTATCCTTTGAAAAATTAGCCACATTATATAAAAACAATACATCATTAATCTGATGATCAGCTAAATATTTGTATGGATTCATATGATAATAGCGAAGATCCATCACATGTACTTCCTCAAAATGATTTACTAAAAAGGGAATCAATGCATGTGCATATGAATCTTTGATAACCGCAAGTTTACGCCCATTTTTAATAGTCGAAGAGATTTTCACTAAACTATGGTTTCCGTTCAAAAAGTATGAGTATTGATCCCGTTTACTTAAAAAATTTGGTTCATACAAAGCGGTTGTGCTTTTTCCCTCATCCACATATTCCACATCATACTTGACTTCAAACCTCGGCTTAAATACCTCAATTTTGTCTGGCTTATACCGTGGCGCATTCGCCTTAGTGTAAAAAGTTCCGTAAAAATCAGCAGAAACCTCTTCAATATTGAAATCATCTATCTCATATGGAATGAATCCCATCGCTTTTGCTACTTCCCTATATGCATAATAAGCTCCCCTCATTGTCCAGTGATGATCGGTTCGGAAATAGATAGGCTCATCTTTTTTTCGCATAAGTTTTTCTGTTACATTAATTAAAGGCATCGACTGATTCAGCTGATTATCTGTTGATGTGATGATTTCCCTTTGACTATACAATTCTGCATACAAAGGCAATTTATCTGGGTACACTTCTACAGATGTTGGGACTAATAGAAAATAAGCTTTACTATTCTTCGCTTTATTTGAAAAATACTTGAGGCTATCGATATTACGTTGAAGCTGCTCTTCTGGTCTTTCAAATCGCTCTAATAAATAGCCGTCGTTCCCAAGAAACACCCCATTGTTTTCCTTCTTTAATGTTAAGGTTTCAGCATTGGCCTTCATTCCGGTCCAAAATCCCTTCCAAACAAATTGGTCTGTTACATATTCTTCGAAGTCTTTTGTAAAATCTCCAGACACGAAGTTTTTGAAGCTGAACTGTGGCATTTGTGTGAGCATTCGATTTTCCCTTTCAGAGAAATCGACATCCTTTGTAATAAAATGCATCAATCCGATGCCACCAATAAAACAAAGGAAAAACCCGATTATCACTTTATTTTTCACATCAAACACCCCTTAAAACCTAAAGTAAAGAAACGGATTGAATGATTCATCCACTAAATATGCCGTTGATAATAAAAGAATCATGAGATAGAAAATAGGTAATACATAAGCATCTATCTTTTTTATCCTTTTTGCTGATAGATTGACTGCAACTGGTGTTGAAGCAATGAAAAGAATGATGAGTAGTACACTATTTGTATAGAGATCATATAAAAATTGCGAATCAAATAAACGGTGATTTGCGAATCCGAACATGATCTTCAAATAGGTTAAACCTTCTTGATAGTCCTCAAAAATAAATAGCACCCAACTTATTAAAATAACGAAGATGAGATACATATGCTGAAAGATTGGATTCATTTTAGTAAGAACCTTCAACCAGCCTGCCTTTTCAATCATAATGATAATCCCAAAATAAAGTCCCCAAAATGCGAAGTTCCAGCTCGCTCCATGCCATAGACCAGTAAGACCCCAGACAATTAGAAGATTCCGATACATGTTGATTTTCCCTCGTTTACTTCCACCTAATGGGATATACACATAGTCCCGGAACCAAGAACCGAGTGTAATATGCCATCTGCGCCAAAACTCTGTAGCGCTCTTTGATAGATATGGATAATAAAAATTCCTCGGAAAATGAAAGCCAAACATTTTCCCCAGTCCTACTGCCATATCGGAATACCCACTAAAATCGAAGTAAATTTGAAACGCAAAAGCAATAATTCCAAGCCAAGCAGCTAAAATGGTTACTTCATCGAAACCTCGACTCTGAATTGTATTCCAGAGTAACCCAATGTTATTTGCTAATAGAACCTTCTTGCCAAGTCCAATTATAAAAATCCGAACTCCATCAGCAAATTGAGATGTATCCCACTCCCGATTGGAAAGCTCATCAGCAATTGATTGGTATCTAACAATCGGCCCTGCAATTAGCTGTGGAAATAAGCTTACATACAGTGCTAAAGCAATTGGATTTCTTTGAGGAAGTACTCGTCCTCTATAGACATCAATTGAATATGACATCGTTTGAAAGGTGTAAAAGGATATCCCTATTGGGAGTGGTAGTTGCAATGGTTCAATTTCTGTTCCAATAAGTAGATTGATATTTTCGACTAGAAAATCTGCATATTTGAAAAAGGCTAATATCCCGATATTAATGACTAATGATGAGATGAGAGCCATTTTTGCCTTTATCGGTTTCGTTTCACGATATTTATGAATAAGTAATCCATGGAAATAATCGACGAATGCTGAAAAAATCATTAACAGAATGTAGATCGGCTCTCCCCATGCATAAAAAAACAAACTGACAGCTAATAAAACTACGTTCTTTCCGTTTCTAGGACTAGCATAATAGACAAGGAGAGCAAAAGGTAGAAAGAAAAATAAAAACAGTAAACTACTAAAAACCATCTAATGACCACATCCATGGATAAAGTACAAAAAGGCACACAGAGTGCCTTTTTTCTTACTTAAATTGATTATCAAAGATTTTTTCAATACTTTCAGGATTGTCGTATGTGATATAGATCAAAAACGTACCATTTGTTTTAATGATATTCTTCTTCACCTTCTCATACTGATCAGGTAAATACTGTTCCCATGTTTGATTTTGGGCTGCCTTTTCACGCTCTAACGCTTCCTTCAAAGCATCTACTTTTTCCTCGTCAGCTGCTTCTAACACAATGATTTCATCGGAGTTCACATTCATCATCGCACCAACAACAACGCCATTTGCTAGATCTTCTTGATTAATCTGCATTCTTTCTAAGTAGATCGGCACTCCCGGATCACTTTCTGTGCTATCCTTTAAGTTTGCTTCGATATACATTTGTAATTTGCCATCTACCAACGGCTCTGTAACTCCACCTGCTTTCAGGTCTTCTGCTATTTGTTCTTTAATCTCTGTAGCCATCTTTTCTAACGATACTTTTGGTGCTGGTTCTGGTGTTTCTTCCTTCTTCTTGTCTGCTTCATTTGAACAAGCAACTACTAATAATAAACAAAACATTGTCACAACTAAAATACTAATCTTTTTCATGATGTCCTCCTATTGACTATGTAAATATTCCTATCTTTCAAATAGACGAGGATTTTTTTATTTCGTTACAAAATTCTACAAAAAAATTTGTCCGGCCTTTTTGTAAAGACCGGACATCATAGTAGTTATTTTTTCAAAAATGTACTTGGCATGACGACCGCAACAACTTCACCTCGAGCGCAAAGTTCATCATTTGCATACACTTCTGTATCAACTCTCCACTTTTTCGGATGAACTTCATGAATGGTACCTACTGCTTTTAATGGCACTCCATGTGGTGTGGGTTTCACAAAGTCAACCTTAAGTGAAGCGGTTACAAAACGTGGTGGCTCAGTACCATCGCATACCTCATGACCATTTTTACGATGTAGGGCAAGTGCTGCTGATCCTGTCCCATGACAGTCAATTAGAGATGCAATCACTCCACCATATACAAATCCAGGTAAGGCCATGTGTTCCTTTTCCGGTGTGTAAATGGTGATTGTATTCTCTCCTTGCCAGCCTGTTCTGAAATGGTGGCCATCCTCATTTAATCGGCCACAACCGTAGCACCAAGCAAAATCAGCAGGATAATCATCTTGAATCGCTTTCATTACTTTCTCCTCCATGTGAACACCCCTTTTTAAGGCAAGTATAACATGAATGGTTTTAGTAATAGATGAAAATTTTTTAATAATGGGTATGAATATGATTTATTCATTAGATACACTAATTCTCTATTCCTCCCCATATAATGTTGCGTGCTCACGCAAGTGGAAGTTTTAGGTTCGCGGCAATGCTAGAGCGGTTGGCATGCCCCTGTTAAGGGATTTCCATCGTTTGCGGTAATGCTAGCGCTAGAATCACTTCATCGGAACTGACAGCAATTAGTTTCCTTCTTACTTTTTACCAATAAAGAAACCAATACTGTTCCAAGCGAAAATAGTTGCCTCCAGAATAACCAACCCCAGTATTTGGAATCATAATCAAAAAGGGGGCAAACAAAATGACTCAATTTAACGAAACAGTGGCTCGTCTTTTACTGAAGCAGCTTGAATTGTGGGGAGTAAAAAGGATTTATGGAGTTGTTGGTGATGCGATTATCGGATTGATGGATGAACTTGCAAAACAAAATGCCATTCAATTCATTGCCGTTAAGCATGAATCGGTTGCTGCTATGATGGCTTCTGCTGAAGCGAAATTAACAGGGAAGCTTGGAGTTTGCCTAGTAACCATGGGACCTGGTTTGGGAAACCTCATGAATGGGCTTGGTGATGCCTATTTGGATAAGGCACCTGTATTAGCCATTACCGGACAAGCACCTACAAATAAAATTGGAACAGACTATAAACAATACATTGACCAACAGGAATTAATCAAACCTATGGCAGAATATACGACCTTACTAACGAACCCAGATGCTATTATTGATGTTTTGGTAAAAGCAATGCATACATCACTCGAAAAAGGTTCCGTTACTCATCTATCCATTCCTAAGGATCTATTTGAATTACCGTCGACAGGAAAGCTTCAAAGTAAAGCAACAATCATTCAAGGAAACGCAACAGCCTTCAACGAGCACGATATTGAACAAGTATTGTCCATCATGAAGTCCGCAAAAAGGCCGATGATTTTAGCTGGGCTTGGTGCAAAAAATGCAGTTAATGAAGTAGAGGCGTTAGCAAAAATTTGGGGTGCAGGAATCCTTGTCAGCTTAGGTGCAAAAGGCTATTTCCGAAATTCCTCTGACAATCTTTTAGGTGGGATTGGGCAAGGTGGAAATCCCCACGCAAAGCAATTATTCCAGCAAGCTGATGTTGTCTTACTTATCGGAAATTTATGGTGGCCTGAAGGATATGTTCCCCAACAAGCACGAATCATTCAAATCGATATTACAAAGGAAAATATCGGAAAGGGCATCCAAGTCGAACTAGGGATATGTGGCATGGCTGATGCAGTTACACCGCTTTTGACGGAGAGTCTCGGAAAGCATGAGCCTAACCAAGAGTGGATCGCACAATTTAAAGAAGTAAAACAAAAGTGGGATCTCCAAAATGAACAAGAAGGATTACAACCAAATGAACCTTTACACCCCTCTCGAATTATGAGAGCGATTGAAAATCAGGTCGAGACAGATGCGATTATCGGATTAGATACTGGGGATGTTACCGTTTGGTTTAATCGGAATTTCCGTTCGCAAGGTCAGACCATTTTATTCTCTGGTGAATGGCGGACGATGGGATTCGGCCTTCCCGCTGCCCTTGCAGCAAAGCTTTGTAATCCTGAAAAACAAGTGATCGCGATTGTTGGTGACGGTGGCATTCAAATGACATTAGCGGATCTTCTAACAGCAATCCGATATCAGTTAAACATTACTGTCATCATCTTAAATAATCATGCACTACAAATGGAAAGGGATAAAATGATTGTGAGTGGCAATATCCAAAACGGTGTTGATTTAACTAACCCTGACTTTGTTAAAATTGCCGAGGCATGTACGTGGAAGGGATACAATATAAAGAATATATCTGAACTAGAGCCAACACTCGCAGAGGCACTATCAAAAGAATCGCCAACCCTTGTATCGATTGAAACTGCACCAATTGTCCATCCTGAAACGAAATAATAACAGCCCCATTCAATCAAAGAATGGGGCCATACTCTTTTTAAGAAATATAAATAAAATATGTTATAAACGTGACAAAGAGAATATACATGATCGGATGTACTTCTCGGTGTTTTTTCAAGGCAATCATTGTAACTGGATACATGATGAAGCCCAAAGCAATACCAGTTGCAACACTGAATGTGAGTGGCATCATAATGATCGTTGTGAATGCTGGGATTGCAATATCAAGCTTCGTCCAATCAATATGCCGCACTTCAGCAACCATCATTGCACCTACAATAATGAGCGCTGGAGATGTTATTTCAGAAGTAACAACTGACAACAATGGTGAAAATAACAGTGACAATAGGAAAAATCCTGAAATGACAATGGATGCAAAGCCTGTTCGGGCTCCTGCTGCAATACCCGCAGTTGACTCGATAAAGGATGCAGTTGTTGAAGTCCCAAGGATTGAACCAATTACCGATGAAGATGAATCAGCTAAGAGTGCTGGTCCAGCATTCGGAATTTTATTATCCTTCAATATCCCCGCCTGACTTGCTACCGCAATCAATGTTCCAGCTGTATCGAAGAATCCAACAAAAAGGAATGTAAAAATAACAACAATTAAATCGGGTGTAAATACATTTGGAAGCTCTGAAAAAACAACTCCAAATGTGGGCTCTAGACTTGGAATACTACCGATGATGCTTGTTGGTTTATCAATAATTCCTACAATCATTCCAACGATTGATGATATCACCATTCCATAAAAAATTCCGCCACGAATTCCTCGTACTAACATCACTGAAGTAATAATAAATCCAAATAATGCAAGTGCAGTTGGGCCAGACGTAAAATCTCCGAGTGCTACAAATGTTGCATCACTACCTACGATTATTTTTGCATTTTTTAATCCGATAAATGCGACGAAAAATCCAATTCCCCCTGCAATCGCATATTTCAAATCCTTAGGAATGACATTAATAATTTTTTCACGGACTTTTAACACACTTAATAAAACGAATAAAATACCTGAGATGAAGACTCCAGTTAATGCAACCTCCCAACGTATCCCCATCCCAAGAACAACTGAATACGTGAAGAATGAGTTCAACCCAATACTTGGTGCAATCCCAATTGGATAGTTCGCAAGGATCCCAATTAACAATGAACCAATAATTGCCGTAATCGCGGTTGCAGTAAATACAGCGCCCTTGTCCATCCCGGATTCACTTAATACAAGTGGATTAACAACAAGGATATACGCCATTGATAAAAATGTCGTTAGTCCACCAATAAATTCTTGTTTATATGATGTTTTTCTTTCACTAAACTCAAAATAATTTTTCATGCTCCTATTCTTCCCATCTTGGTGTAGTTTTTATTAAACAAATAAAAAAGCTTTGATAGCATGACCTACCAAAGCTTGTACAAAAGAGAGATGCATAAGGAAACATATTAATATATCCAAAAAACATAACTCCCTTGTAGTCAAGCTATGTTACGGCAGCTTGGTAGAGACGTTTGAGCCATATTCTCAAACATATACAAGTAGAAAACTATTTCAATATAACCAAATAATCTTATCAATGCTATTTTAAATCGTCAAGAAAAAAGGTGCACGACACAGGAAAGTGTGTCATGCACCTTAAAAAATCATCCTTCTAATAATAAATCTTCTGGGTCTTCTAGTAATTCTTTTACTTTTACTAAGAATTGTACAGCGTCTTTTCCGTCGATAATTCTGTGGTCATAGGAAAGAGCCACATACATCATTGGTCGTACTTCTACAGTGTCGTTATTATCAATAACAACTGGGCGTCTTTGGATTTTATGCATTCCAAGAATACCAACCTGTGGAGTGTTTAAAATCGGTGTTGAGTAAAGAGAACCGAATGTTCCACCATTTGTGATTGTGAATGTTCCACCTTGAAGATCGCTTAATCCAAGTGAATTTGATCTTGCTTTTTCAGCTAGACGACCAATTTCACTTTCAATTCCTGCAAAGCTTAGACGATCAGCATGGCGAACTACCGGTACAACTAATCCATCTTCAGCAGATACGGCAATACCGATATCATAGTACTTTTTAAGCAGAATTTCATTGCCTTGGATTTCCGCATTTACATATGGGAATGCCTTCAATGCGCCAATTACAGCTTTCGTAAAGAATGACATGAAACCAAGCTTCACACCATGCTTTTTATAAAATGCATCCTTACGGCGATTACGAACTTCCATAACCGCAGACATATCGACTTCATTAAACGTTGTTAACATCGCAGCAGTGTGTTGTGCTTCAACTAGACGTTTTGCAATCGTTTGACGACGGCGTGACATTTTAATTCGCTCTGTGTATGCTTCTTTTTCATCTACTACCGGTTGAGCTGGTTGGGTAGTCTTAGCTGGTTGCGCTGTAGCTTGAGTTAATGATTGCTTATAAGCTTCAACACCTTCTACTCTAACACGACCTAGTGGATCCTTATATGGAACTTCGTTCAAATCGATTCCTAATTCACGTGCCTTTTTACGGGCAGCTGGAGAAGCAATTGCATTATTTTGTTTTTCTTGTGAGCTAGTTTGCACTGCTCCAGCAACTTTTGGTGCTTCTGTTACTTGTGGTGCAGCTTGTACCTGAGGTTGCTCTTGCTGTGGAGCTTGAGCTGTTTCAACTGGTGCACTTCCCTCTGCCCCGTTTTCATCAAGTACTGCAATCACTTGACCAACCTCTACCGTATCACCAGGTTGGAAAAGGAATTGCTTAATCGTTCCACTATGTTCACTGTTTATCTCTACATTTACTTTATCTGTTTCAAGCTCTGCAATCGATTCACCTTTGTGAACAAATTCGCCTTCTTTTTTTAACCATTCGGCAATTGTGCCTTCAGAAATTGACTCTGCTAATTCAGGTACTTTAATTTCAATCACTGGTTGTCTCCTCCTTTACCTACCTGTAATGCATCTTGTACAATCCATGCTTGCTCTTGTTTGTGAATATGTGGTTCTCCCGTTGCTGGGCTTGAACGTTTTGGACGGCCAATATAAGCCACTTTTATATTTTCAGGGACAAATTCAGCTAGGTCCTCCATAACAACAGACCATGCACCCATATTCTTCGGTTCCTCTTGCACCCATACAACTTCCTCTAAATGAGGGAAACGTTCTATAAGTTTGAGAGTTTCCTCTTTAGGGAATGGATAAAGCTGTTCAACACGAGCAATATGCAATGATTCAACATCTTCTTTTGCAGCTTCCTCTAATCCAGCTGCTAAGTCGACCGCAACCTTTCCTGTACATAGAACCAATCGCTTAACTTTATCAACGTGCTCCCCAGTTCCCTCTTGTTCAAGTAGTGGTTGGAATCTGCCATTACTTAACTCAGAGCTTGATGAAGCTGACTGTGGATGACGTAGTAAGCTCTTTGGCGTCATAATGATAAGCGGTCTGCTTTCATCTGTATCAGAAATTAGCGCTTGCCTTCTTAACAGGTGGAAGTACTGAGCAGCCGTTGTTACATTTGCGACAATCCAGTTATTTTCAGCAGAGGATTGCAGGAATCTCTCAACTCGTCCACTTGAATGCTCTGGCCCTTGACCTTCATACCCATGTGGAAGTAACATAACTAGGCTTGATTTTTGGCCCCATTTTGCACGTCCTGCTGAGATAAATTGATCAATAATCGTTTGGGCAACGTTTACAAAATCACCAAACTGAGCTTCCCACATCACAAGTGCATTTGGCGCTTGCACACTATAGCCATATTCGAATCCTAGTACAGCAGCTTCTGATAACGGACTATTATAGATTGAAAATGAAGCTTTTGCCTCTGGTAGATTGTGCAACGGAACAAATCTTTCAGCTGTTTTATAGTCGTGTAAAACAAGATGGCGATGAGCAAATGTTCCACGTTCACTATCTTGACCAGTTAGTCGAATAGGTTTTCCTTCAGCTAATATCGTTGCAAAAGCAAGTGATTCCGCTAGTGCCCATTCAATTTTCTTTTCCCCAATTAACGCTGTTTCTCTTCTTTTTAAAATACGTTCTAACTTCGGATAAACGGTAAACGTATCTGGCCAATTCAAAAGATTTTTGTTCATCGCTTCCAATTTTTCAAAAGGAACCGCTGTATTAACCTCTGGAATCTGATCTGAAGTTGGCTTTAAAGGCTTTTTATGATGTTGCTCATCCTCTTTCACTAACTTATCAAAGATAGCTTGGAGGCTATTCATATGCCCTTCGATCTTTTCATTTACTTCTTCTTCTAAAATCACTTTTATTTTTATCAAATCATCTGCATATTTTTCTGCAATGACTGGATGTTGATTAATTTTTTGATATTGATAAGGCTGAGTAACCTGCGGATCGTCCATCTCATTATGACCAAATCGTCTATACCCAACTAAATCAATTAAAATATCCTTTTTAAACTTTCGACGATATTGGTAGGCTAGAATTATTACAGCAAGACAACTCTCTGGATCATCTGCATTCACATGAATGATTGGAATTTCATAACCCTTCGCAACATCACTCGCATATTTTGTAGAACGAGAATCGGTATTATTTGTTGTAAATCCAATCAAATTATTTCCGATAATATGAATCGTTCCGCCTGTTTCATATCCTTTTAATTTACTAAGATTCAATGTTTCCGCAACAACACCTTCACCAGGAAAAGCTGCGTCACCATGGATTAGAACACTAATTGATGTTTGTTTATTTTGCTTCGGAAATCCAGCTTCAGAGCTATCCTCTTGGGCTGCCCGTGTAATCCCTTGCACAACTGGATTAACAAATTCCAGATGACTTGGATTGTTTGCAAGATTAACATGAACCGTATGCTTTTTCTCACCGATAATTTTTCGATCTGCACCAAGGTGATATTTTACGTCGCCTGACCACCCAAAATTAATACCCCGTGAGCCCTCAGATGGAATTAAATCTTTATTTGGTGAATGGTGGAATTCAGAGAAAATCAATTCATATGGCTTTCCAAGAACATGTGCTAATACATTTAGACGGCCACGATGTGCCATCCCAATCATAATGTTATCAGTTCCATCTTCACAGCCTTCTTCAATGACCTTATCAAGCATTGGAACTAACATATCGATTCCTTCAATTGAGAAGCGCTTTTGGCCAACAAAGGTTTTGTGCAAAAATTTCTCGAATGTATCCACTTGAATCAAACGATCTAATAAATCAGTCCGTTGTCGATTTGACAAGGTTGAATGAATTCCCTTTACTTCAATCTGCTGATCTAACCATTTACGTTCTTCCTCAATTTGTATATGCCCAAATTCATATGCAATTGATTGTGTATACGCTGCTTTTAAATGCTCATAGGCTTCCCAGCCATTTTCAATTGTTGGCGGCGCATCCTCCCAAATTAAATGTGCAGGAATTTGTAAGAGATCTTCCTTCGTCAGATTATACGACTCAAGCTCTAAAAAGCTTCTGTCTGCGCTTGCATTATTTTGAAAAGGATAAATATTTGCAACCAAATGTCCGAATGTACGAATCTTTTTTATCAAATTCATTGCTGACAGAATCTGTTTAATATTGGTTGCTTGATTCTGATTGACAACCTCTTGCTTAACCTGTTCTTGTACAGGTGGTGGACCTATTTCTTCAAATAACGCTTGGATCGACGCATCGACTGAGTTCGGGTCCTCTTTAAACTTATCATACGCATCTAGCATATAGCCCATGTTTGGACCATAAAACGTTTCCCATACTTTTTTATTGTTGTGATTAATTTCCATTGTTCCCATGCCCCCATGTAGTCGAGTAGGGAAAATTTCCCTACACAAGATGGTAACTATTCAAAAGAAAATACTATACTACTATAGCACACTTTTGTCACAATTTCTCCATAGTTTCCCTCAATATATGGGAGAAATTCTGGAATTTCAACTTATATGCTTTATCTTCATTTCAACTCTCTATATTTTCTTACTTCCATGTTAATTAAAACGAGAGAATTCTCCTTGATACAAATCAATTTTAATTGAGCTAAATCACATCATTAAATAAGGGAATAAGATAAAATATAGGAAAGATAACTGTCCGGCAGCCCTAGACGGACAATCGAAAGGAGATTGCGATTGCTATGTCCTGTAATCACGATTGTAGTCATGACAATTCATGTATACGACTTGTACCTATTTTCCAAGGTTTGAATTCAGAGGAAGAAAAGATTTTACAAAAGGAAACGAATCATCGGATTTTCCGTAAAGGGGATTTTATCTTTCGGGAAGGAGATACATCTGAGACGTTATATATTGTGAATAAAGGGTTAATTAAAATCAATAAGGTGGCTGAGGATGGGAAGGAGCAAATTGTTCGATTGTTGTTTCCTGGTGATTTTTTTGGTCAAACTGCTCTTTTTCAATCAGAGATTCATTATGCAAATGCTGAAGCAATCGATGATACAACAATTTGTACAATTCATAGACAGGATTTCCTTAAAACATTGGAACGAAATCACGACATGTCACTACGGTTTATGCATGCATTAAATGAGATCATTCATCAAGCAGATGAGTGGATGACATTATTAAGCTTAATGGAAGTTGAAAAGCGGTTAGCAAGTGTACTCTTACTCTTTAGTGACAGAGCGAATACAAAGGATGGAAAGTTCAAACTACCCATATCAAAAAAAGCACTTGCTTCATTGATTGGCACCACACCTGAAACAATTAGCCGTAAGCTCGTCACTTTCGTATCTGATGAAATCATATCCATGTCAGGACAAAGAGATATACAAATCTTGAACTTAGAAAAAATAAAAAGAATCGCCAAGCCTTAATTAAATATAGTAAGAGCACTTAATCATAAAGAAATTTACCTTGCTTTTTAGGGGGAGAATTTCCGGCTATTGTATAGAGGGAGGCTTAAGAAGCTGATATAAGCGGAGAATTTCCGGTTAACTTCTCTGAATAAGACGAAATCCAGCGATTTTGGGCATTTAGCCGGAAAAGCTTCCTTTATTTTTAAGGAAATTAGGATATTTTTCAATTTAGGAGGAAATTTTCCGTTTATTTTTCAACATAGGGTGTGAGAAAAACACTGTGATCTCGCACTCTAGATTTATCAAAATAAAACCCCATCCTATTTGGATGGGGTTATTTCGGTTAGTTAATATATTTTCTTGGGTTAACAGAGTTTGTAGGTCCTGTTCGTCCATTTGCATATTGCTCAGGTGAATATGGACCTTCATATATTTCAAAATGCAGGTGGGGTCCAGTTGAATCGCCAGTGTTCCCCATGTAACCAATTAATTGACCTTGTTCCACGCGGTCATACAATCCAACTACACGCTTATCAAGATGGGCGTATACTGTTGTCATTTGTTTTCCATTAATATAATGAGTAAGCATGATTACATTCCCGTAACTGCTTTCTAGGCGGGACCTGGAAACAGTTCCTCCAGCTGCAGCATATACCGGCACTACATCTCGTCCACCTTTACCAATATCAAATCCGAAATGGAAGGTTCCCCAACGAGGACCATACTCCGATGTAATACGCCCTGTCGCTGGTCGAATAAACAACCCACCTGATACTGGTGGAGTGTATGTGCCTCCGTTAGCCTCTTGTCTTTTTCGTTCCTCTTCGATTTCCTTCTGTCTTCTATTCCATGCTTCAATTTCTTTCTGAATCGCCTTTTCCTGAGAAGCAAGTAATTCTTCAGTATCTTCGAGTGCACCTAGTTCAGCATGCATTTCTTCTTCTTGAACTTTTAATTGAGCCATCTGTTTGTTCTTTTCGCTAATTTGGGCATTAAGAGTTTCTTGAAGACCATCAAGCTCAGCCTTTTGTTTCGTTTGTGCTGCTAATAAACCCTTAACTTCCTTTTCCTTATCTTCAAGCAAGGCAATATCATCTTGATGTGATGTGATAATGTCTTTATCAGCTTGTACAAAGGTTGCAACTGCGCTTACACGATTAATAAAGTCATTGAAGCTTTTTGCACCGATGATCACATCTAGATAATTGACCATTCCGCCGCTTTCTTGAAGTGAGCGCATACGGTCCTTAAGAAGCTCGTCCCGCTTTGCTATTCTCTCTTCCAAATCCTTTATTTCCTTTTTTACCTTTTCAATTTCTTCCTTAGTCTCTTTAATTTGTGCATTTTTTTCTTGAATCTTTGCTTTCGTATCTTCAACCGCAAGATCTAATCGTTTTATTTCACTCGAAACTTCCGATTGTTCAGCCTGGTTTGCTTCTATTTCATTCTTCTTATCGTTAATTTCCGAATGAATATCTGACTTTTTATCTTGAACCTTCTCTTTTTCTTTTTCTAATTGAGTGTTTTTTTGGATTGCCAACGCCTTATTTGTCGAAGGTACCAATAAACTACTAAATCCTAATACAAAACCAATCCCTAGAATGAGAAATCTCCGTTTCAAATCGTTCCTGTCTCCCTTCTATTTCTAACAATCTATCAATCTATCAATATCAAAGTTTACAAAAATCTCTGTAAAACTCCAAAAAAAAGTTAGTAAAATCATATTTTGTTACATATGCACGTATTTTGTATTATAACATAAAAATTTAGCTAATCACGGTTGGATTATATTACAAATATATTTCAAACGGAAAAGCGCAAGCGCCTTGTTTAGACCCGACAAGCAAATGTTCTGATGCAAAAAAGTCGCCCTTTGACTTTTCTTGCATCAGGTTATTTGACCTCGAGGGTCTAGGCGCTGGAGCTAGACAGAAAAAGAACCTGCCATTAAAGACAGGTTCTTTACACATCATATAATCATGATTGTTTTCTCTTTTTCCCTGACAGTTCAATCGATTTCTCAACTAGAACGTCCATTGCATCGATGCAGTATTTCTGCACGTCTTCACTGAGTTTTATACAGGATAATTCAGTACATGCTAAAATAACGCAACTGCACCCATTATTAATAAAATCAAATACAATCTCATCAATTTCCTTAATTTCAACCTTTAAATCACTTTTAACCTTGTTATAGATAATATCCATAATTTGGTCTTGGAGCAATTGGTTAGGGATTTGCAGCTCCATATTATATTTATCACAAGTCTTCTTATAGATTCCACTGCTGATCGTTCCACTCGTGGCCATAATACCAATCTTCGTATGTTCGCCGTACTTCTCATAAATCTTTTTCATCGTTTCATCAACCATATGGATGATTGGAACTGACGTCATCGCTTGCATCCGATCATAGAAATAATGGGATGTATTACATGGAATCGCAATATGAGAAACATTAGCTCCCTCAAGGAGTTTAATATCATGTTCCACTACATTTAAAAAATCATGATCATTATTAGTCAGAATCGCAGTCGTACGATCTGGTAATGTGGCATGATTAAGAATAATCATATTGATATGGTCTTGGTCCTTATGAGCTTCTGTATTTTCAACGATTTTTTCAAAGAATACAGATGTCGCTTTTGGCCCCATTCCACCTATTACTCCTAAGCTCCTATCTTCCATGTTAACACCTAGTTTCATTTTTTGACTTTTTTATTCTGTACTAACCGCCTTACTATTAGTGGTCTTCAGCTCATTATCCGGTTCATTAATTTCGACCTTGTATACTTCTTCGTCTATTTGATATGGCTCAATTATTCGTATTTGCTTAATTTTATAGGTATTGCCATAATCGAGTAATTCTGTTGTTGCCTTTCCATCCTCATTCGTCATGACAATTTCAATTAAATTATTCGTGTCGGCCTCGATAATTGTGTATTCCGTATCTTGGATCGGCAGATTTGAAGTTTCATCTGTGTTAAAAATGGTTATCGTCCCTTGTTTTACTGGATCAACTACTTCTTCCTCTTTAACAAATTCTGAAGGGTCTTCACCTGTCAAATCAATTTTATATGCAAGATAGACGACAAATATTAAGATTAATAATACGGTTACTCTTATTATTTGCTTCATTTTTACGTATGTCCCTCCAAAAGCCACCTAACAAAGCTCACCATATATTCTTATTTTTGCGTTTTGTGAAAGACATGCTGTAAGATGATTTCCCTTTGCTCCTCTGAAACACCTGCTACACGATTACGGATTGGATAAAATAGCTTCCCAACTGGGATATCCTTATTTAACTGTGTAAGCTGCTGTAATGCAATTCCCGCACCATAATCCATTCCTTGACAACCTGCTAGAAGTACTAAATCGCCAGGATTGGCTTCGTGAAGCGCTTGGTTGATTGCCTCTGGTAGCTCATCATACATATTTACTTTAATATCAGCTTGGGACATAACCTCTTCAAATACTTGTGTCTCTTCATCTGTTACGCGATCCTTTGAGGTTACATGAGATACACTCTTTGTAGCAATTATCTCATTAAAACCTAGCATTGACGACCATTTTGCAATTGTCTCTGCATTTTCCCGATTTACGGTTGGCCCTCTTTCACCACGTATAGCGTATACGAGATGAAGCTTTTCATAGTCCATATATTGTAAAGTTTGTAATGTAACATTGATATTTCCAGCATTCGCAAAATGATCATCGATCACTTTTATATCATCTTCAAATATAAACTCAAATCGCCTTTCAACCCCACCAAATGTTTTAAGTGAATGTTGAATAGTCTCAATTGAAACACCACATAGAAGGCCAATCGTAATTGCAACCATCGAATTATGGACAGAATGAAGACCTGGTACAGCAAGCTCTACATCAAATTCACCTGGTCCATATTCAAAATCAAATCGTTTGATCGGCTTTAAAATTTGAACCGTAAATTTCGCTCGACCCGTTGTTAAATCCAAATTTTTACAAGTAAGATGCCCCTCTTTATTTTCTACACCAAAGGTAATAACATTTGCCTTCGTTTTGTCTACAAGAGATGCAGAATATGGGTCATCAAGATTCAATACAGCAAAGCTCTTTTCACTCGCATTTCGAATCAGTCCGGATTTGATTTCAACATATCTTTCAAAAGACCCATGTGAATCAATATGCTCACGACTAATATTATTGAAGGTTACAATATCATACTCAACACTTTCCACACGGTGTAGCTCTAATGCTGAAGAAGAAACCTCCATTGTTACATGTGAGATATCTTTATCTACCATCTGGTTTAAATAATTTTGTAAATCAAGTGATTCGGGAGTTGTAAGCTCTGATGGAATTGAAACATCATCAATTTTAACCGACACTGTTCCAATTAGTCCTGTTCGAAAGCCTTCATTTTCCAGAATTGCATTCGTCATAAAAGAGGTCGTTGTCTTACCATTTGTCGCTGTTATTCCAATCATATTCATCTTAGCTGAAGGGAATCCATAGAAATAAGCACCCAACCTTGCCAACGCAATTCTGCCATTTTCCACCACATATTGGGGTAGTTCTATTTCTTCTTGATAATCTTCAACAACTATTGCGACTGCACCATTTGCTATCGCTTGTTGGATGTATTTATGACCATCTGTTTTATAGCCTTTTATACATACAAAAAGATGCCCATCAGTTACCTTCCCAGAATGATATGAGATTCCTGATATCGTAACGTCCTTCTCGTTAAAGGCTTCCTTCACCTCTATCGATTGAAGAAGCTTTTTTAAGCTTAGCATTGCTTCTACCTCTTTTCATAAACAATTATAAGGGTAACATTCAAATTAACGTTTCAGCTTTTTCTTTAATTTCTTCGCAGCTATCATTTTCATAAATGCAATTCCTGGTTTCGGATCTGCCCAATCCCAGATTGCATGAACTCTTGGCTTTCGTAAAGATTCCTTAATCTCCTCTTTCGTTAGCTGTCCTGTCTTGATATATGCCTTAATAGCTAGTATATCTTCATATGTATAACGAAATACTAGATTTGTATCCTTTTTAACTGCCATTGGCTCGACCGGATTCCCAGTTAATTCACGGTATGTGATGTATGGGAAATTCACGCCTACCTTATATAATAATTGATTTAGATTCGTTATTCTCACATTTAGCTCAATTAAATAATACTTTCCTGTCTCTGCATCCTTTTTAAACTCAATTTCAACAAAACCTTTAAAACCAATACTTTCCAAAAATGGTGCACCGAGATCAAATAATTCAGGAACGTATTTTTGTCCAGTATATACCGAAGCCCCAAAATTTATCGGATATTGACGGTATTTTTGACATGTCACCCAATGGGTAACCTTTGAATCTTGATTCAAATATGCATCAAATGTATACATATGATCATCAAAACCTGGAATAATCCGTTGGATAATAACCTCTAGATTTGCCTTCTTAGACTTTTCCAGCGCTTCAATTAATTCCTCTTTGTTAAAAACCTTAAATAATTTCTTTCTAAAAACGGATGTAAATGCTGGTGAATCAGTTGGTTTAACTAAGCACGGATATTTTATTGTACTTTCTACCTTTTCAAATAGGTTTTCTTCGTCAACCATCAATGTTTCTGGAACGGCGATCCCATGTTCACTCGCCAACTTGTGTAATAATTCCTTATTCATCGTCTTCATGTACAAGCCTTGTTCAGTTTGGGGAATAAGATAATACTCCCTTAATTCATCTAAATACTCATCAATCACCTCAACATAGTTATCGTGGCATGGAATGAGTACAGGTGGTGAACTTTGCTTACTTGCATAGTCTTTTAAAAAGCGAATAAACCCTTCTGTGTCTTTTCGATAGTGGGGTGCAATTTGTCGTTCTGAACAATACTTAGATTCTGCACCGTATGTATTTTCAGTTGAATAGTCTACTGCAACCGTGTGTATACCATGAACCCCTAAGCATCTAATTGTGCTTAGGCCTATATAATAATTACATCCTAAAATTACTGCTTTATTAGCCATATGATCAAACTCCTCAAATCTATCGTAAAATTAGCATTCACTAATATTTAAATTTTGACACAGAATGCTTGATGATTCAAGGTTTAATCTCCTTTTACCAAACAGAAGCCACGCGCTTTATTATGAAAGTAAAATCAGCTCATTTATCTTCTTTTTATTGATTAATAAATGGCCTTCTGCTGAGTAATTGATAATACCATCCTTCTTAAAATCATTTAAATACCGATTTATTGTTTCCCTGGTGGAGCCGATAATATTTGCTAAGTCCCGGTTAGAAAGAAAAATTTGGATGACATACCATTCATCATTACACATGATTCCATAGGCATCACAAATCCTTAACAGTAGTAGTAAAATTTGATCACACAGTGGATATAATAATTTTTCTTCAAGTCTCGCTTGCAAATCGATGATTTTATCTTCAAGAAGGAGGAGCAATTTTTCACTTACTGATGAATAATTCTTAACAATACATCTGAATTTCTCGATTGGTATGCAAAGAACTTTTGATTCCTTCATTGTTTCCGCATATGCTGGATAGATTTGTGGGCGGAAGTAACCAATGTGTGGAAACATATCATTCGTTACTGCAATATTTACAATTTGTTCATTTCCTCGGTGATCCATCCGATAGATCTTCACTTGCCCTTTTAATAAAAAATAGATGTTCCTAATCGATTCAAATTGTTCAAATATCAAAGTCTTTTTAGTAAAAACGCTCACATATGAAAGCTCTTGAACACACTCGATTTCCTCATTATTAAGATCAGAAAATAGATGTAAAGACTTTAGTGAGTCTCTATTTATGATATTGGACCCCACTTTTAAACCCTCCCATGAATAATTTCATTACATGTGATTGGAATCACACGCAATGAGAACCATTTTCAATTAACATTATATATGTATTTCATGATAATGATAATCATTTTCATATAAATGGGGTGAATATTTAAAAAAATGTACAAATTTTAGACTTAAATAAAAAGGGAGATTTTTGAGGTGAAAGATACACATATTTGTAAATCGAAAGGTAAGAAATTTGAAGGGACATTACTGTTATGCAGTCACTAGAGGTTACCAATAAAAAAACACAAACCATCCTCCAACGAAAAAGGGCTTTACTTTTTATTTGCTGTTTACTATTAGCGATAGCATCCATCATTTATGGCTTGGCTACTGGATCTGTTACTTTATCACTTACGGAAATCTGGAATGGCCTAACCGAGAAAAATGATTCATTAGAATATCAAATCATTTGGAATATTCGTTTGCCAAGAATATTAACTGGTTTGTTAGTCGGAATGTGTCTTGCTGTTTCTGGGGGATTATTGCAAGGAATTATGAGAAATCCACTCGCTGACCCAGGAATAATTGGAATTTCATCTGGTGCTGGTTTAGTTGCAATTGTCACGATGCTCATCTTTCCACAATACACAAGTTTATTGCCTTTTGGTGCATTTCTTGGAGCATTCATTGCCGCTGCAGCTGTCTATATGATTGCATGGGACGGGGGTGTCTCCCCTTTACGATTAATTTTAGCAGGGGTCGCCATCAATACATTATTAGGGGCTATTACCTCCGCAGTGATGATTTTACATAGTGACAAGGTTCAAGCCGTACTTCCTTGGCTAATGGGGGGACTAAGTGAAAGAAGCTGGCCACATTTTTGGATGATTTTCCCTTATGCAGTGGTTGGTTTAATTCTATCGTTATTTGCAACGAGGACTGCTAATATTCTAAGACTTGGAGACGATGCCGCAAAACTCCTCGGTCATAATGTTGAAAAAAGTCGTTTTTTACTTATTCTTTTAAGTACTTTTTTAGCAGGTGCAGCTGTCAGTGTTGCTGGGTTGCTAGGATTCGTAGGTCTTGTCGTCCCACATATTATAAGACTAATGATAGGTGACGATTATAAGTATCTTATTCCCATTTCAGCACTTTTTGGTGGTCTGCTAGTTGCATTTGCAGATACCGCAGCAAGAAGCTGGTTTGACCCAATCGAATTACCTGTAGGAATTTTATTAGCTACAGCTGGTGGACCTTTCTTCCTTTACCTATTGAGAAAAGGAAAAGTAATGGGTAGTAAATAAAAAAAATAATTAGATTAGAGGGATTATAAATGAGTATTTTTCGAAATAAGTTCATCACTACTTTATTAATGGTTGGAAGTATATTACTGCTGATTACTGGATGTGGAAATGACGAAGCAAATACCAAGAAGGAATCAAAGAGTGAAAATACCCAAACAGATCAACCTAAAGAAAGTGAAAAGGAAGAAGAACAAACAGATAGTGGACCAATTGTTGTTACAGACTTAGCCGGAAATAAGGTTGAACTAGAAAAAATGCCTGAACGTGTAATTGCATTCAGCTCTGGTGATTTATACACCATTCTTGAATTAGGGGGGGAAGTAGTTGGTAAACCCACTATACGAGGTGAGGAGAATAATGAAAAATTAAAGGATATTCCTGAGATTGGAGAAGCCATTAGTATTAACATCGAAAAGATCGCTGAATTGAAGCCTGATTTAGTAATTGCTCATAAACAATTAAATGCAAAGGACATTCCCCAGCTTAAACAACTTGGGATAGAAGTATTGTTGACTGGAGCACAGTCCATCGATGAAAGTATTCATACAATCGAAATGATTGGAAAAGTCATTGATAAAAATAAAGAAGCAGAAAAACTTATTAATAGTATCAATCATAATGTAGAGGAATATAAAGCATCCAATAACGGTGATGTTCGTTCACTCATTATTTTTGGAGTACCTGGCAACTGGATGGTCGCATTGCCAAACTCATTATCAGGTAGCTTTTTAGAGGCTGTAGGTGGCTACAATATTGCGAAGGATTATCCAAAGCTAGAAAAATTCCCACAATACGCGCAAGTGAATATTGAAAGAATTGTTGAAGCTAACCCAGATGTTATTTTCCTTATTACACCTGGATCTGAGGAAGCTGCAAGAGTAAGTTTTACAAAAGAAATGGAAAAGAACCCAACTTGGAAAACCATTAAGGCTGTACAAGAAGACCAGTTCATCATCTTACCAAATCATTTATTTGGATCAAATCCTGGCCCACGTGTGATTGAATCACTTGAGTATTTGCGTGGGGAAATTCAAAAGGTCTCAGCAAAGTAATTAAGAGGTTGTTCAAAAAGGAGGAAATTTTGTGACAATATCATTAACTGCTGAGAACATTACGTACAAACAATCATTATCATTCTCGATTCAGGACTTAACAGTAAATATTCAACCGAGGAAGGTTACTAGTATTATTGGCCCGAATGGTTCAGGGAAGTCGACCTTATTACGCTTAATGACGAACTTGATTTCCCCGAATGAAGGGTATGTTCAATTCGACGGAAAGAAAATCTCAACAGTAAGTACTAGAAAACTAGCAAAAATGATTACAATGCTCTCGCAATCTCAAAATAATGAGCTTGATCTCACAGTTCGCGATCTCATCTCACATGGCAGACTTCCACATCGGAAATGGTATGAGAAATTAACCGTTGAAGATCAAGAAAAAATTGATTGGGCTATTTCAATTACGAATTTAAACCATTTGCAGAATCAATCATTAAAAAGATTATCTGGTGGGGAACGACAGCGAGCATGGATTGCCATGGCTGTCGTGCAATCCCCCAAAATCTTATTTCTTGATGAGCCAACAACATATTTAGATATTTCCCATCAGTTAGAAGTAATGGAATTGGTTCGTTATTTAAATGAAGCTTTGAATATGACAATTGTGATGGTATTACATGATATTAATCAAGCGGCAAAGTATAGCGATCATCTGATCGTAATGAAGGACGGAAAAACGTTCACAGCTGGTGAACCGCAAAAAGTAATCAATCAGGATTTGTTTAAGGACGTTTTTTTAATAGAGGCAAAAATCCATGAGGAAGATGGAGTTCCTTTTTTCACACCGCTTCGTTTAATTGAAAGACATATATAGTTATTCTGCATTCTTATTGGGAATTTTGGAGGGAATAGAAAATATGAAGCTATATGAGTTATATCCACTAACAGCAATTGTTGGACAGGAGGATATGAAGCTTGCATTAATCCTAAATGTTATTAATCCTTCTCTTGGTGGTGTGTTGATTCGTGGAGAAAAGGGAACCGCAAAGTCTACAGCTGTTAGGGCACTAGCAGAAATCATTCCGCCAATACCGACTGAATATGAAGAATCCTCTGAGTCCTTAAAAGTAATCGATTTACCTATTAGTGCAACTGAGGACCGGGTAGTGGGGACAATTGATGTAGAGCATGCTATTAAAACTGGGGAGAAAAAGTTTGAATCCGGCATTTTAGCCGAAGCACATCGAAATATTCTCTATGTGGACGAAATAAATCTTCTTGAAGACCATATTGTTGATGTACTATTGGATGCTGCTGCAATGGGAGTGAACGTGGTCGAAAGAGAAGGCATTTCTTACTCACATCCTGCAAGATTTATTTTGGTAGGAACGATGAATCCTGAAGAAGGGGACTTACGGCCACAATTACTTGATCGCTTTGCACTATCAGTTGATGTTTACGGTGAAAAGGATGTAAGTCTGCGAATGGAAGTGATTAAGAGAAGATTACAATTTGAGGCAGATCCTTTCTCTTTCATAGAATCATATAAAAATGAGCAACAACAACTGAGATTAACGGTCTTACAGGCTAGGGAAAACTTAAAAGCAATCAAAATTACAGATGATTTAATCGAAATTGCTGCAAAAATATCGATTTTGAGTGAGGTTGAAGGGCATCGTTCCGATATTACGATGATAAAAACAGCCATGACGATAGCGGCATTTGAAAATAGAATAATGGTTGAAGTGGACGACTTAAGAAGGGCGGCATCATTAGTACTTCCACATCGCTTAAAAAGAAAGCCTTTTGAAAATAGAACATTTGATTCAACTGTAATTGACTCTGTTCTCGAAAGCTATCAGATTATGAAATAGGTGATAATCTTATGAATAAAGATTTTAACTACCCTTTTACCGCAATTATTGGGCAAGAGAAAGCAAAGCGCGCCCTAATGCTTGCATTAACCAATCCAAAAATCGGTAGTGTCTTGATCTCAGGTGAAAAAGGGACAGCCAAATCTACCCTTGTAAGGGGAATAGCACCCTTACTGAATAAATATCCCATCGTTGAACTTCCGTTAAATGCTACCGAGGAGCAAGTAATTGGTGGGGTAAATGTTGAACAGGTAATTAAGACCGGTGTAAAGAATGCACAGCATGGGCTGTTAGCTCGCGCAAATGGTCGTGTCTTATACGTTGATGAAATAAATCTATTATCACAAAATATCACAAATATCATTATAGAAACGTCTGCGTCAAAGGTAGTCCATCTAGCTAGAGAAGGAATTACAGACTCATATCCGTCAGATTTTATCCTAATAGGAACAATGAATCCAGAGGAAGGTCCTCTTTCTTCAAAATTTCTTGATCGATTTGGTTTATTTGTCCATGTCGAAGGTGAAAAAGATGTACATGTACGAAAGCAAATCATAAAAAATAGGTTGGCTTATGAACAAGATATGGAAGAATTCTGTATAAGTCACCGGCGGCAAATGGAAGCTTTAATGGACCAAATTCAAAAGGCAAGTGAGATTTTAAGCACTATCGGGATTCCCAATGAAATGAGACGGCTTTCCGCAGAAATTTCGATACAGGCTTGTTGTGAAGGACATCGTGCAGACATTCTCTTGATTGAGACAGCAAAGGCAATAGCCGCCCTTAATCAAGAAACTTTTGTAACAATCACACATATGCAAGAGGCAGCAAGCTATGTTCTGCCACATCGAATACGGGATACTAACGAGCAGCAAGCTTCACCTGTGGAAGATAATGAGTTATCTGAATCTGACCGAGAGAATGAGCAAAGAGTTCCGGAAACAATGAATCATCCTCCTCATACAGAATCTGATCAACATCATGAAAAAATCGAAGGTGAGGTAGATTCAGTTCAAACAATAGACGTACCATCTGGAGAAATCCAACTTTCTTTGATTGAGCCCAATTTGCAAAAAGACGTCATAAAAAGAGAAGGCAACGGAAAAAGAAACCGTACCAAAACAAGCAAAAAAATAGGGAGATACGTTAAGAGCATGTACCCGAAAGGTGCTGTGAATGATATTGCTTTTGATGCAACACTTAGGGTAGCGTCACTGTATCAGAAGGGGCGTGAAGCAAATGGACATTTTATCGTCGTTCATTCTTCTGATATCCGCCAAAAGGTTCGAGAAAAGCGAACCGGTAAAGTCATATTATTTGTCGTTGATGCAAGCGGATCGATGGGAGTTAATAAGCGAATGAGTATCGTCAAATCAACGATTATGTCACTGCTTCAAGAAGCCTATCAAAAAAGAGATAAGGTTGGGCTAATCACTTTTGCGAATAATGACAGCAAGGTACTCCTTGAGCCGACAAGAAGTATTGAGCGTGCAAATCGGGAATTACGTGAAATCCCAACAGGCGGGAATACACCATTAGCATTAGGACTTGAAACAGCTTTAGATAAGCTGAAAAATTTAAGCTATATAGAAGCAGATCACTCACCATTTCTTGTGCTGATTACAGATGGCCGTGCAAATGCGAACCTCTCACATGAAGACCAATGGGGGAAATCACTTCAAATTTGTGAAAAGATTCATTCACTTAACATGAAAAGCATGGTAATTGATACGGAAATAGGCTTTGTTAAGTTGGGACTAGCAAAGGAATTAGCCCAACGATTAGAATCCTCCTATTTTAAAATGGAGGAAATTGAATCAGAGGAAATAGTCAAGACAATCACCAGATCATAGTGGGGAGTGTAGTAATTATATGCATATTACCATCATTACATCAGCAATGGCGATATTATCTAGTTTGGCCTCGGGATTTAGGAAATTCGAGAAAACACACCCTGATCTTATTACCCTGGAATTATTTGATGCTAAAGGGACAATGCTCATCGAAGAAAAACAAGCTAGGTTTGAAAGAGCTATTGCTAAATCAGATTTTATTCTTGTAGAATTACGCCTTTGTCCAGAAGAATGGGTAGCCAGAATTGCTGAATGCGTTTCACTCGCACCAAAGCATGCAGAAAAAATCTTTTTTTCCTTACAGAATCCAAGGATGGGTACGGATTTTAAAATAGGACATTTATACGGTGAGGACTTATGTCAGTTATTTGAAGCAAATAGAAAGCCGCCAGTCTTATTCTCTTTAGACAATGAAAAGACGATAGCTGACCTTTCATCCCAGTTACCACTTGAAAAAAGAGTAGATTTTCAGCATTTAGCCGCAATTATTGAGTACTGGATATATGCAAATGAAGAGTATTTAATTCAATTCCTACTCTATATTGTCCGTGAGTACGGTCATGTGGACACTCATCATCTTCCTAAACCATATAAACCTATCATTACAGATAATATTGTTATCTATGAGAATAAGGATAAAAGAACGTATAGCTCTCTTGTTGATTATGTACAGGACTACCCATTTGATCAGCAAAAACCAACGATTGGCGTCATTTTTTTGGGCTATCATTTTAATGCAAGTAATATAGAATGTGTATTTGAAATCATTGAACGATTAAAACCAATTGCAAATATTATTCCGGTTTTAGCATCAAGCATCGCCCATCTTGATATCGAACGATTTAAACAGTTAGTTACAAGCGACCATTATAAGGTTAGTTTATTACTGAACTTTGTTCCATTTCGACTTGGTGCTGGTCCGATGGGCGGTAATTCTCACGAGGTCATTCCAATGCTGGAGGAGCTTGGTGTCCCAATCATGCATCCTTTCTTTATTACAAAAAGAACAGTAACAACGTGGAAAGACTCCATCCAAGGAATTGATTCATCGGAATACTTAACATCTGTCATGCTTCCAGAATTAGATGGTTCAATTGATACATTTCCAGTTGGGGCGTTAATGGAAGTTGAAGAAGATACATTTGATTTTGAGAATCAAAAGCTGACATTAATTGAAGAACGTGTTCAATACCTTATCAACCGGGTTAAAAAAATGTTTACGCTACAGAAAAAGAAGAATAGTGAAAAAAAAGTTGCAATTATTTGTTATAACTATCCACCTGGTGAAGATTCGATTTTTAGTGCTTCCTATATCGATACGTTCGAATCAGTTGCAAACATTTTAAAGTTATTGAAAAAGGAAGGCTATCACATACCGGATTTTTCAAAAGAGCAATTGATGGCAAATTTCACAGCAGGTAAGCTAGTCAATTCTGGTAAATGGAACTCAGAGGAAACTTATAGTGGATTCTTACGTTATCCTGTTCGTGAATATGAAAAGACGACAAAAGGTGATTCCTTGGCTAGGATTACAAATGATTGGGGAACAGCACCGGGTACGATCATGTCAGAGGATACAGATTTCCTCATTCCTGGAATGATATTAGGGAATATATTTATTGGCTTACAGCCCGCTAGAAGTACAGCGGATCAAGTTTCAAGTTCATATCATGATAAAACATTAACTCCTCACCATCAGTATGTAGCTTTTTATAGCTGGTTGAAGGAAAATTTCCAGGCAGATGCCTTGGTTCATGTTGGAACACATGGAACGTTGGAGTTTTTACAAGGAAAAGAGGTCGCAATGTCAGGGGACTGTTATCCGGATCAATTAGTCGGAGACCTTCCACATATTTACTTATATTATATTGGAAACCCATCTGAAGCTATGATTGCAAAAAGACGGACACACGCCGTTCTAGTCAGTTACCAAACACCTCCATACATAGTGGGAGATTTATATGGCGACTATGTTCAGTTAGAGGAGTTACTTGCAAATTACACTGAAGCAAAACGATTAGACCCTGATCGATGTGTACTGCTTTATGATGAAATATTGAAGATATCCAAACAACTACATTTCCCAAGTACGGAAATCGATGAAATTGAAATTGATTTATATCGTATGAAAAAGTCGCTCATACCAAAAGGTCTTCACATCTTCGGCAAAGGCTATGATGAAACCGATGCAAGAAATTATATAAAGCATGTATTAAAATATGATCGTGGGACATTAAAATCGATAAAACGATTAATTGCAGAGGACCAAGCGAAGGATTATGACGTTATATTAGAAAAATGTGATAAAGAGGAATTAGATCTGCTTGAAGAAATTGAGCATGAAATAATCAATCAATTTTTGGATAAAGGTTCATTTGATTCTCGTTTAATAACATCTGAAGCCATTCAAAACCGATGCTATGAATCACTTTCTTTTGGACTTACAGCCTATCATAATAGTAAAAATACACATGAAGAAGAAGGTTTAGTAGAAGCACTTCAAGGTAAGTATTCTCCTGTACGTTTGGCAGGAGATATTGTGAAGAGTCCGGATATTTTACCATCAGGCTATAATTTATATCAATTCGACCCTCGGCTAATTCCTGAAAAAACGGCTGCAGAACGAGGTAAGACTATTGCGGAAAATACAATAACCCAATACTATGATGAATTTGGCAGCTACCCAAAATGCACAGGGGTTGTTCTATGGGGATTTGAAACCTCACGTACACAAGGAGAAACAATTGGCCAAATCCTTCATTATCTTGGGGTACGGATTACTCAAGCTAGGGGAGCTTTTAGTCCACAGTTCGAGATCATCCCAATCAAGGAATTAGGAAGACCAAGAATCGATGTCGTAATAAATATTACTGGATTTTTTAGAGATATTTTCCCGAATGTTCTAGATGCATTAAATCAATTGTTTTTACAAATTGCTGGCTTAGATGAAACAGATGATGAAAATATTTTTAAAGCAAATACCAATCAAATTTATCAGCTATTACTACAGGACGGATATTCAGATGAAGACGCCTTCAAATTGGCGACAGCAAGGATATTTGGCCCTTCTGAGGGTGCTTATAGTACCCGCGTTACAGGCCTTGTCGGTGAACGAAATTGGACTGAAGAAAAGGACTTAGCAGACGGGTATATAAAGGATATCCAATATGTATACGGAATGGATCATCGAGGAGTGGCTTCCGAAGAACTTTTTAAAATGCATTTACAAGCAGTCGATCTAGTTTCCCAAATTAGAAGCAATTTGGAGTTAGAGGTTATTGACCTTGATCATTATTATGAATTTTTTGGTGGCTTATCAAAATCAGTAGAAGTGGAAAGAGGAATAAAAACACCTGTTTATATTTCTGATACTACAGGTGAGTTGATTCAAACCGAAGATGTTCAAGTATCCATTGAACGTGGGGTACGAACAAGGCTTTTAAATCCAAAATGGATTGATGGTTTATTGGAGCATCAACAGCATGGCACTCAGCAAATTTTGGAACGATTTGAAAATATGATTGGGCTAGCTGCTACGACAAATAAGGTAGATAGCTGGGTGTTCAGTGAAATGCACTCAACCTATATAGTCGATGAAAAACGAAGAGAGCAATTAACTGAAAATAACCGCTGGGCCTATCATAGTATGATGGAAAGACTATTTGAAAGTCACTCTAGAGGTTATTGGGATGCAACTGAACAAGAGCTTGAACAATTGAAATCAGCGTATTTGCAGCTTGAAGGCTCAATTGAAGGTAAAATATAGAACTTATTAGACACCTCATTTATGATTGAATGAGGTGTCCTTTCAATACTTTTATAGCCTAAATAAATGTATGAAACACATGACGAATGACATCTCCACGACTGATAATGCCAATTAATTTCCCGTCACGCTCGACAGGAAGTTTCTTGATTTGTCTTTTCCCAAGTGTTGCTGCTATATTTTCAATATCTTCATTCCACTCAACCTTGACAACCGTTTTCTTGGCGACTTTAAGAACATTAAGATCTAGGATCTTTTTAACCCTTTCTTCAAATTTATCATCGTCTCCATGTACCACATTAATAAAAAAGAAAGAATCAATAAATATATCATCATGCTTTCCAATATGTCTCATGATATCTCCATCACTTATATAAGCGACAATTTCATCATTATTATTTATCACAGGTACACCGCTTATATGATGCTCCAAAAACTTCTCCACAACCAACCGTACTGTATCTGTTTCTTTTACCTTAAAGACGACATTATTCATAATATCCTGAGCTTGCATATTATTTATCCTCCTTCAAATGGAAATATTCCCTACTATATAGTATTGGATAAAATTGGTGCGAATATAATTTTGTTTTATAATGGTTCTCAAACACAAAAACAAATTGAATTTTTAAGCGATTCGTGTATAATTGTTCCGAAGTGAAAACACGTGATACAAAAGTATCATGAGTGAGAAGGAGGTAAATATGACAAACGTTGCTATTATTCAATTTAAAAATGTAACTAAGCGATATGATAACGACCCAGTTGTACTAGATGATGTAAGCTTTGAGATTGAGAGGGGAAAATTCTATACACTTCTCGGTCCCTCGGGGTGCGGTAAAACGACCATTTTACGGTTAATTGCTGGCTTTACCGAAGCATCTGAAGGAGAAATTTTCTTTAATGGAAAAAAAATAAATCAGGTGCCCGCTAATAAACGTCAGGTTAATACAGTATTCCAAGATTATGCCCTTTTTCCACATTTAAATGTATATGAAAATGTTGCATTCGGATTACGTATTAAAAAAATGAAAAATGCTGAAATCGAAAAAAAGGTCAAGGAAGCATTAAGCTTTGTCAATCTACAAGGCTATGAAAATCGTGAAATTAAGGAAATGTCTGGTGGACAGAAACAACGTGTAGCAATTGCCCGCGCAATCGTTAATGAACCTGAGGTAATTTTACTTGATGAACCGTTATCTGCCCTTGATTTAAAGCTTCGTACAGAAATGCAATATGAGCTACGTGAGCTACAGCAGCGTCTTGGCATAACCTTCATCTTTGTTACTCATGATCAAGAAGAAGCACTTGCAATGTCGGATGAAATCTTTGTATTACATAAAGGCAAAATCCAACAAAGTGGTACACCTATTGATATATACGATGAGCCGATTAACCGATTTGTTGCTGATTTTATCGGTGAATCTAATATCGTAAAAGGGAAGATGATTGAAGACTATCTCGTTGAGTTTGTTGGTAAAAAATTCGAATGTGTTGACCAAGGCTTAAACCAAAATGAACCTGTTGAAATCGTGATTCGTCCTGAGGATTTGGAAATTACTTCTTTAGACCGTGGAAAACTGCAGGTTCGCGTTGACTCCCAGTTATTCCGTGGGGTACATTATGAAATCTGTTGCTTTGATAAGGATGGAAACGAATGGCTCGTCCATTCAACGAAAAAGGCGATTGTCGGTGATGAGATTGGACTATATTTTGACCCTGAAGCCATCCATGTTATGCGTCATGGTGAAACAGAGGAAGAATTTGATCGACGCCTAGAATCATACACGGACGGGGAAAGCCATGGAAAATAAGGTCACACGTAATATATATACGATCCCATATGTTCTTTGGATTATTTTATTTGTCATCGCACCGATTATTCTTGTTTTATATTATTCCTTCTTTGATATTGAAGGAAATTTATCTTTAATAAATTATAAAAAGTTTTTCACACCTGTTTATTTAAAAATGACATTAAGCTCATTTTGGTATGCATTTTTAATTACAGCTATTTCATTACTAATTGCCTACCCAACTGCTTATTTATTAACAAAAACAAAGCATAAACATCTTTGGCTATTATTGATTATTGCTCCATCATGGATCAATTTACTTTTAAAGGCATATGCCTTCCTTGGTATATTCGGAACCTACGGAATGGCGAATAGCTTCTTAGAGGTTATTGGAATCGGAACGAAACAAATTTTATTTACAGATTTTAGTTTTATTTTTGTATCGGTTTATATATTTATTCCATTTATGATTCTACCAATCTTTAACTCATTAAATGAATTAAATCCAACGCTTATGGATGCCGCCAATGATTTAGGTGCATCACGTTGGACAACCTTTAAAAGGGTAATCTTCCCTTTAACAATCGATGGGGTAAAATCTGGCTGTCAAGTAGTATTTATCCCAGCACTATCATTATTCATGCTAACAAGATTGATTGCTGGAAACCGAGTCATCACACTTGGTACCTCAATTGAGCAGCATTTCCTTGTGACACAGGATTGGGGCATGGGTTCAACGATTGCTGTATTTTTAATTATTTTCATGTTCCTCATTATGGCATTAACAGGGAATCGGAAGCGGGGTGCAAAAATTGGGTAAAAAACTATCACTCTCTTCACGTTTGTATTTAGTGATTATCTTTCTAATCCTATATACACCGATATTATTTCTCGTCTATTACTCCTTCAATAGTGGGGGTACAATGCACGATTTTGAAGGATTTACGTTAGATTGGTATAAAGAGCTTTTTCATGATACACGGCTCCTTATTATTGTATTGAATACACTCGTAATTGCCCTTTTATCTGCTTTAATTTCAACAATCATAGGGGTATTTGGTGCAATTGCAATCCGTTCAATTAGAGGAAAAAGAAAAAAGAACGCAATGCTGTCATTGAATAACGTACTAATTGTTAGCCCAGACGTTATTATTGGTGCATCCTTTTTAATTTTATTTACAATGGTCGGAATTAAGCTTGGATTTTATTCAGTGCTACTATCACATATTGCATTTAGTATTCCGATTGTAGTCTTAATGGTTTTACCAAAATTAATGGAAATGAGCCCAACATTGGAGGATGCAGCTCGTGATTTAGGGGCTAGCCAGTGGGATGTCTTCTCTAAGGTTATCTTACCGTATATCACACCAGGTATATTTGCCGGCTTTTTTATGGCATTAACCTATTCATTTGATGATTTCGCTGTTTCGTTTTTTGTAACGGGGAATGGCTTTAGTACACTTTCTGTTGAAATTTACTCACTAGCTCGTAGAGGAATTTCATTAAATATTAATGCATTATCAACGCTTCTGTTCCTATTCACAATGCTACTTGTTGTTGGCTATTATTTTATTACACAACGCAACAAGCCAAGTGGATTGGGGGTTAAAAAATGAAGAATCTATTTCGTTCCTTTTTAGCTATAATTCTTGTGTCAGCACTATTGTTATTTATCGTTTCTCGATTAAACTCTTCCCAAGGCTTCTCAAGTGGTAATACAGTAACTGTTTATAACTGGGGAGATTATATTGATGAAGAGTTGATTGATCAATTTGAAGAAGAGACCGGTATTAAAGTTATCTATGAAACGTTTGATTCGAATGAAGCGATGATGACGAAAATTGAACAAGGCGGCACTACTTATGATATTGCTGTTCCTTCAGAGTACATGATTGATAAAATGCGCGAGGAAAAGCTACTCATTCCATTAGATCATTCAAAGCTACCTAACTTAAAATATATTGATGAACGCTTTATGGATTTGCCATTTGACCCTCACAATAAATATTCTGTTCCTTATTTTTGGGGAACAGTGGGGATTGTGTATAATCCAAAAATGCTCGGCGACAAAGAAATTACAGGCTGGCATGATTTATGGGATAAGGATTTGAAAAATCAAATTTTATTAATCGACGGGGCGAGAGAAGTCATAGGAATGGGGCTTAATAGCCTTAATTATTCATTGAATGATACGAATAAAGCCCACTTAAGGGAAGCGAAGAAGAAGCTTGACACACTTACTCCTAACGTAAAGGCAATCGTTGGCGATGAAATTAAAATGCTTCTTGCGAATGAAGAGGCAGCTATCGGTCTGGTCTGGTCTGGTGATGCTGCAGATATTATGTATGAGAATGAAGATTTGGATTATGTTGTTCCTGAAGAAGGATCAAATCTTTGGTTTGATAATATGGTCATTCCGAAAACTGCCAAAAATATTGATGCTGCACATCAGTTCATTAATTTTATGCTTGATCCTGAGGTTGCAGCACAAAATACAGAATATGTAAGCTATTCAACACCTAATAAAGAGGCACTTAATTATATGCCAGAGGAAATGGTTACTGATGAACGTTTTTATCCATCACCTGAATTAACCGAGAAGCTCGAAGTATATGAGAACCTTGGTAAAAAGAATCTTGCCTATTATAATGAGCTTTTCTTAGAATTTAAGATGCACAGGAAATAAGAAGAAGAAGCGTTAAGAATGAATCTATTCTTTAACGCTTCTTTTTTAAATATCCTACTAACACGATTTTGCAAGTATATTTAACACAGTATCTAACAATACATTAACTCCCTTTTCACAATCCTCATATGGTGTAAATTCCTCTTCACAGTGGCTTTTGCCATCAATGCTTTGTACAAATAACATCGCAGTTGGAATATAGCTAGCTATGAACTGAGCATCATGTCCTGCCCCGCTGACCATCCTTTTGTTGGAATAGCCAAGATTATTGGCTGATTGCTCTAACATACTGCAAATATTTTTATCAAACCAGACCGTATCTCTACCCCATAATTTTGTAGTCTTTACTTCACAGCCTTCATTGTTTGGATAGTTTGGTAGTGATTGAATAATCTCTTCAACCCTTTGAATGATTTCAGGATTTTTGTGACGTGCCTCAACAGTGAAGACGACCTTATTTGGAATGACCGTATGAATATTTGGATAGGCATTGATTCTTCCCATTGTGAACACAAGCTCTTGATCTAATGGTGCTAACTTTTCTCTAAGTTCAGTTAGTAAATGATTTGTTGCAAAGAGAGCATCATTTCGCATTGTCATTGGAGTTGTACCTGCATGATTTGATTTTCCATTCACTTCAATCTCATAGCAGCACATGCCCACCACACATTCTACCACCCCGATAGAAAGTGATTCCTGTTCAAGAACAGGACCTTGCTCAATATGTAATTCCAAAAATGCATGGCCTTCTTTTAACCGATTCGATTTATCGCCAACATATCCAATTGCTTGTAATGTTTCCCCAAATGTATTTCCTTCTGTATCCATACTATTTAACATCTTAGTCTTTTCAAATTTCCCAGAAAGTACACCTGAAGCCATCATAGAAGGTTCAAACCTTGCTCCTTCTTCATTTGTAAAGTTTACGATTGTGATTGGGACTTGGGGCTTTATATTATGGTCAACTAATGTTCGAACAACTTCTAATCCAGCAAGAACTCCAAGAACACCATCAAACCTTCCACCCTTTTTAACAGAGTCAAGATGGGAGCCAATCAGGATTGGAGGTTTATCCTCAATTCCTTCGAGTGTTGCGTACATACAACCCATGTCATCAATCTTAACGGTCATACCTAATTCCTCACAACAGGAACGGAAATAATCCCTTACCAATCGGTCTTCTTCCGATAATGATAACCGGGTTACTCCATTATTCTCGGTTCGTCCATAATCTGCAAAACGTTCAAGCTCATCCTTAAGTCTTTGCCCATTAATCAAAAGCTTTTGCTGTTGCATACAGAACACTCCTTTGGTGAGTATTTTAACTAATATTCAAATAATTATATACAATTACATTTCACTAGTCATTGGACAATTCATAAAATATTTAAGACTTCTTTTTGGATAGTTTGTATAAGTAGGATGTAGCGAGAGGTACCGTATCTTATTCTCATCAAATTCTAATCTATTTCACAGGTGATTTTCACATGGGCTCGATAAGATAAATTTAACAAAAGTCAGGAGGAAAGATGATCATGCAAAAAGTAATCATATTGATGATAGGCACACTACTACTAGCTGCTTGCGGAAGTAATGAGAAAAACGTGGTACATAAGGAAAAATCGCCAATTGTGGAGACTGTTGCTGCAGAAATGCCAAAGTCCACTGAAAGTGAAAAAAATGAGTCCATCATTGAGAATAGTGAAATGCTTGAATTCGCAAGTTTGGAAGCCAATGTAAGCTTATCAGACTATCAATTAAATGTTGTAGAAGATAATCCGCATAAGCGAATCATTCTATTAAAAAATAAACAAGGACAAGAACGGTATAAAAGCATCTTTATTAAAGATACAGGTGAGCTTAAAATCATTGAATTTAATAAGGGACCTATCTTCGTTGACATGATTGGTAAATAGGGGCAACCAGTTCTATTTTCGGAACTGGTTTTCCTTTTTTTACTTTTTTATATAATTTTCAATGATTTCAACAAACCTAGTAGAAGCTGGTGATAAGGGTACACTTTTTAAATAACAGACTCCTACACTTCTCTTCGGAATCTCTTCAATAAGCTGAATTTCATTAACTACTCCCTTTTGTAAATACTCATAAGAAAATTCCTTCGTCACACATGCAATTCCCAGATTTATTTTGGCAAACTCCAATAATAGATCATGGGAACCTAATTCAAATTCAGGTGAAATCTTTATTCCTTTTGAAGCCATATAATCCTCAACATACTTCCTTGAATTTGATTTATGCTCAAGAAAGATAAGTGGTAACTTTGTTAATTCATTCAGATCTATCGGTTTAGATAAAAGAGGCTTGTACTTTTCTCCACATACAAAAATATCATGAATCTCAATACATGGCCTCAATTCAAGAGTTGGATCATCTAGGGGAAAATTACAAATAGCGATATCTATCTCACCAGATTTTAAATGAGCAACAAGTTCAAGAGTGGTACCATTCACAATTTTAATGCGAATATTCGGATACTCATTGTGAAAGATTTCTAGGAAAGGTAGTAAAAAATGCCTTGAAATCGTATCTCCCACTCCAACTTTTAATTCTCCCGCAGTCAAATTTTTAAACTCTAGAATTTTCTCTTCTCCAACGTCAATTAAATTAATTGCTGAGTGAACATATTCAAACAATAGCTGCCCCTCTGAGGTTAATGAAACACCTTTGGGACTTCGATTAAAAAGACGTATATCTAGTTCATTTTCCAATTGCATAATTGCCTGACTAATCGCTGGCTGGGTTAAATATAGTTCTCTTGCTGCCTTTGAAAAGCTTTTACATTTCCCTACCGTCCAAAACACCTTATACAAATCTAGCTTCCCTATCATATAAGCACTCCTTATATGTACCATTAATTATATTCATTTTACTTATATCATTAGATTGGGGTATATTACAAGTAAAGGGAATGATTTGTTGTCCCAATCGATACATAATAAGGAGCGGTTACATTGGAAAGAGTCGTTGGTACAGTTGTAAGAGGTCTTCGTTGTCCAATTATTAATGAAGGGGACAAGATTGAAGAGATCGTTGTTGATAGTGTATTAAAAGCATCTGAAGTTGAAGGCTTTCAAATAAATGACAAAGATATCGTTACTGTCACTGAATCAATCGTTGCTCGTGCTCAAGGGAATTATGCAACCATTGATCATATTGCTAGTGATGTTCAATCAAAATTCGGTGATGATACAGTTGGTGTGACTTTCCCAATCCTAAGCCGTAATCGTTTTGCAATCGTCCTTCGTGGAATCGCAAAAGGTGCTAAGAAAATTGTCTTAATGTTAAGCTATCCATCTGATGAAGTTGGAAATCATTTAGTAGATATTGATTTGCTTGATGAAAAAGGGGTTAACCCTTGGACAGATACGTTAACAGAAGCACAATTCCGCGAGTACTTCGGATATAACAAACATACCTTCACAGGTGTTGATTACATCGATTACTATAAATCAATTGTTGAAGAATATGGTGTAGAATGTGAAGTTATTTTCTCAAATAATCCTAAAACCATTTTAGAATATACAAAAAGCGTTCTTACATGTGACATTCACACACGTTTCAGAACGAAGAAAATCTTAAAAGCTAATGGCGGCGAAAAGATTTACAGTCTTGATAATATTTTATCAGAATCCATTGATGGCAGTGGCTTTAACGAAGCATACGGCCTACTAGGTTCTAATAAATCTACTGAAGAGCGTGTGAAGCTTTTCCCGCGTGACTGTCAACCGGTTGTTGATTCAATTCAAGCACTACTGAAGGAAAAGACAGGTAAAAATGTTGAAGTAATGGTATATGGAGATGGAGCCTTCAAAGACCCAGTCGGGAAGATTTGGGAGCTTGCTGATCCAGTTGTATCACCAGCTTACACATCTGGACTTGATGGTACACCAAACGAGGTAAAACTGAAGTATCTTGCAGATAATAACTTTGCTGATCTACGTGGCGAAGAATTGAAACAAGCTATCTCTCAATACATTAACAAAAAGGAAGACGATCTAGTCGGCACAATGGAGTCTCAAGGGACTACACCAAGAAGACTTACTGACCTTATCGGTTCTTTATCAGACTTAACATCTGGTAGTGGAGATAAAGGTACACCAATCGTCTTCATCCAAGGTTATTTCGATAACTACACGAAATAATGTGGAGAAACAGTTGAGCATATACATTGTACTAGAATTAAGCGCTTGGGATTATACCGAGCGCTTATTTTGTTATTTTGATTTTGGATGATAGATGGTTTTTAAACTATGGGGCTTAGTTTGTGGGCGGGGACGGGGCAGTTTCGTGCTAATGTGCATATAAATTGGATATCGTGCAAATATTCCTGTGGGCGAGCATATATTTGATTTATCGTGCATAAGTTTTTATAAGCATGCATATCTGGATTTTACCGCGCATATAATCAGATGAGCTCGCATATTGGAAATTTTGATTAAGGGTAAACCTACTGTTTGGCCCGGATTATGATGTTTCTTGCAAATAAATAGTTTTTTACTTGTGCTTTACCCAGTATTAAAGGGAAAAACCTTCATTTTTAATTAAAACTAGCTTTTTTAAGCATGTAAATTAACTTCT
>NZ_JAKTTI010000015.1 GCF_022427965.1 Fredinandcohnia quinoae | reverse complement strand
GAATAATAGTAATTGTTTTATCTAATTATGAATTCTATTAAAAATCTGTCGAAATTGCAAGATTATTTTTATAATTTTTACGATTTTTTCGCTTATAATCCTATGAAAATCCTTAATTTATTGCCTTTTTTATTTTTCACTTTAATACTTCATTGTGATAAAGTTTGTTTTATCAATATAGTAGTTTTATTTTTCAATCTAGTAAGTAAACAAAAAAAAGATCCATCACATTTAGTGATAGATCTGTTTAACGATTAGATTTTGGATTCAAGGCATCCTTTAATCCTTCGCCTATGAAATTTATACAAAGAATTGTTAACGTAATCGCTGCTGCAGGTGGTACCCACATCCAAGTATACGTACGCAGCACTACTGAGTCTCTAGCTTCTGATAACATATTACCCCAGCTTGGTGTATCAGTAGAAACACCAAAGCCCAAAAAGCTTAAACCAGTCTCTGCAACGATCATAACAGCCAAAATCAAAGTAGCTTGTACAATGATGGTTGAAGAAACATTCGGTAACAGATGCTTCATAATAATCTTGGAAGGTCTTGTTCCGATTGATTTAGCTGCTAAGATATATTCATTTTCTTTTTCTGCCAGAATTCTACTTCGTACAATTCTTGCAACGCCGCCCCAACTGAGTATACTAATAACGATTATGATTGGCCATGGTCCAGACATTTTTCCACTTAAAATTGTATTTATCACAATTACGAATATTAAAAAAGGAAAAACTAAAACGAAGTCAGTAAAACGCATCAATAATTGATCCATTTTCCCTCCATTATACCCAGCAATCGATCCTATAATAGTTCCAATAACTGTTACAAAGAACATACAGGTGAACCCAATGAGTAAAGAAGTTCTTCCACCAGCTAACAACCGTGCAAAAACATCACGTCCGTTCGTATCTGTTCCAAGCCAATGCTCAGCAGATGGTGCTTGTTTTAATTGCATGAAGTTTACACGAACTATATCTTGCTTTGATAGCATCGGGCCAATAATTACTGTTAGCAAAATTAGCACTAGAACTGATAAGCTTATCATAGCTAGCTTATTCTTCATGAATTTTCTTCTTGCTATTACCCATGGCGAGGGACTCTTTTTAACTGTGTTTGTTACATTTTTATTTGTATTTGAAACTACTTCCATTTATACCCCTCCTTAATCCAATCGAATGCGTGGATCCACTATGCCATATAGTAAATCGGCTATAAGATTTCCGAAAAGCGTTAGAAATGAAAGTAACATTGTTATCGTCATCATAACTGCATAATCTCTTCTTGTAACGGATTCTAGGAATAGCTGTCCGATACCAGGATAAGTGAAAATTGTTTCTGTAATAACTGCTCCACCGATTAATGTGGCAATATCAAAACCTAAAAATGTTACTAACGGAATAATTGAATTTCGTAAAATATGTTTATTATAAATATTTGATTCCTTTGTTCCTTTTGCTCTAGCTGTTCTTACAAAGTCTTTACGACTATTTTCAATTATGTCATTACGTAAAAATTGTGTGTATGACGCTGTACCCATTAGACCTAAAACTAATGCTGGAAGTAATACATGTCTGAATTTACTAACATAATATTCCCAAGTGCCAGGTTCTAAACCAACTTCTATAGATCCGCTAAATGGGAACCATCCAAGCTGAAACGAGAAAAAGTAAATAGCCACAATCCCAGCTACGAAAGAAGGAATCGCAAGTCCAAAATAGTTATATCCTGCAATTAAGTTATCTCCAAGTGTATACGGTTTTCTTCCGGCATACATCCCCATTAAAAATGAAAATATATACGTAAATATTAAAGACACTAATGCTAAAAATAACGTATTAGGAATTCTTTCTAATATTAAATCTGATACTTGCATTTTATGTGCAGTTGATTTCCCAAAATCCCCTTGAACAAAATCAGTAACCCATCTCCAATATTGTACGTATATTGGGTCATTATAACCTAACTTCTCCTTCATTTCTTCGATATATTGAGGATTCGTATTAGATGGATCTATTTCTCCCCCAAAAGGGTCCCCTGGCATCATTTTTGCCAGGGAGAACACTACTAAGGAGGCAAGGAGTAATAATGGAATCATGCCAAGAATTCTTCGTATTGAGTATTGTAGCATGGTGTATTCCCCTTATCCTTTAAAATTTCTTCGAATTACTCTGTAATATACCATTCATGTACATTATCTTGGTATCCTACTGCATTAATATGAACACCTTGAAGACGTTTGTTAATTCCATAAAGGTCCATGTTTTCCCATAATGGTAATGCTGGTAATTCTTCGTTAAATAGTTTTTGCCAATCAACATAAACTTGTTTACGGTAGTCATTATCAAATGCTTTCTCACTTAGACCTTCCATAAGAAGCTTGTGACTTTCTTCATTTACCCAACGACCATAGTTCCATTCAGCATCATTATCCCAAAGACCAGATGGATCTGGATCAGAACCAGTTGACCAAGAACCGAAGAATGCTTCTAGTGCTGCATCATCTTGATCTTTCATGTCGTTATAAAGGTTGAATTCAATTAATGTACCTGTTGCTAATTCAGTCTTCACACCGATATCATTCCAGCTTTGGATAATTGCTTGTGAACGACCTTCGAATGTTGCATTTCCTGCATAGTGACCGAATGAGATTTTGAATGGTTTACCTTGTGGATCTTCGACGAATCCATCACCATCAATATCTTTATAGCCTGCTTCTGCAAGTAATTCTTTTGCTTTATCTGTATTGAACTCATATTGGTTAATTTCAGAATCATCTACTGCAATCCAGAATGCAGAAGGTACAACTGTGTTAAATACTTTACCTTTCCCAGAAAGGAATGCATCAATCATCGCTGGACGGTTGATTGCATATAATAATGCATGACGTAATTCTTTTGAATTAAATTTGTCAAAGTCTGCAACGTTTGTACGAGTTGCTTGGTCACGGTGACCGAAACGTAAACCAATGTATGAATAAGCTGTACCGCCAGATTCTTCTACACGAACATTATCCATACCTTCTAATTCTTTAACAGATGCAGGAGCGATTTCCATAATATCAACTTCACCATTTTGGAATGCACCATTTGCTAATGATGGATCGATAACTTTAATAACTACGCCATCTAATTTTGGCTTACCTTGCCAATACTCATCATTACGCTCTAACTCAACATATTCACCAGCAACAACTTTTTTAACTTTGAATGCACCAAGACCTACTGGTTCTTTGCGGACAGGATCAGACTCAGCTAAGTCTTTAACCGCAATTCCTTCATATGCTTTCTTAGGCATTGGAGTTGGCCAAAGATTTTCTAAGTTATTAATTTTTACTTCTTTGAAAGTAATTGCAATTGTATGTGGATCAATTACGTTAATACCTTCGATATGATCTGCTTTACCATCTTTCTTTTCTGTTGCACCTTTGATTCCTTCAACATAGTTGAAACGAGAACCATCATAGTCTGGATCTGCCATTGTTTCAAGGGCAAATTGCCAGTCTTCTGCAGTTAATTCTTCACCATTATGCCATTTAACGCCTTCTTTAATTTTGAAAGTATACGTTAATTTGTCTTCACTAATTTCCCAAGTTGCTAAGTGAGGAACAGTTTCTAATTCATCATTAGTCGCGAACATACTTTCTGTTGTAAAGTTTAGAATTTGTGCATCGATAGCACTTCTGTAATATGCTGATTCAAATACACCTTCAGGAGCAGTACTTACCGCTAAAGTGATTGTGCCGCCTTCTTTTGGAGCAGCTGTTTCAGATCCAGCTTTTTCATCTTCTTTTTTTGCTGATTTTTCATCTTTACCACCGCAAGCTGCTAGGAATAATGACATTACTAGCATAAGAGCGATAGTCAACAATGCTGACTTCTTCATTTTCTTTCCCCCAGTTCATTTTCTATATGTTTTAAATATTAACCTGTCAAATAATTACTTATATAAATGACAAGCGACCTGATGTCCTGGCTTCACCTCCTTTAATTGTGGTTTTATACGTGAACATTCCTCCATTGCCTTAGAGCATCTTGGATGGAATGGACAACCCGTAGGAGGGTTTGCAGGACTTGGTACATCCCCTTGAAGAACTATACGTTCTTTTTTCTTTCTAGGGTCTGGTTCAGGAATTGCCGAAATTAATGCTTGAGTATACGGATGAAGAGGTTCAGCGTACATACTATCCTTATCTGCAATTTCAGCAATATTACCTAAATACATAACCCCAATTCGATCACTCATATGCTTTACAACACTTAAGTCATGAGCGATGAATAGGAATGTCAATCCAAACTCCTCTTGTAATTCTTTTAATAGATTAAGAACTTGTGATTGTACGGATACGTCAAGTGCTGATACAGGCTCGTCCGCTATAATTAACTTTGGTTTTAATGCTAATGCACGAGCAATTCCAATTCTTTGTCTTTGTCCACCTGAAAATTCATGTGCATACTTATAAAACGCATCTTCTGGTAAGCCAACCCTGCGAAGAAGTTCCACAACCTCGTCTTTGAGTTGTTTTAATGACTTACCTGTATAATTAATAATCGGTTCGGCTACGATATCTCCTACCATCTGCATTGGATTTAATGATGCGTAGGGATCTTGGAATACCATTTGAAAATCTTTTCTAATATCTCTCAGTGTTCTACCTTTAATACTAGTAATATCCTTACCATCTAGTAAAATTTGGCCAGATGTCGGCTCTAGTAATCGTAATATCGTTCGTCCAGTTGTTGATTTCCCACAACCTGATTCACCTACAAGGCCAAGTGTTTCACCACGTTTAATCTCAAAAGAAATATCATCAACAGCTTTTACATTCGCTATTGTCTTTCTTAAAAACCCACCTTTTATCGGGTAATAGGTTTTTAGATTTTTCACTTCTAACAATACTTCGTCATTATTATTTACGATTTGTTTAGCCATCTTATATCACCCCTTCTACAGGCTGACTACTCTTGTACAATAGACAAGAAACATCATGTCCATCCTCTACTTCTGCTAATACCGGTGTTATTTGTTTACACTCTGGCATTGCAACTGGACAACGATCTGCGAATCGACAGCCAACTTTAGGCATATTTTTTAAGGATGGGACGATACCTTCTATTGAACCTAAAGTATCAACCTCTTCATCTAATTTAGGAATTGATTCCATCAGTAGTTTCGTATAAGGATGTTTCGGATTATAGAAAAGTGTATCAACATCTGTTTTTTCAACAATTTTACCCGCATACATAACAATTACTTCATCACACATTTCTGCTACAACACCTAAATCATGTGTAATTAAAATCACGGCCATATTATTTTTTGTTTGTATATCTTTAATTAACTCCATAATTTGTGCCTGTACTGTAACATCTAATGCAGTTGTTGGTTCATCAGCAATTAGCAGTTTTGGTTGACATGCAATTGCAATTGCAATCATAACTCGTTGTCTCATTCCACCTGATAATTGATGGGGATATTCATCGACAATACTATCTGGACGTGAGATACCTACTTGTTTGAGCAGTTCAACACTTACCGCTCTCGCTTTTTGCTTTGATATTTTTTGATGATTGAAAAGTACCTCTTGCAATTGGAAGCCGATTGTAAATACTGGATTTAGTGCCGTCATTGGCTCCTGGAAAATCATCGACATTTCTTTACCGCGTAATCCATTCATTTCTGATTCACTATAGCCCGCAATATTTTTTCCTTCAAAGATAACTTCACCATCGGTTATTTTTCCGATCCCCATAGGTAAAAGCTTCATAACGGACATAGACATTACACTTTTTCCGCACCCGGATTCTCCAACAATTCCGACAATTTGTGACGGTTTAACACTAAATGATACTCCGTCGACTGCATGATATATTTCACCATCTATTGTAAACCCGGTCTTTAACCCCTTCACTTCAAGTAAAGGTGCTTCATTATTACTTCGCGAAATCACGCTCATTCTCGACACCTCAAATATTCTCAAAATTCTAAACAAATATTATATTTATATAAAGAGTTTAGTGGAAAACTATTATAATTGCAAGATAATTTTTTCATTTAATATAATTATTTTTCTGAAAATACCATCAAAAACAAGTGAAATCAGGGATTTTTTCTTTTACTAGAATAGGAATCGCATATTATTTCAATATATTTATAATATTTTATTAAGTATAAATTTTCTAACTAAAAAAACAACACTGATTATTATCAATGTCGTCTCTATAACACTATTTAATTATGTTTTCTGAAGGAATTTTGAATAAATCCTTACATTCAAGTCTATGTTTTTCCATGTATCTTTTCACCAAATAGTACCCAGCGCAATATCCAACCATCTTTGGATAAAATCCCATTCCATATAAAAGTTCATCATGTTTTCGTTCTGACTTGAAAATCGATTGATTAGGTTCTATAATATTTTTCCATAATCTATCAACCTGATTTTCTGTATAATATTTCGTCCATCCAGCTACTTGATCTGGCCCGCATTGTTCACTAACAGCATTTTCTGCCAATCCCTCTATTATGATCGAATCTAACAATGTGTAGTTATCTTCACTTTTATTAATTTTCGTTAGACGACAAACATGATTATATTCATGAGTAAAAACCGCTTTTATCTCATCCACACTATTATTGCTGGAAAAGAATAAAAATAACTTATCCTTAAATGCGAGCCCTGACTTCCCGTTAAATTCTTTTCTTATTTTCCGATTGTATTCATCAACTGGAAAAATAAAAATTGGAATCGAAGGTCCATTCCATTCCCTCTTTAATCGATCTTCCTCCTTTTTCACAACTCGCCATATATTCTCCGGAAGTAGCTTAAGAGGTGCTTCCTCACCCTCTTTATGTGGTTTGTACATACCGTGTACCCGTAAGTATTGATAAATCTCTCGTTCAGAGCTTTCCATTGGAAAATATGTGGTTAGTTTTTTGCAAATTTCTAGTGGATTAGAATAATGATCCCTTATCCACTCATCAGTACGAATGATTCCCATTACTCCCTCTTCCTTCCCATTAAACTACTAGTTAGGGTATTCAGAGCAAATAAAAAAGAGCCAGACCATTTTTAAAGTCTGACTCACTTTCAATTTTAATACTTCTTAAAGATCAGAGTTGCATTATGACCACCAAACCCAAGTGAGTTACTTAGGGCAGCATTAACAACCATTTTTCTTGCTTCATTTGGAACATAATCCAAATCGCATTCTGGATCAGGTGTTTCGTAATTAATCGTTGGCGGAACGATATCCTCTTTTATTGCTAAAATCGAGAAAATAGCTTCTACCCCACCAGCAGCTCCAAGCAAGTGGCCCGTCATCGATTTTGTAGAACTAATTGCAAGCTTATTAGCATGGGCACCAAAAACCTCTTTAATGGCTAATGTTTCAAATTTATCATTATAATCAGTACTTGTGCCGTGAGCATTAATATAAGCAATCTCATTAGGTTCAAGGTTAGCATCTTCAATTGCTTGACGCATTGCACGCGCTCCACCTTCTCCACCCGGTGCAGGTGCTGTAATATGATAAGCATCCCCTGTTGAGCCATATCCAACAATTTCAGCATAGATGTTTGCTCCACGAGCTATTGCATGCTCTAGCTCTTCTATAACTAATATACCAGCACCCTCACCCATTACAAAGCCATCTCGATTTTTATCAAATGGTCGACTCGCTGTATTCGGATCAGGGTTAAAAGACAATGCTTTGTTCGCACAAAATCCAGCAAAAGACATTGTAGTCAAAGGAGCTTCAGTCCCGCCTGTAATCATCACATCGGCATCGCCACGTTGAATAACCTTAAATGCATCTCCTATCGAATTTGTCCCTGTCGCGCAAGCAGTAACCGTACATGAGTTAATTCCCTTAGCTCCAAGTGCGATTGATACTTGTCCTGCTGCCATATCAGGAATCATCATCGGTACATAAAATGGACTAACCCTTCGATATCCTTTTTCAAGAAAAATTTTATGCTGCTCCTCATGGGTTTCCATCCCACCAATTCCAGAACCTATCCAAACCCCAACACGAGGAGCAATGTCATCTGTAATTTCCAAATTTGCATCTTTAACAGCCATAAGAGACGCCGCTAATGCATATTGGGTAAACCGGTCCATTCTTCTAGCTTCTTTTTTGTCCATATAATTTTCCGGATTAAAATCTTTTAGTTCAGCTGCCACCTTTGCAGGTAAACCTTCTATTGTAACCCTTGTAATAGGTCCAATCCCTGATACACCATTTTTAGCATTTTCCCATGATGTTTCTACATCATTTCCTAATGGAGTTACTGCTCCTAATCCTGTTACTACAACACGTTTCTTCATCATAATTAAATCTCCTTCCATATATCCTCGATTCTATGCTTAATTCTTAACGACCCCACTTGATTGCAATCGCACCCCAAGTCAATCCGCCACCAAAACCTACCATAACTATAATGTCGTCATCCTTGATTCTTCCAGCTTCTAAATCGTCAACAAGTGAAAGTGGTATTGATGCTGAAGAAGTATTTCCAAACTTATTTACTGTCTTTGACATTTTTTCTTCAGGTAGCTCCAGACGCTGTCTCGATGCCTCCATGATTCTAATATTTGCTTGATGTGGTATTAAAAAATCGATATCTTCTTTTTGTAATCCTGCCTTTTCTATCACATTCACGCATGATTCTCCCATTTGCCTTACAGCAAATTTAAAAACCTCTCTACCGTTCATGATGATGTATTCATCCTGATACAAATGCTTTGCGCCAGTTCCATCCGCACCAAGTTCAAATGATAAAATCCCTCGGCCTTCTGAAACATTCCCAATTACCGCAGCTCCTGCACCGTCGCCAAATAATACAGCGGTATTACGATCTTCCCAATCAGTGATTTTCGATAATTTTTCTACACCAACTACTAAAATATGTTTATAAGTTCCACAGTCAATAAATTGCTTTGCTGTCACAATACCGTACATAAAACCAGCACATGCTGCACTAATATCCATTGCAGCTGCGTTCTTTGCCCCTAGTTTTTCTTGTATCATGCATGCGACCGAAGGAAAAGGTCGATCAGGTGTTACCGTTGCAACAAGTATCATATCAATTTCTTCAGCAGTAATTCCAGCATTTTCTATTGCTTTTCTTGCCGCCTCATAAGCCATATCCGATGTATTTGTATTATCATCTGCAATTCTTCTTTCCTCAATACCAGTTCGAGTACGTATCCATTCATCAGAAGTATCCATCATCTTTTCTAAATCATGATTGGTTATTATCTTCTCAGGTATATATCTACTAATTCCTAATATTCCAGCACCCATTCCAAACACCCCTTTAATTATGTCAAATATTATTATCAATTATTATGACTTGGTACTAATTTTAATTCATTTTTTTACTCATATCAACTATTTCAATTTAACTAATACAAAATCGTGTAAGTATGATACTAGTCTATCCCATTATTAATGAATGAGCATACGATATAGAAGATCAAATGTAAGCAGGTGATTATATGAATCCAAACCAAAAAGAAAATAATTCTGATCCAAAAGAGCCAAGCCTCAGAGATGATCCATTTAGCCGTCTTATGTTCGGTAATCGTCAGCAAAGAGGTACGGATGAGGAAAGACCCGAACCTATTCAAAAAGATGAAAATAATCAAATTGATTATTCACAACTGATGAATCAATTCGATGAAATAATGGCTTCAGTAGATAAGATAAAACCTGCTGTAAAACAATTATCTCCTTTCCTCAAATTTTTCAAGAAAAAAAAATAGCTATCACACTGAAGTGATAGCTATTATTGATTTGGTAAATCCCCTGTTTCTTTGTATGTATGAATTGCCTTTTTAAATTCTTTTACGAAGTCGTCATCAATATTAGAACTCAATTCACCCATTGAAATGACCCCATCTTCAAAATCAAAATAGAGATTACCTGCATTAAGCTCACCTTTATTAAACTTTTTTGCAACTAAGAGATAGAGTTTATCTACTTGTTGTATCGTACTTGTTAATACAGTTCCTTCACCTAAATCTGATTGGTCAGAAATATATCCTATTGCATATAGCCCTTTTTCTTTCACTTTTTCAATTACATGGACATTGTATCCATCCCCTGCAGGGTAAATAACGTCAACACCTTTATCAATCATATTATTTAAAATAGATATTGCACGTTTGTCATCATTCCAATCTTCGACATAATCTATTTCAACATCTACACTATGATTTTGAAAAGAGGCTCCTTCATAAAAGCCGTTGATTTCAGGCTGCCATTCAAAAGCAGCTATAATTCCTACTTTGTTGGTCTTCGTCATTTCTCCTGCAACCATACCCCCAAAAAACCCCATTGCATTACCTTTAAAATTTAAACTTGTCACATTCTTTCCTCTAACATCACCATTAAAACAAACGAAATGAACATCTGGATAGTCTTTAGCAATATTATTAAAAATAGGGGCATACTCACTACTATGACCAAAAACTAGGTTCACGTCTTTTTTTACAAAGTCATCAACCACCTGTCTTGTAGCTAACTCTGAGACAATCCCCTCCTTATAAAAAATATCAACTCCAAGTTCAGATTGAATTTGAAGCATTCCCTTATATCCCTTTGTACCCCAAACCTGATCATTAATTGAATCAGGCACAAGTAGACCTACCTTTGTAATTCTATGTTCAGAATTAGGTTGTCCACATGCTGTCATACTGACAAGAAGGAAAAAGAGAAAGAACCACTTATATGGTTTTTTCATCTTGACAACTCCTTTAAAACACTGAAACAATTCATTTTCAAAACCTTTATTATTATTTTACTTTTACTATAGCGGAAAGTAAAAGAGAAAATTTCACTATTCGAAATAAGTATTCACCCATTCCCTATATTCCTCAACTTTTCGATGCCCAGTCTGAAGATTTGTAGTCGTAAAATCAATTAAAGATGTAAAAAAGTGAGCTTCCTTATAATGGATAACTTGCTTGGAAAGCGTAAGATTTAGTTCTTCACACCATTTTAAATCAAATTCACTCTGCTGCATATGATTTGTATGCGAAGATACAAGTACGAGTCTTATTTTATTTGAATAACAAAATTCAATTGTTTTATTAAGTATGTTTGAACTTCTATCACATATATCATCCATCGCATATAGAACAACGTCAATATTACAAAAGGAGAAATTGTCTGAAGAAAAATCAGAAAGATCTTCAAATATAAAATTTGCATTTCTTCCTATGCGGAACATTTTCTCTTCTTCCATACTATCTTTATCCGGAGATAAGTCTACACCGATTACATATATATCTTCATCAAGTAAGCGACAACAAATCCCATGACCGACAAACGTAAAAGCCCCAATAATCATTGCTTGTTTCATCCACTTTACACCCCTATGTCATAACCTAATTACTGTAATCGTATGCCAAAAAACAGAGTAATAGTCCCAGTCAAGAAATAAACATGGGACTATTACAATTGCTTCTCGTGATCCTTATAAAAATTACAAATAGATTGGCTTAAGCCAAATGCTTTTTCATTCACATGATAACTTACAATTGGTTGTTTACTTTCACTTTGCCTAATTTCCTTATACATTCTAGTATGAATTTCAGGTTGGTACGTCTTATCAGTTGTATTTTGCCAGATTCTAACCGGTGTATTTGGTGAATGATAGTCAATGTTGGGAATATACCTTTCAAGGTCAATCATAGCTTCCTTATCATTTATTTCAAATGCAGCTGCAAGTTCCTTAATTAATCTTTTATAAAAAAATTTATTGTTTTTTTCGTATTCAATATGCGCCAACAGATCGATGCAAGGGTTTAATAAAGCTACAGATCTAATTTTATTTTCAATTTTGTTCATTAATTGTAATGCGACTAATGCACCCATTCCCTCAGCAAATATATGAATTCGCTCATTAAGGATCTCCCTTTTCATTGTCATATGACAGAGCTGGACAGCTAATTTTAAAGCCTTCGAACTTCCCCAATGTACCCCATATAGATTGGAATAAAAAATAGTATAGCCTTCCTTCTGGAGATATTCGATGATGTTTTTTCTCCCCGGATTTTGCATCCAAAAACTTGTATATTTATCAACAAAGTTGTTCTTATCACCAATTATTAATACACCAAAACCATTTGGTCTTTCTGGCAAATGAATGACAGACCATTCCATATCAACTTGAAAAAAGCGTTGGTTTTGATCCATTTCCATCTCCCCTAATTTCTTTAAAAGTAACTTCTTATTAATCTATGTAGTCAATCAAAAGATGAAAGGGGGATTGCCTATTTTAAAAGAACTTGTATTGAAATTGATATAAGGTGTGGTAAAATAGATGAAGATGTTTAACTTTATTCGACTGCAGTAACGAGGTGAAAATCAATGCGTTATATTTGGACAATCATCTGGACATTTTTATTAATTCAAATGTCGGCATATGTAATCGGTTCCATGCAAAGTGCTACATATAGCTTCAAGACTGTTTCTATTGTTTCTTTAGTAGTAGTAGTTCTTATCTTCATCATCGGGGCACTTATTCCAGACGAACCAGTGGAAAATGCACAACATTAAAAAAAAGACCTATTAAGGTCTTTTTTTCGTATATCTAGTTTTTATGGTTTTCTTTTGTATGACCATTTACGATTATGGTTTGAATTCTCTGGGAAAGGGTCACCGGCTTGAAGCTTTACACTTTTCGGATTTTTCACCATATCACCTGTTTCTCCAATTTCAACGTAAATACCATTATTCGGTGCCTTTTGTCCTGCTCGAAACTCATGACTTTGCCCCATCATAATCCTCCTTCAGAAATAATATATCATTACTATTCCCACGACAACGTAAAATCATGACATGTCGAACCAATAAAAAATTTCATTCTAAAATTGTTTTTAGCAAGGCTTTTTGTACATGTAATCGATTGCCCGCTTGTTGGAAAACAATCGAATTTGGACCGTCAATAATTTCAGAAGTTACTTCCTCACCACGTTTAGCAGGAAGACAATGCATAAATTGATAATCACCTTTTGCATTTTTCACTAAATCTGTATTTACTTGATAACTAGAAAAGGATTCTGTTCTTATTTGTTTTTCTTGTTCTTGCCCCATACTCGCCCATACATCCGTATAGATGAAGTCTGCATCCTTTACTGCATGAATTGGATCATGACATATTTCAATTTTTGCATGTGTCTGCTCCGCTATTTCTTGTGCGTATGAAATAATTTCTGGCATTGGTTCAAAGTTTGGCGGACAAGCTATTGTACAATTTAACCCCACTTTTGCTGCTCCAATTAATAAGGAATGAGCTACATTATTTCCATCACCAATATAGACAAGCTTACTTCCTTCAAATGTTCCTTTTTCTTCATATATCGTTAATAAATCTGCCAGTGCTTGACATGGATGAAAGTCCTTTGTTAGACCATTTATGACTGGAATACTTGCATGGTTTGCTAATTCAACTACTTTTTCATGTTCAAAAGTACGGATCATAATCGCATCGACATATTGTGATAGTGTATTTGCAGTATCACCAATTGTTTCACCTCTCCCCAGTTGGAGGTCATTACTTGTTAAAAATAGTGCACTTCCCCCAAGCTGTAACATTCCTGCTTCAAATGAAACCCTCGTACGTGTTGATGGTTTCTCAAATATCATAGCGAGTATTTTTCCTTTTAAATAAGGTGTCTCAATCTTTTGTTTGTACTTTTCTTTTAAATCTATAGCCAAATCAAGTATATACATAATTTCTTCTTTGGATAAGTTTTTAAGTGTTAATAAATCCTGCCCCTGCAATGAGATTTTCTTCGTTTGTTCCTTAATTAAATTCAATTGACCATCACTTCTTTCTTTTTCAGATAGTTTCCTTGCCATTCTTGAATAGAAATAACCGAATACTTAGCATCCTGACAAAATTGATAAGCTTGTAAAAACGCTTCAACTGTTTCAATTTGAGTAAACACTTGTAGTCTTTTCGCACTCGCCATTATTTTCTGTTGGATGCTATCTGCGTCATTTTTAAAAGATATGTATGCTAGTGCTCGAGGGCTATTCATCCAACTGTTAAAATCTATATTCTCCTTAACCACTAATCCTGCTTGCTGAATGGATTTGAATAAATGATGTAAAGAAGTAGAATCAAATTCATCAGTATATTCTATAAAAATCTCTGTCGCATCTTTTTTATTTTGAAAATAACTTTCGAATACTTTTCCAAATGCTTCTTCTACTGTTTTCCCAATGCTAATTCCTTCTCCAGTCGACTTCATTTCTGGTCCAACTGTCGGATTACCTTGAAGCTTGTTTGTAGAAAAGACAGGAAATTTCACTGTATAAAAAGGTAGGTCAGATAAAATACCATTTTCTTTTGTAACATCTTTTAATAATTTCCCGAGTAATAATTCAGTAGCGTATTGAATCATTGGAACACCTGTAACCTTACTTACTATAGGAACTGTTCGGCTTGCCCGGGGATTAACCTCCAAGCAATAGATTTCATTTTGGCTAATTGCAAATTGAATATTCATTATTCCAACGAAATTTAGCTTCTTTATAATTCTTTCTGCATAATTAGCTATTGTATTCTTTTCTTTCATTGTTAAAGAATTTGCTGGGATTACGGCATAACTATCACCTGAATGTACACCCGCTTTTTCAATATGCTCGATAATTGCAGGGATAAGAATGTTACTTCCATCTGATAAAAGATCAACATCATATTCTTTTCCATTAACAAATGCATCAATTAAAATTGGAAATGGTAGTTGTGATGACTTATTAGTAAATACTTGTAACTCTTCTTCATTCTTTACAATAACCATTCCTTGACCACCAATGACATATGATGGTCTTAATACTATTGGAAACCCCAGTTGTTTTGCCTTTTTTGTTAATTCATTTCTATCACTAGCTATCTTCCCACTTACATGTGGGATGTCTAACTCCTCAAGAAGTCTGTAGAAACTGTCACGATCTTCTAGTTGATCAATAACAAATTGAGTAGTACCGACGATTGCTACACCAGCATTTTCAAGTCCCTCTGCTAAATTTATCGATGTTTGCCCACCATATTGAACAATTACTTTCTCAACATTCTCAGCTTCAACCACATGTAAGACATCTTCAAGAGTGAGCGGTTCAAAAAATAGTTTATCGGCAATTTCAAAATCAGTGCTTACTGTTTCAGGATTATTATTGATAATCAAGGTTTCATATCCTGCTGCTTGCAATGATAAAATACCATGGACAGAGCTATAATCAAACTCAATCCCTTGACCAATTCGAATTGGACCAGAACCGATAATTAATACTTTAGGTTTGTTGGAGGTATATAGATCGCTTTTACCACTATAGCTTGAATAGTAATAACTTCCATGACCTGATTCCCCTTGCGGATAAGTAATTACTTTTTTATAAATTGGATATATCCCTAGCTCGTTTCTGACTTGACGAATATCTCCTTCGTCCTTATTAATAAGTTCTGCAATATACTGATCTGAAAAGCCCAATTCTTTCACCTTTTGTACAAACTCATACGTAAAGTCATCTATCGTTTTTTTGCTTATTTCAGCTTCCATGTTAATTAAGGATTGAAAAATTTTTAGAAAATACATATCAATCGAAGTCCATTTATGAATGTCATCAAGTGGAGTATCTCTTCTAATCAGTTCTAAAATAGCGAAAAAACGATTCTCATGCCCCTCTTGAGCGTATTGTTGTAATTCCTCGGTTTGTTTTCCAGAAATTCTATTTAGTCGTAAATAATGATGTTCACCATCCAATGAGTTAACCGCTTTTTGAATGGCTCTTTCAAAATTACAATCAAGTGCCATGACCTCACCTGTAGCTTTCATTTGCGTACCCAACACATGTGACACATTTGGGAATTTATCAAATGCAAAGCGTGGAAATTTTACAACTACATAGTCTAGTTGAGGTTCGTCACAGGTGAAATCTTTGCCTAATAACTCATGTAATGTATATCCTACAGCAAGCTTAGCTGTTATTTTGGCAATCGGAAATCCGGTTGCCTTTGATGCTAATGCGGATGATCGGCTTACCCTAGGGTTAACCTCAATTAAATAATAATTTTTCGTAATTGAATCTAAAGCAAATTGAATGTTACACCCTCCGACAATACCTAATTCAGAGATAATTTTCATTGATGATACTCTCAACATTTCAAGTTCATCATTTGTTAATGTTTGAGCAGGTGCTACAACGATAGAATCACCGGTATGAATACCGACTGGATCAATATTTTCCATCGTACAAATCGTCATACAATTATTTTTTTCATCACGGATAACCTCAAATTCAATTTCTTTCAATCCTGAAATGCTCTTTTCAATCAAACATTGAGATATCGGACTTTCTGATAATCCATTTGATGTAAGCTGGATTAACTCTTCAATATTTTTGGCAATCCCACCGCCTGTTCCACCTAATGTGTACGCTGGACGAACAATTACAGGAAAACCAGTATCTTTTGTAAAACTCACTGCCTCTGTAGTGTTCGTTACAATAAGACTACTAGGGACCGGTTCATTTAATTCATACATCAAATTTCGAAATGCCTCCCGATCCTCTCCCTTTTTAATAGCATCAATTGAAGTCCCAATTACGTTTACATTATATTTATCAAGGATTCCTTTTTCATGAAGTTGAAAAGCAAGATTTAATCCTGTCTGACCTCCTATAGTTGGAAGTAGAGCATCTGGTCTTTCTTTCTCGATGATCTGTTCAAGACTATTTAAAGTTAATGGTTCGAAATAAACAACATCAGCATTTACTTCATCTGTCATTATCGTTGCTGGATTGTTATTTACTAAAATAATCTTATATCCTTCTTCTTTTAATGCACGACATCCTTGTGTCCCCGAATAATCAAATTCAGCTGCTTGACCTATTACAATTGGTCCAGAGCCAATAATGAGGATAGATTGTATTGATGTGTTTTTTGGCATATAACCATCTCCTCTCACAATATTGCATATTTATTAATATAAAAGTATTTTTATGCATTTACCATTAAAAAAAATAACTTTGCTCTTTTTACACTAGCCCCTGTGGGGGTATTATCAATTAATCCCCACATTTACAAGTGTTTCTTCAATCAAGTTTACTGCCTTATCAATTTCTTCATAAGATACAGTCAATGGCGGCAATAATCGAATCACATTTTGACCTGCTGGTAAAACGAGCAAGCCATTATTTCGAATAGCTGTAATTGCTTGAACGACTTCACTTTGACATGCAATTCCTTGAATTAACCCTTTTCCACGGACCTCCGTCATCCATGATTGGTCACCTAGAATTTCATTTAGTTTTTTACTCAAATATTCACCTTTTTCCTCAACGTCAAGCATAAACTCATCATGAAAGATAATATCGAGTGTTGCTTTTGCAGCTGCCAATGATATTAGGTTTCCACCAAAGGTTGATCCATGCGTACCAGGCCCAAATGCCTCCCGTAAATACTCTTTACCAAGCATTGCACCAATTGGTAAACCACTACCTAGTCCTTTTGCTAGTGTCATTATATCAGGTGAGATATTAAAATGTTGATAAGCAAATGCTTTCCCAGTTCGGCCAATTCCGGTTTGTACTTCATCGATAATAAATAAGGCTCCAAATTTCTGACACAGATTTTGTATTGTTTCTAGGAATTCTGCTGATGCTGGAATAACTCCACCTTCCCCTTGAATAACTTCAACAAGAATTGCAGCAACCGTATCATCCATCTCTTTTTCTAATTGCTCACAATCATTATATGGTAGATATACAAACTCTTGTAAAAGTGGTCCAAATCCAGAATGAATTTTATCCTGTCCAGTAGCAGCCATCGTTCCAAATGTCCGACCATGAAATGATTGTTTAAACGTAATGACCTTTGATTTTTGGGTATATTTACGTGCCAGCTTTAATGCTGCTTCGTTCGCTTCAGCACCACTATTACAGAAAAAAACAGAATCCATATCACAATTTTCCACAAGCTTCCCAGCAACCTCTTGCTGAAGTTCAGTATGAAAAAGATTTGATACATGCCAAAATTTATCGAGCTGTTGTTGAATCGCTTGTTGCACAACTGGGTTACGATGACCTAAATTGCAGACAGCAATTCCCGATACGAAATCTAAATATTCCTTTCCAGACTTATCGATTATTTTTGACCCTTCAGCAATCTCAACTACAATGTCCCATTTTGCATATGTTGGAAATAACGCATCCATTTAAACCACCTCGAGCTCTTTAACAATTTTTGTTCCTTTCAAACTTCCATCTAATGCTAGTAACGAGTCCTTACCATTAATAATTGTTATTTCATGCAACTGGCCTGTTGAAAGAGCCTGAAGAGCTGCCTTTACTTTAGGAATCATTCCACCGTAAATCGTTCCATCTTCTATAAGCTCATCAACTTCATTTGTATTTAAATATGGTACTACTTCACCATCTTTAAGTATTCCAGATACATCTGTTACAAATAGTAAGTGTTTTGCATTTAGAGCAATCGCTACACTTGCAGCCGCAGTATCAGCATTGATGTTATACTTATTAAAATCATCTGCAATACCAATTGGCGAAAGAACTGGAAGGTAGTTTTTCCTTAAAAGACCTTCTAAAAAATTGCTATTAACATGGGTTACCTCACCAACAAACCCCAGCTTTTCATAATCAATTGCTTTTGCAGAAAGGATGTTAACGTCAGTACCAGCTAATCCTACTGCATTAATCCCCATTTTAGATAAATTATTTACTAGACTTTTATTAACCTTACCAGATAAAACCATTTCAACAACCTCTAATACCTCAGCTGTTGTTCTCCTTAAACCATTCACAAACTCACTTTTTATTTGCAGCTGATTCAGCATTGTTTCGATTTCTGGTCCACCTCCGTGAACAATCACGATTTGAAAGCCTTTTTGCTGCAATTCTTTAATACTTGTAAAAAATTCATCCGATAACTTTGCTAGTATACTCCCACCGCATTTTATTACAATCGTATTCAATGATTTGCACTCCTCATGTCCGGTAGCTTGCATTTATTTTGATATAATCATAGGTTAAGTCACATCCCCATGCTGTTCCATTACCACTTCCGAGATTAAGGTCAACATGAATAATAACATCCTTATTTTCCAAGTATTCTTTGGCAAGCTCTTCTGAAAAAGAATGTGGTTGACTAGCCTTTAACATTTGGATATCCCCAATTGAAATATCGACAATATCTGGATTAACTGTTGCATCACTGTGACCAATCGCCCCAATAATTCTTCCCCAGTTTGCATCGGCTCCGTATATAGCTGTCTTTACTAGATTTGAGCCAACAATCTTTTTCGCAATAATTCTTGCTTCATCATCCGACATTGCACCCGTTACATTAACTTCAACTAGTTTGGTTGCACCTTCACCATCTCTAGCAATCTGTTTTGCAAGGTCTTCAAAGGTTGAATGAAGAGCTAGTAAGAAGTTATCCCAATCTGGGTGATTGGGTGTAAGCTGTTCGGTATCAGTCATCCCACTTGCCATGACTAATACCATATCATTCGTTGACGTTTCCCCATCAACTGTAATCTGATTAAAGGTAACATCCGTAATTGATTTCATTGCCTCATGAAGTACAGCAGATTCAATTTTTGCATCTGTTGTAATGAAGCCAAGCATCGTCGCCATATTTGGGTGAATCATCCCTGAACCCTTTGCAGCACCCGCAACAGTGACTGTTTGTTCATTAATAGTCGTTTGATAACATGCCTTTTTCATTACTAGATCCGTAGTCAATATAGCGGTTTGAAAATCCTTTGCTGCTTCGTTACTATTGATTGGAGAAAGCATACCTATTCCATTGCTTATTTTATCCATTTGCAGCAATTCCCCAATCACACCAGTAGAAGCAACAGCTACATGATGATCCAAATATCCAAAATGATTTGCTGTCAGTGCTCTCATTTCATAAGCATCCTTCAAGCCTTGTGCACCTGTACATGCATTCGCACAGGCACTATTAATGACAACAGCCTGCAGTTTATTTTCAACGGCTATACTATCCTTAGTTACCTGTAGTGGTGCTGCTTGAAAATGACTTTGTGTGTATACAGCTGCACAACTTGCTGGTACATCACATGTAATGACACCTAAGTCTTTTTTTGCATATCGTAATCCAGCATGAACACCTGCAGTTTTAAAACCTTTAGGTGTCACGATTGACCCCTCTTCTACTTTCACTACATGAATATCTTTCGTATACATCCCGCAACACCCCTCCTAAATGTAAATAGGTATGTGGTCTAATCCTGCCCGTTCATCGAAATCAAACATTAGATTTGCATTTTGGACAGCCTGACCAGCAGCACCTTTCATTAAATTATCGATTACCGAAACGACTGTTATTCTTCCAGTACGATTATCATATGCGATACCGATATCACAATAATTTGTTCCATATACTTCTTTTGTTCCTGGAAAATTACCAGGTTCTCTTACTCTAACAAAATGGGAATCTTCGTAAGTTGTTTTATATAAGTCAACAAGTTGTTCTGTACTTCCTACAGATTTATTTGCATTTGCGTATGTTGTCGCCATGATTCCTCTTGTCATCGGTACTAAATGTGTATTAAAAGTAATAAACGGAATATTTTCATTCCAAATTGAAAGCACTTGTTCAATTTCTGGAATATGTTGATGTTGATTTACTTTATAGATTGTTAGATTATCATTCGTTTCCACAAAATGAGTAACTCTTGATAGGCTTTTTCCAGCACCCGAAACACCTGATTTTGCATCTGTAACGATTGAACGTTCATCAATGAGTTTACTCTTAACTAGTGGAGCCAATCCTAGTAATGTGGCCGTAGGATAACAACCAGGATTTGAAATAAATCTACAATTTCTTATGTCTTCCTTATTCCATTCGGTCAATCCATAGATTGCTTTATTTATATCTTCTTGTGCTGGGGCAGGGTGCTTATACCATTTTTCATATGTATTCGGATTGTTTAGTCGATAATCCCCAGATAAATCAATAATTTTCACTTCATATTGGAGCAGCTCTGGAATAATTTTTGATGATATCCCAGATGGTGTTGCAATGAATACAAGATCAACTTCATTAGCAATCTTTGAAATATTAATATCTTCTAGTTCATCAGAAATGATATTTTTTAAATGTGGATATATTCCAGCTAAATTAACCCCACTTTGTGATGAAGAATGAATTGAATGAATCCTAATATTTGGGTGATTTAATAATAATCGTACTAACTCAATACCACTATATCCTGTAACACCAATTATTGCTGCCTTCTTCATTATATCCTCCTTCATTTATATTCACTGTTTAAATTATTTTCCATTATAAGTCCGTATAAAAATAAAATCAATTGTATTTTTATTAAATATTATTTTAAACATCAAAAAACAGGTATTCTCACTAATGAGCGTACCTGTTTTATAGATAAAGTGTTGGGAATATAAAAACAATGATATTAACCGCCACTAACTGGCGGAATTAATGCAACAGTGTCTCCAGCTTTGATTACGTCAATGTCAATTGCGTATTCTTCATTGATTGCAAACATAATCTGATTAAGGTTTTTAAATTCATATCGTTTCTCAAGTTCTGTCTTAAGTTCCGTTACTGACATACTTTCCAAATCTAATGTTATTTTTTCTGAACCAACGACCTCCTGTAAATGAGCAAAAAATAAAACTGTAATCATTTTATGTCCTCCTCCTCAGGATAACCTGTTGAGTATTGTTTTGTTTCTAACTGGTCACCTATCCACATTTCTCCATCTTCCCAATGTTCTTTTTTCCATATTGGTACAATTTGTTTTATTCTTTCAATGGCATATTCATTTGCAGCATATGCATCCTTGCGATGTGGAGTGGAGACTGCGATAACGACAGCAATCTCAGAAATTTCAAGCCGGCCTATTCGATGTGTTATCGCTGTTTTAGCCTCAGGCCATTTTTCTGATATTTCTTTACCTATTTCAGTAAGTTTTTTTTCTGCCATCGGAATGTATGCATCATATTCCAAACGTAATGTTCGTCTTCCCTTTGTAAATTCGCGTACTGTTCCAATGAAGGTTGTGATTGCTCCAGCTTCCCGTCGCACAACCTTATTAGTAACTTCCTCAATATTAATTGGATTTCTTGTTATCATGTACAATTGATTGTTGTTCATTAACTTCCCTCACTACCTGTAAAGTGCGTGTTCAAAAAGGAGGATTTTGTCAGACTTTTTGAACGTTATCTTCAAATAACCAATCAAGATATTTTTCTTCATCCTTTATATTAAATATTGTAAAATTCCCTTGAATGGGAATCCATGAGATAACAGCGACAATATTTTGTAGGATTGTTAATAGTTCCAAATCTTTTTTCTCCCTAATTAATACTATTTTAGGGAAATTAGCTGTTTTATAGCCTTCAATGATTATCATATCGTGTTCAAAATAAGAATAAAGCTTAATGATGTCATCTAATTTCCATTGTGATATGTTAGTAGCTTCAAGCTGAAGCATTCCTCCACCTTCAACAGTCGAGATGACAGCTCCAGCTTTTCGATGTTTTATAGAATCTGTATTTTGATTAAATGGCTTTAATTCACTCATATGCCCATGGTGTTTTATTGTTGCCATTTTACAGTGATTCAAACTACCTTTTCTAACAATCTTTTCAACAAGTGTCGTTTTCCCGCTATTTTGAAAGCCTACAACTTGTAATATTGGATATTTTACACCCACGGCCACTGGCTTCCCTCTTGATCCTCTAAAAATAAGACATCGACATCCATTCCCTTTTCGAAGCCTCTTGTTCCGCCAGGCAATACCATTAATCCGTTTGCATCTACAAGTGATGACACGACATTGGATTTATCAAGGCCACTTGGTTTTACCCGCACTTTCCCCTCATCAAAGCTTATTTTACTTCTAACAAACCGAGTAAATGGGTTTGGCTTTGGAAAATCAGCATCTAGAACTGCCTTCATTTTCATTAAATGTGGTTTCGAAGAAAATAACATTGTTCGAACTATAGGTTTAACAAATAATTCGAAGCCAACATAACATGCAGATGGATTACCAGATAATCCAAACAGAAGTTTCCCATTCAATTGGGCTACCGTTGTGACGCTTCCAGGTCTCATCGCAACTTTATCAAAGAGAACCTCTGCACCTAACTTTTCATAAATGGCAGGTAAATAATCATAATCCCCAACAGATACCCCTCCAGTAGTGATCATAATATCAACTTGATCTAATGCATTCTTAATTGCTTCGTAGCATACATCAAAATCATCAGTAAGCTTTCCGAAATATTTTGGCAATGCCCCGGCTCTTTCAATTTGAGCATTGATCATGTATGCATTACTATTTCTTATTTTTCCTGGGACAAGTTCTTCGTGTACGTCTAGCAATTCAGTACCAGTCGCATAGATCCCTACCACTGGCTTTTTTGCTACATCGACTTGGTCATAGCCAAATGTAGCCAGAAGTGCCTTAACTCCAGGGTTAATAAATACCCCTTTTCCAACTAAGACTGAGCCCTTTGTTGTATCTTCCCCTTGAAATGAGATATTGTCTCCGGACCGAAACGGCCTTTTAATTGACATATATTTTTTTCCTTCACGTTCATACTCAGTTGTTAATTCAATCATTACAACTGCATCACATTCAGTAGGCATTTGAGCACCAGTCATTATTCGTATTGCTTGAAAGGATTCCACTTTTTTTGTAGCAACAAATCCGGCTCCTATTTCTTCAATTACCTCAAATTCAATAGGATGATTTTGACTAGCTATTTCGGAATCAGATGCTCGAATTGCATATCCATCATATGGAGAACGATCAAAAGGAGGTACATCATGATCCGCTCTTAAGTCTTCAGCTAAAAACCTACCAAAGCTATCATCTAGTGAAATCGTTTCTTTTTCACCCTTATTTGCAAATGCTAGAACTTTAGAAACTGCTTCTGGAACTGGAATCGGAGTTCTTCTTTCAACCATTTCTTTCACTCTTTTCTAATGAATTCATTTTACTGTAGCCTTATTCATAGGAACGGCAAAAAAACAACTATTTACTTGCTGTCATTTCACTAAGTTGTGTAATACCTTTTTCTAATTTATTATCAACTATTCTTGCATCATCAATATGCTGATGAATTAAGTCATTCGCCTCAACAAATAAATCCTTAGTTGTTGAAATTTCACTCATAACACCTTCTGAATACTCCTTTTGTTCCTCAATCGTTGCTAATACTACTTTGATTTCATTTTGTACGGAACTAATTACAGCTAAAATATAGTCAATTTTTTCTGTCGTCTTAGAGCCAACATCTACACCTGATTTAACAAGATTTGTACTATTAGTGGTAGAAAGTAATGAATCATCAATTTCTGTCTGAATGGCTTTTGTTAATGTACTTATATGTTCAGTACTCTCTGCCGTACTTTCTGCTAACTTACGAACTTCAGAAGCGACTACAGAGAAGCCTTTACCATGTTCACCTGCTCTGGCTGCCTCAATTGATGCATTAAGAGCTAATAGATTCGTTTGATCTGCAATGTCCTTAATGACCTTCACAATATTTTCAATTTCTTTTGAACGATTGCTTAATTGATTCATCTTTACAGATGTATCTGTTAGCTGATCTCCCAGTTGCTTCATAATCTCTTCAACTTTTGATACTTGTTCGCGCCCTTCTTTTGATTTCATAACCATATCTTCGGCAGAAGTAAGTAATGAATGACCATTTTCGTATAATTTTAATGAATTCTTATTTGAGAGTAGACTTAAATTCTCAACTGAATCAAATTTCTCTTTTATTTTTCCGACCAAGTCTCCTAATACATGGTGCTGACCATTTACGTGTTCATGCTGTTCAACAGTTGTTAACAATTCATGATAAAACTCTTTTATAAATGTATTTATATATTCTCTTTGGAATTCTCTTTCTTCATTTAATCTTTTAACTTCTTCATGAAGTTGTTTATTTTCGCTAATTAGATCCTTATTCTGTGATTTGTACGTAAACATAGCTGTTCAGCTCCCTGTCCCTTTTCTTCTATTTATAAATGTACCAAGTATTAAAGTTTAGTTATGTGACTAAAATCACATGAAAAATGTAGAAATTCTTTCGTAAGTGTGATTCTTATCACCTCATCACCTTTCATAAAAAGATATCCTTTATTTAGAATACTATAGTTCAACTATTAGGAGGTAATAAAAATGGAACAAACATTTAATGAACAACATATAATTGGCGAAATTGTTACAGCATTCCCTAAAGCAGGTGATCTTTTCAAAAAACTCCGAATTGACTTTTGCTGCGGAGGTAATCGACCTTTAATCGAAGCAATTGAAGAAAGAAACTTATCCAAAGATGAAGTACTTGAAAAACTAAATGGTCTTTACAATGAAATGAAAGCTATGAATGAATCTGAGATTGATTGGAAAGCTACTAGCTATTCTGAATTAATTGACCATATCGTAAATAAACACCACCGTTATTTGAATGAAGAATTACCGCAGCTTAGCCCATATGTGACAAAGGTACTTCGTGTTCATGGTGCAAATCATCCACACTTAGTAAGGGTTCATAAATTATTTAATCAATTAAAGGCTGAACTTGAAGAGCATACAATTAAAGAAGAAACTGATTCTTTCCCACTTATATTACAATTTGAAAAAGAACATACGAAAGAAAATCATGAACTAGTAAAAAAACATGTTGCTGAATTAGAAGGCGACCATGATGAAGCCGGTACAATCATTAAAGAAATTCGTGATATTACAAATGACTTCCAACCACCAGTTGGTGCATGTGGAACATACCGTCTTGTATACCAGCGCTTAGAAGCTTTAGAGGCAGATTTATTCCAACACATTCATCTAGAGAATAATATCCTGTTTCCTAGAGCAGCTGCTGCAATTTAAGAACAAAAGCGCAAGCGCCTTGATTTAAAGGATCGTCGACTAAAATCCGCCACGTCCTGTGGCGAACGTCGACGTCAGCACGTCCTGTGCAAGTCCGACAAGCAAATGTTCTGATGCAAAAAAGTCGCTCTTTGACTTTTCTTGCATCAGGTTATTTGTCCTCGAGGGCCTAGGCGCTGGAGCTGAACGTAAAAAAACGTTATACACGAGGACAAACTAAAAGGGCTGACCAAATCAGCCCTTTTTTTCAGAATAAAGCTTAACTTTAAGAATCTTTAACTAGCAATGGAGGTGTAGTCCTTGTATCAAGAACTTTTACAAAAGATAGAAATACTAAAAAATTTACCAGAAGATACATTAAATATCATTGGAAAAAGCCTAAAAACGATAAACTATCAACGAGGGAATATGATATTTTCCGAATTTGATATAGCGAAAGGTGTTTATTTTGTAAAATCTGGGGTTGTTCGTTTAACAAAAGGAGACCATACTGGTAAGGAAATTGTAGTATGTATTAAAAAAGCAGGTGAATTATTTGCAGAAGCTTGTTTATTTACGGAGGAAGGAACACTTTATCCCGCTACCGCTACAATGATACAAGAGGGAGATGTGCTTTTTCTAAAAACAGCTGACCTTGAAAGGGAGCTCTTCATCAATCCAGAGCTAGGCATCGAAATTATTCGTTATATGAGTTACCAGTTAAGAGGATTTACAACTACATTACGTGATATTGCATTACTCGATGTGTACAGTAAAACAATTTCTGCACTAGATCGATTAGCAAAAGACTTCGGTGAAAAAAATGGGTATGGTGTAAATATCGAACTGCCATTGACAATCCAGGAATTTGCAAACTTAATTGGTGCAAGACGCGAAAGTGTGAGTCGTGTCTTTTCAAAGCTCCGTAGTGATAATATCATCACGATACACGAAAGAAAAATTGTAATTTCAGATTGGTGTAGATTTTGTACAATGTATCGAATGCAAATGTTTGCCTAATAGAAAAGCGCAAGCGCCTTGTTCAGCCCCGACAAGCAAATGTTCTGTGGCGAGAAAGTCGCTCTTTGACTTTTCTTGCCACAGGTTATTTGACCTCGAGGGGCTAGGCGCTGGAGCTAGACAACCAGAAAATTACTGGAGCTAGACAAAGAAAAAGATTGAGAATTTAGTTTCTCAATCTTTTTTTTTATTAAGCTGGATCAAATTCATATACTTTTTCTTTTTGCTTTTTATCAAACATAAATCTATTTACAATTAAGCAAACAATAGCGAGAACGCCAAGTAAGATAAACCCAAGTACATAATTACCTGTCACGTCTTTAACAATTCCCATTAGGATAGGAGGGAAAAATCCTCCTAATCCACCCCAAGCTCCGACAATACCTGTTACCGCACCTGTTGCTTTTGGGAATAGATCTGGGACAAGCTTAAAGACTGATCCATTACCTAATCCAGCCATAATCGCGATAAAGATAACGCCAATACGCATGATAACAATATCCTTCATTCCGAAGGCAACTACAATTGCACCGATTGCAATTCCCATGTAGACAAATGTTAATATTTTACCAGCACTAATTTTATCTGCTAAGAGTCCTCCAATTGGTCGGGTCAGTGTTGCTACTACTACAAAACCCGCTGCTCTAAGTCCAGCATCAACCGGTGATAGTCCATATAAATCTGTTAATAGTGAAGGTAAGTATATCCCTAGAGCAACAAATGAACCAAATGTAACGAAATAAAACAGAGATAAAGTCCAAGTATTTTTATATTTTAAAACCGATAATGAGCTTAATATTGTAGTATGCTCAGTAGGCTTTGGAGTTTCTGGTGTGAAAAACCAAACTAAGATAATCATAGCAACTATTGGGATAATTAATCCCCAAAATGCCCACTGAACTCCAAATGCAACAGCAATTGTTGGAATTACAAAACCCGCAATTGCAGTTCCGATATTTCCCATCGCATTTATTCCAAGCGCTGTTCCTTGTTTTTGTGGTGGAGTTAATTTTGATACAAACGCAATTGAGATCGCAAATGAGGTACCCGCCATACCGATAAAGAACGCCCAAAACATCAGAACTGCAAAACTATTTGCGAACCCTGCTCCAATAAGTGGGATAATCGTAAATAGTAATAATACAGTAAACATCTTTCTTCCGCCATAGCGGTCTGTTAAGATCCCTAACGGTATACGCATGATTGATCCTAATAGGACAGGTATTGCTACTAAAATACTTTTTTGAGTTGATGTTAAATGATACATTTCTTGAAAGGTGCTTGCCAATGGAGAAAGAACTGCCCATACCGTAAATGCAAATGTCATCGCAATTGTTGTTACAGGTAATACTAATTTTTGTTTATTCATGTTATCCACCTCAAAGTGAAATAAATTTGTTAACACTATAATATGAGGTAAATAAAAATAGAAATGTGAAGTAAATCACATTTCTACACACTGTCATACTTCATTCAAATCTTTTTGACTTATTTTCAACTTAATAAAAATTATGCTTGACGGTTTGATTTTCCATGAATAAAATATTTCACTGATTTTCCTGTGAATAACCTAATGATAAAATATAAACAGAGCGCAAACCCAATGTATAAAAAAGCTTTTCCTAGTTGCTGTTGAGCAGTTACCAAATAATTATTACATAATCTAACTGGTGATGCTAAATAAAGCCAGCTCATTACAAATATCATCGAAATAAGATTTGCCCATATAAATGATTTTGAAATAGGACCAAGTAACTTCCAGCTCTCATACAAAGGTACACCAACAAGTAATGGCAAGCTTGCATATTTCATAAGCTCCATCAATGGTTCATTTAAAGCTGCATCTATTGCTCTCGGTAGACTCCAATATGAAACGATAAACACTACTAATAATATTCCAGGAATCCCATTTTCATTAAAGGATTGAGTTATCTTACTCCACTTGCTAGTTAGTCCCATCGCACAAAGAAATCCACTTACTACTAACAGAGGAATTTGTACAAGCATTGTTCCAACCATACTTGATTCTAACAAGTGGCGTACAAAAGGCAAAGAAAGGACCAAGAATAAAGATAAGCCCATTATAGAAAATTGATAGCGTGCCATAAGTTCACCTACTTTTATAGAACAGCATCTAAATATGTCAATACGGATTGCGGTCTTTGAAAATCAAAAATATTAGTTAATTTTCCATCAGGATTTATGACATAAAATGCTGAGTTATGCTCGTATCCCCCGTACTCATTCGGGATAACGATCACTTCTAATGTATCTAATACATCTTTAAGCTCTTTTACGTCTTGAATTGTTACCATTTTCCAAGCAATTCCATCAGCACCATAGTAATTACCATAAGTCTTAAGTGTTTCTGGTGTGTCCCTTTCTGGATCGAAGCTAATACTTAACATTAAAACTTCATCCCCGAGGACTTCCTTTGGAATACCATTATAAATTTCTGCAAAATTACTCTCTAAAACTGGGCATAAATCACCACAAGCTGTATACATAAATGTTAACAATAAGTATTTTCCTTTTATGTCATCAATTCGAAAATTTTCACCCTCTGAATCGATTAATGTAGCCATAGGGAGCTCCGGTTGCTCCCTTTGTAGATGAATAAACCTAGCAGTTTCAGCGGTATATGCACGAAATCCATCGGTCCCTAGCCATAATAACGAAAAACCAGCTATCACGACCAATAAAATTGAAATACCTTTACGCATGGCTACTTGGATCGATTCTCTCTTCAAACTTATGGTCAATTTTACCATCGAACGATTTTGTAAATCCAATGAATCGAATGACAAATGTTAAAACTGCCAAAATGACAAATGTTCCAAATACAGCACCAATACGGTCAAATGCTATCCATTCAGGAAAATGCTCTGCCCAACGTCTCGGAGCACTTACCTTTCCGGAGAATAGGAATGAACCACATAGTCCTAGGAAGAACATTACATACACCCAAAAACTAATATAATCCACATTACCTGCTTTTTCTTTACCATTTACTTTAGCTAAATAATACATAAATCCGAATAACATCGCTGTTGCACCTAGTCCCATATACATATGGAAATGTCCTGGTACCCATTTTGTATTATGCATAACATGATTAATTACGATTGTTGCATCAACAATTGCTGGCACAACTCCAATTACCCAACCAAACATTGATAAAAAGATAAAGGATGAACCAATGTCCCATTTAATACCTGAACGATAAACAATCATTAGTGCACCATATGCTGTAACAACCAATACTGGAAGTCCATTCGCATAAGATAACGCCTGTCCCATAATAATCATCCATTTTGGAAGAGCAAAATCCATTAATAAATGGTGAGGATAAATAATGATTGTAAAGATTGTTGATAAATTCCAAGCAATTAAGAAAGGACGATTTGCTTTCCACGGCCGCTTTGTATACATTGCAAGGATTTCATACACTGCAATAACACCCATATAAATAACGGAGTTTGCAAATATATGTCCAAACGCATATGTTAAGTTTTTGGCAAGGAGTGGATCAATCTTAATTGATGGTATAAATAAATTGATCAAACTCATAACGATTACACTTGCTCCAGCAACTAATGCAGTAATATTGACGATAGAAACCATTGTACTTGCGACAACCGCCGCTGGAGGTCCATAACCTTTTTTCCTTCCGAATACAATTGACCATCCTAGACCGCCACCTAAGCTACCATATTGCTTAATAATACCTCTTGCTGTCTCTAAATAAAGTAATAAAAAGCCAATTCCGATTAAAAGCATCCCAATTAAATATAGTGCTGCACCTGTTAATCCCCAGCCACCACCAGAGATAGCAGGTAAAGGATATAAAAATGTCCATGCCCCTGCAAAATCAAATGCGAAAATACCTACTAAAACTAAAACGACACCAACAATAAAGAAGATAAAATTAGCTATTAGAATACCCTTATTAAGCTGTACATACTTACTTAAGAAATACCACATAATGGCTGAAGCAGCTAATGCCGATGCACCGACCATCCCTGTACCATGCACAGTTAAAATTTCATAGAAAAAGCCTGGATCCACATCAATTAGCTTTCCCTGTGCTAAAAGCATCAGAACACCGAATACCATCATTAGTAAAATGACGACACTACCTATTAATAAATACAAGTTAATTATTTTACTCTGGGAAGCTGCATTTCCTCCCTGTGAATTCGTATTAGACATGCAATCATCCCCCTTTATTCTGTTACTGTAATTTCACCAATCATTATATGGTGAGCAAGTCCACAATACTCCATACAAAGAATTTGATAGGTACCTGGCTTATCAAATGTGTAAAAAACAGTATTCGTGTAATTTGGCATTGCTTGTGTTTGCGCTAGTAAAGTCATACTTTCATCATAAAGCCCAAAACCATGATTAACATCTTCACTTGTGATATCAAACTCAATAGGTTCCCCAACCTTAAACTCTGTTTGACTTAGATTCCAGCCAAATTGAATGGCCTTAACATCTACGATAACTGGATTTTCGTCTGCACCATATACAGGTCTTTCAAATGGTAAGTCAGATAAAGTAAAGTATGAGACCGTTCCCATAATAATGAGCAGAGCTACGAAGTAAATATTCCGAAAGCGATACCATTTCTTTTGAATTGGCTCATAATCCTTGCGTCTTGCTGTGTTCAATACAACAAATAAAAATACCCCTACAATAAAAATCATTAAAATGAGTGAAACATACCATGCCAACGTCTGGTACAAATTCTTTCCCTCCTAAATCATATAAAATTCAAATCCTGTACAAAATCTTACATGATTTAGGAAAATCAAATCTGTATGAAACATCACATTTTGTCAAAAACCCAACATAAACTAAGAAGGTTTATCATAATTGTTAGAAATTGTTCATAACTACGTTTTTACTTGCTATCTCAATGATTTAGGTACTTTTTACTACTATCACTGTGATAAATTGCATATTACATACATTGACTATCAATATATTATCAATTTAAATCAAACTATAGCGTCAATATAGATGGAAAAGGGTGATACAAATGGTTCAATTAAATAAAGCCCCCATTTCAACGGAACTAACAGAACTATTAAAGTCAGCTAATGAGGTAATGAGAGTAAGAAAAACTTGTTATTTATTTCAGGAAGGAATGGAAGCAAAAGAGCTTTATCTTATATTATCTGGAAGAGTAAAAGTAAGTAAGGTTACTGCAGAGGGGCAAGAATTATCTCTACGAATTGCCAGCCAAGATGAAATTGTTGGAGAATTAACATTGTTCACTGACAACCCTAAATATCTTTTTAATTGTGTCGTTTTAGAAGATTGTGAGGTAGCAATAATTAAAAAAGATGACTTAGAAAAAAAGCTATTTAAAGATAATAAGCTGGCTTTCGAATTTATGAAATGGATGAGTGATCATTTCCGAAAAACTCAAACAAAATTTAGGGATCTTGTTTTACTAGGTAAAAAAGGAGCTTTGTATTCTACTTTGATAAGAATGACAAATAGCTATGGAGTTCCTACCGAAAGAGGGATTCTCATTAATCTACGCCTAACTAATCAAGAGCTCGCTAACTTTTGTGCGACAACTAGAGAAAGTGTTAATCGAATGCTAACAGAACTTCGTAACTTAGGGATTATTTCAGTTGCAAAAGGGAAAATAACAGTCCATGATTTGGATTATATTAAGAAGGAAATTAACTGTGAAGGATGTCCTGTTAAATATTGTAGTATTGAATAGGAAAAGCGCTGGAGCTAGACATAATCGAAAAGCTACTAGAAATTTTTCTAGTAGCCTTCCCTTACATTAATTTGCTAGCTTTTTTTCTTTTTTACGAAGAGCTTCAGGTATATACACACAGAACGGTTCACTTTCCATGTAATCTCCTGTCATCGCAAATGCACGCGAACGTGATCCTCCACATACATGACGGAACTCACAAACTCCACATTTACCTTTATACTTATCAGGATTTCGTAGATCTTGGAAGATTGGAGAATTTCTGTAGATGTCTGACAATGGTGTATCTCTAACATTCCCCGCTTTTACTGGTAAAAGTCCACTTGGATAGACATCACCAATATGTGAGATAAATACAAACCCATTTCCATCATTTACTCCTTTTGGAGCCCTTCCTAAGCCATCAATTTGACCTGTCTTCCCTTTCATTAATGCATCTTCATATTTAATTTTTGATTGTTCCTCCTTCGTTTCACGCATTTTTGATTGAATAACAACGCGACGGTAGTGCTGGGCTGCTGTAGTTTTAATATCAAACTTCACTCGCTTACTTAATTCATAAAGCCATCTGAAAACCTGCTCATGCTCTAATGGTGAAATCATATCGGAATCTTTGCCACGTCCAGTTGGTACAAGGAAGAACACACTCCAAAGAACACAATCAAGGTCTTCCACAAGCTTCGCCATTTCTTCAAGCACATGTACATTATATCTAGAAATTACTGTATTAATTTGAATTGGTATTTCGAGTTCGTGTAAATACTTAATCGCATTCATCGTTAAATCGAAGGATCCTTGTGTCCCGCGGAAGTGATCATGGATTTCTGCAGTTGGACCATCCAAACTAAATGCCCAACGTGCCAAGCCTACTTCCTTCGCTTTTTCAATTGCTTCTTTTGTAACATTTGGTGTAGCACTTGGCGTCATCGATACTCGAACACCTTTTTTGATTGCATATTCTGCGATATCATAAACATCCGGCCTCATTAAAGGATCGCCACCAGTAAATACAAGCATCGGATTGTCCATTTCATAAATATCATCTATTAATTTCCTTCCTTCATTAAAAGAAAGTTCTCTTGGATCTCTTGTATATTGTGCTTCTGCACGACAATGCAAGCATTTTAATTGGCACGCTCTTGTTAATTCCCATATAACGATAAATGGATTTTCATTATAATCTCTTTCAAACATGGGAAAACCTCCTTATCCTTGATGAGCACATTTTAGCACTACAGCAAAATAAAATATGTGAGTCTCATCACAGAAAGGAGAGATATTCGAATAACGTTCACAAATGGAAAAGTAAATTGAGGCTTACAAATATTTGATTGTTAATAGAAGAGCAACAATCAAATTAGGGGCTCCAATGAGGGAAAAAATAAATAACCAACGATTTCTCATCAAACGGTCACTTTTCGTTTCTGTTGCAAAATTAGCTCTAATTCGATCACCACTAATGAATGAACCCGAAAGGATACCAGCAATTAATAAAAAAACAATTCCTGAAATACCTGAAATAACGGAGTATTGCTCATATTCTTGTGTGGATAGGCCCATTATTAGTAGGAAACCCGAGGAAAGAAGGCCAAGCAAAAGTCCTATCTTCAGAAATATCCCTCCTTTTTTGCAGTTCCTATTACGATTATATTAGTGATTTTCACGGTTTATGATTATAGGGATGTATGATGGTGACTTATATCTCTGTACAAAAAAACACCTGTAGAAATTCGTTCTACAGGTTAAGTATGCTTTTCCTTTGCATACTTTAAAAGTGAGGAAACATTTCCAACCTTTACTAGTGGAATAAGGATTTTCTTGTAAAAGTCCATCCTCCTTCCAATCAGGTTGACCCTACAAGATTATATAATTTAATAATAGATTATGATGTGAACTCTATCACAATGAGTCTTTTTTTAATTTTTTATATTCTTCTTGATTATTAATATTGTGAAATTCGGTTCCACCAAGGCTTAAATCTTCTTCGGATACAAATAGAACCGAACAAGAGGCTAATAAATCTTGCATCCTGAATTTTTTTTCAATAAGTAATTTTTCAATATGATCTTTTAATCTAGAATGATAGACTGCAATAAGTGGTTGAGCTCGTCCATCTACGATAGGAACTACAGCATCTATTTGCGGGTCGATGAAGGAAATAAGTTGCTTAATAAGTCCTGTAGTAACTTGAGGTGTATCACAGGGTAATACGACATACCAATCAGATTCATCTATCGACATTGTCGCAAGGATGCCTGCCAACGGGCCATTCCCTTGGTATTCTTGGGGATCCTCTATTACGGTTACTAATTTATTTTTAATAAATCTTGCTTTTATTGACGGGTGGCTAACGATGAAAATATTGTCAACATTCTTTTGGAGTGAATTAATAGCATGTTTGTAAAAATACTCATTATTAAACTTTGCGAATGCTTTCGGGCTTCCAAACCTTCTAGACTCGCCTCCTGCTAGGATGATACCAGTTATTTTAGTTAATGTGGCAACCAATGCGATTTCTCCTTCAATGACGTTTTCGTACCATTATTATACTAAAAAAGAGGACGGATACACACCCGCCCTCATAGTTTTACTTATTTCTTCCCAATCGCTACTCTCCACACTTCCGGGCCTTCTTCAAGGTATTCCCAAGTAAATTGGTCGTTGCGTTCCATCATAAATTGATATTGAAGTGGTCTTGGATCGTGGTCATTAACTAATTCCAAAAACTCACCTGAATTTATACTATCAAATGTTCTAAATATTGTAGGATGCTTATCCTTTGGTGCATAATCAGGTACATTTACTTTTGCTGCGAATTCCATTTTTCATTCCTCCTAATGTGTTTATGGGTACATTTTACCTAGTAGATGAAAAAAATGTAGTGAACCACGTCACATCATCAATATGTTTTTAATCATATATCTGAAAATTATGAGATAATGAAGAAAATAAATAAAGAGGTGATTTCATTTGAAAGAACTAGTCGGTACATGTTCAGGGTGTGGAAAAGAGATTTATTGCCTAGAAGGCTTTTTTAATGGTGTCGTTTCAGATGATAAAAAGACGATAAAATGTTTTGATTGTGCAGAGGAAGAGGAAAAATAAAGGAACATGTGAAGGAAGGGACACCCCTCCTTTCACGTTTCTAGCAATATTATTTCAACTCCCATTTTAATTAACCCCACTTTTTAGTTTTATTCATACAAACATTTCCCCTTTTATTTTGTGACCATTTTGTGAAACCAGTCACACACTACCAAAAGAGTATGATTTAAATCACAGCCTATTTCTCTCATATTGATACAATTTTATGTAGATGAAAATGTTTCTCAGGAGAGAATAGGAGTGAACATATATGATTAATCAATTAATCCGGGCTCAATTAAAGGAGGTACCGATTTTTAAGGAGCTTACGCCAGAAGAGCTTGAACCTTTTGTGGATATCTCACAATCACGCTTGTATAAGCAGAAAATGCTTGTATTTATGCAAGAGGATCCTTTAGATCGTGTCTTCTTTATTCAATCGGGTAAGGTGAAAATTTACAAAACCGATATGCATGGTAAAGAACAAATTATTTCTGTCCTTGAAGCTGGAGAAATGTTTCCTCATGCAGGTTTCTTCCGCAAAGGTGGTTACCCTGCACATGCAGAAATTATTGAAGATGCGACATTAATTGTTACACCCATTGATCAATTCGAAGAAATTTTAATTAAATATCCTGAGCTGTGTATAAAGCTCTTTAAAGTACTAGGTGAAAAGATAATCGACCTACAAAAACGCCTTGAAGAGCAAATTCTACATAATACATATGAACAGATTATTATGCTTCTTCTGCGATTATGTAGGACAAATGGTGTTAAAGCTAATGATCGTTATAAGCTGACGACCCATTTTACAAATCGTGAATTGGCAAATATGATTGGAACTTCACGTGAAACGATTAGTCGAACTATAAGTATTTTAAAGAAGAAGGGATTTGTTGATTTTACCGATGATGGATTTTATCTGCTGGATCATATGAGGTTGCATGACGAAATTTTTTAACTACTCGTGATACAAATCACATAATATTATATTGAAAATGATTATCATTAATATATAGAAACAATTTAGGAGGTATGATGATGAATCAATCAGAAGGAAAAGTAGTAGAATTAGATGTTCGCGAGGATCTTAAAAATAAACTTGAGCCTTTTCAAAAAATCATGGAGGCAGTTAAATCCTTAAAGCCTGGTGACACATTCATTCTTCATGCACCATTTAAGCCAACACCATTATTTGCGGTTTTAAAAGCAAAAGGTTTTACACATGAGTCTGAACAAATTGAGAAAAAACATTGGAAGGTTACCTTTTTCAAACGGGGTGACCAAGCATGATTTTAGATAACCGAGGACTTGAACCCCCTCAACCGATGATGAGAACATTAACAACACTTGAGAAATTAAATAAAGGTGAAACACTAACAATAATTAATGATAGAAGACCGATGTTTTTGTATGAACACCTAGATGATTTGGGTTGTACTTATACAACAACACCGAATCCTGATGGCAGCTTTCAAATTGATATTACGAAATAAGGTGTTACTAACATGATGCCTTCGATTTCAAATGAAACAAATATCAAGCTGCCGTTATCATTTATCATTTTTAGTCTTATTGCCTTTTGTGCTTCTCAAGTGATTCTACTTTTCAATGGTCATTTAATTGTAGAAGAATATTTTCGTTCACCAGCGATATTGTCTGCAGTTCATTTATTAGTCCTTGGTTGGGCTTTGATGGTAGCAATGGGAGCCATGTATCAGCTCGTACCTGTAGCTTTTTTAACACCAATTTGGAGTGAAACGTTCGGTTTCTTCCAGTTCGGTATAAGTGCAATTGGGATTGCTGGATTTGCGATTACTTTATCTTTTTCATTTAAATTAGCTGCGATCACAGGTATTATTGCTGTACTTGGAATATTGTTATTTATTTTTCAAATGTTCATGACAATGAAAAAGCAAGCTAAGAAGAATATTTTAACACTTTTAGTAGGCAGTGCTCTGGCTTGTCTTTTGATTACGATAACACTTGGGATTCTTTTAGCAGTTAATATGGGTATGGGACTTACAGATTTCAATCATATCGTAGTGTTAAAATCCCATATTTTATTAGGAATCACCGGCTGGTTTACCCTTTTAATTTTTGGATTTTCCTATAAGATGGTTCCAATGTTTTCACTAGCACATGGTTTTTCTATGAAGCCAAGTAAATGGGTATATATCGTGTATGTAGCAGGTCTTGTTGTCTCAATTATTAGCTTTATAACTGAGGAAACATACCTCTTTCAAATAGGATTAAGTATTCTATTTATAGGATTTTCAATATTCTCATATCACATTTATTTAATCATTAAGGCAAGGCTGAAGAAAAAACTTGATAAGCCATTTACCTTTTCACTGTATGCAATTAGTTTTGGTCTTGTCATACATGGACTTGCAATGGTACTTTCATTCTTTCCAGGTCATTATCGATTTTTTGGTTTACTTATTTACCTTTATATATTCTGCTGGATTGTCTGTAGTATTCTTGGATATTTGTATAAAATTATTCCATTTCTTTGGTGGACACATCGTTATAGCAAGGAAATTGGAAAAAGCAATGTACCCACCTTAAAGCAATTGATTGATGAAAAACTGGCATATCCGATTTTCTATAGCTTTCTGTTTGGTGTTCTAATTGTTCTAGTGTCAATCTTCACTGGGCAATTGCTTATTTTCACCATCGGTCAAGGGCTAGTACTAGTTGCTACATTCGTTTTTAGTTATACAGTCATTAATGTTTTAAGGAAATAAAAAAGGAGGAATGTCAGATGGAATTACGTGACCAAATTATTGAACAATTAAAGCAAGTAATTGATCCTGAGTTAAATATTAATGTAGTTGACTTAGGACTTATATATGAAATTGATATTAGAGACAATAAAGATGTTTTTATCGAAATGACATTAACAACACCAGGATGTCCTTTGCACGATAGCATTACTAGTGGTGTCAAACATGCTGTTTCTTATCTTGATGAAGTAAATGATGTTGAAGTAATCATTGTATGGCAGCCTGCTTGGTCACCTGAAAAGATGTCCCCTGAAGCAATGCAGCAATTAAGAGGTTATTAAGCCAGGTTATTTCACTTTATAAACATGATTCGGTATACTAGAAATAAGCTAATCCTTGAAAGGAGTGTTCAAAATGGACAAAGCGTTAGAAGAAAATATAATGGGTGCATTGGAGCAAGTTAATGACCCTGAATTAGGGATTGATATTGTAAATTTAGGACTGGTCTACGGTGTGGAAATGGATGATGAAGGGATTGTAACAGTAACAATGACTTTAACATCAATGGGCTGTCCACTTGCTGGTACGATTGCTGCAGATGTAAAACATGTTCTTACTGACTTACCTGAAATCAAAGGTGTAGATGTTAATATCGTTTGGAGTCCTCCTTGGTCAAAAGAAATGATGAGTCGTTATGCGAAGATTGCTTTAGGAATTAGATAAACAAAAAGACGTGTAAGCTATTAAATGATAGCTTACACGTTTTTTTATTACAAGTAAAGTAAGGTAATCAATACTTTATCTAAGTAAAAATTTCCTTTTCATTTGACGATTTTTTCGTTTAATGTTTAAGTTAGATTATAAATTGTTTGATTAGTGAATAGCATTTTTAACATGAGAGGGAAAAAACTGGGGTGAAGGAGATATTATGACGAAACAGCATATTATAGCACTTGACTTAGATGGAACATTATTGAAGGATGATAAGACTATTTCAGCTAAATCAAAAGAGGTTCTTTTGAAAGCGAAGCAGGAAGGTCATATTGTCATGATTGCAACTGGACGTCCTTTTCGTTCAAGCGCGATGTATTATCAAGAGCTTGGGCTAACTACTCCGATTGTAAATTTTAATGGTGCATTTGTACACCATCCATTAGATGAGGGTTGGGGAACATACCACACTCCAATGGATCTTAAGATTGTTAAAGACATTGTTGAGGTAAGCGAAGAATTTCGTGTAAAAAATATATGTGCTGAAGTAATTGATGAAGTATATTTCCATTACCATGATGAATCATTACTTGATGTATTTAGTATGGGAACACCGAATATTGAAACTGGGGATTTACGAAGAATCCTAAAAAGTGATCCTACTTCAATTTTAATCCATCCAGATGAGGAAGTAGCTCAAAAGATTCGAAAGTATTTATCAGATGTACATGCTGAAGTAATTGATCATCGCAAATGGGGTGCACCATGGCATGTCATTGAGCTTGTAAAAAGTGGATTGAATAAGGCAGTTGGAATTCAGAGGGTAGCAAAACATTATAATATCCCTGCGGAACGAATTATTGCTTTTGGTGATGAGGATAATGATTTTGAAATGATTGAGTATGCTGGCCATGGAATCGCGATGGGAAATGCAATTGATCAGTTAAAAAATATTGCAAATCAAGTGACACTTTCTAATGAAGAGGATGGAATTGCTCTCTACTTGGAAGAAGTTTTAAAACTAAATAAAGCATTATAATGGGAGAACTGGTGAAAGCCAGTTCTTTTTTTCAGAAATAATTACCGTTATAAATGTTTCTTTTTGTTATAGACTATGTAATGACGCAATGTTATAAGCGTCCTTTAATGCTGTTAATATGAGGAGGTAATTACGGATGGGTAGTAATAAATCAAAGCGATTTGTTCATCAAGGTGCTGATGCAGTTCAACAACATGCACAACGCTTTCCGTACCGTTCTACTTTAGCAGAGGCAGAAGAGAAAAAAATGAAAAATGTTGAAAAGTCCTCTTTAGGGGGAGTTTAAAAATGGGTAATATGTTATTCCAAAAGGCCCGAGAAACGGTAGCAATTGCTAAACAGGCAGTGAATGGACAAGGAAACACTTCACCTGATGATGCTATTTCCGTAGCCAAAAATGCTCTTTCTTCTGCATATGCAAACTCAACAACAGCTGAAAAAGTTCAACTACGCGAACTACAAAATAAACTAGATCAACTTCAATAGTTAGAAATGCACAGGAGCTTTGTCTAGCCGTAAAACTTTATAGGTTCTTACCATTTAATAAAAAACTAGGCACCATTGTAAAATGGTGCCTATCTTTATTGAAATCGTTGCAATAGAGCGTTGTAAGAGTTGATAATTGAGCCGTCTTTTGCGCTTTTTTCGTAGAGATGAATGATTAATGCACCATTTTCAGGCAATTTTTCCTTAGGGATTGATATTTCTATTTTAAATTCTGCCCATGCAGGAGCACCTTCACTTGCCATTTGGGCAGTTTCATTAATAATATAATCATGACCATCTTCTACTGTATACAAAAAGCTAGCTTCAAAAACCCTTGCCTCTCCTGTTACAATATATTCACCATTCTCACCGCTAACCTCTACATTTCGGAATGCATTATTACCAACCGGAATCGTAAAAGTCGCATTACTTGATTGCAAATCATTTGAAGCAACCTTCTGCTCATTTACTTGCGAAGCGGTTACTTTTGCACTTATTTTATATTCTCCAGCTGGCAATCGTTCTCCATCATTTGTCGTATAGTCCCATTTTTCAACCCAACTTTCTTCAGTTCCGGCTTTTAATTCTATTTCTTCGAGTACTTGAACAAATGATTTATCGATTGAATAGCTATATACTTCATGACCTGCTTCATTTGTAATAACAAAGTCAAATTTTTGTCCCGAAGGAAAAATGATATTAACTGAATTCTCACTTGTATTTTTTAATGTAATTATTATATTAGCTTCGCTTTCGTTAGGCTCTATTTCCACATTTGTTTCAAGCTTTTCAATAGGATTCTCCACTAAACCTGGTTCCTTATCATCTATCGGTTGTTCTTTTGTAATGTCTTCCCCACTATTAACAGGCTTTACCTCTTTAGCCCCACATCCAGAAAATATAAAAATAGTCATGATTGATAGTAATAATAAAAATAATTTTTGTTTCATTAATGTCACCCCTTTACTCATTTGTCGATTTCAAAGCAAAAAAGTTTCTACTCCTTCCGAAAAAATCCGAAAACACCCATCGATTGGATTACGTTTGTAAAAGCATTTGGGTCAACTTCCTTTATCACTCGTTCTAAATCATATAATTCATATCTTGTGATTACAATCATTAACATATCTTTACTCTCATTCGAATAGGCGCCCTTCGCTGGCAGCATTGTAATTCCTCGCACAAGCTTTTCATGGATAGCCTTTTTCAATTCATCTGCCTTTTTCGTAATAATCATTGCTGTTAATTTCACATGTCGTGTATGGATCATATCAATGACTCTTGTCGAAGCATATAGTGCAACTAGTGTATATAATGCCTTTTCCCACCCATAAAGTAGACCTGCAGATAAAATAATGACCGCATTTAACGAGAAAAAATACGTACCAATTGGTCGATCCTTGACTCGCGAAAGAACCATTGCTATGATATCAAGACCTCCTGTTGAAGCACCCCATTTTAATGTAAGTCCGATACCTACAGCTTGAATGACCCCACCAAATACTGCATTCAATAAAATATCATCAGAGACTTTTTCAAGTGGGATAATACCCATAAATACAGTTGTCAAAGCGACAGAAAGAAAGCTATATAATGTGAATGATTTACCAACTTTCATCCAGCCTAAAATAGCTACTGGTATATTCAATAATAGCAATAATATACCGGTTGAAATAAAGATAGGACTGAATTCCTCAAGAACCCTCGATAGCAACTGTGCAATTCCAGTAAAACCACCTGAATATACATCAGCTGGGATTAAAAATAAATTTAAACCTAGTGCATTTAATAAAGCCCCAACGATAACAATTATTACTTTTTTCGTTTCAGACAAGATCATAAGTCATTCCTCCTGGAATATCTTTCATGTTTAATCTACCCTGAAATAGTTTCAATTAAAAGTTGATATTATTATAAAACTCTTTTTATTGTATTTTTTATCATTACTAGATACACTTACGTTAGATATAACAGTTGAAATGATAAAATTTAAAAAGTAGGTGAAAAAATGACTGTTAAAATTCTTACAGATAGTGGAAGTGATTTGCCATTGCAGTTCTTTAATGATGGAAATGTAACTTTGATTCCACTAGTAGTAAACCTAGACGGACAGGCATATGAGGACCTTACCTCGATTCAACCAAAAGAAGTATATGATGCGATGAGAAATGGCAAGGCACCAACGACTTCACAAGTATCGCCAGCACGATTCAAAGAACTTTTTACCAACTTGGCTAAGGAAAATCAACCAGCAATTTATATCGCTTTTTCATCGGAACTTTCTGGTACTTATCAAACAGCGGTGATGATGAAAACAGAGGTTGAAGAAGAATTTCAAAATTTGGACCTTACCATAATTGACACAAAATGTGCATCATTGGGTGAGGGCTTAGTTGTGAAGGCGGCTGCTGAGTTAGCTGCAAAAGGCGGCACGAAAGAAGAAATTATTGAATTAGTAAAATTTTACAGCACTCATATGGAACATATTTTTACTGTTGATAATCTCGAATATTTAGCACGTGGTGGCAGAATTAGTAAAGCTTCCGCATTTGTTGGTGGGTTACTTAATATTAAGCCGATTTTAAATGTTGAAGATGGAAAACTAATCCCTCTTGAAAAAATCCGCGGGAAAAAGAAGGTAAATAAACGAATTCTTGAAATTATGGAGGAACGCGGTGTAGACCTTTCGAAACAAACAATTGGAATTAGCCATGGGGATGTCGAAGACGAAGCACTTGAATTAAAGAGACTATTTGAAGAAAAGTTTGGATGTAAATCAGTCTATATTAATTATGTTGGGGCAGTCATAGGTTCACATTCCGGGCCAGGGACAATCGCGATCTTCTTTTTAAATAAATTGCCAAGCAACTAAGATTACATAGTTTGAACATGACTGGAAATGCTAACATTTGAAAGCATGAAAAGGAGTGTTCTAATATGCCACATACGAGTGATAATGATAAAAAAGCGCAAGATAATAACGCACTTCGACATGAGAAAAATATGATGCGCGAAAAAAACCGGCAAAACGGTAAGCATCAATACTCTAAAAAAACAGATCATAAATGATAAAAAGATACCCGATTCGGGTATCTTTTTTATTCCTTCTTAAAATATGTCCAGCCTTCCTCTTGATACACTTTGCCTACCTTCATTAGATTTCCAAGCGCACGTTTGAAAGCTGATTTGCTCATGTTAAATCGTATTTTTATTTCTTCAGCATCACTTTTGTCCCAATATGGCATTGCTCCACCACGGCTTTCCATATATGAGTAAATCTGCTCTGCATCATCGCCTATCACCTCGTGGCCGCGTGCAAGTAATGAAACATTAACAGAACCATCTTCCTTCACATCAATAATTCGACCCTGTACCTTTTCACCTAAGCGTGGCTCACGCTTACGCTGACTTTCGTGGATAAAACCAATATACCCTTCATCACTGATGATAAAAGAACCAACCAATAGCAGCCGGTACACTGTTCCAGTTATATTTTTATTATAATCTTTTCTTTCCGCATTTTTGGAAATAGTACGAATGACATCTTCGGTTGCAAGCCTTCCAAAAAGACGACCATTTTTATCAGTTTTTAATGAACAATATAAGCGATCCCCTTGTTCAGGCCAAAGATCCCAAATTTCATGAAGGTCATCCTTTGAAACAAGAATATCCTTATTTATTCCGATATTGACAAACACACCTAACTCACGCTTCACTTCCACGACTTCCACCCAATCATATGCATTAAGCTGGGCAGTTGGTATCTTCATAGAAGCAGCAAGCCTTCCTTGATGATCCTGAAATAAGAATACTGTCAATTCATCACCTAGATCAAATTCCTCAGTAATCTCATTATTATGTAATAAAACATCTTCTTCACCATTTGTTAAAAAATATCCAAATGGTGCTTCTCGATCGACATCTAACGTAACAACCGTTCCCGGTATTAATTCATTCATCTTATAAAACCCTTCCTTCATGTTCTATGCTTAATAAACTATACCACATAACCTTTTTATAAGTGAAATCTGTTTTGGTATAAGTTGTTCTATCTGTAGTATTTTACTATAATTAAAATAAATATATATTTTTGGAGGTAGCCAATGTCTAAAGAAAGCTCATTTGATATTGTTTCAAAGGTCGAAATGCCAGAAGTAACAAATGCAATTAGTATTGCAATGAAGGAAATTAAAACTCGTTATGATTTTAAAGGTAGTAAAAGTGATATTTCCCTTGATAAGGAAGAACTTGTCCTTGTGTCTGATGACGAGTATAAGCTGGAACAATTAAAGGACGTATTGATTAGCAAGATGATTAAGCGTGGGGTTGCAACGAAAAATCTTGACTACGGAAAAGTTGAAAATGCTTCTGGTGGAACAGTTCGTCAACGCGCCAAGCTAGTTCAAGGAATCGATAAAGATAATGCAAAAAAAATAAACACAATTATTAAAAATAGTGGTCTGAAGGTAAAAAGTCAGATCCAAGATGATCAAATACGTGTTACAGCTAAGAGTAGAGATGATTTACAACAAATCATTTCAGCTGTCCGTGAAGCAGACCTTTCAGTGGATGTTCAATTTATTAATTATCGATAATTTTACATTAATTAAATAATTCTATTGATTTTCTAGCTACTTACCGTTAGTATTTAATACAATATAACTTTACAGTAATAAAAACTAAATAACATATTCTTATCAAGAGAAGCTGAGGGACTGGCCCTATGACGCTTCAGCCCCCTGACATCATTCATGATCGAACAGGTGCTAATTCCAGCGAATTCCTTGAAATTCGGAAGATAAGAAGAAGCATATACATTAATAGCCTTCTTCTTAAGAAGGCTATTTTTTATTTTCATTGCTTTATTACCAATAGGAGGAGTCACATGGGATTACTTGAAGACTTAAAAAAGAAAATATTAATTGCGGACGGTGCTATGGGGACTCTTCTCTATTCCCATGGTGTCGACAGCTGCTTTGAAGAACTTAATCTATCCAAAAGTGAGCAAATACAACTTATCCACGAAGCGTACATTAATGCTGGTGCAAATGTCATCCAAACAAATACATATGGAGCAAACTACCAAAAGCTTGCGCGTTATGGCTTGGAGGATCAAGTTAAGGAAATAAATATAGCTGGAGCAAGGATTGCAAAAAAAGCAGCAAGCCAAGCATATGTCCTTGGAACGATTGGTGGGATCCGGAGCTTTAGGAAGTCTGCAGTTTCAATAGAAGAAATTAAAAGAAGCTTTCGAGAGCAGCTCTATATTTTATTAAATGAAGAAGTTGATGGGATTTTACTTGAAACTTACTATGATTTAGAAGAAATCAGAACCATTTTAGAAATTGCAAGAAAAGAAACGAATAAACCAATTGTGGCAAATGTATCACTCCACGAAATTGGCATTCTCCAAGATGGAACACATCTTACTGAGGCATTTAATCAATTAGAACAACTTGGAGCAGATGTTGTAGGGTTAAACTGTCGGTTAGGGCCATATCATATGATTCGTTCACTAGAAGAGGTACCGATTCCAAATAAGTCATTTTTATCAGTTTATCCAAATGCAAGTTTACCAGAATATGTGGAAGGTAGACTTGTATATGAAAAAAACACTAAATATTTCGAAGAAAGTGCCCAACACTTTAGAGAACAAGGTGCTAGATTAATTGGGGGCTGCTGTGGTACTACGCCACTTCACATTGAAGCAATATCAAATGCATTAAAAGGATTGCCTCCAATAACCAATAAGGTTGTTAAGAAACAAGAGCATGAAATCAGTGTTAAAAGCGCAGACCCGAATAATGCCCCACCCATCCATGAGATTGTAAAACAAAAAAGGTCAGTGATTGTTGAGCTTGATCCTCCAAAACGCTTGGGGATTTCAAAATTCATTGAAGGGGCTAAAGCTTTACAACAGGCTGGAATTGATGCGATTACACTTGCGGATAATTCACTAGCTTCACCAAGAATTAGCAATGTCGCAGTGGGTACTATTTTGAAGACCCAATATAATATGAATCCATTGATACATATTACATGCCGGGATCGAAATTTAATTGGGCTTCAATCGCATTTAATGGGGCTTCATACACTTGGGATGAACGAAGTTCTCGCTGTTACCGGAGATCCTTCTAAGATTGGAGATTTCCCTGGGGCAACGTCTGTATATGATTTATCCTCTTTTGATCTAATTGGCTTGATAAAACAGTTTAACGAAGGAATCTCATACTCTGGTAAACCATTAGGACAAAAAACAAATTTTTCGATTGCTGCTGCTTTTAATCCAAATGTGCGCCACCTCGACAAAGCAGTTAAACGCTTAGAGAAAAAAATTGCATATGGAGCAGATTATTTTATTACACAGCCGCTCTTCAATGAAAAACAAATTGAAGATGTTTATGAACATACGAAACATTTATCAACACCAATATACGTTGGGATCATGCCATTAACGAGTGCTAGAAATGCAGAATTTATCCATCATGAAGTTCCTGGGATAAAACTATCAGATTCCATCTTAGATAGAATGTCAGCTGTTAGTGATAATCCAATAATGGCGCAGCAGGAAGGGATTTCAATTGCAAAATCTTTAATAGATGCTGCTTATGAATTATTTAATGGTATTTACTTAATCACGCCATTTTTACGATATGAAATAACAGTTGAATTAACAAATTATATCCATGCAAAACAACTGGCCACTACAGAAAGGAAGGTATATTAATGAGTGAATTATTGTTGCAACAACAGCTGCAAAAGAAAATTTTAGTTATTGACGGTGCCATGGGTACGATGATCCAAGCAGCAGACCTTTCACCAGAGGATTTTGGAGGAGAAAAGTACGATGGTTGTAATGAGTACCTTTCTTTAACCTCACCCGAAACAATTGTGCAAATCCATGAAGCTTATTTACAGGCAGATGCCGATATTATTGAAACGAATACTTTTGGTGCTACCAATATCGTTCTAGATGAATATGAACTTGGCCATTTAGCTTATAAAATAAATGTTGAATCTGCAAGACTAGCAAAAAAGGTTGCTATCAAATATTCTACCGCAGAGTGGCCACGTTTTGTTGCTGGGTCAATGGGCCCTACTACAAAAACATTATCCGTTACAGGTGGAATTGCGATTGAGGATTTAATAAATTCATATGAAGAACAGGCTCGAGGACTTATTGATGGTGGCGTTGACCTCCTGCTGCTCGAAACAAGTCAGGATATGCTAAATGTAAAAGCCGGCTATATCGGGATTAGCAATGCATTTAATAAGACAGGTAAAACCATCCCACTTATCGTATCTGGGACAATCGAACCGATGGGAACAACATTAGCTGGTCAGAATATTGAGGCGTTTTACTTATCATTGGAACATATGAATCCAATAGCCATCGGGCTTAATTGCGCGACAGGTCCTGAGTTCATGACAGACCATATTCGTTCACTTTCTGACTTGGCAAATATTGCTGTAAGTTGTTATCCGAATGCTGGGCTCCCTGATGATGAAGGGCACTATCACGAATCGCCAAGCTCACTAGCAATTAAGTTAAAGGGGTTTGCAGAAAAAGGCTGGTTAAATCTTGTCGGTGGATGTTGTGGAACAACCCCAGAGCACATAAAAGCAATTGCTGAAACTGTAAAAGACTGTAAACCAAGGGAATTACCTACTTCAACTCATCCACATGCGGTATCTGGGATTGAACCACTGATATATGATGACAGTATGCGTCCCCTATTTGTTGGGGAGCGTACGAATGTAATTGGATCAAGAAAGTTTAAACGGCTAATATCAGAGGGAAAATACGAAGAGGCTTCCGAAATTGCGCGTGCTCAGGTTAAAAATGGTGCACATGTTATTGATATTTGTTTGGCTGACCCGGATCGTGACGAACTAGCTGATATGGAAAATTTTATTCAGCATGTAACGAAGAAAGTGAAAGTTCCACTTGTAATTGATTCAACAGATGAAAAGGTCATTGAACGTGCATTGTTATATTCTCAAGGTAAAGTAATTATTAACTCGATTAACCTTGAGGATGGTGAAGATCGGTTTGAAAAAGTGGTTCCCTTAATTAAGAAGTTTGGTGCTGCAGTTGTTGTTGGTACGATCGATGAGATTGGAATGGCTGTAACGGCTGAACGGAAACTTGAGGTTGCCATACGTTCACATGATTTATTAGTAAATAAATACGGATTGAATCCTAAGGATCTCATATTTGATCCACTTGTTTTTCCGGTTGGAACCGGAGATGAACAGTATATTGGTTCTGCGAATGAAACAGTAAGGGGCATACGCTTAATTAAGGAGAACCTTCCCGAATGTTTAACGATATTAGGAGTAAGTAATGTTTCATTTGGTCTACCACCTGTTGGGCGAGAAGTATTAAATTCCGTATATTTATACCATTGTACACAAGCTGGCTTAGATTACGCGATTGTCAATACAGAAAAATTAGAACGTTTTGCATCGATTCCTAAAGAGGAAATTGAGCTTTCAGAACAGTTGCTTTTTCATACAGACGATCAAACACTAGAACGATTTACTGAAACTTATCGAGGAAAAAAGAAAGAATCAAAAATACAGGCGTCCAATTTAAGCTTGGAAGAACGACTTGCTTATTATGTAGTTGAGGGAACAAAGGAAGGATTATTACCTGATCTAGAGCAAGCCCTAGATCAATATTCCGACCCCCTCGATATTATTAACGGCCCTTTGATGGATGGAATGGCCAAGGTCGGAGTGCTTTTTAATAATAATGAACTAATCGTAGCCGAAGTATTACAAAGTGCAGAGGTAATGAAGACATCTGTTGCCTTTCTAGAACCTTATATGGATAAAAAAGATGATAGTGGTAAAGGAAAAGTAATATTAGCAACCGTAAAAGGTGATGTTCACGATATTGGGAAAAACTTAGTAGATATTATTTTAAGTAATAACGGCTTTAAGGTTGTTGATCTGGGAATCAAAGTGACGCCTCAGACCTTAATTGCCGCAATAGAAGAGGAAAAACCAGATATAATCGGTCTTTCAGGGCTATTAGTTAAGTCAGCACAACAAATGGCTGTTACTGCTCAGGATTTACAACAAGCTGGCATTTCAATTCCTCTTTTAGTTGGAGGGGCAGCACTTTCAAGAAAATTCACTGATAACAAAATAGCTCCTGATTATTCCGGAACTGTATTATATGCAAAGGATGCGATGGACGGACTTTCACTTGCGAACCGTTTACAAGCAAAGGATACGCTACCAGAATTTTTAAGAGAACTTGAGTCCAAGCGTGAAAAGGCAAGAAATGCAGTATTGCCAGAGGAATTTTTACAACTAAAGAAGCAAGCAGCAACAGCAGTTAAAAACCGCTCTAAAGTATCAACAGACGTACAAGTCTTTACACCGACTGATTTGAAAAGGCATGTATTGAAGCATTTCGATTTAGCACAAATTGAACCTTATATTAATATGCAAATGTTGCTTGGACATCATTTAGGATTAAAAGGAAAGGTGCAAAAATTAATTGCTCAAAAGGATGAAAAGGCCCTTAGTCTAAAAGAAGTGATCGATGATTTATTAGCTCTAGCTAAAAAGCAAAATCTAATCCTTCCTTCTGCAGTATATCAATTTTTTCCTGCCCAAAGTGACGGGGAGTCTGTTATTATTTATGATCCTACTGATAAGAAAACAGTTATTGAAACTTTTACGTTTCCGCGACAGGAAAAAGGTTCTTTCCTTTGTCTTGCTGATTTTCTTAAATCTAAAGATAGCGGTGTGATGGATTATGTAGGATTTTTCTCAGTAACAGCTGGACGTGGGATTAGAGAGCTAGCCGATCAGTATAAAGCTGACGGTGATTTCTTAAAGTGTCACGCGATTCAAGCATTAGCGTTAGAAACTGCAGAAGGCTTTGCGGAACGGATTCATCAAATGATGAGAGATCAATGGGGATTTCCAGATGGTCCAGACTTTACAATGCAGGATCGATTTGCAGCTAAATACCAAGGACAGCGTTTCTCCTTTGGGTATCCCGCTTGTCCTAACATCGAGGATCAAGAAAAATTATTCCGACTAATTAGCCCAGAGGATATTGGCGTTCAGCTAACTGACGGATTTATGATGGAGCCAGAAGCATCCGTAACAGCAATCGTTTTTGCACATCCTGAGGCAAGGTATTTTAATGTTTTATAATATAAATGCGTTCTGAACATTTAAAAGAAGCATCACCATTATCGATGATGCTTCTTTCTTATTTTATACCTTTGGGCTATGTTTTCTTTTATTAATATATAGGAAAGTGAGCATGAGTATTGGAATAATAATGACCGTAATTAATAACCAATAATTAATTCCAGTATCGTTTTGAACAAGATATACTTCTGCAATATCTCGGTCAACAATTACATCAAATTTCCCATCATTTGGTCGAATGAGATCTTCCGTTAAAAGCCCTCTTAATTCTTTACTTGTGTCGACTATGTCATTCGATAATGTTACTTTTTGTGATTTCGTAGTATTATTTATCGCAACAATGATCGATTGTTCTTCATAGTCTCTTTTAAAAACAATCATACCGTCTTGATTTGAAATTAATTCGAAATCCCCTTTTGTAAGAGCAGGAATTGATTGTCTCACTTTTCCTAATAAGCCAATATATTCAATAAGATCCTTTTCTGTTCGAAAGTCCATCATTCCACGATTATCTGGGGTTTCCTTTCCGTTTAAGGCAATCTCAGTACCATAGTAAACAACTGGAATTCCTGGCATCGTATATAAGTATGATAAAGCAACCTTAATTCTTGGAACAGGATGTTCATTTTCCTCTGCAGATAAATATGTAAAACGAACCGTATCTTGATTATCTATGAAATTAGCTAATAAATTGGGATTTTCATATACCTCATGACTATGATTCAAAATTTCCTCAACTTGTTCTAATTGACGATCTGGTACACTGAATGATGATGCGACCTCTTTATATACCGGAATATTTAGTACAGAATCAATTCCAAGCTTTGTGATCTCTGCTAAATCTTGAGGATTATCCAGATCGGTAGGTTGTCCTAATAAGAAAAAATCCTTCTTCTCAGCCTTAACTGTTTTTGATAATGTGGTCAAGAAGTCTTTTGGAAGTAAGTCAATAGAATCTAGCTTATAACCATCAACATCTGTTTCAGTAATCCACCATTTTGCAGCTTTTAAGATTTCAGCTTCATTGAATGAATTAGTGCTATTTCGCAAACCAAGATCAAGGATGATCTTCAAATTTTTATCGTGAGCTTTTGAAACTAGTTTTTTAAATAATTCTATTGTACCAAAATGCTCATCCACTTCAAAATAGTCCTCAACCGAGTATCCATCATATCCATCTGGTCCATTTTTGAAAATGGGGGTTAATAAAATTGTAGTAAATCCCATATCAGTAATAAAATCAAGCCGATCAATAATCCCTTGAATATCCCCACCATGGTATGCAAGTGGATCGGAGAAATCAACATCAAAGTCATTTGTTTGATCCCCATTACTAAATCTATCAATCATTAATGAATATATCATTTCATCTTGCCAACCATTTTCTCCTATTTCTTCTGCTTGAATCGGTGCAGCAGAAAAAAGAAGTAATGGAATGAGTAATAGTAAAATTACCTTTCTCTGCATCTTAGGCTTCTCCTACTTTCTATATATTCTCCTTTCTTAAAGTAACCCTTTCCAACATAAAAAGTCAAATTTCACATACTCCGTTATATATTTCTTGTTTCTTGTCTAAAACGATAAAGTGAAACTTCAATCAGTGGGGGTTTTACTTCCAGTTAATGCGGGATAACAAGGATAACTTAGACGGATGGAGGATTTGCATTGGATCTACAACAACGATTAGGCAACATCAAGGAGCAGAAACGATCACATATTGTCGGAACAGTAGAATGTATTAATGAACAATGGATTTTTTTTGATGCAGAAAGTGACGAAGCATCCATGCTTGAAGAAATGATTGATCATGATGTAGAAGTATTTACCCTTAATAGATGGGAAAAAGGAGTCTTTGTAGAAGAAGGTCTTATCAAAATGTGTGACTATTTTTATAAACTTGAAAATGGAGATTGCCTTCGTTTTCGTAAATGGCTTCCACAGTCTTATAATAAATTTTTAGAGAACTTTTCTGAGGATTTATTTTTAAAATACACATCATTATTAAATAATCTTTCTTTTTCATTATATGATTGCATACATTGCCACAACCAATTTATATATAGCAAAGACAAGCAACATTTCCAAGGGGTTAATTTCATTATATATGATAATACTGAAACTATATGCTCGGTTCATCATCATTTTTCAAGAAATAGCAAAGAAATTGACCGATTTGAATTTACTATAGCTACAGGAAAAAGGGCAATTCTAACAAATCTACAAAAGAGAGAAAAGGGAGTTGATACATAAGTATCAGCTCCCTTTTCTAATTAACTTTCCTCGCAGCTAGACCATTTGTAAAATCTTCACTAATTAACGGTCGATCAATATAGAAGCCTTGTGCATAATGACATTGAAGCTCTTTCAATAGTGATATTTGCTCACAGGTCTCAACACCTTCGGCAACTACTTTCATTGATAATCCATGCCCCATCGTAATAATTGCTTTAACAATTGCGATATCTGATGTATTCACCTTTAAATTATTGATAAATGATTGATCGATTTTTAAAGTATTGATAGGTAAATCCTTCAGATAACTAAGAGATGAATAACCTGTACCAAAATCATCAATAGAAACCTTTACACCTAGCTTTTGTAATTCCTGCATGACAACAATACTATGCGAAATATTCCGTAGCATAACACCTTCAGTAAGCTCTAGTGTCAAGTGTTGAGGCGCAAGGCCTGATTCATTCAATGCTTCCTTCACTTCATTTATAAAACTAATTTGTTGAAATTGGTTTGCTGAAACATTTACTGAAATCGTTAAATGATCATATCCCATATCATGCCACTTTTTATTTTGCAAACATGCTTGTTTGAGTACCCAAATTCCAATATCATGAATTAGCCCAGTTTCCTCTGCTAATGGTATGAATTCTCCAGGTGAAACAAGACCAAGCTTTGGATGATTCCACCTTATTAATGCCTCACTTCCAAAAATCCCTCCAGTCTTAAGGTCAATTAATGGCTGATAGCATAAATAAAATTCATCCTTATCCAATGCACGACGTAAATAGCTTTCTAATTCAAGCTGATAAAGAACTTGTTCATTCATTTCTGTGGAATAAAACTTCATTTTATTTCCACCCTGCTTTTTTGCTAGGTTCATTGCAGTATCAGCATGTTTAAGTAAGGAATCAGTGTTAACACCGTCAGTTGGATACATACTTACACCGATGCTTGCCGTTAAGAAAAATTCCTGTCCCTCATACATGATTGGTTTTGCAATCTCGTGTAATAGCTTCTGACCATGGTCTACGACACTATTAATCCCAATATTTTTCGTAAAAAGAATCGTGAATTTATCTCCGCTAAATCTCGCTAAATAGCACCTAGAAGGGAGTAATCTTTTGATTCGATTTATAAGCTCCTTTAAAATCATATCTCCAGCATAATGACCAGCAGTATCATTAATTAATTTAAATCGATCTAAATCAATAAACATAACGGCGAGATGCTGTTTCTTCTTCTCCATCCGATGAACAAATTCATTAACTTGTTCCGTAAATCTCAATCGATTTGGCAATCCAGTTGCCGTGTCATAGTAAGCTAGATATGCAATTTTCTCTTCCGCTCTTTTTTGCTCTGTAATGTCTCTGCCTATTCCGTATATCCCTACCATTTCACCATTCATAATGATAGGAATATTCTTAATTAAAAATAAATACATTTCTCCACTTTTCGATTGAATTTCAAGTTCATAGTACTGCTCTTTTCCTTTTTTAGCTCGATTAAAATGCATACGTACCTTTGGAACATCTGTCTCTTTTACAAAATTTAATGAGTTTTTATCAAGTACTTCTTTCTCTGTATACCCGATTATTCGCTCAAATGCTGGGTTAACACTTGTGAATCTACCTTCAAGATCTGTTGAATATACGATATCTGTATTATGTTCAAATAGTGAACTATACCGTTGCTCTGATAACTCGAAATTTTGATATAATTGATTAATATCCTTTGATGATACAAAGATCGATGAAGAATAGATCGTAAATAATATAAAAAATGAATCTCCTGAAATAGGATGTTCAACAATTTTCTCTTCAGTTGTTGTTCCAATAGTGACAGCCTGAGGTAGTAGTTTTTCAATTTTGGTAAGCAAGCTAATATAAGATTGTTCATCTGCTTTCCCACTTAATAGCTGAACAAGTATATTTTTTTCACTAGTTAGATGATGTTGCTTAACAAATTTTTCAATTTCTTCGAATTGTCTGCATTTCAAACTCAATGTTCTCAAGCAATATTCACCACTCTTTCAAACTCTAGAAGTATGACAGTTCATAATCTTAAGATAGCATATTTTTTTATTCAAAAACACTAAAAGTTAAAAAAAGCTACCAAAAATGGCAGCTTTTCGAAATATTTTATTACATGTGCAATATGCCTAATGGTAGACGCCATCCTAGAGCAATCGTTAGAGCAAGCACGATTATCAACAGAACCCAAAATAAACCAGTAGGTCTACCATCACTTTTACGAGTTAAAATCATTTCCATAAACCCAATCACTAACAATCCAAGAATTGCTTTTCCTATGTATTCCCCGTCTATTTGAACCCCACCAAATAATAAGAGTAAACCAGTAGCTAAAATAAATAAGTAAAACAGGCGCAATGTCATATGCATGATTTTTACTGCTTTTGCTTTTTCACCATTAAGTAGTACGAATGTAATAATAAATAGTATTATTGCAATCGCCCATGCCGCAATATGTGCATGTGTATTAACTGTCATCTCTTAATTTCCTCCTTTTTCTAGTACATATACCATATATAATAGCATGTTTCTTATAAAAACTAAAAGTTTTAGTGTTGATTCCCTTTCCACAGTAGGATATTGTTAGTAGTATCAAAAATAATTACCGGAGGGGATAATATTGAGTAAGACAGAAGAACTTATTTCATTAACAGATCATTATGGAGCACATAATTATCACCCGCTTCCGATTGTCATATCTAGAGCTGAAGGTGTATGGGTAGAGGATCCTGAAGGGAATAAGTACATGGATATGTTAAGTGCATATTCTGCTGTTAACCAAGGACATAGACACCCAAAAATTATTCAAGCATTAAAAGACCAAGCAGATAAAATTACATTAACATCACGAGCATTTCATAATGACCAGCTTGGACCATGGTATGAAAAGGTTGCAAAGCTTACTAAAAAAGATATGATCTTACCAATGAATACAGGAGCAGAAGCCGTTGAAACAGCATTTAAAGCTGCTCGTCGTTGGGCATATGACGTAAAAGGTGTTGCTGAAAATCAAGCTGAAGTAATTGTATGTGATGACAATTTTCATGGCCGTACGATGACAGCTGTTTCAATGTCATCAAGTGACGAGTATAAACGTGGATTTGGGCCAATGCTGCCTGGAATTAAAGTCATTCCATATGGTGATCTTGACGCACTAAAATCGGCGATTACCTCAAATACAGCTGCATTTATTTTTGAACCAATTCAAGGTGAAGCAGGTATTAAAATTCCTCGAGATGGCTTTTTAACAGAAAGCTATAACATATGTAAAGAAAATAATGTACTGTATATTGCAGATGAAATACAAGCTGGTTTGGCACGATCTGGAAAATTGTTTGCATGTGAATGGGAAAACATCATACCTGATATGTATATTTTAGGAAAGGCACTTGGTGGTGGCGTATTCCCTATTTCATGTGTTGCTGCAAACAATGACATCCTTGGGGTATTTAACCCTGGTTCACACGGATCCACATTTGGAGGAAACCCGCTTGCATGTGCCGTATCTATCGCTGCATTAGATGTATTAATTGATGAAAAGCTTGCAGAACGGTCACTTGAACTAGGCACATATATGATGGAAAAGCTGCGTGAAATCAGGAATCCAATGATTAAAGAAGTAAGAGGTCGAGGATTATTTATTGGTGTTGAGCTGACTGAGGATGCGCGCCCATATTGTGAAAAACTTAAAGATGTAGGGTTACTTTGTAAAGAAACTCATGACACTGTTATTCGTTTTGCCCCACCACTAATCATTTCGAAAGAAGATCTAGACTGGGCAATTGATAGGGTTAAGGAAGTATTATCTTAATTTGTAGTAGGTCTGTGGTAAAGAAACCCACAGACTTTTTTTATTTAGAGATTTTGCAGGATTTTGTATGAATATGTAATAATTTAAGAACTTTTAGCGAACTTGTTTAATTATTTTTGTAGAAAGTTATAATAATAGTGGACCAAATAAGACAACCTAGAATCTTCAATACGGTTAAAATGCTGCAAATGGAGAAATGATAATGTTGATGTTAAAGCTAGTGATCGAGATAAAACGTCGAAAAATGATTTTTTTAGCAAATCGGTATGGGTATACAGCGAAAGAGACCGTGAAATGTAGCCAAGAGCTAGATCAATTATTAAACATTCATCAAAAGGCATTGGAAAGAAGACTTAAATTGGTGAATTAAAAAAGGCATTCAATATTGAATGCCTCTATTTTTTGATCTGAACTTTTTGACCATAGGTAAGTGTTCTCCACAACCATTCAACTGGACCGTACCGAAACCTCTTAATCCACAGCTTGCTAAGGAAAATTTGAACAATAAAAATTCCAACTGCCAACAATGTACCAGTGAAAGGCTGCATTTTATTATAAAATCCAAGCCCATAACTATAAAAGATTAAAGTACAAATGAACGATTGAAATAAATAATTACTCATTGAAAGTCTACCGACTGCTGCTAATGGTGATAAAATCTTATTCCAAATTGGAAGTCTTACAAGCAACACGATTGAAGTTGCATAAAGGATCGCTGTTGCAGGACCACCAATCGTATCTTGTATATAATCAGTACCTAAATTTTTGCCAAAGAGATACGGTGCTAGCTTTGTCGGCAAACCGATTACCAATGAGATCAGCCATAGTACTCTAATCTTTTTCAAATGTTCATTTGTATTCTCAAACCATTTTGATTTTGCAATAAACGCACCAAGAAGAAACATTGGTAGCAATGTTAGGATGAGAAAAAATCCATTGGCAAGATTATTTATATAATACCAATCTTCAATTCTTTGTAACGTAATTTCCGCAAAGGACCCTGAGCTATATACCTCAACAAGTTTAGCAGCTAGCAACTCATCATAAGGATAGATTGCTACCTCTGGTGCTACTAACGACGCAAGTATCATTAATCCCGATATTAATACACTAGGTATAAAAATTAACAACAGTGACCAAATGAGCAAAGTCACTGGCTTTGCTTTATGAAATAATATCATAATGGCTCCAACAATTGCATACGAAATTAAAATATCTCCGTGCCAAATCAAAAATGCATGGATACAACCAATTATGAGCAGAACAAGAAGTCTGCGTGTAATCAGCCGATAATAAGAATATCCCTTTGCAATTGCTCGCTCTTTAAAAATGACCATTCCAAAACCAAAAAGGAAAGAAAATAGCGTATAAAAGCTAGCCTGGGCAAAAATATCGATAAATTGATTTGTTCCCTGATTCAATGATCCACTCCACCATTTTTCTGGATCTAAATAAAGCATTGGTGCATAGAAGGATGGCAAATTCACTAAAAATATCCCCAAGATAGCCAAGCCCCTAATTACATCAATTGATTGAATTCGTTCTTTTACCGTAATCGGCATAAGAATTTCTTTGTTCATTCCTCCAACTCCCTAACATATTTACTTAATTAAATTATAGTTGAACATGTCCTTATTCACTAGAGATATTTACCAACAACAATCCATTCACAACTTTTGGGCTATACTCATACACTGTTGTAGTTAATAACAAAAAGGGTGTTACACATGCCAGCTATTGTAGGAGCAGTTAAGGTGAATAGTATTGGAAATAGTAGTATTTTTAATATTGGTGATGTGTTTCAGATGGCACCAAATAGTGTAGCAAAGACATTTGCTGGGGCTGGGTCTTTTAATACAGGTGATGGCTTGCGAATTAATAATCACCAAAGTGTAACAAATACGTATGATACGGATAATATTGATCAAGTAACAATTGGAAATTTATAGGAGGGATGCTATTTTGAATTATTACATCAATCAAACCATTTGTATTCAATCCCTTAAAATTGGAAGTATTAATAATTCTTCAGTACTACAAATTGGTAGTGCCGGCATTATTAAGCCGGTATCCCATCTTCACAATACAGGTGGGTTCACAGAACCTGCACCCGAGGCAGTCTCCTCCACATTGGAGGGCCCTGCTGTACCACTAACATCCCCAACTTCGGCTTAAAGATAGGCATTCACCCATTTTTACCCTTATGCATAATATAACAATAAAGGCGAAAAGAAGAGGTGAATATCTTGTACTCATATAATTACGATATTTCTATATATTTACAACAACTTCACCAGTATGTAGAAACTCAAAATCAACGAATTAATCATTTGGAGAAAATAATTAATCAGCTTCAGACAACAGTAGATGAAATTAAAAAAAGACCTTCAACCCATATTGATCGGATCGAATATAAATTTGATCAATTAAAAGTAGAAACATTAGATGGTACATTAAATATTGGTTTAAATCCCACAAACGGGGAGCAAATAGAAGAATTCGCTGTATCACAACAAGGGAAAACGAACATACCGGATGTAAGACATATTCATAAGCCCGTTATAGAAAAAATTGAAAATGAAATAAATGAGTTTTTAACTAATGACTGTTATCATATCATCAGTCAACTGGAGAAAAGTGAAGGTTACATCCTTGCTGAAGGCTATAGTGATTTTATTATAGAAGATATTCGCAATCAAATTCATGAACGGATTCATTATTATTTACAACAATATCAAGCTGACCTACGTACTCCTGTACATGAAAAAGAAATCTATCAATCTATTATAACAAAAGTAAAAATGGATATACAAAACTCGATTACATCTTTTATGAACCATATACCAGACAACATGAAAGAAGGGAAACCAAAATGAATTTCACCGTTGTAAATAAGGATATTCAAGTTGGTAATATCAATATTGTTGGTGTCGGTGCGTCCTCTGTATTTTTAATTGGAGACACAAAAACGATTTGTTTATCATCTGTATTTGATACTCCACCTGAATCTTTAATTATTGGGCCATATGTTCCCCTCTCACCACAGGCTTGATGTACAATGATGAATCGATTATCAGTTGTTGACTTTATTTATGTTAATTCGATTGCATTTAGTTCAATTTTAGAAATTGGGGATTCAAAAAAAATTACTCCAGTATCAACCGCACTTGCTGTTCAACGAGAAGTGCCACTTTTTTTCACAAACGAGGGTAATTTTTCGGCCTATTCAATTTTCTCTCAAGAATTACCGAAAGTTACTATTACCGAAAATATGAATATGAATATTTGTAATCAAAATCCTATTATAAAAGTAAATTCAATAAAGGTAACTGGGCTATCATCTTCCTCAGTTATGCAGGTAGGTTCAACCGAAATTATCAATGCTGAAGCAAGACTTAAACATATTCGAAAACTTTTACCTAAACGCCATAGGACTCATACTAGTAACGAAACATAAATTGATATCATAGCGTATAGTAAATTCAATTAATAAAGGGTGTCTGAAAATGCCAGCAATAGTAGGTCCCATAAAAATTATAAGTATTGGCGGTGGGGTCGTTAATTTTGGGGACTCCTTCTATGTATCACCTAAGGATTCAGCTAAAACCTATTCAGGATCTGGTTCATTTAATACAGGTGACTTCATCTGTACAAATAATGGTCTAAATTCAACAAATACTAATGACGAGGATTTTGCAGATCAACTAATTAAGAGGAATGCATAAGAAAGAGCAGGTACTAGACGTACCTGCTTTTTACAAGGTTTCAATTTTTACTTGTGTACCCCTTCCAGATGGTTCCGCGGGTATTACAATAAGACGTTTTGGTAATCTCGCCCTTAGTTCCTGAACATGACTGATAACTCCAACTGCTAGCTGTTTCGAATGAAGCTTCTCAAGTGCCGAGACAACAGTGTCTAACAGGTCTGCATCTAATGTTCCAAAGCCTTCATCTAAGAAGAAGAACTGGAGTGGATACTCTCCACGCAGCTGAATTTGGGCTGAAAGAGATAATGCTAATGCCAATGATGTTAAGAAGGTTTCCCCACCAGATAATGATGTAACAGGGCGTCTAACTCCTCCATTCGCATCATCCCGCATAATGAATCCCCCTTGTGAATCCACTTCAATTGCATAACGCTGTCTTGTTAAGATACCTAGTCTTTCTGTGGCATCACGACTAACTTGAACAAGTTGTTCCTCAGCAATGTATTCAACAAAGCTATTCCCTTTGAAAACAGCTTGTAGCTGATGATATTGCTCAACCAGCGCGTCTAATTCAGTACGTCTACCCTCAAGCTCATTAAAACGCACATGTTTTTCTTGGAGCACCTGAAGTGCTTTTAATGCAGCACCTTTCGCCTCAACAGCTTCATTAACCATTTCTTTTATTTCTTCACGAATTTTTTGGATGTCTTGCCATTTTTCAAAAGATATTTCCTTCCCATTTAATAGCTCATTTAGGTTCGTTAATTCTGCAAACAACTGTTTTACTTTATCTGAATACTCTTCAATTGTACGCTTCATTATTTCCTGATCATTTTTCGAAAGTATAGCACTTTTCACATCTTCAATTGATAAGAAATTGGTTTCTGATTTTACCTCATTCCATTTTGCAGTTGACTTTTCTAAGCGACTTTTACTTTCGGTTAATGATTGTGCAGCTGCATGTGTTTCATTCTCAAGCTGCTGACAGATTTGCTGTGTATGCAGCCATATTTCATAGGTTGAAGCTTCCTTTTCCTCGACATTCTTTAGCAGTTGTTCTGTTTCGGACAGTAATTGGTTAATATCGTTTTCGCCAATTTCTTGTGAAAGCTTTTCGCGATGCTCATGTAATGCTTCGTCCTTATTTTGTAAAGCAGAAGTAAGTTCGATGACATTACGTTCAAATTGATTGAAATCTTCTTGATGTTTGCCACTTTCTTGTTCTCTTTGTTCTAATATCTTAGCAATATGATCAAGTTGAGCAGTTAGTTCCTGAACATTCTTGTCCTTTGTAGAAATTTCCGCCATTTTTGTTTCAATTGAATCAAATTGCATATTAGTAAAAATTTGATTCCACTCAGCTTTTTGGTTCTCTACCCTTTTAGATAGTGAAGTAACTTTTTCTTGGATTTCCATATGATTCATTTGTAGATTTTCTTTCGTGCTTTCTATTTGGGCAATACTTTGGGTAAGAGCTCGAACCTCCTGTATTGCCTTTCTTCCTGTTTCTTTTAGCTGAAGATAATCTTGATTGAATGATTTTATTTCAATCTGCAAATGATCTAATTTAGAATATATTGATGGAAAAACATCTATTTCTTTTACTGGAGGATTTTCTTTAATTTGAACCTCTAAATGACCTGGGTATTCTTGAACAAGCCCGTGAGAAATTTGTTCAAGCTGTAGCTTTAAGGTCGTTATTTGTTGTTTGACCTCTTGTGCTTGTCTGATACCATCCGTAAGGTGTTCGATCTCTTTTTGAAGAACATTTACTTGATCATCATGCATAACTAATGGGTTCGGATGTTCGGTTGAGCCACAAACTGGACATGCAGCACCCTCTTTAAGCTGACTCGCTAGCTGTATCGCCAGATTTTTTGTTCTCATCTCCTCTAACTGCTGTTTTTGTTTTGCTTGTTCATTCTCAGCCCGTAAGATCACCTTTTCAGAATCTACTTCTATCTCGCAAATAGCATGGTAAGTAGCATCTGTTTTTGAAAATAAAGACTCCATTAGCTTCTTCTGCTTCGAGAGAAGTTCATTTTTTGTGGCAAACATCTTTTCAGCTTCTGCTAGTTGTTTTTGTTTTTTATTTTTCTCTTCTAACAACCCTCTTAATGTCTCATTATTGTGTAAAATAAGTTGCTTTTGCTCATATGCTTTACGGATTACATCCCGCTCACTTGCAGAAACGGTAAGCTTTGATTGTTCTTCCTTAAGCATTTTTTGTTTTTCCAATCCTCTTGTAATCACATCTGACAGATTCGTAATTAGTTGTTGCTTTTCATTTGTTTGTTTTTTTAGCGCATTGAGCTTACCGTGTAATACTCTAAGTTCATTTTCTAGCACAACAGCCTTTTCTTGAATTACTTTAGCTTCGATAAGCTTTTGCTTTTTTGTAAGTAAAATTGGGAGTTGTTTCGTTTTTTCCAATCTTGCTTGATTATAGTTTTCTAGACTTTTTTCCAGTTTTAGCTTATTGATCTCTAGTTGACTATGAACTTCTTTATGCCTATTCGTCCATTCCATTACAGCAATGTTTGATGCCTCAAATTCTTCTAAATATGGAAAAACTTTATCTGCAGTGTCAGCAAGCTTCACTTTTGACTCTAATTGCTGAATATGATCCTTTTCTCGTTCAACCTCATTTAATTTTGTAGCAAGTGTTAATTTCTGTTGTTGCCAATCCCAAATCTTTTTACTTTGTTCAAATTGCTCCTCAACCTTTTTTAACTCAGTTTGGCGCTTATTTAAGAGAATTTCAACTTCACTAAGCTCTGTTTCAGCTTGTTTAATTGCTTCTGTTGAGGCATCACCAAGTCCTGTCTGTTCTGCAACAACCTCATTTAATTCTGATTTTGCTGTGGATAGTTTATTCTTCAGCTTTTTATTAAGCTTGTCCCCATATTGTTCAAGGTTAAAAAGTCGTTGCAGCATTTGCCTTCTGTCAACGCCCTTTAATGATAAAAATTCCGCAAATTTCCCTTGTGGCAGCACTACCGCCCTTGTAAAATCATCAATCGTTAAGCCAAGTAATTCTTGTATTTGCTGATTAACCTCACCAATTTTATCAGCCAACACGACAGATTCTTCATTAACTTCGATTAAACGGCTGACCGAGGATTTTACCCTTAGTTCATCAGCACGTTTAAAGCTTCTTTCAATCATATATCGTTTCGCACCATTTGCATTTTGAAGTTCAAAAGTGAGGGATACATGGAGCTGTTCTTCCGCATGGTTCAAGATTCCCAATGTGTTATTAGATGCGCGCTCCACTTTCCCATAAAGAGCTAGTGTCATCGCATCCAAAATCGAGGATTTACCGCTTCCGGTAGGACCAAATATCCCAAATACACCTCCTTCACAAAGTGAACTAAAATCAATTACTTGTTTTTCTCGAAAGCTGTGCAGTCCCGCAACTGTTAAAGAAATTGGTTTCATGCTTCTTCACCTTCTTCTTCTGTCTCATCAGTGATTAACTCTAGAAATAATTTTGTTAGCTCCTGTTCTGGTTTAGCCCCACCAGTTTGACGTACATAAAAACGCGAGAATAGCTCTTCAATCGGTAGATTTGCAACTGTTTCTTGCGTTGCTTTTTCTCTTTCAATTTCTTCAAAAACCGGACGGATATGAATAAACCCACTATGAAGCTTTCGCAATCTATGAATCTCTTCAATTGAAATGGCATTTGTGACATGAACCTCAAGATCAATCCATGCATTTATGTCTTTGCCTTCATCAAGCCAAGCATATACTTGTGGAAGTCCTTCTGTTGCTTTCCAGCGAACCAGTGGCTTTCCACTAGATAAAAACACTTCCGACATGTCAATGGGTTGTGATGGTTTGGCTTCTAAAATTGTCACAGATTTGGCATAGCCAGCCTCAGAAAAACTATAGGCAAGCGGTGAGCCAGAATATCTTGCCAAAGTATTCGCCCTGGGAATCATTTGTGGTCGGTGCAAATGGCCCAACGCAACATATTGCGCTGCTTCTGGTAGACTTGTAGCCGCAACTGTATACGCCCCCCCTACTTCAATTGGTCGTTCAGAATCTGAAGAACTTCCTCCCGTAACATAAATATGGCTCATCGCAATATTTATTGTTTCAGAGGTGAAGGCCCTACTCATTTCTTGGAACATTCCTTGAATTCGCTTGTCATACTTATCACGTAAAAGCAGCTCTTCATGAGATTCTGATAGAACTTCTGCAAGACGAGATTCAGATGGGTATGGTAATGCTGCTAGTTTTAAAGTTTCATTTGTGGTTGGTACATAAATGGTTTGAACTTCCATTGTCGGTAAGCCAAGTAATTGGATATGTTGTTGGTGTGCAAGGGGCGATGCTGCAGACAACCGATCGGGATTATCATGATTTCCGGCAATGACTGATACCGGACGCTTCCCTCCATTTGATAATCGAGATAAGCTCTCGTAAAATAACTGCTCGGCCGCCGCAGGTGGATTGACAGTATCAAACGCATCACCCGCCATTAAGACAACATCAATTTTTTCCTCTTCAACAATCTTTACAAGCTCGTCCAAAAATTGTTCCTGCTCTTGTAATCTACTACGACCTTCTAATGATCTACCTAAATGCCAATCTGCTGTGTGTAGGATTCTCATAAGTTAAAAGCACCGTCCTTTGCTTGTTCTAGTATATGTTTATTTTATCATAGGTGTTTGTTCGAAATTAGGTTAGGGGGAATGGAAATTTATTCAGAAATGGCAAGATTATAAGGTGAAAGCCAATGAAAGATTATTTGATACCTGCGATATTTATTCATTAGGGAATCTTAATTCGGCGTTAGTAATCTACATTCAATGTTAGCCTTCAAGTTTCCCGACTGAAAAAACAGGATTCCGCCACTTACAACGGAATCCTTTCTTCTCATTATACCTCTAGCAAATATCCACCATCAAAAAAGTATAAATATCTTTCTTTTAGTGGCTTTTTCCATATATGTTCGATTGCTTGACTGTAAAGCTCGAGTTGGACTCGATAACGATCTTCCAAGACAGGCTTCGCTTCTTCAAAACCACCTTTAAATCTCCCTGTTATCGTATCTGTTTTGTAATCAATCAGAACAATTCCCTCTTCATCCTCGAAAATACAATCGATGACACCTTGGATTAATACATTCTCCTCTTGTAAATCCGTCCAATCTGCATATGCAACACTTGCAGGTAAAGCCACACTAAATGGAACCTCGCGGCAAACCTCTTCAGCTCTCATCATTCTTTGAGCAATGCTCGTATTGAAAAATCCAATTACACTTTCGATATCGATTACTCCTGCCTGTTCAGGTGTCAGTAACTCTTGATTAACCATCTTTGCAATCTGCTCATGAATTGTATCCTCATGAATTGCATCTTTAAAATTAACATGCTGCATGACCATATGCATCGCTGTACCTCGTTCAGCAGCTGTAAGTGATTTTTGCTGCATAAAGCGTGGTCGGTCTGCAATCGATGAACGGAATTTTGGTATAAATGCCGTATCACTATTCTCGTCAATTTGATCACGTTGTCTCTTAATCTCAGATACCGATTGCTTTGAGCGCTTGTTCGAAGCTGATAGATAAGAATATGACCAAGTAAGCTGGTTCTTAATTTGAGAATAATGGCTTGTTTCAACCGGCACAGGTTCTCCCTCTATTATTGCTTGCTCGATTTGTTCATCCCTCATTTGCACCTCAGTATCAACATCATGTAACGTAGTCGAAGCAATTGAACGAATCTCCCATTTAGCTGGATGATTAACGAGATCATCAGGTAATTGCTTCGTGGATTCTTCCCCTCGTAAAGCTTGACAATCACGATGTCGAACAAGTGCTGGTCCAATCCAATCTAGGTAGTTTTTTGCACCAGCCCTTGTATGATCAGCAATCAGCCATTCCTTATTCGCTAATGTTGCTTGCCATTTTACAAGCTGCTTTTCCAAATCCTTTACTGTACCAACGAGATAAAGTTTTTCTTTCGCCCTTGTTAGAGCAACATAAAGCACACGCATTTCTTCAGCTATTAACTCAAGATGCATTTTCTTTTTAATTGCTTGCATCGGTAAAGTTGGATAGCTAATTCGAAGCTTCGGATTCACATACTTGGAGCCGAAGCCAAGTTCTTTATCTAATAAATATTTTTTATTCAGGTCCATCATATTGAATTGCTTTGAAAGTCCTGCAACAAATACAACTGGGAATTCGAGTCCTTTACTTTTATGAATTGTCATTAAGCGAACAACATCTTCTTGTTCACCCAGTGCTCTAGCAGTTCCTAGGTCATCACCACGATCTTGCATTCGCTCAATAAATCGCAAGAATCGGAACAAGCCTCTAAATGAAGTAGCTTCATATTGACGAGCTCTGTCATATAAAGCCCTTAGGTTCGCTTGGCGCTGTTTGCCACCAGGCATTCCGCCAACAAAATCATAAAAATACGTGTCCCGATATAATTGCCAAATTAATTCAGATAGCGCACCATTTCTTGCTTTTGTTCGCCAAATCTCAAGATTGTTATGAAACTGTTTTAACTTTTGATAGGTTTTATCATCATGAGGACTATCCTTAATGAACATTTTAAGTGCCTCATAGTATGGACTGTTTTTATCATATGTTCGAATGATTGCAAGCTCTTCCGCATCGAGTCCTACAATTGGCGAACGCAATACAGAAGCTAGTGGGATATCCTGATACGGATTATCAATTACTTTTAATAAGGACATCATAATCGATACTTCCGTTGCTTCAAAATACCCTGTTGATAGGTCCGCATAAATCGGGATTCCCTGTTGTTTAAATTCCTCCATGATTTGCGATGCCCATGGCATGGAACGCATTAAAATAACTACATCACGATAGGTCATGCTTCTCATTCGATCCTGTTTACGGTCGTATATTTGGAACTGACTCGAAATCATTTCTTTAATTTCCTTCGCCATTGCCCTTGCTTCAAGCTGTGCTGTTTCTAAATCAGCCTTATCGAATAAGACTACCTGTTCTTCACCCTCGTCTTCATTCTCATAAGTAACTGTCTCTTCTTCTTGCCCATTTTTATCAATTAAAAGGAGCTCTGCCGCCATTTTTTCACTTACTGGATATGAAGCACCAAGCTTCAATTCTGCATCTTCATCATAGATAATTTCACCAACTGTTTCACCCATCAATTGTTTAAACAGATAATTAGTTCCATCTAAAATTTCTGCACGACTTCGGAAGTTTTTTGAAAGATCAATTCGAATTCCAGTTCCCTCTCCAGCTTGGGTAAATCGCTTATACTTACTTAAGAAAAGAAGTGGTTCAGCGAGTCTGAAACGGTAAATCGACTGCTTGACATCTCCTACCATAAATAGATTCCCTGTTACTTCTCCTTCTTTCGTTACGAGCTGTAAAATCGATTCCTGGACCATATTCGTATCCTGGTATTCATCAACAAGTACCTCTTCAAATTGAACGCGGTATTCAAGCGCTGCTTCAGAGGGTATGAGCTTCCCAGTATCCGAATGACCTTTTCGTAAAATATTCAAACAATAATGTTCTAAGTCAGAAAAATCAACAAGTCCCTTTTCTTCCTTTACCTTCTGGAATTGCTCACCGAACTCAATGACAAGCTGGATTAGCATACCGATCGAAGACTGCATTTCTATAATATCCTGCAGATAGCTTTCAGGCTTTCGGCTAAATAAATCCTCCTTCAGCTTTTGTACTTGCTTTTTTGCGTCATCCCTAAGCTTTGTCACTTGCTTTAAAAGGATTTCATCGTATTCATCACCTTTACAAGACTTTGCCGTTTTAAACGTAACGTTTTGCATTGCTTCATATAATGCCGTCCAGGATTCATCTTTTGCATGTAAAAGGCGGTAAATTTGTTCTAGATCCGTTTCTATTGTTTCGGCACGCGGTGCTGGACCACCAGGCTCCCTTGTCAGATCAAGCCCTTGTAAAAGATTCGCCTTCACCCCCTCAAGTTGAAGAGAAATATCTGCTAATAAATATGGAATGTATGGGGTATCCTCTAATGATCGTTCATCCACTTCATACTCGGCCGCAATTTGACGTAGCCACTCATTTGGTGATGGATGTGCCCGTGAAAATTCATATAATTTTCGGATCATATTTTGTAATTCAGTATCTGTTCGATCATTCGTGAACCGGTCAACGAGATCAAAGAACTGAATGTTATCAGGATTACTATAATGCTCCTCGAATAATTCCTCCATCACCTCGTCACGAAGAAGCTCAGCTTCAGTGGAATCCGCAATCCGAAATCCTGGATCGATATCTATCAAATAATAAAATTTACGAATAACCTCTAAGCAAAATGAGTGAATCGTAGAAATGGAGGCACGGTTAAGTAAGCTTAATTGCCTTCTTAAATGAAGAGAACCAGGCTCCTCCTTTAATGCCTTCTCAAGTGCTTCACCAACTCGGTTTCGCATTTCAGCTGCAGATGCATTCGTAAATGTCACAACTAATAAGCGATCGACATCAACTGTAATCTCTTTAGAAAGGATTTTTTTTATGATCCGTTCAACTAATACTGCCGTTTTACCTGACCCAGCAGCTGCTGCAACAAGAATATCCTGGCCACAAGAAACAATCGCTCTCCATTGATCATCAGTCCATTGACTACCTTCTGGTTTTTCGACGATATTACTCATGAATGCCTGCACCTCCATTTCTGATTTTATCTAAAACGACATCGTTTTTTTCTGCCGATAGGACGCGGTAATTATTATCCTCTAGACTTTGATCAAATTGACAGACTGATTTAAACGCACAAAATGTACATGGTGTTTTATCTTTTAATTTATATGGAGCAATATCAATTTCACCGTTTGTAATTCGATTACCTGTGTTCTTAAAAACACCTCTAACATGATTTCGGAGATGGCCAATATCTTCTTCGCTTGCAATTTGTGAAGTTGAGTAAAAGCTGCCATCTTTTTTTATTGCTGCTGATACAATTTGTGAATAGCCTGTATCCAATGTTTGGTCCATCAATCGGACTGTCTCCTCGTCACCTAAAAGAAGACCTTTCATTTTAAATCTCTTAAAAATCTCTTCTTCAATTTTATCTTCGGGCATTGCCTTATTTGCATTAATCAACGGATCATGCACATGAAAATAGACGACACCCGCTGGTGTTGCAGTCGTTCCAATCCACTCTTTTGAAGACGAAATAATCACATCAAGATATGTGAGCATTTGTAATGCAAGTCCGTAGTATACCTCTGCTAAATCAAGGGATTTCTGACTTGATTTATAGTCAACAACCCTTAATAATACTCCTTTGGAGCTTTCCGCTTTATCAACACGGTCAATTCGGCCAACTAACTCCATCGTACTTCCGTTATCAAGCGTGAACTGAATCGGTGGTAATGGACCTTTCTTTCCAAATCCTAGCTCCATCCCAATTGGTGCAAAACCACTAGCTTTCGCATGCTCACTTAAAATAGACGATGCACGACTTATGATTTTTTGAAGCTTTTGCATAATGTAATGGTATCTGTTTGAGCTTAGTAAAATCTCATTTTGCAATTTCGGTGCAAGTGCTTCAACAGCATCTGCAGCTAATTGGTCACACTGCGCTTTTGTGATATCTCGCCAATCGAGGCCCTTTTCTCTTAGTGAATCCGATATTTCCTTTAATGCTGCATGGAACAGCTCACCAATATCCGGTGATTCCAAGCGAAAAACCTTTCGATCGCGTAAATGAAGACCATAGTTTGCAAAATGTGAGAAAGCACATCCTTGGAAGACTTCCATCCTGGATACACTCCCTTGAATATGGTCACCATACAAAGCTTTTGTAATCTCTCTTGAGAGCTTATTCGGTTTATTTTTATAAAATAAACTATTAAGCACAAGCTGAGTTGCATCTTTCATATCTTCGATGTTTACAAAATAATTGTACACATCCCACCAGAGGTCTTTAATCGGATATTGTTTTTTCCATGCTTGTAATTGAGTTGCTAAATATGACAGAGAAACATTGGGATTAACGATATATTCCAACTGATTTTCTTCTGCTAGCTCTGATGGTTCATTTAAATAGAACTTTTCATTCATATTTGGAAAAATTTCTTTTAATCGCTTAAGAATCGTCGATGGAAGAAGTGATTTTCCTTCTTCATTTGCAAGGGGGTAGCTAATAAAAAGCTGATCAGATGGACTCGTAATGGCACAGTAGATTAAAAAATTCTCATCTAGTAAAGTCACTCGACTACCAGGTGCTAATCTCATGCCAGATTCGCCAAGCATTTCCCTGTCCTTTTCTGAAAAAACCCCTTCTTCATTTGGTCTTGCTGGAATAACGCCATCATTTGCACCAATAATAAAGGTACATTTAATATTTGAAAATCTTGAACGTTCCAGGCTTGCAATTAAGACCTGGTCGATGGCTGGTGGAACAAGAGCAAAACGCATACTCTCTATACCCGTTTCCAGCATATTGCAAAATAATGTGGGCTCTACTTTTTCATCTGCCATAATTTCTACGAATTGATCAAGCAACTCAAGAACTGAATTCCAAACTTGGTCATTCTCTCTTGCTTCAGATAATCTGCCCGACATTTCAGCAATAAGCTTAAGCTCTTCCATTTTTGCAGGAATTTCAAGTTCTTCTAAATACAGAAACAGAGCTTCACACATACTCCGTCCAGTCTTTGCCTTTTGAAGACGTTTTTGTAATGTAAGCAGTGGTTCGACAATCATTTGACGAAGATCGTTCAACATATCCTCATAGTCACGTTCTTTATTTGTTTGGGTAAGACCATCCTCTTCGATTCCACGAAAACGCTTGTACTTCCAACGTTTATCGCTTGTCCATTTATATCCTTGAATTCCATATTCAAGCACATAGTTTTCAAGCTTGTCCATATCCTCACGCAGTTTAGTTATATCCTCTCCAAATGGATATAAAAGATCTGTCTTTACACAACGAAATACAGCTTCATAACGCCAATTCCCCGTAATAACCTCAAGACTTGAACGAATCAGTTCAATTAAGGGATGATTTAACATCGAGCGCTTTTGATCAATAAAAAATGGGATCTGATAATCTTGAAAGATTGTTTCGATGATTTCGTGATACTCACCCGCATTACGAACTAAAAGAGCAATTTCTCGATATCGGTAGTTTTGTTCACGAACTAATTTTTGGATTTCACGAGCAATCCCTTCAATTTCAGCTCTTCGGTTGACAGCCTGTGCGAGGGTAATTGCAGCCTTTCCACTGTAAGAAACTGTAGGTCTTTCATCAAAATATGCTTCCAAATGAGTTAGTGATGGTTCAAGAACAAAGCGCATTTGTTCTCGTAAGAAGATAGGTTCTTCTACCTTAATTTGATCCTCTGAAGCTAATTGACAAATTGATTGATAAGTTGTCCCAGTCATTCGAAATAAGCTTAAATCGTGGGGAGGTAATCCATCATAGGCCTTATCAACTGTTAACGCAATGGTTACCTTTTTACCAACCTTCATTAATTGGCCAAGTACTTCAAGCTCCTGTGGAGTATAGCTATGAAAGCCATCAATAAGTATTTCAGCTTCCTTTATATAATTTGATTGAGGAATTTTCTCCGCGAGCAAACGCAAATAATCCTCAGAATCCACATACTTTTCAAATAAATGCTTTTCAAGGTCAACATATAGTAATTTGAGATCATGGAGTTTATCAGTGAGAACTTGATTCTGTTCATTTTGTAACTGGTGTCGTTGTTCCTCTAATTGTTCAGGTGTAATACAATACCTTTTAAACTCTGCTACCATTTCTTCCATCTGAGTAATGAAGCCATTTTTATCAGCAGCACGTGAAAAAACCTTCAAGTCTTGCTTTCGGGCTTCTATGATTTTTCGTAGGATCATATTAACCCCAACATTATTTACATGATAACGACTCATTCCTCCTGTTTCCTGTAATACACGCCAAGCTAAACGAGTAAAACTGAATACTTGAGCACGCATCATTCCACCAATTCCTGGTGTGTTAATAAGATCATATTCCATCTGAAATGTCATTTGATCTGGAACTAAATAGATAATTGGTGATCCTGTTGGTTCTTCTCTTAATTTTTCTCGGATAATTTCTAGGCATGTATGTGTCTTGCCTGAACCAGCACGTCCTATTATAAATTGAAGTGACATTATTGTTACCTCCAAAGTTGAATCATTGTTTCATTTAATACTCTAATTGTACCAAAAAAACGAAATACATGGTGTGAACTGTTACCTTCCAACTACAACCAAATTAAAAACAAAAAGAGTATGAACGCAATGAATATTACGCTCATACCCCTAATCGTTATATTAAAACCTTAGATCTACTTGCTTCATGTATCCGCTTCATCACAGACTTAACTAATCTTTGACACCTTTCAATATCCTGTAGTTGTGGGGATAGTTCTATTTTTAGTGTTGCAGCCAAGTTTGAATGTACATACAACATATCTCTAAAATCATTAACTGCCCCGCAAAAATGAGGATAAAATCTGTCACCAGTTCCGAACACACCAGTCACAATCTTTTTGGATTCTTGATCCTCAAAAGCTTGATATATCGTCTTCATTTCTTGAGGTATTTCTCCATCTCCCCACGTATATGTTCCGATGACAATAGCATCAAAATGGTTAATTTGTGAAATCGGAAACTGATCAATTTGGTATAATTGCACATTATCAATTTCATTCTTGAAAAATTGGTGAATGATATTCGCTACTTCATTGGTATTTCCTGTTATAGAAGAGTAAACAACTGCTATTTTCATAACCCACACCTACAATTCATCGAAGCCATTTGACTGTGAAACCTTAGTATAGGTTCGGGATTTTTGTTCGAAGAAATCAGATTTTGTTTCATTCATCATTTCATCACTGAAGACGTGAATCCATGGCATCGGATTGTCTCTTTCCTCATATAGATTTTGAAGTCCGAGCTGACGTAAGCGCTTATTCGCAAGATATTCCACATATCCTTTGAATTCATTCAATTCAATACCTTCAATGTCCTTTAAAATTACACTTGCCCATGCCTTTTCTAGCTCCACCGCTTGTCCCACTGTGTTATACACATATTCGATATTTTCTTCATTATTTAGATCAGGATTTTCAGTTAAAAGAATCCGTACAAACTGTGCGATAAAATAGGCATGCTGCATTTCATCCCGCTGAATATAACTAATCATTGTACTCGTCTTCAACATTTTTTGTTGACGTGCCAAATGATAGAAAAATGCAAAGCCAGCATAAAAATAAATACCTTCAAGATTAATCGAATTAATCCCAAGCTTAAATAAATTCTGCGGTGTTGGATTCTCACGAAAACATTCATATGCATCTAAAATGAGTTCATTTCGCTTTTGTACAATTGGGTCGCTTTTCGCCTGATTGAATCGTTCATTTTGCTCACGTAAAGGAATAAGAGAACTCAATATATAGGAATAAGACTCGTTATGCACAGCTTCCTGTTGTGAGATAACAGCAAAAATAGCCTTGAAGCTAGAATCTGTTACATAATCCATAACCTGACTCATCGTTGGGGTTTGCAAGCTATCAAGTGATGCCAGCTGTGTATTCACCCTTAGGAAAATATCCTGTTCCGTTGGACTTAAAAGATCCCATTGCTTAATATCATCCTGCATATTTATTTCCTGAGCCTTCCAAAAGTTTGCTAGCAATGTTTGATATAAGGTATACATCTGTGGATAGGCAATATCATTCCAGTTCAGTAATCCTGACGATTGTCCGTTAATAATACCTGTTGATTTATTTGGATGTTCTGGGTTTAATAATTTTATTTTCGTTAAAAGTGTATTCATACTCATATTCCCACTCCTTTATTTAGCTATGACAAGCCTCACATTCTTCTATTTCCTCCTGGGAAGTGCTTCGTACATAATAGGTTGTTTTCAACCCTTGCTTCCATGCTTCCAGATGTAGATTTAATAATTCCTTAGCTTTTATGTCGTGTCTTACATAAAGGTTAAAACTAATGGCTTGATCAATATGACGCTGGCGAGCAGCATTTTGTCTTATACCCCACACCTGGTCAAGCTCATGTCGTGCACGACGATAATAATTATACGTAATATGGTTCAAATCTGGAGCCGTTACTTTGAATTTAAAATTCTTCTTCTCCTCAGCGTATTCAACAGCATACAAAGGATCGATTCCATCTGTTGATCCACCTATTTTTGCAGTTGATGAATTAGGAGCAACAGCCATCAGCCATCCATTCCGGATGCCATTGTTTGCAACATTTTCTTTTAGTTCGTCCCATCGTGATGACTGGTATTGTTTACGCTGAAAATATTCACCTGTCTGCCATTCGGATCCTTCAAACTTACTGTAAGCTCCTTTTTCCTGAGCTAGTTCCATTGAAGAACGTATTGTATAGTAAGCAATATCTTCATAAAGCTCATCAGCATATTGAACAGCCTTATTAGATTCCCAATGGATGCCTTCAAGTGCTAACAAATGATGCCAGCCAAATGTACCAAGACCAACTGCTCTGAATTTCTTATTTGTCATCTCAGCTTGTCCGACTGAAATTGTATTTAAATCAACTACATTGTCAAGCATTCTTACTTGAATGCGAATTAAGCGTTCAAGTACATTTTGCTTAACGGCCTTTGGTAGATTAATAGAAGATAAATTACAAACTACAAAATCACCCGGTTTTCGAACAATGACGATATTTCCATCTTCATCCTTGAATTCCTTCACAATTGTGGTTGCTGACATATTTTGAGTAATCTCTGTACAAAGATTACTACAATAGATTGATGTCCTCCCTATCCCAGAAAGATGCTTATTTGGATTTTGACGATTAACTTCGTCTCGGTAAAACATGTAAGGTGTTCCAGTTTCTAATTGAGCAACCATAATACGTGCCATAATATCCATCGCACGATATGTTTTTCTAGGTAAAAGTGGATTGTTCACTGCTTCCATATATTTCTTAGTAAAAAATTTTCTGTCAGTTTCATCATAAAAATCCTCAAGACCTAGTAGATTGCCATTTTCATCCTTCCACCCCATCAATTGCTTCACTTGATGAGGGCAAAACGTATGCCATTCACCAATACTTCTTCCATTCTCATCGACTTCTTCTAATCTTTGCATAAAGAGGTCTGGGACAGTCACACCAGTAAAAATATCATGTGCTTTTCTGCGTTCATCTCCATTATTCGTCTTCAAATCTAAAAATCCATTCATGATATCCTTATGGAAAAGATCCAGATAAATGGCAATTGCACCTTGACGTTGACCAAGTTGGTCTACACTAACAGCTGTATCATTAATTAAGCGAATCCATGGGACAACCCCTGAAGAATTACCTTTAAATTTCTTAATATCAGAGCCTAGTGCACGAACCTTTCCATAGTAAATTCCGATTCCACCACCATCTTTACTCAACCTTGCAATATCCCAATTGTTTAAATAAATGCTATCAAGAGAATCATCGACAGTATCAATGAAACATGACGATAGTTGTCCAAAGCTTTTTCCAGCATTTGAAAGAGTTGGTGTCGCAACAGTCATATATAAATTACTTAATGCCCAGTATGCCTCTTTGACAAATCCCACTCTTTTCGATTTTTCTTCATTTTTCATTAATGTCATTGCAATAATCATAAATCTCTCTTGAGGTAGCTCATACACATTTCTCTCATGGTCCCTTGCTACATATCGATCAGCAAGTAAAAATAAACCAATGTAAGTAAATAAAGAATCACGTGTTGGATCAATTTCTTTTGCCAATTCTACGATCTCTTCTTTTTGATAGGAATATAGAAGGTCGGTGGAATAAATCCCCTTATCGGTTAGTGTCTGAATGAGCTTATATAAATCTCCATATTTCAAATGAGAATCATAGTTCCGATTTTTACCTGCTTCTTCATATAGTTCATCTAAGTAGAGCTTTGCAGCTAAAAATGTCCAATCAGGTTGATCCATTGCAATATTATTTAATGCATAAAATAATGCCTGTTGGTTTGCTTCTGACTTTGATAGATTCTTTGCTCTTATACGTTTTGTAATCTCTGAAATATCTAGTTGATACTTTCGTGAAGCGTTGTTAAGCTCGGCAATAACAATTTCCAAATCAGATTGAAATGTAGTACTCATTTTGTCCCCTCCAATAAAAATAAAAAATCCGCCCAATTAGATTGAGCGGATAATACGATAACATCAGAGAAAAAGAAAGAAACTTGGTTTCCCGACAGCCACCGTTTCCTTCTCAATCCCCGAAGAAGTTAAAACATCTCAAAAATAGACAGGTCTCCTGACTTATGCATCAACCTACTTTGAATCCTTCCCGCATACAAACCTCTTTCGAAGCTTCAATATACAGTGGTAATTTCATTTCGTACGCATTTACAGTTGCGGGGGCAGTTCTGGTATTTCACCAAATTCCCTTTTAAGCCTACAGGCATCTACTTTCAAGGCTAAACACTATATGTAGTTTAAATTTTGTTCATTAACACAATATGTGTAACTGCATTTAATAATAATCGAAATCTAGTAGAATAGCAAGACAAAAAAATACCGACTGAATAATAGTCGGCGTAAAGATGATTATTATTGTAATCCAAGTTTCATTGCTTCCACATATTGCTTTAAGGCACGTTGACTGACTTCAGCATCTGGGATTCCCAGCTCAAATCCGTGGTAACATCCAGGATATAGATGAAACTCCGTGGTTACTCCTGCTTGACTTAATCTTGCAACATAATTAATCGTTTCATCACGGAATGGGTCAAGCGTTCCAATACATGTATAGGTTGGTGGAAGTCCTGAAAGATCAGCAGCGAGAGCAGGTGATGCATATGGTGATACTTCACCTTTCTGTTTAGCCCCTAAATATAATTCCCAAGCTTTTATGTTATAGTCTCGATTCCATACTCGATGATCGGTAATTTCAATACTTGATGGTGTTATATTACGATGATCGATCATCGGGTATAACGGCATTTGAAAAACAATATGTGGCCCTTTTCGATCTCTAGCTAATAGAGTGAGTGCAGCTGTTAAGCCACCACCAGCACTTGCGCCAGCAACTCCAATACGGGAAACATCTACTCCAAGTTCGTATGCGTGATCAGCAAACCACGTTAATGCAGCATAGCAATCTTCTAAAGGTACAGGATATGGATGTTCCGGAGCTAATCGATAATCTACCGATACAACAATGCATTCCGCTTCCGAAACAAAGCGTTGACAAAGCGCATCATCACTATCAGGTGTTCCCATCACATAGCCGCCACCATGAATCCATAATAATCCTGGGAGGATTCCTTTCTTTTCGATAGGCTCATATATTCGTACCCTTACCTCTTCGGCACCTTCTGGCCCTGGAATCAACTGATCTGAAATTGTAATCGTTTCATCTCTTGGTTGCGGGTTCGATCTAGACACCTCATTTGCAAGTTGTCTAACCATATTGATATCGACAGTCTCCCAATCAAGCTTAATTTCTGGTGTAGCCATTAAATGACCAAGTAATTCAGGGTGCACCTTCTTTTCCATTATTTAGCCTCCCAATAACTAATTAATTGTCTGTCCCTTATTTGCATCGGTCAAAATTTGCTGTTTCTCTTTTCTATATTCTCCAACCTCTGGTAATGGTTTAATCGCAAAAATACTCAGTACAACAAACGATGCCAGGAATAAATAAAAGAAATTCCAGCCTCCAATCCCTAATAATAAAGGTGCAATCAATGGAACAATCGATTGCGGAAGTGTATTTGCTACATTCATTAATCCAAAGTCCTTAGCTGCATCTTCCTGATTAGGTAAAATACGCGTTACTAATGCCATATCAACAGAGGTAAAACAACCCATACCTAGGCCAATTATGACTCCAGCAATAAGAATTGTCGTGTAGTTTGGTAAAAATGCAACTACTAATATCCCGACTAAAATAACGAAAGCTGAGCTATATAAAAATGGCTTTTGTTTCTTGAGTTTGTCTGATAGAATTCCTCCTAATACACTTGTAAAAGCAGTTGCTGCTAAAGCAAGAATATTAATTAGACCAACGCTTGTAGTTGCTTCACTTTCCGAAAATCCTAGTCGGTTAACGAGATAGATTGTTAGATAAGAAGTAACACCTAATCCAATATTCAGTAAAAACTTAGAGATGATTGCCCATGTAAACTCTGGAAACACACGGGGATTAGGATAAACCTTACTTAGCTTTTCCACTAAAGTTAAGTTCTTCTTTTCCACTGCCACTTTTTCTACTTTTCCATCACGAATAATGAATAAACTGAGGATTGGGCCAACTATAGCAATAATTGTTATGACGAACCATTTTGTAATTGTAGGAACTGAATTCAAACTCATCATGAGAATCATTCCGACCCCAATGCCAATTGGTAGAGTCAGTCCAATTAGGCCTGACATTGTTCCACGTCTATGTTCTTCAACTTGGTCGGGAATTAGTGCAGTGTAGGCAGCCATCCCAAAGTTAAAGAACAGCTGTGCCACACACCATGCAATTAACACCTGCCAAATTTCTGTTGAGAGCCCAATCCAAATCAGCGCCATGCAGCCCAATAATGATCCTAATAAAATCCAAGTGCGACGCCGTCCAAATGGAATATTTGTACGATCACTTATCGCACCACCCAACGGATTCCCAATTAACGCCAAGAAAGCACCAGCACCTGCGACTAAACCATATGATGTCGTGTATCCTTGAGGGTCAATTTCAATCATTTTAAATGATAATAGCATAACAGCTGGGGTCATCAGACCAACCATCATGCATGAATAACCTAACAGAATGCCAAAAGTTAATCTGCCAAACGGTGTTTTTACTTGGCTTTTCAAAGTCTTTTCAGCCATATACTTCCCCCTCAAGGTAGAAAACTAAACCAATTCACAATTGTTCCGGATGCATCGATCAATCTGTTTTATTTTTGTATCTGGCTATTAAAAAGATCGATTACTCCAATTAACATTTCATCCGTAAATCTGCCCTCACTAAAATTAACAAGCGCACGTAAAGGTGTATTTTTGAGCATAGCAGCCATTGTTTTTGCAGCATCACTTTCTACGTCTGTTCCATTTATAAGTGGATTCATTTCACCTGCTTTTTCAAAAAGATCAATTGCAATAGGTGCTAAAATTGGATCTGATAGAATGTCACCAACAAGTGTATTTCTGTGTATCTTTTTCGGAATTGAAACAGTGGACTTAACATGGATTCTGTCAGATAGAACAATCTCACTTGATGATTTTCCAATTAAAATATCAAATTCACCTGTCTCAACATGCCAGTCTTTTAATTCCACGTTATAGTAAGCAAATGAACGTTTGTCTAAAATGAAAGTAACAGTCTTTTCTTCCCCAGGTTGTAACTCTACTTTCTTAAAGCCTTTAAGCTCCTTTTCAGGTCGGGCAATACTGCTACATACATCTTTCACATAAAGCTGCACAATTTCTTTCCCTGTGATATGACCAGTATTCTTAACATTTACACTGATTGAAACGTTATCAACATCCTGAATTTCATTCTTATCAATAGATAGACGACTATATTCAAAGTTTGTATAACTTAAGCCAAAACCAAACGGGAATAGCGGTTCAATTTTTTTCTTGTCATAATAACGATAACCAACGAATATTCCTTCTTTGTATTCCACTCGATCTCCATCACCCGGGAAATTTAAATAGGATGGATTGTCACTTAACACCTTCGGGAAGGTCTCAGCTAATTTGCCACTTGGATTTGCATCCCCAAATAATAAATCTGCAATTGCCCCACCATATGCCTGCCCTGCTAAATAACCTTCTAATACCCCTTTTACCTTATCAATCCACGGCATTTCAATTGGTGAACCATTACTTAATACGACAACAATGTTTTTGTTAACTTCAGAAATAGCCTCAATAAGCTGAACATGATTTTCAGGCATTCGTAGATGCTCACGATCATACCCTTCAGATTCATAGCGATCAGGCAGCCCAACAAAAAGAATCACTGTATCTGCTCCAGCTGCTACTTCTTTCGCCTCATTTATTAGTGATTCATCTGATTCATCACTATCAATGATATAGCCTTCGGCAAATGAGATCATTGTTTGATTACCTGAAACCTTTTCTATTTCGTCTAAAAAGTTTTCAAGTCTTGTCGGATTTATATGTGAGCTTCCACCACCTTGGTAACGAGGTTTTTTAGCAAATCCACCAATGACAGCGATATTCCCGCCCTTTTTCAGAGGTAAAATTTGATCTTCATTTTTTAATAAAACGACACACTCTCTTGCCACCTCTCTAGCTAATTGATGATGAGAATCCTTACTATAAATAGCATTTTCCTTTTTATTTTCAACAGCTTTAAAAATAATTGAAAGAAGGCGCTCTACGGCTTGATCTAGCTTTTCTTCTGTCAACTGACCATTTTTTACCGCATCAATAATTTTCTTCTCTCCATTTCCATGGCTAGAAGGCATCTCTAACTCAAGACCATTCGCAAGACCAGCCACTCGTTCATTCACTGCACCCCAGTCAGAGACAACAAAGCCTTCAAAACCCCACTCTTCCCTTAATATCTCATTTAAAAGATCGTTATTTTCCGATGCGTACTCTCCATTGACTTTATTATAAGCACACATGACCGTCCAAGGCTGCGCTTCCTTCACAGCACCTTCAAAACTAGCTAGATAGATTTCACGCAATGTTCGTTCATCAATTATTGCATCAGTTGACATTCTACGGTGCTCTTGATTATTCGCTGCAAAATGCTTTAAAGATGTTCCTACTCCTTGACTTTGGACCCCTTTAATATGATTGGCTGCCATTTGTGTTGAAAGATAAGGATCCTCTGAAAAATATTCAAAATTCCTACCACAAAGGGGCGAACGTTTTATATTTGCACCAGGTCCTAGAAGGATTGCTACATCCTCTGCCTGACATTCCTCACCTAATGCCACACCCACCCTTTCAATCAATTCCGTATTCCAAGAACTTGCTAACCCTACGGCAGAAGGGAAACAAGTAGCAGGTATACTGTCGTATAACCCCATATGATCAGAGTTTTCAGCCTGCTTTCTTAATCCATGTGGCCCATCTGCTACCATAATTGATGGAATTCCTAATCTTTCAATCCCTTTTGTATGCCAAAAATCCAGTCCAGAACAAAGACTTGCCTTTTCTTCGATTGTCATTTCGGAAATAATTCTCTTAATATTTTTTCCCATCATAATCCTCCTCGAAAAATTGACTTTGAAAACGTTTTCTTACCCTCTATTATAATTTTTCTTAACCTAACAATATGGTATATTTTTTAGAAAAATAGTAAAATTTATAGTATAGTTTTAAAAATATTCACTCAACTAGAGGTGGAGCTATGAATACTTTCAAGTTTGAAACCCTGGAATATGTTTGCAAGCTGCTTTTTAATTCGTATAACATATCTATTTTCTGTATGGATAATGAGGGAGATTTGGTTTTTGAGTACTCGTATAATAGTCTGTATAATCCTCTTTACCCTTCCAAAAAGGAGTTTTTAAAACAATTTTTTATTCAGGATGAGCCTTGTCATATTCCAATATTCAAGACTACACAAAATCTAGAAAATTATTTTTCTATCAAATTGCAAGAAAATAAATGTATTCTTGTCGGTCCTGTCCTTTATTCAAGGTTATCGGATGAATCGGTAAAAGGCATTATTAACGACAGCCATTTAAAAATAAACCAAGATGTTCTTGTACAGCACTACCTTTCTCTTCCAATTTTAAGTCATTTGAATTTTATCAATATGAGTATGGTCCTCTATTACATGCTTTTTCAGCAGCAACTGGATCTAGTAGATATTTTACAGAACGATGAAATGCTTGAAATGAAAATGGATAAACTTGAAACACCTGATTTTTATATTTCCGAACGTCGTCAAAAAAGCAGCACCTTCTTTGATCCATTAGCTGAAAAGAAAATTTTTGATTGTATTAAGGAAGGCAAAACCGAAGAATTAATCAAACATATTAAGTCACTGCCTGAAACAGTGGAATTAGGGGTATTATCAAAAACAAGCCATTTAAGAAGCCAAAAAAATTTAGGAGTTGCGATCATCACTTTGGCAACAAGAGCAGCTGTAGATGGGGGAATTTACCCAGAAATTGCTTTTACTATAAGTGATTTATTTATCCAAAGTCTTGAAGAATTACAAGAGAGTAGGGCAATTCTTCCGTTCGTTGAAAAAGCATTAATTGAATTTGCAGAACGAGTAGAAAAAGGGAAGACACACAAGTATTCAAAGCCAATTAATACATGCCTAAACTATATATTCTCTCATCTTTATGAAGACATTACCCTTACTCATTTAGCTGAAGTCGCTGAAATGAATCCAAGTTATCTGTCCAGTCTTTTAAAAAAGGAAGTAGGTGTTTCTATGATCGAATATATCCAGCGTGCGAAGATAGATGAAGCCAAAAGCTTAATGACCTACACGTCCCATACTTTATCGGAAATCTCGACCCTACTAAATTTTCACGACCAAAGTCACTTTATAAAAGTATTTAAAAAGTATGCAGGTACAACACCAAATCGATTTAGGAATGGAGGATGAATTACATCCTCTGGGAATTTTTCTGTTTACTCTCCCCTTTATTAAATGCAACTTTCCGAAAGAGATAGCATTTTTTTTAAGATTGAATTATTTTTTTTGAACAAGCCCAATACCAAGTCCTACAGGATCTACTAAATATGCTAGATAAAAATCTTCAAACTCCATTTTATCCCGTACAATCATTGCACCGTTGGCTTTTGCTAATGAAATGGCTTCATCAATTGAATCTACTTCAATTTGGATACGAGTTCCAAAAGGGTAATCATGTGGTCCTTTTGCAATTCCCCCATCAATTCCAGCTTTTCCTTCTTCTCCAGTCACAACCTTCCAATAATCCCAGTTAGGCTCAGCAATCTTCCAACCGAAGACTTTTGAATAAAACTCCAAAACTTTCTCTGGTTCTTGACTATTTAACTCAAATCCTATTACCCTAGCCATTCTAATCAATTCCTCCCCGTTGAAATATCAACTGTGCTTCTTTACTTTAAGTAAAATTGTATACGATAGAAAGGTTTCCTTTAATTCCTTTCTTACCTTTGGTAAAATAATTTGTCTCGATCATCTCTTTAATACCCCTAAATATTCTATCCATGGTCCAACATCCAATTTATATCTCTTTGCCATTACCCGTACAATTTGAGAAATATGAGTTAAATCATGAACAACCCATGTTGAGATTAATTCTCTAACTTTTACTTTCCCAAAGGCAGGATGTGAACCTGTTAATTCAAGATGGTCAGGAGTTATAAGCTTTGTTAATTTAACGATGTTTTCTGTTCTAGTCGTATTGAATTCAAGTAATTTTTGCTCTATGTTTTTTTCAGATTTCTCATTTAGATGCGAATAACGATCAAAGGGGGGAAATGGTCTACTTTCACCATCCAGCAGAATCATTTCTAATCTTGGTATCCAATTATATTTCTCCCCTTCAATGAGATGGTCGATCACCTCAATAACACTCCATGTTCCCTCACCTTCATTACAGGTCATCCATTCATCAGATAATCCATCTAAAAAAATCCCAATTGTTTTTGGTGTACGCTTCAAAACCTCAATTGCTTCCTGCAGATTAAAATTCATTTAATCGATCCTTTCATCTTTAATCAACTGAAGCTTGAATCACACAATCTAAAAAATCATGTGGGAAGCTCATGGCTATACTACCTATTATTTCTTTTCCTTATATTCCTCTACATACTCATCATAGTCTAAAACTTCGATGGCCCCAGACCAATGTAAAACCGTACCAACGAAGTCCTTAATGTCGAGCCCTGGCATTTCATATGTATCTTCTGAATTCGTTGTTCCTGTTGCATTCTCAATGAAGGTTACTTCATAACCTCTATCATAAGCAGCAATTGCTGTGAACATGCAGCAAAATTCGGTATTAAAACCTGTTATAAAAAGATGGTCAACCTCTAGTTTTTCTAAAAGATTACTGAGTTCTGTCTTATAAAACGAACTTGGTGTATGCTTCTCAATTATGTATTCAGCATAATCTTTAAGGGAACTATGAAGCTCTGATCCAACAGAGTTTCGATATAGTGGATCTTCCTCATTATCTTCCATATGTCGAATGAAAATGACCGGAAGATTTCTTTCTTTAAAATCTTTAATTACCTCTTCCATAAGAGATAGTTCTTTTGTAAAATCGCTAAAATTTACAATTCCATTTTGTACATCAATTACTAAAAGTGCTTTCATTGCACTACACCTCCGTTGCAACAATATTTCTAGATATACTGGTGAAAACCCTTTAATTTTTCTTATAATTTTATATTTTTCAACATTTCAGTTGACATTAAACTTACTTTAAGGTTTACGATAACAGTATACATATCAATTTTTTGAGGAGAGTGGTACAAATGATGTTTCGTTGGGATGGTGGATTTATAATGGTATCTTGGGATGGATTTGATGAAGGAGTGGAATGGTACACCCATCACTTTGGTTGGACTTGCCTTGATAAAGTAATTACTCCTGTTGGCAAAAAAGCATTTCTCCAGATGCCAAAAGCTGGTGTTGTGACTTTAAAGTCATTTGAGGGTGACTATGAACATTTTCTAAATGATCATGGCGAAGAGGGAAATGTTCGGCTCTGCTTTGAAATTGGAGATTTAGAGAGAATGATTGATTATGCACGCTTGAACAAGATTCCATTTAGTACACCAATTACATTGCCAAATGGAATGAAAAGCATTGACATCATCGGTTTCGAAAATGCTCGGTTTACAGTATTTGAGAATCCTTCATTGAAAGATACATATCCCGAAGCTAAGATACTAGGTTTTGGTGAAGTAAATACAAGGATTGGAGTAACCAACCTAGACCATGCGGTTGAATGGTACACAAAAAACTTAGGATTCATTAAAAAGGAAGTAAACCATGAAATGGGTTTTGCCCATTTACAGACAGAGGATGCATACGACCGACACGTTCTGAAAGAAACTTTTTATGATAACATCTACCTTGAAAAAATCGAGACGGCAGTAAAAGGAAACCCTTCTGTCCGTACATACTTTGATATTAGACCCGATGAATTCTTTGATGCGTATAATATGCTAATTAAAAATGGGGTAACTCCTTCACAAATAGCCGGAGATCCTATGAAAGGCTGGGGTGGCTTTCATATCTTCGACCCAGACGGGAATCGGATCAATATATGGTCCTATCAAATGATGCGAGAAGTATACAAAGGATAAAAGATCCAGAACTTTTCATCCTGGATCTTTTATCGCAAATCATTTAGATTAAAATCGTTTTTCAATCAAATTTTTAAATGACTTTACATTATAACAGCTATCATTTGGCTGTACTGAAAATGAAATCGATTGGTAGTTTGGCAGCCATTGCACTCCTACTGTGAATACATTTGCACTGATTCCTGCTTGAATGTCAGCATCACTATCCCCGACAAAAATCACTTCTTCATTCGAAGCTTCTAATCGTTTTAGCGCTTGAAATATTCCTTCTGGATGTGGTTTCGGCTGAACTACATCATCTCCGGTAATAATCACGTCAAAATACGCTTCCATTTTTAACTCTTTTAATGAAATTTCTAAACTTCTTCTTGCTTTTCCAGTAAAAATACCAAGTTTGAAACCCATACTTTTTAAATCTCCAAGCAGCTGAAGAATTTCAACATTATCCTCAACATAATGCGAATGCCTATCTTGATAGCATGTATAATACATTTCAATTGCTTCTTCTATTTTTTCACTTGAAAGATTTTCTTTTATAATCCCAGTTTCCGAAGGTCCAAACATAGCTACAATTTCAGAATTTGTAAGATCCCTATTATCAAATGTTTTAAAAACCGATTGAAATGCGTAAAAACAAATCGGCAATGTATCTGCAAGCGTTCCATCAAAATCAAAGATAACTGCTTTCATTGTATTTCCTCCTTTAAAAACAAAATCAAATGCTCCTCATCAGAATATATGCCGTTAAACTTTATCGCCTTTTTTTCAAATGCATAGATATCAAAACCAACATCTGTATATAGTTTTTTTGCTAGTCTATTATAAGCATTAACAGTTAAATGAATTTGCTCGATGTCTCCTAATCTCTTTGCAAAACGAATAGCTTCCATCAAAAGTGATTTTCCTACTCCCGCTCCCCGCTTTTCTGGATCTACATACATCGCAACAATATTTGCTCGATGTCTAAGTTTTATCGGCTTATCTCGCATCAATGTTACAACACCAAATAATTCTTCCTCTTCGAACGCACCAAATGTAAAAATATCTTCTGATTGAAAGCTCTCCTTATATTCTTCTATTGGATTTTCCTTTTCCAAAGCCTCTTCATATGTTGTTAAAAAAGCTTCCGGTTCCGTTTTCAATGCTATTAACCGTAGATCCCAGTATTTTCTAGCATCCAGTGGAGTTAATTGTCTTATTCTCATTTTCTACCTCCTTATTTGACGAACGTACGTTTCCTTAGTTATGATGATAATGAGAGAATTTTATTGAGATATGTATGAGATTTTCCTAAAAGTGCAATCATAGTCAAAGTTATGTTAAAACAATTAATGAAATGAGGAGATTTATTTATGATGAACCAAGCATCACCCTATTTTATGTTTAACGGAAACGCAAGAGAAGCATTAGATTTTTATAAGGAACTTTTTGAAGGTGAAATTTTAAATGTTCAAACTTATGGTAATGCAGATTACCCAACACCTCCTGAAGCTGAAAATCTCATCATTAATGCTCAATTTAAGAAGGATAACCTATTTTTCATGGTGTCAGACACCTTCCCAGGAAGTACTGTTGAAATCGGAAACAATATTTCCTTAGTACTTGAGCTTGGAAGTGAAGAAGAAATCCAAAAGATTTATAGTCGTTTAAGTGAAAAAGGTACTGTCGAAATGGAGCTTCAAGACACATTTTGGGGTGCAAAATATGCAAAAGTAAAAGACCCTTTCGGAATCACTTGGGATTTAAATTATACAAAGTCATAATGCAAAGAAAACGGGTTCCTTTTTTGGTGGAATCCGTTTACTTGCCTCTATGAAAATTATGCTTCTTTTTTACTCCACTCCTGTTTTAAAAGTCCATAAAGATACATATCATACCGCTTCCCATCACGCTCTAGAAATTCTCTATATGTACCCTCCCTCTTAAATCCTACCTTTTCATACAAAGCAATTGCCCTTTCATTGTATTCAAAGACTGTTAATTGAATCCGATGCAAGTTTAATTCATGAAAGGCAAATTCTAAAACTAGCTGGATTGCCTCATATCCAACCCCTCTACCTCGATTTTCTTTTCCACCAATTGCGATTGCCATCCATGCATTTCGATGTGGCCAAATAATGCTGTCAAGATCGACAAACCCTACTAATCTATTTGAATCAAGCTCCCTAATTCCAAATACAAACTCCTTCTCATTTTTCTGCTCCACCCATTCTTTAAACGCATCAGGATGCTTTGGAAATGCAGGTAGTGTGTCAAGATTTCGTAAAAACTCCTGATCCTCATACCATTCAACAATTGTTGCAATATCTTCTTCCCTTATTCGAACGAGCTGCAACTTTTTTCCTTTTAAAAGATTATAAGATAACATATTTCCTTCTCCCCTATATATTACTACTTCTGTTATTCTCCATATTATCTTAATTTCCTTTAAATTATGATGATCTATTTAATGAATGAAGTTATCTTGAAGTTAGATATGATTATATGATGGATTTTTCGATAAATAATATACTCTTCCTTTTGTATTTCCGTCAAAATCAATACTGACAGAATTCAAAATACGTTGTGCCGCTGAGCAGGAAGGTAATAACAGAAAATCACGTAGTTTTCGATTAGTTATGGTTGTTCCAAAAAGCAAAATATAATCTGTGAGTGAATCGATATGTGCTGTTCGTGAAGAATACCCACAATCTGTACAATCCCATTTTCGCTGTGTTCGCTTCATTGGTAATGTGTTACATATAGGACAAAATACCCCTTTTAATAAATCATCCTCATTAATTCCAAATTTCATCAGAATATCTTCATCAAATGGGGTATTCATTTTTAGTAACTGATTGGTTAACTTTTGAATCTGTTTACCAGTTAAATCACCATTTTTGAATTGTCTTTCGTATTTATTGAACTTCTGCAAAAGATTAACACTATGTGTAATTTTCTGTATGTGCGGATGACCTTGAGTTGTACTAAGAATTGCGGACGAATTCGTTATTACTAATAACGTTTGTAATGGGGGTATTGGATAATTATTATGCATTAGTAGGCGCTTTAGTTGGAACTGTTGTCGATTTATTTGTGCGAGTGGACTGGTATAAGAAATCTTTTTATTTTCATTTGTTTGGATTAGCTGGTCGAAAATGTGGTCAAAATGTAGTTCCCCACGAAGATTCTTTGATTCGAGGATTAAAAAGTGAGTTGGACTAATAACTAAAACATCCATTTCAAAAAACTGACCATTTGCGGGATCCTTAATACGAAGACCATGAAAAATATGGTATCGCTTTTCATCCAAAAAACTCAAATAATATTGTAAGGACTTTTCTCCTTTATATCCGGCCATTCTTTTTCCAAGTTCACTTTCTATTTCTTGAAATTTGGGATGGTTTTTGGATAATCTTCTTTGTAATACGTGCAACTTTTTTAATCTTAGGGAGGGCTCAAGTTCTTTTTTTATCATTTATTCAACTCCTTTATTTGATTAAATTTTACTTTTCGACATTGATTGACGAAACCCTTCTTTAATTGACAAATTTTTTGGGGATATCTGTTAAAATGATTACGGGTCTAGGGAATTATTTAGTTGTTGCAACATTAATTCGGCGTTAGCAACAGGAATTCGGCGTTAACCACAGGAATTCGGCGTTAACCACTTTAATTCAGCGTTAGCCACAGGAATTCGGCGTTACCACTTTAATTCAGCGTTAACCACAGGAATTCGGCGTTAACCACTTTAATTCAGCGTTAACCACTTTAATTCAGCGTTAGCCACAGGAATTCGGCGTTAGTCACTTTAATTCAGCGTTAGCCACAGGAATTCGGCGTTAACCAC
>NZ_JAKTTI010000014.1 GCF_022427965.1 Fredinandcohnia quinoae | reverse complement strand
TAACGCCGAATTAATCTCGCTAACGCCGGATTAATTGCCGTAACGCCGAATTAATCTCGCTAACGCCGGATTAATTGCCGTAACGCCGAATTAATTACTGTAACGCCGAATTAATCTCGCTAACGCCGGATTAACTGCCGTAACGCCGAATTAATCTCGCTAACGCCGAATTAACTGCCGTAACGCCGAATTAATCTCGCTAACGCCGAATTAATTACACCAACGCCGAATTAATCTCGCTAACGCTGAATTAATTTCACCAATACTTAATCAATTCTGCAAAAAGTTAAAAAAATCGAATGCCAGTTCGTATTTTTGTTTGAATTTTGTTATTTTGTGGTACAATGTTTGTAGAAATCTATTTCTGAATGGAGGATTTGTGTGAAGGATCAATTTGAGTTAGTCTCAAAGTATTCACCACAAGGAGATCAGCCAAAAGCAATTGAGCAGTTATTAGAGGGTCTTAAGGAAGGAAAGAAGCACCAAACATTACTTGGTGCAACTGGCACTGGTAAAACCTTTACTATCTCTAATGTGATCAAGGAAGTCAATAGACCGACATTAATTATTGCACATAATAAGACACTAGCTGGACAGCTGTATAGTGAATTTAAAGAATTCTTTCCGAATAACGCGGTTGAATATTTTGTTAGTTATTATGATTATTTCCAGCCAGAGGCTTATGTTCCATCATCTGATACATTTATTGAAAAGGATTCAAGTGTTAATGATGAAATTGATAAGCTAAGGCATTCAGCTACATCAGCTTTATTTGAACGTCGTGATGTTATCATTATCGCCAGTGTTTCATGTATTTACGGATTAGGTTCTCCGGAAGAATATCGGGAAATGGTTGTGTCATTACGTTCGGGATTGGAAATGGATCGGAACCAACTTTTACATAAATTAGTTGATGTACAGTATGAACGAAATGACATCGATTTCCGTAGAGGTACATTCCGAGTGAGGGGCGATGTTGTTGAGATTTTCCCAGCATCTCGTGATGAACACTGTGTTCGAATCGAATTTTTCGGTGATGAAATCGACCGAATTCGAGAAGTAGACGCACTTACTGGAGAAATACTTGGAGAGCGTGAGCATATCGCGATTTTCCCGGCATCCCACTTCGTAACTCGACAAGAGAAAATGGAGATTGCGATTAAAAATATTGAAGCTGAATTAGAAGAGCAGCTAAAGGATTTACGGGATAACGGTCAACTACTCCAAGCACAGCGACTAGAACAACGAACAAACTATGATTTAGAAATGATGCGAGAAATGGGATTTTGTTCAGGGATTGAAAACTATTCAAGACATCTAACGTTGCGGGAAGCAGGATCAACCCCATATACATTAATGGACTATTTTCCTGAAGACCTCCTAATTGTTATCGATGAGTCACATGTTACACTTCCACAAATTCGTGGAATGTTTAATGGTGACCAAGCAAGAAAACAAGTGTTAGTTGAACATGGTTTTCGTTTGCCATCGGCATTAGACAATAGGCCTCTGAGATTTGAAGAATTCGAAAAACATATAAATCAAATTGTCTATGTATCAGCAACACCTGGCCCATATGAAATCGAGCATACACCGGAAATGGTTGAACAAATTATTCGCCCAACAGGATTATTAGATCCTCCAATTGATGTACGACCAATCCAAGGTCAGATTGATGATCTATTAGGTGAAATTCAATCCCGTGTTGCCCGTAATGAACGTGTTCTCATTACGACATTAACGAAAAAAATGTCAGAAGACCTGACCGATTACTTAAAAGAAATTGGTATTAAGGTAAATTACTTACATTCAGAAATAAAAACATTAGAACGGATAGAAATAATTCGAGATCTAAGAATGGGTAAATACGATGTTCTTGTCGGAATTAACCTACTTAGAGAAGGATTGGATATTCCTGAAGTATCACTTGTAGCTATTCTTGACGCTGACAAAGAAGGCTTCCTACGCTCTGAGCGCTCACTTATCCAAACGATTGGCCGTGCTGCAAGGAATGCAAATGGTCAAGTTATCATGTATGCAGATAAAATCACCAATTCAATGGAAATTGCAATTAATGAAACGAAGCGTCGTCGTGAAACCCAGGCTGCCTATAATAAAGAGCATGGTATTACACCACAAACGATTCAAAAAGATATACGCGATGTCATTCGTGCAACGCAAGCCGCTGAAGATACAGCTACATATGAAACGACACCTAAGCTTACTGGATTATCGAAGAAGGAAAGAGACAAAGTTATTTCAGAAATGGAAGTAGAAATGAAGGAAGCGGCGAAAGCACTGCATTTCGAGCGAGCTGCAGAATTGCGCGACCTCATACTCGAGTTAAAAGCGGAAGGATGACAAATAGATGGCTATGGAAAATATTATCGTCAAAGGAGCAAGAGCACATAATCTTAAAAACATTGATGTAACGATTCCAAGAGATAAGCTCGTTGTGATAACGGGCCTTTCTGGATCTGGTAAATCTTCGCTTGCCTTTGACACGATTTACGCTGAAGGACAAAGACGTTATGTAGAATCACTTTCAGCATATGCCCGTCAATTTTTAGGACAAATGGATAAGCCTGATGTTGATTCAATTGAAGGTCTTTCGCCAGCGATTTCAATTGATCAAAAGACAACTAGTAGAAATCCACGATCAACTGTCGGAACAGTTACCGAAATTTATGATTATTTACGTTTATTATTTGCCCGAGTAGGGCGCCCTGTCTGTCCAAACCATCATATTGAAATTACATCCCAAACAGTTGAACAAATGGTTGACCGGATATTGGAATACCCAGAACGTACAAAGCTTCAAGTGCTAGCTCCTGTTATATCAGGGAGGAAGGGTGCTCATGTTAAGGTTTTTGAAGATATTAAAAAGCAAGGCTATGTAAGGGTCAGAGTAGATGGCGAGATTATGGATCTATCCGATGAAATTGAGCTTGAAAAAAACAAAAAGCATTCAATCGAAGTTGTTATAGATAGAATCGTCGTTAAAGAAGGTGTGGCAGCACGACTCGCTGATTCATTGGAAGCAGCACTTAAGCTTGGTGAAGGGAGAGTATTGATCGATGTTATCGATCAAGAGGAGCTTATGTTTAGTGAGCTCCATGCTTGTCCACATTGTGGATTCTCGATTGGTGAATTAGAGCCTAGAATGTTCTCTTTTAATAGTCCGTTTGGAGCTTGTCCGGATTGTGATGGGCTAGGTTCTAAACTTGAGGTAGATGTAGACCTTGTAATTCCAAATTGGGATTTATCATTGAGGCAGCATGCAATTGCTCCGTGGGAACCAACGAGCTCACAATATTACCCGCAGCTCTTAGAAGCAGTCTGCAACCATTATGGAATTGATATGGATATGCCAGTAAAGGATGTTCCGAAGCATTTAATGGATAAGCTTTTATATGGAAGTGATGGAGAAGAGATCTTTTTCCATTATGAAAATGATTTTGGTCTGACTCGTGAGAATTATATTGTATTCGAAGGTGTTCTTCGTAATGTAGAAAGACGGTTTAAAGAAACGAGTTCAGATTATATTCGGGAACAAATGGAAAAATACATGGGACAACACGATTGTCCAAGTTGTAAAGGCTATCGTTTGAAAAAGGAAACTCTTGCTGTCCTCATTTCAGGTAAACATATTGGTCATGTTACAGAGTTTTCAATTAATGAGGCGTTTGAATTTTTTACAACGATTGAGCTGTCTGAAAAGGAAATGCAAATTGCGAACATGATATTTCAAGAGATAAAAGAAAGACTTGGTTTTCTTGTAAATGTCGGACTTGATTATTTAACATTAAGTCGCGCTGCAGGTTCATTATCAGGTGGTGAAGCACAACGGATTCGATTAGCGACTCAAATTGGTTCACGCTTAACAGGTGTGTTATATATTTTAGATGAACCATCAATTGGACTTCATCAACGTGACAATGATCGTCTTATTGATACTTTGAAAAAAATGAGAGATATTGGTAATACATTAATCGTTGTTGAACACGATGAGGATACGATGCTTGCTGCTGATTACTTAATTGATATTGGACCTGGTGCGGGTATACATGGTGGAGAAGTTATATCTGCCGGTACCCCAGAGAAAGTCATGTCAGATCCAAACTCATTGACAGGACAATATTTAGCAGGGGGAAAATTCATCCCTCTACCAATCGAGCGCCGAAAACCAGACGGGCGCTATATCGAAGTTATTGGTGCAAAGGAAAATAACTTAAAAAATATATCGGTCAAATTTCCACTTGGTACGTTTATTGCTGTAACCGGTGTTTCAGGGTCTGGTAAGAGTACACTTGTTAACGAAATTCTCCATAAGACACTAGCGCAAAAGCTTAATCGTGCAAAAAGTAAACCAGGTGAGCATAAGACAATCAAGGGTATCGAACACTTAGAAAAAGTAATTGATATTGATCAATCACCGATTGGTCGTACACCAAGATCAAATCCAGCAACATATACCGGAGTCTTCGATGATATTCGAGATGTATTTGCATCAACAAATGAGGCAAAGGTTCGAGGTTATAAAAAAGGACGTTTCAGCTTCAATGTGAAGGGCGGGCGATGTGAAGCTTGCCGTGGTGATGGGATTATCAAAATCGAAATGCACTTTTTACCTGATGTGTATGTTCCGTGTGAAGTATGTCATGGAAAAAGGTATAACCGTGAAACACTAGAGGTGAAGTATAAAGATAAAAGTATTTCTGATATTTTAGATATGACGGTGGAGGATGCAGTTACATTTTTTGAAAATCTACCAAAAATTAAACGTAAACTCCAGACAATCTTTGATGTTGGTTTAGGCTATGTTAAATTAGGTCAGCCCGCCACAACATTATCAGGAGGAGAGGCGCAACGGGTTAAGCTGGCGTCTGAGCTTCACCGAAGATCTGCCGGGAAATCTTTTTATATTTTGGATGAGCCAACAACAGGACTACATGTTGATGATATTTCAAGACTTTTAAAGGTGCTTCAGCGATTAGTGGAAAACGGAGATACAGTTCTTGTCATTGAACATAATTTGGATGTGATAAAAGCAGCTGATTATCTAGTTGATCTAGGGCCAGAAGGTGGGGACAAGGGTGGAACCATCATTGCGACTGGAACCCCTGAGGAAATTGTAAAGGTAGAGCAATCACATACTGGGCGTTATTTGAAGCCTGTCTTGGAAAGGGAACGCATTAGAATGAAGGACCTCATACATGAAAAGGAAACAGTAACAAAATAAGTGAAACAGAAATCTCGAGGTGTTAATGCTGCCTCGAGATTTTCTACGTCTTGAGGCGTATTTTTAAGATTGAGTGATGAAGAAGTGAAACCATTCCCTTGATTATTCGTATAAATAGTCATTAGGGAAATGAATGAATGCTGAAATAATAGTAAAGTAAAATAAGGGAGGAAATGTTAATGATAGAGGAACAAAAACGAATACTAAAATTGGTTGAAGATGGTAAGTTAACAGCGGAAGAAGCAATTTTATTAATTGAAAAGCTGTCCAATGTAGATTCTGGGATGAACCAAGCAGAAAAAGAAGCAGAAATAAGAACCGAGCTTTCAGCTAAGGTTGATTATGAGCATACAAGACAGGGCAGTTCCTTTGATCAGAAGGCGACATCTGTTAAAAATAAATTCATGGATTTTGTTGACAGTGCATTTAAGAAAATTAAGGATATGGATTTGGATTTTAACTTTGGCGATGCGATTGAAGTAAAACATATCTTTCAGCATTCAAATGTCAATCTTACTAAGATCGACTTAGATGTCGCTAATGGTAGTATTACAATCATTCCTTGGGGAGAAAAAGATGTTCGAATTGAATGTGACGCTAAAGTGTATAAGATTGAGAATCAAGTGCGTGCACGCAAAGCATTTTTAGAGGATGTTCGGTTTTCGATTGAAGACGGTAAGCTTCTTTTTTTAATCCAGCAAAAACAAATGAAAGTTAATGCTAAAATTTATGTTCCGAATGAAAATTATGAAAATGTAAAAGTTCGGATGTTTAATGGACCAATAAATGGGGAAAATTTAGTCGTACAGGATTTTAGAGCTAAAACTGCTAATGGTGCTGTTACTGTTACAAATTTTGTGACTACTTCAATGGAGGTTGAAACAGCAAATGGTCATATAAAGGCAGAAAATATTGAGAGCAAAGAATTTGAAGCAGAAACGATAAATGGTACGGTTACAGTAGGTGGCCGCTTTGAAAAAGTTGACCTTCAAAGCTTTAATGGGAATATTACTTGTTCTTTAGCAGAAGACAGCTGTCATACAGCATATATTAAGACAACTACAGGAACCATACATGTTTTTGTATCGGATGCATATGAAGTGGATGGAGAGTTGAAGTCAAACTTGGGAAGCTTTAAAGCTGAGCTACCTGTCATGTCAATCATTGAAGAAAAGAATGATATCGTTCAAAAATCTTTACGTTTCAAGGCAAATCAAGATAAGGGTAATAAGCTTTATCTATTTGCTGAAACGAAAACAGGCTCAATTGAGATTAAGCCAATTTAAGGTCTTATTGTTTCGGTTCCAGAAAAAGGGGATGTCTATCGTTAATGAAGTGGATTGCAAGCATTATCGTAAATAGCATAATTCTTATTGTGGTTGCAGGATATGTTGATACATTTCATTTAGAGGGTATCGGTGCTGCTGTAATCGCAAGCATTATCTTATCGGTTTTAAATGTAATTGTAAAACCAATCTTGATTATTTTTACGTTGCCTGTAACTGTTTTAACACTTGGTTTGTTTTTATTTGTAATTAATGCAATCACCTTAATGTTGACACAATCATTAATGGGCGATTCCTTCGTCATTGAGGGGTTTGGTACAGCAATTTTAGCTGCAGTGATTATCTCTATATTAAATTTACTTATCCAAAAAGTTATTATCGAACCACTACAAGAAAAGAAAAAATAAGACGGGGCCATAGTGCCTCGTTTTTATTTTTCAATAAGAAAAGTTTTGGAGTCGGACAGAATAATGCTAAAATATAGAGAATGCATCTAACAAGTAATGTACTTGCTTCAAAGGAGGAAAAAATGTGCCTAAAGTTCGCACAATTGATCTGATTGAAAAATTTAATCTTGAGCTCGTTAGTGGTGAAGAAGGGGTTAATCGTCCCATTTCGATGAGTGATATTTCAAGACCTGGAATTGAGTTAGCTGGCTTTTTTGCTTATTACCCAGCTGAACGAATCCAAATATTAGGGAAGACGGAATTGTCCTTTTTTGAAAAACTACCTCAAGATGAAAAAGAGATTCGAATGGAAAAGCTTTGCACTGATATTACACCAGCCATTATCATTTCGCGCGATTTAGAGGTTCCCGAGGAATTAATTATTGCTTCCGAACGCGAATCTGTTCCAGTCTTAAAATCACCGGTGAAAACAACGCGCTTATCTAGTCGTCTTACTAATTTTTTAGAAAGTAAGCTGGCTCCAACTACAGCCGTTCATGGTGTCCTTGTTGATATATATGGTGTCGGTGTTTTAATTATTGGAAAAAGTGGCGTCGGTAAAAGTGAGACCGCGCTTGAACTTGTGAAACGTGGCCATCGTCTCGTTGCAGATGATTGTGTAGAAATTCGTCAAGAGGATCAAGACACATTAGTCGGAAACGCACCAGAACTTATCGAACATTTATTGGAAATACGTGGGCTAGGGATTATTAATGTAATGACATTGTTTGGCGCGGGTGCAGTCCGAAGCAATAAGCGGATTACTCTTGTGATTAGTTTGGAACTATGGGATCAAAACAAACAATATGATCGACTTGGTCTTGAAGAAGAAAAAATGAAAATTATTGATACAAATTTAACGAAATATACGATTCCAGTAAGGCCAGGACGAAACTTAGCTGTTATCATTGAGGTGGCTGCAATGAACTATCGCTTGAAGCGAATGGGATTGAATGCGGCTGAACAATTCTCTAACCGTTTGACATCAGCAATCGAATATTCTGACCAAGAAGAATTGTAAGAAATAGAGGCTTTTTAATATAAAATACATAATTTGAGGGAGTTGAGAATGTGGAAAATATTGAACCTTTAAATCCGGTCTTTTTAAAGCTTGGGCCATTATCGATCCAATGGTATGGTCTAATCATTGGTCTTGGTACATTATTAGCACTATATTTGGCAATTAAAGAATCAAATCGTCGAGGAATGCATAAGGATACTTTTATGGATCTCGTATTATTCGCAGTACCGATTGCAATAATATGTGCGCGTATTTATTATGTTATTTTTAAATGGGACTATTACTCGCAAAATCCAGGAGAAATCATTGCAATTTGGCATGGTGGTATTGCGATACATGGGGCCCTCATTGGGTCTGTTGCAACAGCAATTGTATTTGCAAAGGTAAAAGGTTTGTCTTTTTGGAAAATCGCTGATATTGCAGCACCGAGTATTATTTTAGGGCAGGCAATCGGGCGTTGGGGAAATTTCATGAATCAAGAAGCTCATGGCGGTCCAATCGCAGAAAACAGTATTCAAACGTTCTATAATATTTTACCTGACTTTATAATGGATCAAATGTATATTGAAGGTACGTATTACCACCCAACATTCTTATATGAATCACTCTGGAGCATCGTTGGGTTTGTTATTTTGCTATTATTACGTAAAGTGAACTTAAGACGAGGAGAAATGTTCTTATCATATGTAATTTGGTATTCGATAGGACGTGCATTTGTTGAAATGCTGCGCACAGATAGCTTAATGCTAGGGGATTTTCGTGTAGCAGTTTTACTATCAATAGCTCTCATCGTTGGCTCGATTGCATTAATTATTTTTAGAAGAGCAAAAGGATATTCAAAGGAAAGATATTTAGACAACTAGAAGGGAGAGGGGAAGCTTGCTAGGGACAATCAAAAGGGGATTTTTTGTTGGACTAAAAACAACTTGGACGCTTGGGAAAATTATTTTTCCGGTAACATTACTTGTTACATTGCTTCAGTATACACCAGTTTTAGATTGGGTCATTCGCTGGATTTCTCCTCTTATGGGGTGGTTTGGACTATCAGGTGATGCAACGATACCACTCGTGTTAGGAAATTTTTTGAATTTATATGCTGGGATAGGCGCTATTTTAACATTGGATTTAACTGTTAAAGAAGTCTTTATTTTAGCTGTAATGCTATCATTCTCGCATAATATGTTTATCGAATCTACTGTAGCCGCCAAGGTTGGAATTAAAATGTGGATTATCGTTGTGGTACGGCTAGGGCTTGCACTTGTGTCTGCATTCGTTATCAATTTAGTATGGAGTGGTGGAGGAGAACTAGCGAAATATGGATTTGTACCATCTGCTGGTGAAAAAGCTTCGGGTTGGTTTAATATATTCGTAGAAGGGGTTGAAAAGGCCTCAATCGGAATTATTCAGCTTGCTGTAATTGTGATCCCTCTCATGATAGGGATTCAAATCTTAAAGGATTTAAAATGGTTGGATGTGTTTTCAAGGTGGATGTCGCCGATTACAAGAGCACTTGGGATGAAGGAAAATACGTCAACGACATTGGCAGCAGGAATTATGTTTGGCTTAGCTTTTGGAGCGGGTGTTATGATTCAGGCGGTTAAAGAGGATAATGTAAGTAAGAAGGATTTAACGCTTGCGTTCATTTTCTTAGTGGCATGTCATGCAGTGATTGAGGATACGCTTATTTTCATTCCATTGGGAATACCGGTTCTTCCATTATTACTTATCCGACTTGTGACAGCCACGGTACTAACAATGATTGTAGCATTCATCTGGAAGAGGGTAGAGCGAAATAGCAGAAAGGAACCTTTATATGGCAATTAATACACTTTTATTTGATTTAGACGGAACACTAATTGATACGAATGAGCTCATTATTGCGTCTTTTTTGCATACATTAAATGAATATTATCCTGAAAAGTATACACGGGAAGATGTGTTGCCATTCATTGGACCAACATTACGTGAGACATTCTCATCAATTGATTCTGATCGTGTTGATGAAATGATTACGAAATATCGTGAACATAACCATGCCCATCATGATGAGCTCGTTACTGAATTTGAAGGTGTATACGAGACGATGAAGGCTTTGACTGAAAAGGGCTACAAGCTGGGAATTGTAACAACAAAGATGAGAAATACAGTGGAAATGGGCTTGAAGCTTACGAAGCTCGATCAATTTTTTGAGGTAGTTGTTACACTTGATGATGTGAAAAATGCAAAACCTGATCCGGAACCAGTTCATCTAGCGTTAAACTTATTGGGAGCGCGTGCTGATGAAGCAATTATGGTCGGTGATAATTATCATGATATTCTTGCTGGGAAAAATGCTGGAACATTATCAGCGGGAGTGGCTTGGTCATTAAAGGGGAAAGAGTATTTGGCATCGTTTGAACCTGATTTTATGCTTGAGCATATGAGTGACTTGCTTGGGATTGTTGGTGGTGTAACCGATCAGAGTGAGGCTTCTGGGAAGTGAGAAGGACGAGTAGATATCCCGTTTCTGGTGCAAACTCACTTTGGCATGTATATAAAACGGTGCCATTCTGGAAGGTTGTTCGAAATTTCATTGTCATTCAACTTGCTAGGTATACGCCTTTTTTAGGATTGAAAAATTGGTTATATCGGACTTTTTTAAGAATGAAGATTGGGGATCAGACATCATTTGCACTAATGGTCATGCTTGATGTGATGTTCCCAGAGAAAATAAGTGTTGGGCGAAATACGGTTATTGGATATAATACAACAATATTAGCTCATGAATATCTTATTAAGGAGTATCGCTTAGGGGATGTGAAGATTGGTAGTGAAGTGATGATTGGAGCAAATTCAACCATCTTACCTGGAATTGAAATTGGTGATGGTGCGATTGTGTCAGCGGGTACACTTGTTCATAAAGATGTGCCGGCCGGAACCTTCGTTGGCGGTAACCCAATGCGGATTATCTATACAAAGGATGAAATGGATAGACGAATGAAAGAAGATGAAGGACATAACTGATGTGGTTGTGTCTTTTTTTATGTTTATGTGTTAAAAAAATAGTTGTTTTGTACGATATAACTCATGGGTAATTAGTAGTGGTTTGGAAATACATTGCGGAAATATTGGAAGTAGACAACTAGAATGAACAGGAGAGAAAAAGATGCAAAAAAAGAAATCTATGTCAAAGAATAATTTCTTTACAAGAACCTTACAGCGACAAATTGTATTGCCTTTTATGGCGACAATCATCATCGCAGGTGTGGTAATTGCAATGGTTAGCTACAATTTTAGTGTTTCAACAACTACAAAAGAACTAATAAAAAGTACAGAAAGTCAAGCGATTGGGTTAAATGATGCCTTTGATATATTTTTCGGAAATATTGATGGGATTATTGATAGTTTTTCAGAAAGATCTGAGCTGAAAACATATAAGGATTCAAAGTCCGAGATATTAACTTCATTTTCCGAAATCGTCGATACGACTGATTCAATTGCAAATATCTATATGGTTAGTGATGCGAACGGGGATGTAATTATCTATCCTGAAGCTGATCTCGGCGCAGATTTTAATCCGAGAGAACGTGATTGGTATAAAAATGCACTCGAAAATAAAGGAAATATAGTGTGGACCGAACCATATGTAGATGGAGCTACGAACGAAACGATTGTTACTGCGGCAAAAGTAGTAATGGATAATGGCGTGCTAAAAGGAGTAATTGCTGCAGATATAAAGGTTGATAAGTTAATCGAAATTGTTAAAAAGGTAAGAATTGCAGATACAGGATATGCTGCTCTTTTTGATGCTCACGGAAAGTTTCTTGCCCATCCTAAAAAGGAAATGGTAGGTGTAGATGCATCTAAAGAAACTTATTTTAAAAAGATGATTGAGTCAGATAAGGAACATGGAATTGTTGAGTATGAGTTTGAGGGTCAAGAGAAAACGATGGGATTTGTGAAAAATTCAGCAACAGGTTGGTTCATTGTTGGAGCTGTGTCGAATGATGAGTTCGCTGAAAAGGGTAAAGGTGTATTACTTCCGATAGCAATTACTTTACTCGTAGTTCTAGTATTAGTCGTCTGGATTTCATTCATCATTTCAAGAAGAATTACGAAACCGATCCAAAAGCTTCAAACATCAATGAGTGATGTTGAAAATGGGAACCTCTTAACAAATGTCATGATAGAAAGACAAGATGAGATTGGTCAATTATCAATAAGTTTTAATAATATGCTTTCACAAATACGTGGGATGATGCAAAAGGTCTCAAATGTTTCCTTAAAAGTAACAGATGCATCACAAACGCTTGTGGCAAGTGCAGAAGAGAATACGGCTGCATCCAATGAAGTTGCAACGACGATGGAACAAATTGCATCTGGAGCTGGCCAGCAGTCAGAACTATTAGAGGAAAATTCATCAGCAACAAATATTTTGGCTGAGGATATTAAAGTAGTGGAAGAACAAACATTGCAAGTGTTGGAGGAAGCAAAGTTGATGTTTTCAACTTCTGAACAAGGAGTAGAGAAAATTAAACTTCTAGAACGCCAATTTGAACGGACAACCGAAATGACTGAAGAAATGTCTGACGCGATTACTACATTAGATGTACGATCAAATGACATTAATGAAATCGTAAATACAATTACGGCAATAGCTTCTCAAACAAATTTATTAGCTCTTAATGCTGCGATTGAAGCGGCACGTGCAGGAGAGCATGGTCGAGGCTTTGCAGTTGTAGCTGATGAAGTTCGAAACTTAGCAGAACAAACAGAATCAGCATTAAAACAAGTGTCATCAATTATTACACATATGCAAACAGATACAAAGCAAACTGTTTCACTTATTAAACAAACAACAGATGTCATTCAGGAACAGGGACTTGCAGTTAAGGATACTGAAGAAGCATTTGGCTCAATAAAGGGAATCATAGAAAAAACAAGTGAGTTAATCATGCAAGTATATCTATCCATTCAAAAAATGGTTGAACAAAAGGATGTTATCTTGAAAAATGCTACTCACATTACATCCATCGGCCAGGAAACAGCGGCTGGTACGGAAGAGGTATCAGCATCTGTTGAAGAATCAACAGCTTCAATGGAACAATTAAGTCAACTTGCTTTTGAACTTGACTCCTTCTCACGAGAGCTTAGAGATGAGTTAGATAAATTTATAATTGAAGAGTCGAAAAAATAATAAGATCAAAGGGCCATTGTACATTCTTGTGCAATGGCCTTTTTTGATCTTCAACTTTTTATTGACGTTTATGAGGTAAAGTTGTAAGATAATTAAAACTTCATCTCACTAATATATTAGCGAACTAAAGTGTAACGAAATAAGTATGTAAAATTTTTAGGTGGTGAGAAGCCATGTTTATGTTTGAAAAGCCTTTAGGAATGAGGGATACACTCCCATCATTGTATGAAGCCAAGAAAGAGTTAAGAACAAGTATGTCTAGTGTAATGGAAAGTTGGGGCTACCAGTTTATTGAGACACCAACACTTGAATTTTATGAAACAGTTGGTAATGTATCTTCAATTCTTGATCAACAATTATTTAAGCTTCTTGATCAGCAAGGACACACACTTGTTTTAAGACCGGATGTAACATCGCCCATCGCGAGAGTAGCAGCTTCAAAACTATATCAAGAGGGCTGCCCATTACGATTAGCGTATTCTGCAAATGTCTTTCGTGCTCAGCAAAGAGAAGGCGGTAGACCTGCAGAATTTGAACAAATAGGTATTGAATTTATCGGTGATAAAACAATAAGTGCAGATGCAGAAGTTATTTCACTATTGATTGAAACCTTAAAGAAGGCAGGTTTATCAAAGTTTACGGTACCTATAGGGCATATTGGGTATGTAAATGCACTGTTTTTAGAAATCGTTGGGAACGAGGAACGGGCTAATGTTCTTCGTCGGTTTTTATATGATAAAAATTATGTAGGTTATAGGGAACATGTAAATAGCTTACAATTATCATCAATTGATAAACAAAGATTGTTATCACTTTTACAATTAAGAGGAGATATATCGAAAATAGGTCAGGCAAAAGAGTTAATTGAAGGTGAAGTTGGTCGAAAAGCCATTGATGAACTTGAGCAGTTATGGCATAGATTACAAGCAATGGGGGTAACAGATAATATTAAGATTGATTTTAATCTAGTTAGTCATATGAGCTATTACACCGGTATTTTATTTGAGGTATATGCTGAGAATATCGGCTATCTATTAGGGAATGGCGGCCGATATGATACATTACTTGGAAAATTTGAAAGACACGCACCGGCTACCGGTTTTGGGATTCGGCTTGATCATCTAATCGAAGCATTGAAGATACCTGAAAAAGAGATTAGTATTCACAGCGTTATTTTTAGTACTGAGCAAAGTGAAGAAGCAATTGATTTTGCAAAAGTAAAGAGAGAAAAAGGTGAAAAGGTCATCCTTCAAGATATTAACGGCATTGCAGATGTTGATAAGTATGTAAGAGCATGTAAAGAAGTTACATTTTTTATTGGAAATACAAGGAGGGTGGCAAAGTAATGAAGGATATACTAACCATTGCAATGCCAAAGGGGAGAATTTTCGAAGATGCAGTTGGGCTTTTAAGAAAGGCTGGTTATCAGCTTCCTCCCGAGTTTGTTGATTCGAGAAAACTAATTATTGAAGTGCCTGAAGAGTCTTTTCGATTTATTTTGGCGAAACCAATGGATGTGACTGCATATGTGGAACACGGAGTTGCTGATCTTGGAATTGCAGGAAAAGATGTGATGCTTGAGGAGGAACGGGAAGTATATGAAGTATTAGATTTACAGATTAGTAGATGCCATTTAGCAGTTGCTGGTTTACCCGGTGTAGAAATGAATGATATTGCACCTAAGATCGCTACTAAGTATCCAAACGTTGCTTCAAGCTATTTTCGTGAACAAGGGGAGCAGGTCGAGATTATTAAGCTCAATGGTTCTGTTGAACTTGCACCTTTAATTGGATTAGCTGACCGAATTGTTGATATCGTGTCCACTGGTCACACATTAAAAGAAAATGGACTTGTCGAGCTGGAACGTATCTTCGATATTACTTCTCGGTTAATTGTGAATCCTGTTAGCTACCGCCTTAAAGATAAGCCGATTGATGACATCGTGGAAAGATTGGCACATGTTGTTTCAACTTAAACATTATCGAAGGGAGTGGGCATCATGCGGATTGAGAGAGTATCAAATACAGTTTCATTAAAAAGAAATATTGAGAGTGGTACAGAGGAGCAGCAGAAAGTTGTTTTATCAATCATTTCTGACGTTCGAGAAAATGGCGATTCTGCACTTACGTTTTATACGGAGAAATTTGATGGTGTCACTCTCAATGATTTTAAGGTAGGTATAGCTGAAATTAAAGAGGCATATGCAAAAATAGATGAAAGCTTAATTCAAACTATACATGAAGCGGCTAACAATATTCGTGACTTTCACAGTCGACAGGTGAAACAATCATGGATCGATCTGAAAAATGATGGGACAATACTAGGTCAAAAAATTACGCCACTTGATGCTGTAGGGGTGTATGTACCAGGGGGGAAGGCTGCATATCCTTCCTCGGTGTTAATGAATGTTATTCCTGCACAAGTAGCTGGAGTTGAGCGGATTGTTATGGTAACACCTCCAGATCGTGATGGCAAGATTCCAGCAGGTGTATTAGTTGCAGCTGACGCTGTTGGGGTCGATGAAATTTATAAGGTTGGTGGTGCACAAGCAATAGCAGCATTAGCCTATGGCACGGAGACGATTAAGGGAGTCGATAAAATTGTCGGTCCTGGAAATATTTACGTGGCACTTGCTAAACGAGAAGTATTTGGTCATGTTGCAATTGATATGATTGCTGGACCGAGTGAAATCGTTGTACTTGCTGATGATACCGCATATGCAAATGAGATTGCTGCTGATTTACTTTCTCAGGCAGAGCATGATGAACGTGCTGCAAGTATTTTAGTAACTCATTCTATTAGACTAGCAGAAGAGGTTTCACAGGAAGTGGATCGACAATTGCAATTGTTACCAAGAAGGGAAATTGCTGAGGCATCAATTTCTGAATTCGGCTTCATATATGTATCTAAAGATATCGAGGAATCAGTCCGGGTTGTTAATGAACTCGCTCCGGAGCATTTAGAAATCTTGACACAAGAGCCAATGGAGCTTGTGGGAAAAATAAAGCATGCAGGGGCAATCTTTGTTGGGCGCTACAGTACAGAACCAGTAGGTGACTACTTTGCGGGACCTAATCATGTATTGCCGACAAATGGTACGGCTCGTTTTTCGAGTCCGCTAAATGTAGATGATTTTACGAAAAAATCTAGCATCATATCATATAGCAAGCAAGCTTTACTGGATAATGGGGCAAAAATTGCAGAGTTTGCAAGATTAGAAGGCTTAGATGCACATGCTATAGCGATTGAAGAACGACTAAAATCGATGTAAAAAAAGTGCTTTGCGCTAAATAGGATCATGTGTCCGTTATAGTTTCTGTGAAAAAATGATGTGGTGGTGTTGGTCTAATGAGACAGGCTGTAGTTGAGAGGAAAACGAATGAGACGAATATAAAGTTACATTTTTCAGTAGATGGTGAAGGGGAGACAAAGCTGGAGACTGGTGTGCCTTTTTTAACCCATATGCTTGATCTTTTTACGAAGCACGGTCAGTTTAATTTAATAGTTGATGCGAAAGGTGATACGGATATCGATGATCATCATACGACTGAGGATATTGGAATTTGCTTAGGTCAGGCACTAAGGGAAGCACTTGGTGATAAAAAGGGAATCAAACGTTATGGGAATGCCTTTGTACCAATGGATGAAGCGTTAGCCCAAGTTGTTGTTGATCTCAGTAATCGCCCTCATTTTGAACTAAAGGGTGATTTCCCAAGTTCTCGTGTCGGTACCTTTGATACAGAGTTAGTCCATGAATTTTTATGGAAGCTTGCACTTGAAGCGAGGATGAATCTACATGTTATTGTTCATTACGGTCAAAATACGCATCATATGATCGAAGCTGTTTTTAAAGCGTTAGGCCGTGCTTTGGATGAAGCAACAATGATTGACCCAAGAGTCAAGGGGGTTCCATCCACGAAAGGAATGTTATAAATGATCGGCATCATCGATTATGGCATGGGCAATTTGTATAGCGTCAGCAAGGCACTTGAACGAATGAATCAGGAACATATTGTTTCGAAGGATCAATCTGAACTAGAGAAAACATCAGGTTTAATTTTACCTGGAGTGGGTTCGTTCAAAGATGCAATGCAAATTTTACGAGAAACAGGGCTAGATACCCTTTTAAAAGAAAGCATACGAACAGGGAAACCTCTTTTAGGTATATGTCTTGGCATGCAGCTATTATTTGAACAAAGTGAAGAAAACGGGGTAACATCGGGCCTTGGATTTTTAAATGGAAGAATCATAAAAATTCCCAGTATAACGAGTCGAGGAGAAACCTATAAGGTCCCACATATGGGGTGGAATGAATTAAAAACATATCATAATTCGCGATTATTAAATCAAATCGAAAAAGGACATGTCTATTTCGTCCACTCCTATTATGCTGAACCATCAGATAACGATATTGTCCTAGCAAGTTGTACATACAATGTTGAAGTCCCTGCAGTAGTTGGTTGTGGGAATGTGTTTGGAACTCAATTTCATCCGGAGAAAAGTGGTGAAACAGGGCTCGCAATATTAAAAAATTTTGCTGCAATTGTAGAGGAGTGTGTGAAAGGATGAGTTCATTTTCAATTTATCCAGCGATTGATATGAGAGCAGGTAAATGTGTCAGGCTTTTACAAGGTGATTATCGTAAGGAAACAGTATATGGCGACTCTCCCTATGATATGGCAAAGGCTTTTGTAGATCAAGGCTCGGAATGGATTCATATGGTTGATCTAGATGGTGCCAAGATTGGAAGGCGAATTAATGATCAATACGTTTTACAAGTTGCTCAAAATCTAAAAGTGAAAGTTCAAATTGGTGGTGGCATCCGTACAGAAGAGGATGTTGCTTATTATGTTGAAAATGGTGTAGACCGAGTTATTTTAGGCAGTGCGGCAGTTTCGAATCCTTTATTTGTAAAAAAAATGCTCAAAACCTATCGTGAAAAAATCGCAATTGGTATTGATGCAAAAGATGGTTATGTTGCTATAGAAGGCTGGCTCAATACATCGTCGGTAAAAGCAATTGATCTTGGGGTTGAGCTTGCTAATGCTGGTGCAGAAACCTTCATTTTTACAGATATTGCTACAGATGGAATGCTTTCAGGTCCGAATATTGAGGCAGTGGTGGAGTTTGCATCCATCACTGGTAAAAATGTAATTGCATCTGGTGGAGTAAGTTCAATTGAGGATTTAAAAGCACTGAGACTGTTTGCTAATAAAGGGGTGTCAGGTGCAATTGTAGGAAAAGCATTGTATACCAATCAATTTTCTGTTTCAGAGGCGATATGTGGGGTGAATGCAATATGATTACGAAACGGATTATACCATGTCTTGATGTGAAGGATGGTCGGGTTGTTAAAGGGGTTCAATTTGTCGAGCTTCGAGATGCGGGAGACCCAGTTGAGTTAGCTAAATTTTATGATTCTGAAGGTGCAGATGAGCTGGTCTTTCTTGATATTTCAGCCGCACAAGAAGGTCGGAAAACAATGGTGGAGGTAGTGGAAAAAGTTGCAGCAGTGCTTGCGATCCCTTTTACAGTTGGGGGAGGAATTAATTCCCTTGAGGATATGAAGACAATCCTCAGAGCGGGAGCTGATAAAGTATCTTTGAACACTGCAGCAGTCTCTAATCCTGAACTTATTAAAGACGGTGCAGCCTTTTTCGGAACACAATGCATCGTTGTTGCGATAGACGCCAAATATGATGATGAACTAGGAAGCTGGAGAGTGTACACCCATGGTGGGCGTAATGCAACAGAGTGGGAAGTAGTTTCATGGGCACAAGAGGTTGTTCGACTTGGTGCTGGTGAAATATTGTTGACGAGTATGGATGGTGATGGAAGTAAGGATGGATTTGATGTGGAATTGACAAAGGCAGTTAGTACTGCGGTAACAGTACCTGTCATTGCTTCTGGAGGGGCGGGAAATGCAGCGCATTTTAAGGAAGTATTTGAGCTTGGAAATGCTGATGCGGCACTTGCAGCAAGTATTTTTCACTATAAAGAAACATCTGTAAATGAGGTTAAACAATATTTGAAGTCACAGGGGGTCAACATTCGATGAATATTCCATCAGTACGCTTTGATGAAAACGGACTTGTTCCAGCAATTGTCCAAGATGCAGCTAGTAAAGAAGTGTTGACACTCGCCTATATGAATGAAGAATCTTTGGCAAAGTCAATCGAGTCGAGGGAAACTTGGTTTTATAGTCGGTCCCGACAAGAACTTTGGAATAAAGGGGCAACATCAGGTAATAAACAACGAATCGTTAATATGAGATTTGATTGTGATCAAGATGCTATTCTAATCTTGGTGGAACCTTATGGTCCCGCATGCCATACTGGTAGCTATTCTTGCTTTGGTGAAGGTATTCTTGAGAAATCTTTGGGAGAGGGGAATGACCGATTCGCTATTATTAGTGAACTGGAAAGTTTGATTGCTGCTCGTGAAGCGGAACGACCAGAAGGTTCTTATACTACATATTTATTTGAAAAAGGTATAGATAAAATATTGAAGAAGGTCGGAGAGGAAGCAGCTGAGGTAATCATCGCAGCAAAAAATCGCGAGCCTGAAGAGCTGAAATGGGAAGTAGCAGATCTTCTTTATCACCTCATCGTCCTACTCCGTGAACAAAAACTACCACTAGATGATGTACTCACTGCACTCAAAAAAAGAAGATAAGCAACACTGAAAAACGAAATGTTTATAACACAACGGGACACTTATTGTATATGACAAGTGTCCTTCTTATCTCCGTATTTACCAAGACTATCCACATTGGTATGCCATCCTTCTTTTTAAACCAAGCTCCCCCTATGTGATTAGGTATATTTATGTTATACTACGTTCGGTAAGAAATATTTCATTCAACAAATTTTGGAGGATCCCGATGGAAGAACATCCAATAAAAAACAGACAGCCAAGTACGAAAATTATTCCGTTTATCCAGACGGGTGAATATTATTTTAAAAAAGGATTAAAAGCATATAGACAGCGTAATATAAATAAATCAAAAAAACATTTAGAGCGTGCCGTTCAGCTAGAACCAAAAGAGCCGATCTTCATTTGCCAATTGGCAGTTGTGCTAACCGAAATTGGCGATTATCAGTTATCGAATAAATACCTTTCATCAATAATTGAAGATGTTGAAGCAGATATGCCAGAGTGCTTTTATTTTATGGCGAATAATTATGCCCACTTAGGTTTATTCCAAGAGGCAGGTCGCTACGCAGATATGTATTTAGAACGTGAACCAGATGGTGATTTCGCTGAGGACACTGAAGAATTACTTGATCTATTAAGCTTTGAGGCGGATGAATTCGACGAATCCTTTGATCAAGATGAACTCATTGTTAAGCAAGAAGATGCTCGTGAACTACTTGAAACGGGTAGATTAGATGATGCGATTTCACTCTTAAAAGAAATAATTCAGGAGTACCCTGAGTTTTGGTCAGCATACAATAACCTAGCACTGGCATATTTTTACTCTGGTGATGTTGAAAAAGCATCAGAAATTTTAAATGAAGTGCTAGAGAAAAATCTAGGCAATCTACATGCTTTGTGTAATACACTTGTATTCCTTTACTACCAACGTCAAACACAAAAGGTGAAGGAACTTACGAGACGTCTTGAGTCAATACATCCAATTTTGGTCGAGCACCGCTATAAGCTAGGAGCTACATTCGGCTTAATTGGTAGATATGATCTCGCATATAAATGGCTAAGGAATCTACATCGTAATGGCTTTCAAGGTGATGAAACCTTCTATTATTGGTTATCATATTCTGCATATTTCACAAATCACCTTGAACTATCAAAAAATGCATGGAAAAAGGTTCTTGAGGAGAATCCGGATAAAAAGGGCTCAGAGCCATGGTTATCAACAGGTACAAAGCATTTAAGTGAAGTGTTAGATCGCTGGCTAACTGGTGACTTTATTGAAGAACGATTATATGGCTTATTTCTAGCTAGTAAAACGAATTCTTCTTTACTACGTAAGGATTTTAAGCATATTAAATTTCATGCTACACTTGAGCAGGAATTTGCAAATTATGTGCTATGTAAAAAGAAAACGAGGAATAAAGAATTCCCAGCATATATCATTGATGGCTACAGAATTACTGATTTATTATTTTTAAAAAATAAAAATGATGATTCAGCAAATGAAGAGCTTTATTTAACATGGCTGATGATTTATGATGAGGCCGTCAAACGTTCATATGATGTGTCAAACCTTTTGGCGTGGGCTGGGGCAACAGAGTATATTTGGAGAAACCATCAGTCTGACAAAATTACTCAGAAGCAGGTTTCAGAAAAATATAAGATTTCAAAGACAACATTAGCTAAATATGTAAAATTTGTGAAAGAACTCCTTCAATGAGCAAAAAGGTAGACGAAATGTAGAGTGGTTTTATACGATAGGATTAGGAAACACTATACGTATAATAGCTTGAAAGAATTTGGGCAAAAATACGCCGAGTCGCATTGATATGCAAACATTGTTAAGGAGTGACTAGAATGACTGAAGAAAAAATTTATGATGTCATTATCATTGGAGCAGGTCCAGCTGGAATGACAGCAGCTGTATATACATCTCGTGCAAATCTATCCACATTAATGATCGAACGCGGAATCCCAGGGGGTCAAATGGCGAATACTGAGGATGTTGAGAACTATCCTGGTTTTGATTCTATTTTGGGTCCTGACTTGTCTACAAAAATGTTCGAACATGCTAAGAAATTTGGTGCAGAATATGCATATGGAGACATCAAAGAAATTATTGATGGCGAAGATTATAAAAAAATCACCGCTGGAAGTAAAGAATATAAAGCACGTGCCGTAATCATTTCAACAGGAGCAGAGTATAAAAAAATCGGCGTTCCTGGTGAGAAGGAATTAGGTGGACGTGGCGTATCATATTGTGCTGTTTGTGATGGTGCATTTTTTAAAGGGAAAGAATTGGTTGTCATCGGTGGAGGGGACTCTGCTGTAGAAGAGGGAGTATACTTAACTCGCTTCGCATCTAAAGTAACAATCGTCCACCGTCGTGATGAATTACGTGCTCAAAAAATTCTTCAAAACCGTGCGTTTAATAACGAGAAAGTTGACTTCATTTGGAACCATACCTTAAAAGAAATCCATGAAAAGGATGGGAAAGTGGGCAGCTTGACACTTGTGAATACTCAAACTGGTGAAGAACAACAATTCCCTGCAGATGGTGTGTTTATCTATATCGGTATGAACCCACTTTCAAAACCTTTTGAAAGCCTTGGTATAACAAATGAAAATGGTTATATTGAAACAAATGAGCAGATGGAAACAAAAGTACCTGGTATTTTTGCAGCAGGGGACATTCGTGAAAAAACACTGCGTCAAATTGTTACAGCAACAGGTGACGGAAGCATCGCTGCTCAAGCAGCACAGCATTATATTGAAGAACTTCTTGAAAAAATTAACGCTTAATTATCAGCTCCCTTTTTGGGGGCTTTTTATTTTGCCTCCCTTTTTGGCATGTTTATTGCATTAAAATATGTAAATACAAGACATGGGTAAAGGGGGAAGATAATGTAATGACAACAAACATGGTTGAATTACAAAATGTATCAAAGCAGTTTGGTGATAACACAGTTGTTCAGGATGTTTCTCTACAGGTTAAGGAAGGGGAATTTCTAACATTATTAGGGCCGAGTGGTTGTGGAAAAACGACCACCCTTCGTATGATTGCCGGCTTTGAACAACCGACAGAGGGGACTATATTACTAGATGGAAGACGGGTTGACAATGTTCCAGCAAATAAGCGAAATGTGAATACTGTTTTTCAAAGCTATGCCCTCTTTCCGCATATGAATATATATGATAATATCGCGTTCGGGCTCAAAATGAGACGAGCAAATAAAAATAGTATTAAAGAAAAAGTAACAAAAATGCTAGAGCTTGTTCAGCTACAGGGATTTGAAAAAAGAATGCCTTCCCAACTAAGTGGTGGTCAAAAGCAACGAATTGCGATAGCAAGAGCACTCATTAATAATCCAAAGGTCATTTTATTGGATGAGCCACTAGGAGCACTAGACTTGAAGCTTAGAAAGCAAATGCAGGTTGAATTGAAGCATCTCCAAAAGCAGTTAAAAATCACCTTCATTTATGTCACACATGATCAGGAAGAAGCACTTACGATGTCTGATAGAATAGCTGTTATGAATAAAGGAATTGTTGAACAAATTGGCTTACCGGTTGATATATATGAAAAGCCACAAACAAAGTTTGTTGCAGATTTTATTGGTGAAACAAACTTATTTGAGGGTAATGTATCAAAGGTTAATGGGAGATATGCTTACTTAGACTTAGGTGTAAAGGAGATAGAAGTGAAGAATGAAGGTCTGCAAATTGGTGAAAAAGTCTATTTAACCATTAGACCTGAGCGAATTCATATTTTGGCTGATGGAAGTCAAGAGGCTGCCAATTCAGTACAATTAAAAGCACGCTTTAAAGAACGCATCTATGTGGGCTCTACATCAAAAATGGTTGTTCTGCTTGATAACGGAAAAGAAGTTGTAATCAATGAGCCAGCTGGACAAACCCAATATGGAGGTAAAATAGATCAGGAAATGATCCTAACCTGGGGCATTGATCATGGAGTTGTAATGAAGGATTAATTTTCTGATATCTCAAATACCTTCCGATTTACTTTCACTGCGCTAGTTATTCATTCGAATAAAATGCTTGTTCAAGTAAATTCGGAAGGTACATTTAATATGCCGCAAAAAAGGAGCTTGGGTAACCAGGCTCCTTACATATTTTTCTTCATAATCAATCTTTCTCCGATCACAACGGCAACAAGTGTAACAGCAAGCATTAATGTCGACAGCGCATTGATTTCTGGTGTTACTCCATATCGAACCATTGAGAAAATTTGGAGTGGCAATGTTGTGCTGCCAGGTCCCGCGACAAAAAAGCTAACGATCACATCATCTATCGATATTGTGAATGCAAGTAGTGCACTAGCAATAATGGCTGGTCCAATGATTGGTAATGTTATGAGCCTGAAAGTTTGCCACTCACTTGCCCCAAGATCCATCGCCGCTTCTTCAACAGATCGATCAAATCCTTTTAAGCGGGCACGAACCACAATGACCACAAATGGAATACTGAATGTAATATGTGAGATGATTAGTGACCATATTCCCAATGGCATTTTTACCATTGAAAAGAATGCAAGGAGTGAAATCCCCATCACAATTTCGGACATGACTAGTGGAATATATAACATGCCGTCAATTGCAGATTTTCCTTTGAAATGATATTTATACATACCAACCGATACAAGCGTTCCAAGAATTGTGGAGGCAATTGTTGAGACGATGGCAACTATGATTGTTATTTTCGCTGCTTCTAAAACTTCTGTGTTTGACCAAAGCTTTGCATACCAATCAAAGGTGAATCCAGTCCAAACAGCATTTAATTTTGACTTATTAAAGGAAAAGATAATTAAGATCAAGATGGGAATATATAGAAATGAATAAATGAATGCTCCATATATGATCGAAGACCATTTCATAAATTTTACGTTCATCCTACATTACCCCCAAATCTTCTTTGTCGCCCTTAGCGATTCGTAAGTAGACGAAGATGAGAACCATCGTTAAAATAACTAAAATAATGGAAGCTGCAGCCCCAAACGGCCAGTCCCTTGCAGTCAGGAATTGGTTTTTGATCAGGTTTCCAATCATCATTGTTTTTGCGCCACCCATTAAGTCGGGTATAAAAAATAAACCAAGTGTTGGAATGAAGACAAGTAGTGATCCTGCCACAATTCCCGGCATTGTCAATGGTAATGTGATTTTTATGAAGGTTTGCCATGCTTTTGCACCAAGATCACTTGCTGCTTCTAAATAGGATTTATCTAGTTTTTCAATGGAAGCGTAAAGTGGCAGTACCATAAATGGAAATAACGTATATACAAGTCCAACTAATATCGCCCCATTGTTATAAAGTAAGGTAAGTGGTTCTGAAATGATTCCAAGCCACATTAATAACTGGTTGAGCACACCTTCAGTTCGTAAAAGGATTATCCAAGCATACGTACGTATTAATGAATTTGTCCAAAAAGGAACAATGACTAAAAAGAGTAAAAGTGTACGATATTTTGGAGAAGAACGAGCAATTAAATAAGCGAAAGGATATCCGAATATCGCACAAATGAGTGTTGTGGCCCCTGCTATTAAAATTGACATGAGTAAAATATCTAAATACAATGAGTCGAAAAACCGCGCATAATTTTGTAATGTAAAAATGTATTCAATTCCACCATAAGTGCCTCTTGACATAAAACTAACAAATAGAATGAATAGAATAGGTACAAATAAAAATGCTAGCATCCATAATGTAACAGGAGATATCATCCAAATAGCACCTGTACTTTTTATTCTTCTCTTCTTCCTCTTTTCTGTAATTAAAATAGGACTACTTGTTGGCAAACTCCCTTTATTCATTACTTCCCCTCCCAGCAACTTCTACTAACTTATTAATGCAAGTTTCATTCCAAAATAAATAATTCAAATATTAGCAATACACTTAAAATGCAGATATGCACATGTGAATAAGTTATTCAAAAATGCATAATATCCACAGTGGGCAAAATGACATCCTCCTTCTATATGTAAAAAAATTCAATTAGGTTTTTAAGAAAACTTATTCTTGGTATGTATCTTGCATATATAAAAGATGAAGCGAACATAAACGCTTTTCAGAGGGGTGAATTCGGTGGAAAATAAATCAATGTGGGAGGCAACAGCTAATTCAAATAATGGCCGTCCACAACTACAAGGAAACCAAGAATGTGATGTAGTCATTATTGGAGGAGGTTTTACAGGGCTGTCAACGGCCTATCATTTACAACAAAAAAATGTCAGGACAATTGTACTTGAAAAAAACTATATAGGTAGCGGGGCAAGTGGTAGAAATGGAGGACAAATTTTAACGGGATTTATTGACTCCATGAGCTCATTAGCTAAAAAAAAAGGATTACAGACAGCGAGACAAATGCTGCAAATGTCGTTGGATTCAATCGATCTAATTGAAAAAATTATTCAGGAAAATGATATTTCTTGCTCCTTTCAACGATCTGGACATTTATATGCAGCCTATAAGCCAACACATTTAGAGTGGTTGAAAAAGGAACAAGAAGAACTAGAACGTGATTTCAATTATCGAGTTCAAGTAATAAATAAGGGAGCCATGCAGGCTGAATTAAAATCTGACTTCTATCACGGTGGTTGTATTGATGAGAATAGTGCTTCATATCACCCATTTAATTATGTTCTTGGTTTAGCAGATACCGTTGAAAAATGTGGTGGCACTGTTTATGAAAACTCCGAGGCGATTAGAATGACAAAAGACAAAAACCAAAAGATAATCATCGAAACAAGTACAGGAAAAATAGTTGCAGATCATGTAGTTATCGTTACAAATGCTTATTCAGGAGATCTACATAAAACGATAGCAAGGAGTGTTATCCCTGTAGAAAGCATCATGATTGCGACAGAACAACTTCCAGATGAGCTTGTCAGTTCATTAATACCAAAGGAGAGAGCCGTCTTTGATACGAAGCATATGCTTTACTATTTTAGAAGAACACCTGACAATCGGATTGCATTTGGAGGGTCAGGGAGATCGATAAAAAATGATACGACTAGACTTTTTGATAATCTGCAGAAAGGAATGAATACAGTTTTTCCAGAGCTAAAGAACCATAAGGTTGAATATTGTTGGAGCGGTAAGGTTGGTTTTACAAGGGAAATGCTCCCCTATATTGGTCAACTTGAAGATGGGACTCATTTTGCGTTTGGGTATGCAGGCCATGGGGCAGCGATGTCAACCTTAATGGGTAAGCTTCTTGCAGAAAATATCTTGCAAGAAAATCAAGGCGATAACCCTTTTGAGAAAAATGACCTTAAGCCAATTCCATTTTACAGTCAGCATGGAAAAGCAGTGGGTCTCATGAAATATTACTTCAAAGTGAAGGATGCAATTTCGTAAAGTAATATTCGTAAAATTTCGCTCCAAACTCTAAATGTAAAATGCCTTCCGATTTACTCTCACTGCGCTGGTTATTCGTGCCTCATAAAGGCTTGTTCAAGTAAATTCGGAAGACATATAAAGATAACAGAAAGGGATTATGAGCATGATAAAAAAACTTCAACTAACTGGATCACCAAGACAGATCGGTGAAATGCACGGCAGCCAAGGAAAGGAAGAGGTTATTCAAAGTCTTGAAACCTATGAATCTCTTTTCTATGGGTATAGTCAAATAAACTGGAAGGATGCAAGGGAAATTGCATTAGAACATCTTCCGGCAATTGAATCTTATAACCCTGACTTTATTGAAGAAATGGAAGGGGTTGCGAATGGAGCAGCTGTTGATTTTGAAGATATTTTAGTTCTTAATACGAGAAGTGAAATTGCTCTAACAGGTAGAAATATATTTTCAGATGGCTGTACAGCAATCGCGGTAACTCCCCCCACCTCTATGGATACGATTATCGGCCAAAATTGGGATTGGAAAATTGCACAAACAAAGAGCTTACTTTTACTTGAAATTGAACAAGAAAATAAACCCTCAATCAAAATGATTACTGAAGGCGGGATTATCGGAAAAATAGGCTTTAACTCTGCTGGAATTGGTGTTTGTTTGAATGCCCTTTTAACGAATCGAAAATCAAATCAAATCCCCATCCATTTAGGCCTGAGAAGTGTTCTAAATTCGTATACACTCCACGAAGCAGTTGCAAAAATCAATCATGGCCAGATGGCTTCTGCAGCCAATTTTCTGGTAGCTAGTCATGAAGGAGAAGGGCAAGCAATGGCGGCTAATATTGAGGTTTCACCTTTTGGAATTGATTTTTCGGCTAATCCTGAAGGTATGGTTGTTCATACGAATCATATCTGCTCAGCAGCATTGAAGAAGCACCTTACAGATATGAATGAATTTATATTTGAGGATTCAATGATTCGAAAAAGTCGAGCGGAGCAGCTTATCTATTCAAAGGTTCGGGCAAAAGAAATGATAGATGAACAATGTTTTAAAGCATGGCTTTCAGATCGGTTCAATTATCCAAATTCAATCAATTCCCATGTCAATATAGGGGCACCGGAGCATCGTCAAATGGAGACCGTTTTTTCAATTATTATGAATCTATCAAAGCAAGAAATGCTGCTATGTGTTGGTAAACCAACTGTGGATAATTATCTTGCAGTATAAAGAGAAACCTCAATCAATGGGGTTATACTGTCAGTTAATGAGGGATTAAAAGGAGTGATGACATGCTATACATGAATGGTGAATGGAGACCATCGACTTCTGGGAAGATGCTTCAAGTAAAAAATCCAGCAACAAATGAGTTAATCCAAGAAGTAGCATATGGTGGTGCGGAGGAGACAAGAGAAGCAATTCAAGCTGCAACAGATGCATTTTCAAGTTGGAAAAAAAGAACGGGAAAAGAACGTGGAAAATATCTTGAAAAAATTGCCGCATTATTACGAGAGCGTACAAATGAAATCGCGATAGTAATGACATCTGAGATGGGTAAGCCACTACCTGAAGCAATTCGTGAAATCGGAATCGCTATCGATTATGTCGATTGGTATGCGGAGGAGGCGAAGCGAGTGTATGGGGACACACTTACGCCATCCCATCCAGATAAGCACTTAATGGTATTAAAAGAGCCAGTCGGGGTAACGGCGGCAATTACACCTTGGAATTTTCCGATTGCAATGATTACAAGAAAGCTTGCACCAGCGCTTGCCGCAGGCTGTACTGTTATTTTAAAACCAGCATCGGCAACACCAATTACAGCAATTAAAGTATTTGAATGCTTCCATGAAGCGGAGCTCCCAAAAGGGGTTGCTAACTTAATCATCGGATCTGCATCTGAGATAGCGAATGAAATGACAAGCAACCCGGAGGTTAAAAAGATAACCTTCACAGGCTCAACCGAAGTTGGAAAAAAATTAATTCGTGATTCTGCACAAACGATGAAAAAGGTTTCAATGGAATTAGGGGGTCATGCTCCTTTTATCATTTTTGAAGATGCAGATTTAGACAAGGCAGTGGAAGGGATAATGCTTACGAAGTTTAAAAATTGTGGTCAAACCTGTATTAGCACAAACCGAATCTATGTCTCTGAAAAGGTGTCAGAGGAATGTGGAAAGAGACTTGCTGAAAGGGTTAAAAATCTCAAAATCGGTAATGGTTTAGAAGCTGGTATAGACGTTGGTCCAATGATTGATGAGAAAGCACTCGAAAAAGTAGAGGAACATGTACAAGATGCATTAGAGCTTAATGGGAAATTACTATGTGGCGGGAAACGAATGACATTGCCTGATTTACCAGGTAGTTTTTATGAGCCGACTGTTATCCATGGAGCCAATGAAAATATGAAAATTATCACGGAAGAAACTTTTGGACCGGTAGCTCCAATTATCCCTTTTTCAACAGAAGAGGAGGTGCTTACAAAGGTTAATCATAAGCAATATGGATTAGCTTCTTATTTATATACAAAGGATTTAAGTCGAGCCTTCCGCATCATGAGAGAACTTGACTATGGAATCATAGGCATTAATGACCCAACACCAATCGTCGCACAAGCCCCATTTGGTGGTGTCAAGGAAAGTGGAATCGGCCGCGAAGGAGGGAAATACGGCTTAGAAGAATATTTAGAAGAAAAATTTGTATCAATTCAAATTTAAGACTAAAACCTTATAAATAAAAGTTCAAAAAGGAGGACAAAAAGAGCCGAGAAGGTCGAGGCGGCGAAGCTATGAGCAGCGGAGTGTATGCAATTAATACATGAGCAGCGGAAGAGCGAGCCAACGAAGAGATTCGACTGCTATTTTTCCCGGACTTTTTGAACATCCTATAAGAAAGGGCGATATTTGTGTCAACCATCGATCTATCCAAGTTCGAGAAAAAAATTAATTTAAGAAATATTAAGCATGAGGATATTAATGAAATTATCAATCTATCTAAAATATGCTTTCCAAATATGGAACCATGGGAAAGGGACCAATTAGAAAGCCATTTATCCATTTTTCCAGAAGGGCAGTTTTGTGTAGAGTATGATGGGAAAATCATTGGTTCATGCTCAAGTCTAATTGTTGATTTTGACGAATATGATGACAAGCATACCTTTGATGAAATAACTGATAATTCCTATATTCGAAACCATGATCCAGAAGGTAAAAACCTATATGGAATTGATGTAATGGTACATCCTGACTATAGACGGATGAAAATTGGGCGCCGCTTATATGAGGCACGTCGCAAGCTCGCCCAGGCGAAAAATTTAGAAAGCATAATAATTGGTGGAAGAATATCAAACTATCATAAATATGCTGAACAAATGACTGCCAGAGAATATGTTGAACAGGTTATCCAGCAAAATCTATATGACCCTGCTTTAACATTTCAAATGATGAATGGATTCGTATTAAAACGTGTTAATTCAAATTATTTAACAGATAAAGACTCACTAAGTTATGCAACCTTGATGGAATGGAATAATCCAGATTATCTTCCAAAGTCAAGGCGAATCTATAGCCGAGCACTCCCAGTGCGAATATCAGTTATTCAATATATGCTGAAAAAAATTCAGTCATTTGATGACTTTGCCACTCAATGTGAATACTTCATAGATGCAAGCTCCAATTTTAGATCTGATTTTGCTGTATTTCCAGAAACCTTTACAATGCAGCTCGTATCCTTCCTTAATGAACAAGTACCAAGTAAACAAGTCAAAAAAATTGCAGAGTATACAGAAGAGTATATTAATCTATTTACAACACTTGCTGTTAAATACAATATTAACATTGTCGGTGGTTCACATTTCGTTGAAGAAGGGAACTGTATTTATAACGTTGCTTATCTTTTCAGGCGTGACGGAACGATTGACAAGCAATATAAGCTCCATATTACACCAGATGAAAGACGTTGGTGGGGTGTTCAACCAGGACATGGTGTGCATGTATTTGATACGGATTGCGGAAAAATTTCAATTTTAATTAGCTATGATATTCAGTTTCCTGAACTTGCAAGAATTGCAGTAGATAAAGGTGCACAACTGATTTTTACACCGTTCAGCTCTGAAGATCAACAAGGCTATTTGAGGGTAAGGTATTGCTCACAAGCAAGGGCTGTTGAAAACCAAGTCTATACAATTATAGCGGGAACGATAGGAAATTTAACACATGTTCCACATATGGATGTCCAATATGCACAATCAGGAATTTTTTCACCGTCTGATTTTACATTTTCAAGTAATGGTATTGTTGGGGAATGTAACCCTAATATCGAAACAATTGTTGTCGGTGAAGTTGATTTAGAGCTATTACGAAGAAATCGAAATGTTGGTACAGAAACCCCTCTTAAAGACCGTCGTACAGATTACTATCAAATCATTACAAAGGATACACAGCCAGTGAAAAAGAAAGCGGTAGCTGATTAAAAATTGGCATAAATATTGCAGAATAAAACAGCGAAAGCTTGTATACTAAAAAAGGGGGTTGCTAAATGACGAAAAAAAGAGTAGGAATGGGTTTTCTTGCATTCTTTTTATTGTTTGCTTTAGTGCTAACAGGTTGTGGTGATAAGGAAACAGGTGGAAAATCAGATGAAAAAGTTCTTAATGTCTTTAACTGGTCTGAGTACTTACCTCAAAGTGTGATCGATCAGTTCGAAGAAGAAACAGGGATAAAAGTTAATTATGACACCTATTCATCGAATGAAGAAATGCTTGCGAAATTATCTGCCGGAAATGCAGGTTATGATATTACGGTAGCTTCGACTTATTTTATTGAAATTATGATTAAACAAGAGATGCTAGCGAAAATAAATAAAGAGAATATACCAAACATCAAAAATATTGGGGAGGATTTCTTAGGTACAAGCGCTGACCCGAATGATGAATACTCGGTTCCATATATGTGGGGGAAGGCTGTAATTGCAGTTAATGAAGATCTTGTTGAGAAAGAGGTTACGAGTTATGCAGATTTGTTCGACCCCGAGTTTAAAAATAATTTAGTTGTATTAGATGATGTAAGAAGTATTGTAGGAACGATGTTGGCTATGCTTGGTTACTCTCAAAATTCAACAGATGAAAAAGAGCTAGAAGAAGCGAAACAGAAATTATTAGAGCTTAAGCCAAATATTAAAGCATTTGATAGTGACAGTCCAAAAACACTTCTCGTAAGTGGTGAGGTGAAAGCAGGAATTGTTTGGGGAGCAGAAGCTACCCTTGCAGCACAAGAAAACGCAGCGATTAAAACAGTCTTCCCAAGTGAAGGATTGAATTTATGGCAAGATAATTTTGTCATACCGAAGGACGCACCACATAAGGAAAATGCAGAGAAATTCATTGATTTTATTTTAAGACCAGAGATTAGTAAAGAGATATCGATGGACTATCCGTATGGAAATCCGAATGTTGAAGCAGTGAAGCTTTTGCCGGAGGATATTCGAAAGTCACTAGAAGTACCATCAGAGGTATTAGAAAAAGGGGAATATAATATAGATGTCGGGGAAGCTACCCAAATTTATGACCGAATCTGGTCGGAAGTAAAAAATAATTAATAGATTACAAACCCTGTTCTTGGCAAAAGTCAAGGGGAGGGTTTTTGTTTTCTTTAGGTAATTTTAAAAATTATGCACATGTGAATAATGTATTCACCTATGCATTACTATACGATATTCACATTCAATCCCCATATGAGGCCCTGAAAATATCTTGGCACAGAATTTGCAGTATGTAAATGATGAGAATACCAAAAGGGGAGGATTAAAATTGCAGAAATTAAACATGTTCATTAATGGTGAATGGGTCGAAGCGCAAAGTGGAAAAACCCGTTCAATTGTAAATCCTGCTAACGGGAAAATAATTGCTGAAGCAGCTGAGGGAGATATTGAGGATGCAAGAATTGCAATTGATGTAGCACGTCATGCATTCGATTCAGGAATTTGGTCAGATATTCCAGCAGCCGAACGGGCGTCGTATCTTTTTAAAATTGCCGATAAGCTTGAGGAACGTGCAGAGGAATTAAGTAAACTTGAGACAGAGGATAACGGAAAGCCTTTAAGGGAAACGGAATATGACGTTGCCGATGCAGCAGCATGTTTTCGATATTATGCTGGACTCGTCACAAAACCCGATGGCCAAACCTACCATGTAGGAGATCCGATGCAGGCGATGGTCATCCGCGAACCGGTTGGTGTTTGTGGGTTAATTGTTCCATGGAATTATCCGCTCCTTATGGGAGTATGGAAAATTGCCCCTGCACTTGCAGCAGGGAATACAATTGTTTTTAAACCATCAGAAGTAACACCGGTTACATCTATTAAATTATTTGAAATTATCCAGGAGGTTGGAATTCCAGCGGGTGTTGCCAATATGGTAATGGGGTCTGGTGCAACGGTTGGGAATGAAATTGCGGAAAGCCAAAAAGTTGATAAAATCTCATTCACAGGTGGAACTGCTACTGGTCGCAGCATTATGAAAGCGGCGGCTGGCAATATTAAAAAAATTTCCCTGGAGCTTGGCGGCAAGTCTCCGAATATTGTCTTTGCTGATGCTGATTTTGAGACTGCAGTTGATTATGCGTTGTTTGGTATTTTCTCCAATGCAGGTCAAGTATGTTCAGCGGGCTCGAGGCTTTTACTGGAAGAAAGCATTCACGATAAATTTATTGAGAGTTTAGTAGAAAGAGCGAAGAAAATTCGGGTTGGTGCTGGAGATGATCCAAATACAGAGATGGGTTCTCTCGTAAGTGTACAGCACTTGGAAAAGGTACTTAGCTATATTCAAATTGGAATAGACGAAGGTGCGACTTTAGCATGTGGAGGTAACAGAATTACTAGCAATGGACTTGGGAATGGATATTTTGTGGAACCCACTATTTTTGTTGATACAAAACCGGAAATGAGAATTGTGCAAGAGGAGATTTTTGGTCCTGTTCTTGTTGTTCAAAAATTTAAGGATGAAAAAGAAGCAATTGAATTAGCGAACAATACCGCTTATGGGCTTGCAGCTGGGGTGTTTACACAGGATGGAGCAAAAGCTCTTCGTGTTATTAAAAAGATTCGTGCAGGAATTACGTGGATTAACACCTATCACCCAACCTATAATGAGGCACCCTGGGGTGGGTATAAGCAAAGTGGGATCGGTCGCGGTCTAGGTACATTTGGCTTTGATGAATTTACCGAAGTGAAGCAAGTCAATATAAATCTACAAGTCGAACCAAGTGGTTGGTTTAAAAAATAAACATAAAGGAGCGAGAAAATGAGTGTAGAGACGACAAATAAGGATTTGGATAAAAAGGATTATACAGGGGTCAATGAATATATTAAAAAAGTTTTATCGATGATTGAAAAGGACGAAATTACAAAAGAGGATGCCGAGTGGATTACTCGTGAAACTGTCGATGGTTTCCGTGAACATGTTAATCCTGGGTTCCTGGATTATCGTAAATCCGTTACCAAAGACAAACAATTTGCAGCAGTAGAGTGGTCGGACTCTGGCTCTTGCTTTAAAGATGTAAACGGCAAGGAATATATCGATTGTCTTGGTGGATTCGGAATCTATAATGTTGGGCATCGCAATCCGAAGGTGATGAAGGCAGTGACAGACCAATTAAGTCGCCAAGCCCTTCATAGTCAAGATTTGCTTGATCCATTACGAGCAATGCTTGCGAAAATTTTAGCAGAAATTACTCCTGGTGATTTGAAATATTCATTTTTTGTCAATAGCGGTACAGAGAGTATAGAAGCTGCATTGAAACTAGCGAAAATGTATAGTGATCGCACAACATTTATCGCTACGACAAGGGCTTTTCACGGAAAAAGTCTTGGCTCCCTTTCAGCAACAGCAAAAGGAGTATTTAGAAAGCCGTTTCTTCCAATGATTCAAGGCTTCCGCCATATCCCATTTGGGGATATTGAGATGATGAGAAAAACGTTTGGATCGTGTGCACTCGTTGGAGAGGATGTCAATGCGGTTATTCTAGAACCAATCCAAGGAGAGGGTGGGGTTATGCTTCCACCTGATGGTTATTTAAAAGAAGTACGTGCGCTTTGTGATGAATTTGGGGCACTCCTTATTTTTGATGAAGTCCAAACGGGTATGGGGAGGACTGGTACCATGTTTGCGGCAGATGGCTATGATGTTGTTCCAGATATTCTCTGTTTGGCAAAAGCCTTCGGAGGAGGAATTATGCCAGCAGGAGCGGTTGTTGCGACTGAGGAGGTATTTAGAAGTCTATTCCCTAATCCCTTCATGCATACGACAACCTTTGGTGGAAATCCATTAGCATGTGCGGCAGCCATTGCGACCATCAATGTATTAATTGAAGAAAAACTTCCAGAGCGCTCAGCTGAGGTCGGTGAATACTTACTAGGAAAACTTAGAAATGTCGCTGAGAATTTTCCTGAACAAGTATTAGAAATTCGAGGAAAAGGACTTCTTATTGGAGTCGAATTCCATACAGATGAAATCGGCTATGAAGTTTCTAAAGGTCTATTCGATAACGGGGTATTAGTCGCAGGAACTTTAGTAAACTCAAAAACGTTCAGGATTGAGCCGCCATTAACAATAAGTATTGAGGAAGTCGATAAGGTGGTAGAAACATTTAAACTTGTGCTGGAAAAATTAAATACTAACTAATGTGGATAAGCGGTGGAGAATAGTACTCCACCGCTTTTTCATGCACACAGAATTACCAACATATCCACAATGGTATCGGAAGTCACCATTGTTATGCACAGGTGCAAAACTTATTCACGATTGAATAATATGAAACAAAAAAAGCGTTAAGGAATTGAACCTTAGCCGCTTGTTTGACGTAGCCTCATTGCTACTAAACTGGCAAAATCATGCACAATGGTTGCTGCTAGTAGTGATGTAATTTGTGTAGGGTCATAAGGAGGCAGTACTTCAACTAAATCAAATCCAATAAAATTAAAATTAGGCAAAGCTCGAATAATCTCCAGTGTCTCAAAACTTGTAAATCCTCCAACTTCGAGAGTGCCCGTACCAGGTGCAAAGGAAGGATCAACGAAATCAATATCAAAGCTTAAGAAACAAGGGGCATCTCTAATCGTTTTCTTCATTTCTTGAATGACATCGGAATAGCCACGTCTCTTAAGGTCTTGGGTGGTTATCACCTGATAGCCAAGCTTGTGGCTTGAATCAATATCACCTGGATGATTCAAAGTGCCTCGAATCCCGATTTGAAATACTTTGTCAGGCTGTAACAAGCCCTCCTCATATGCGCGAATAAAGGGAGAACCATGCCAATACTTTTCCTCATAATATGTATCCCAAGTGTCTGTATGGGAATCAAAATGAATTAAGGCAACAGGCCCATACACCTTGGCAGCTGCACGAAGATTTGCTAGTGTAATTGAATGATCACCACCAAGTCCAATTGGAATAATGCCACCCTTCATTAAATCTAACACTGCAGCTTCCATCCGTTCATAGCTCCGATGAATATTATGTGGAATAACTGACACATCCCCAATATCAATCGCATTTGTATCATCAAATGGATAAACCTTATTAATAGGATGGTAGGGGAATAATGTCATGGATGCTTGGCGAATCGCTTGTGGGGCGAATCTTGCTCCAACACGGAAAGAAGCGGCCGTATCAAATGGCATCCCTAATATTGCGAGTTTAGCATTTTCACGGCTAGCTGGTAATCTCATAAATGTTCCTGTCGTACAAAATTCCGGCTTTACATCAGGGGATAAAGGATATTGCATCAAATCAAACCTCCACTAAAAATCAATTTATCTATTAATGAAAATGCAATAAATATGCCAAAAACCGTTTAAGAAAGAGTACGATCCCTCACTGAATAAGCACAAAATTAATTTCTGGCACAGAATTTGCAAATATAACCTGTAAATAAAGTCTGAAAGGAAGTGAATGAGTGGAATACGATGAGATTGTTACTAGCCCATATCATGGCAAAATAAAAGCAATTCCGATACAAGAGGATTCTTTGATTACTGAATGGGAGCCATTATTCATTATTCAAAGCTTGGAAGGAGAAAATAAAACTATTGCGATCGGTATAAGTGGTAGGGTTCAATCGATTGAGGTACAGGAAGGTGATGAGGTCATTCCAGGAATGGTATTAGCATATTTACGGGAGGATTCCATACTAATTGGTGCTGACTAGTAAAGAAGTGAGAGGATGTAAATGTTCATCTTCTCTTTTTTTTGCTATTAAATAAGCTTTTTCGACAGGTGGGTAATGTTTTTCGACTTATTAAAATATTCCGTTATTTAATGATATAATAAGAGTATTAACTTTATTCAGCAGAAGCCTCCCACTTCTATAAGTGGTGAGATGAATGCAAATCAGTTTCCGATTCAGTGGGGTTCAAATCCCGACTGAATAAAGTTAAAGCCTCCGGCGGATGCCTCAGATTTTTAAAGGAAGCTTTTCGAGCAAGCTCGAAAAAATCTGGGCGCAAATACGCCAAGGCGCATTTGATAAAGGGGGATTGCATTTAATGTTTTCAATAGATCCAAATAAGATTAAGCCATTAATTGTCATTGAGATTGAACAACTTGAAAACAAGCGAGAATCGCTTTTACATAATGAAATCCAAGAGCCTTATCTATTTATTAAAAGAAAAAATCAAATTGAAGGATATGTTCCCATTAAAAATATACTTTCAAAAGGGAAAAATCAAATACCATCAATTGAGAGTCTTATAGATGAGATAATTCCATTAGATAATGTTTCATATTTTCATAAAAATATATCCCTTCCGGCAATTTTTCAAATTATTGGTGAACCCTTCTCATTAGTAAATAATGAAAATGGTGAACTCTTTGGTTATATTCCAAGAGAAGATGTTTTGGCTGAGTTATTTAGAAAGGGCGATCAAAACATTGACCTACTAAAAGTGATTTTAACATCAATTCCGATGGGGATATTTGTTGTTGATCGGGATAAAAAAATTGTATCCTACAACGAATCTGGTTTAAAAATGATTAAAAATAGTTCCGAGAATATCTTATATACAAAGGCGGAAGAAATTTTTAGAAAGGAACATATTGAAAGTGTTTATCAAACAGGATCAACCGTTCTGAATCAACTGCAAATAACAGGGAATATGGGGGTGTTAGTTGATTATAGTCCAATTTTCACTCATAACCATACTGTGGATGGGATGGTCATAATTGTTCAAGATTTACCAATGGTCGAAGAGATGGCAAATGAAATTGAATATATTAAGGACCTTAATAATGATTTAAATGCAATACTTACAAGTATTTATGATGAAATTCTTGTTGTGAATGAAAAGGGAGAGCTTATTCGTTATAGTGATACAGAAATTTCCCAATTTTGGGGTGTGGAGTTAAAGAGTCTTTTAGGGAAAAATATTATCGATTTGGAACGTCAAGGTTTATTTAGTCCATCTGTGACCAGACTTGTTTTAGAACAAAAGAAAAAAGTATCGGTTGTTCAAGAAACGAAATCAGGTAAAAAGATATTAGCTGTTGGAAAGCCAGTTTTTAACGAGGATGGTGTTCTTTCAAGAATTATCATTGCTTCAAGGGATATTACCGAAACATCAAAATTAAAAAAAGAACTAAGACATATGAAGGAAATGACTGATCAATATAAACGAGAATTAGACACGATTAAAACAAAAGACCTTTTTTATAAAAAGCTCATCTACTGTAGTACGAAGATGGAACAGATTATGACACAAGTAAAAAAAATCGCAGATTTCTCCTCTACAGTTTTGATCTATGGTGAATCAGGAGTTGGGAAGGAAGTTATTGCACAGGCAATTCATCAGCTAGGGAAGCGATCAAAGAAGCCATTTCTTAAATTAAACTGTGGGGCAATTCCTGAAACTTTACTTGAAAGTGAATTATTTGGTTACAGTAAAGGAGCCTTTACAGGTGCTGACCGGAATGGAAAGGATGGCTATTTTAAACAAGCAAATGAAGGAGTGTTATTCCTTGATGAAATCGGAGAAATGCCACTCCATCTTCAAGTGAAGCTTTTACGTGTTCTCCAGGAACAAGAGGTAATTCCAATTGGAAGCACTAAACCGATTAAGATAAATGTCCAAATTATTGCAGCAACAAATAAGAATTTAGAAAAAATGGTAGAGAGGCGTGAATTCCGTGAAGATCTCTTTTACCGTTTGAATGTCATTCCAATCCAAGTACCACCTCTACGAGACAGACCCGAAGATATTCCTTTATTAGCATTCCACTTTGTCCAACAAATGAATGAACGCTATGATAAAAACTTCCACTTAACTCCTGATGCACTCAATTTATTAGAAGTATATTCATGGCCAGGAAATATTAGGGAATTACAAAATATGATTGAACGCCTAATTGTTTCTGCAGATGATGAAGTCATTGATGCTGAATTTGTGAATCGTTTTCTACTGCTTGGCAATGATTCAAAGAAATCAAAACCAATTGTCACAAGAATTTTACCTCTCCAAGAAGCATTAGACTCAGTTGAGGAGCAACTGATTTTATTAGCAATGAAACAATATAAAACAACGACAAAAGCAGCAAAAGCTTTAGGAATCAGCCAATCTTCAGTCAGTCGAAAATACCAAAGAATTTTAGCTGATTTACAAGTGAGTAATGAAAATGTCTTCCTTCATTAAAAATATGAAACTACTGGGTATATACAACCGGTAGTTTTTATTCTTTCTCCCCCTCTTTTGGCATAAATATTGCATTACATATGTTAAGCATAAGCACAGGGGGGATGAGTGATGATGGGGTATGCATCAATTAAGACAAGTTTGCCAGGAGAAAAATCAAAGAATCTATTAGAAAGAAGACATCAAATTGTACCAAAAGGAGTTAGTTACGGGATACCAGCATTTGTTCAAGCAGCTGAGGGAGCACTCGTAACAGATGTAGATGGGAATCGCTTTATCGATTTTGTTGGAGCAATCGGCACGATTAATGTTGGCCATTGTCATCCAAAGGTAAAAAAAGCATTGCATGAACAAGTAGATCAGTTCATCCATACTGGTTTTAATATTATGATGTATGAATCATATATTGAATTAGCCGAAAAACTAGCAGAGCTAGCACCTGGAGACCATTCTAAAAAAGTACTTCTCCAAAATAGTGGAGCAGAAGCAGTTGAAAATGCGGTGAAAATCGCCCGTAAATATACGAAGCGACAAGGGGTTATCTCTTTTTCGAAAGGGTTCCATGGTCGAACATTACTTACGATGACAATGACAAGTAAGGTCAAGCCATATAAATATGAGTTTGGACCATTTGCCCCTGAAATCTATAAAGCACCATATCCGTACAATTATCGTAGGCCTGTAGGATTATCGGTCGAACAGTATGAGGAGTATGTGCTCGAGGAGTTCAGAAACTTTCTAATTACAGAGGTGGCTCCTGAAACAATTGCAGCTGTCGTCATGGAACCAGTTCAAGGGGAAGGAGGATTCATCATCCCTGGGAAGCGTTTTGTTCAAGGAGTCTATCAAATTTGTAAAGAGCATGGCATCCTGTTTGTTGCTGATGAGATCCAAACGGGGTTTGCTAGAACTGGTCGTTATTTTGCAGTTGATCATTTTGAGATTATTCCAGATTTAATAACTGTTTCAAAATCATTAGGTGCTGGAATGCCGATAAGTGGTGTAATTGGTCGAAGTGATGTCATGGATGTTGCAGAGCCGGGTGAACTTGGAGGTACTTATAGCGGAAGTCCGCTAGGGTGTCGAGCAGCTCTAGCTGTTCTTGATATTATAAAAGAAGAAAATTTAAATGATCGTGCCGAAGAAATTGGTAAAGTTGTCATGAAAAAATTTGTGGAACTATATGATAAATTTGAGTGTATCGGAGAAATACGTGGTCTTGGTGCAATGTGTGCAATGGAAATAGTTACTGATCGCGAATCAAAGGAACCAGCAAAAGGGCTAACAAATGATATTATTAAAGAGGCGAATCGTAGGGGACTTCTCCTACTTAGTGCGGGTGTATATGGAAATGTGCTTCGACTATTAATGCCATTGGTGATTACGGATGAACAGCTTGAGGAAGGATTGGCAATTTTGGAGCAATCAATCGGGACCGTGACTAGTGTTACGCGAAATTAACAGGTGTGGTTATTTGGTTTCTGAAGCTAACATGCATTTAATCGTGCTATCGAGCAAATAACCCGTTTATCGTGCAAATCATTATTTTAACGTGCATAAATCCGGATTAACATGCAATTATCAATTGAATTGTGCATTTAATCAGATTAACGTGCATTTAACCAATTACGAAGTCAATATGAGGAGGTTATTATCATAATGCCAACACATTTAATGTATATTAACGGACTACATGTAGAAAGTGACTCAAAAGAAATGATTGAGGTCATCAATCCAGCGACGAATAAGGTAATCGCATCCGTGCCGAAAGGTGGTGCATCAGAGGCGAAAAAAGCAGTCGATGCTGCTCATGCGGCGTTCAAAGCCTGGTCTTCAAAAACCGCAAATGAACGTAGCCTATACCTTATGAAATGGTTTCAACTTATTGATGAACATAAGGAAGAGCTCGGACGAATCATGACTGAGGAACAAGGGAAACCACTAAAAGAAGCAATTGGGGAAATCAATTATGCGAATAGCTTTATTTCATGGTATGCGGAGGAAGGAAAGCGCATCTATGGAGAAACAATCCCAGCCTCACATCCAAATAAAAGAATACTTGTTCAAAAACAACCAGTTGGAGTGATTGCTGCGATTACACCTTGGAATTTTCCGGCTGCAATGATCACTAGAAAAGTAGGGCCGGCACTTGCTGCCGGATGTACTGCAGTTGTTAAACCAGCTTCACAAACACCATTAACAGCACTTAGATTAGCTGAGCTTGCAGGCGAAGCGGGAATTCCCGATGGGGTCATTAATGTAGTCACGGGGAATGCCCGTGCAATAGGGGATGCTTGGCTTGAAGATCCACGAGTTCGCAAAATTACATTTACAGGGTCAACAGAGATTGGCAAATTATTAATGAAGGGTGCTGCAGATACCGTTAAGAAGATTTCCCTTGAACTTGGAGGCCATGCGCCATTTATCGTAATGGATGATGCTGACCTTGATAAAGCGATCGAAGGGGTAATTGGTTCGAAATTCAGAAATGCGGGTCAAACTTGTATTTGTACAAACCGAATTTATGTTCATGAATCCATTGTTGACCAGTTCAATGAAAAGTTTCAAAGTGCCGTGAACAATTTAAAAGTAGGCAATGGCATAGAGGAAGGTATTGATGTGGGGCCACTTATCGATGAGAATGCTCTTGAAAAAGTAGAAGAACATGTAAATGATGCTTTAGACAAAGGTGCAAAACTGATCCAAGGGGGGAAACGTACATCAACTGGTGGAGGATATTATTTTGAACCAACAATCATTTCGAGTGTAACAGATGAAATGATGTGTATGCATGAGGAAACGTTTGGACCACTTGCACCTGTTACGACATTCAAAACAGAGGAAGAAGTCATCGAACGTGCAAATCATTCACAATACGGATTAGCTGCTTATGTATTCACTGAAAATATTGGTCGTGCAATCCGAATAAGTGAACAACTGGAATATGGAATCGTCGGACTCAATGATGGACTTCCGTCGGTTGCCCAGGCCCCATTCGGCGGCTTTAAAGAAAGTGGCCTTGGTCGTGAGGGTGGTCATTACGGAATTGATGAATATGTTGAGGTGAAGTACATTTCAATCGCTTTTTAAAGACTGTATTAAAGTATTTCTTTTTCACTACAGACTTTTCACATAGCTATTGTGACAATCATGTAAAGTTTATAAATGTATTCGTAATTTGCTTTTAACTCTCCTGTAACACGGATGAAATATTTTTCTAGTATTATGAAAGTAGTAATTGACCCCCTTTTATAAAATAGATTTTGTTTGGGCACAGGACCATTCCTGTGCCCCCTTTTTTTAGCTTTTAATGATTTAGACAATACATAATAAATAATACAAATCTTGTTCGTTGTGACTATCTGTAAGAAATAGTATAATAATATAAATGTGGATGCTTACAAAATAGGTTTAGATTATATTCAAAAAGAGGCTATTAAGGTACCTGAATTTCCGATGCCTTTTTGGTATTCTCTTTTTGATCGAATAGACTTGAGGTGAAGTAATCGTGCAGAGAATTTCAAACTGCGTCTTGCTTAAGGATAACAAGGTTTTATTATTGCAAAAACCACGCCGAGGTTGGTGGGTGGCACCTGGTGGAAAGATGGAGACCGGTGAATCAATAAGAGAAGCATGCATCCGCGAATACCGTGAAGAAACGGGCATTTATTTAAAAAATCCTAACATAAAAGGGATATTTACGATAAATATTAAAGAAGGCGATAAAGTTACGTCTGAATGGATGATGTTCACCTTTCTAGCAACCGAATTCGAAGGTGAGAATGTAGATGAATGTGAAGAAGGAATCCTCACTTGGCATGAACAGCATGAAGTTGCGTCTTTACCAATGGCTCCTGGCGACTATCATATTTTAGACTATGTGCTAAAAGGGTCTGGGGTTATCTATGGTACATTTACATATACACCCAATTTTGAATTATTAGCGTATCGCTTAGATCCGAGTTGAGGAGGTCAATAGATGAGTATAGGTTCCACGAGTGAAATTCAATTAGTGATTATAACAGGTATGTCAGGGGCAGGGAAAACAGTCGCGATCCAGAGTTTTGAGGATTTAGGTTTTTTCTGTGTAGATAATTTACCTCCAACTTTACTTCCTAAGTTTTTGGAACTAATGAAAGAATCCGGAGGAAAGATGAATAAGGTAGCGCTTGTGATGGATTTACGAGGTCGTGAGTTTTTTGAAAGCTTATTTGAAGCTCTGGATGATTTGTCTGAGAAATCTTGGATTTCACCACAAATTTTGTTCCTTGACGCTAAAGATACGACTCTCGTTACAAGATATAAGGAAACAAGACGTTCACATCCTTTAGCTCCGACAGGCTCACCGCTTGAGGGAATAAAAAATGAAAGAGAAATATTAGATGAGTTAAAAGGAAGAGCACAGTATATTTATGATACATCAGATTTAAAGCCACGTGAGCTTCGCGAGAAAATATTAAAACAATTCTCTTCTCAATCGAGACCGACTTTTTCCGTAAATGTTATGTCATTTGGATTTAAATATGGGCTACCGATTGATGCAGATTTAGTTTTTGATGTACGCTTTCTTCCAAACCCGCATTATATCGATACGATGAGACCAAAAACAGGGTTAGATGAAGATGTATCATCATATGTATTAAAATGGACTGAGACACAGAAGTTTATTGAAAAAGTAACTGACCTCCTCTCTTTTATGCTTCCACAATACAAGCGAGAAGGGAAGAGCCAACTCGTAATTGCAATTGGTTGTACTGGTGGTCAGCATCGTTCAGTAACACTTGCTGAATACTTCGCACATTATTTCGAAAAAGAATATGAGACACATGTATCCCACCGTGATATCGAGAGGAGAAAGGAAAGAAGTAAATGACCAATCCAACACAACCTAAGATTGTCATCATTGGTGGAGGCACAGGGCTCTCAGTGCTTTTGCGAGGATTGAAATATCAACCAGTTGATATTACTGCGATTGTAACAGTAGCAGACGATGGAGGTAGCTCTGGACGTCTGCGGGATGAGATGGATATTCCACCACCAGGAGATATACGAAATGTGTTAGCTGCTCTATCAGATGTAGAGCCTTTAATAGAAGATTTATTTCAGCATCGATTTGCAGGTGGAAATGGCTTGTCAGGTCATTCACTTGGGAATTTAATTTTAGCTGCAATGACAACAATAACCGGTGATTTTGTTCACGCAATTGGTGAAATGAGTAAGGTGTTAAATGTAAGAGGGAAAGTGCTCCCGGCTTCTAATCGAAGTGTTATTTTACATGCAGAAATGGAAGACGGAACAGTCATTACTGGTGAATCTAAAATTCCATATTCAGGTAAAAAAATAAAACGTGTATTTTTAACACCTGATCATATAGAACCATTAAACGAAACGCTAACCACAATACGTGAAGCAGATATGATCATCATTGGGCCAGGTAGCTTGTTTACAAGTATTTTACCAAATCTCCTTGTACCTAAAATTGGTGAAGAGGTTCTTCGTGCAAAAGCGAAGAAAATCTATATCTGTAATGTGATGACTCAAGCAGGGGAGACATTGAATTTTACTGCTAGTGATCATGTGAAAGCATTATATGATCATATGGGTGAAAGCTTTATCGATACAATCTTAGTCAATGATGAAGAAATACCTGAACATATTCAAGAAAAGTATGCAGAAGAGCTTGCTCAGCCTGTCTTTTATGACACAGAAAAGCTATCTGCACTAGGTCTGAAAATTATCAATGATAAGATTATTTCTTATGAAGGCAATGTAATAAGACACGATACTAACAAAGTTGCATCCTTGTTATATGATATACTTGTTCAAGATAAATAGTTGTTAGTTTCTAAACGGGGGTGAAATTGTGTCATTTGCATCTGAGACGAAGAAAGAATTAACGAATTTACAAGTGAAGGATTGTTGTGCAAAAGCAGAGCTATCCGCTTTGATTCGTATGAATGGCGCACTTTCCTTCTCTAATCAAAAAATAGTTGTGGATATCCAAACGGAAAATGCTGCGATTGCTAGAAGAATATATACTTTATTGAAAAAAGGCTATGATGTTGGTGTAGAGCTTTTAGTACGAAAAAAAATGCGCTTGAAAAAAAACAATGTATATATTGTCCGATTAATTGAGGAAGCAAAGGCTATATTAGAAGATTTAAAGATTTTTGAAGGATTTTCACTGCGCCAAGAAATTTCTCCAGAATTGATTAGTAAAAAGTGTTGCAAGCGTTCCTATTTACGTGGGGCATTTCTAGCAGGGGGATCAGTTAATAATCCAGAAACCTCCTCGTATCATCTTGAAATTTTTTCACTCTATAAGGAACATAATGATTCTCTTTGTGAATTAATGAACGTATTTGATCTGAATGCGAAAACGTTAGAGCGAAAAAAAGGCCATATCACATATTTAAAGGAAGCCGAAAAAATAACTGAATTTCTTAACGTAATCGGTGCTCATAATGCATTACTTCGTTTTGAAGATGTTAGAATTGTTCGAGATATGAGAAATTCAGTCAATCGGTTAGTAAATTGCGAAACTGCAAATTTGAATAAAACGATTGGAGCTTCAATTAGACAGGTGGAGAATATTCGGTTCATTGAAGAAACAGTGGGACTGAGTATTTTACCAGTAAAGCTTCGTGAAATAGCTGAACTAAGGGTTGCCTATCAAGATGTAACATTAAAGGAATTAGGAGAAATGGTTACAACAGGAAAGATAAGTAAGTCGGGAATTAATCATCGCCTGCGAAAAATCGATGAAATCGCCGATAAAATTAGAGCCGGTCAAATTAATCACTAATAGTGTGAGTTTATACAACTCACTATCGAATCTTTTAACGGATAAGGAAGCATAACTTTCTTATCCGAATAAGTGCAACTAGCGCCTCTGTCTTCGCCTAAAGGCTTGCCAATCGGCGTGTTTTCTTTAAAAGCGCTATCATAATTATTTAAACAAAAAGTCAATTGAGGAGGAAATAACATGGTTGAGAAACAGGTTGAAATCGTATTGAAAACCGGATTGCAAGCACGTCCAGCCGCATTATTTGTACAGGAAGCAAATCGATTTGCAGCGGATATATTTTTAGAGAAGGATGGAAAAAAAGTGAATGCAAAGAGCATCATGGGATTAATGAGCTTAGCTTTAAGTTCAGGTTCATTAGTTAACCTAATAGCAGAAGGCCATGATGAAAAGGAAGCAGTTGAAGCACTGGCTACATTCGTCCAAAAAGAGTCATAATAAAAACCTCTCACTCATTTAAGTGAGAGGTTTTATTATTTTATTTATCTTGTGGTGTCATTACTTTGTCAATTAATCCATATTCAAGTGCTTTTTCAGCTGTCATGAAATTATCACGATCAGTGTCGCGTTCAATAACCTCTAATGGTTGACCTGTACGGTCAGCCAAAATTTTGTTGAGCTTATCACGTAAGAAAAGAATACGTTTTGCTGCAATTTCAATCTCAGTAGCTTGACCTTGAGCACCACCAAGTGGTTGGTGAATCATTACTTCACTATTCGGTAAAGCAAATCGTTTTCCTTTTTCACCAGCTGCTAGAAGGAAAGCTCCCATTGATGCAGCCATACCAATACAAATTGTAGAAACTTTAGGTTTGATGAATTGCATCGTATCGTAAATCGCCATTCCAGCTGTGATCGATCCTCCTGGGCTATTAATGTATAAAGAAATATCCTTTTCTGGATCTTCAGCTGCTAAAAATAATAATTGGGAAACGATTGAGTTTGCTACGTTATCATCAATTGCGCTGCCTAGCATAATAATACGGTCTTTTAACAGACGTGAGTAAATATCGTATGCGCGCTCACCGCGATTTGTTTGTTCAATTACTGTAGGGATTAAATTCATTCTATGTTCCTCCTTAATACGAATTGATTACCTAGTATTTATCATACAATTAAGGTCAATAAAGGTCAAACAAAAACACTCTGCTTAAAATATATTATATTTAAGCAATGATTATGTACGTTACCACCTAAACATCATACCCTTTTTTAATGATTTTAAACATAATAAGCTCTTGCATTCAGTAGTTTTCTCACATATAATGATAAATGCATTCAATTTTGACCATGCCCTCGTAGTGTAGTGGATAGCACAAGAGATTCCGGTTCTCTTATCGTGGGTTCAAATCCTGCCGAGGGCGTTAATAAATTCGATTAATGAAAAAACCAATATCCCCATTATATACGGGGATATTGGTTTTTTTAATACTTTATTGGAGATTTATGACTTCAGTTTCAGTACCAAAAAGTCCAGTTTGAACTTGTACTTGTAAATCAGTCGCATCTGCAACTTCTGGGGCGACATCGAACACTACCCTTCCTGAAAGTACTGAGTCAGGATTTAATTCTTGGAGCAAGAAACTGTTTTCAATTGTTCCATTCTCCCCTTGGTTTGCAGACATACTCGCCATCGAGTCTGACTCATATGTTTTTTCACCGCGCAATAATTTAAAAAAGCTCGAATCAACAGTAACTGCTTCATTTCCATTGTTTTTAAGTGTTACATCAAGAACGATAAATTTACCAGTTGCCTTTTCAGGGAGAGCGGATGGTCCAACCTGATCGGCAGTTGTTTTTTTGTTTATGGTATAAACCATATCTCCGACTTTTACTTCCTCACCAATACCGAATGCCTTTTTTTCTTCTTCTTTAGGTTCCTCTTTAGTTTTATCATTATCATTATTATTATTATTATCTGTAACTACATCATCATTTTTCTGCTCTACTTTTTCATCATCACCACCGCCAGTTGCTAACGCAATAATGATAATAATCACAATAAGCCAAAACCACCATCTTTTATAAAACGGTTTTTTTATTTTATCATTTGCCATCTTCATTCCCCCCATAATTTAAGCTCCATTAAGATTAATTATCCTTATACCCTAATGTCCCATCATAAACACTTTCATCTACCGGGTTAACGCTCCACATTTGCTGTATAGCTTCAAACTCCTGTGAATATTCCTCTGAAGAATTTGCCTTTTCCTTTGCTTCACTAAGTGTCCCCGTAAGCGGCCCCGTGTATTTAATTTCGTCTTTTTTCACATTACTCACCTCTTATATGTAGATTTCAATCAAATGGTAATTTATATGTATGCTAAATTTTACAAGAGAAAAAAGGACGATCTTTCCACCATTTTTTCATACAACAAAGCGAAAGGTTGTTGTAAAATAAGAAGAAAGGGGAAAGGAGGAGTCTAGATGAATCTCAATACAGGTTTATTTCAACAGCAAACATTAAAACTTGTAATGACAAAAGAATTAACCCAGGCAATCACGCTACTTCAATATTCATCGTTGGATTTGACAAAGTTTCTCGAAGAACAATCAGTAGAGAACCCCCTCATTGAGCTCAAACAAAATGAATTTAGTAGAACTCGAAAAATCTCAAAAGTTACAGGTGAATCATATACGAATCCAATCGACTATATCGAAAAAAATGATATTTCTTTATACCAACACTTACTTGCCCAACTAACATATGTTCAATTAAGTTCGAAAGATAAAGCAATAATTGAATATATGATCCAATTATTAGATGAAAATGGATATTTCTATTTTGCAGAAGAGGAAATTGCAGAAGAACTAAATGTTGACGTAAGCATCATTGAAAAATCACTTTCATTTATTCAAAAGCTTGACCCGATTGGTGTAGGGGCTAGAAGTTTACAGGAATGTTTACTGTTACAATTAAAGAATCTATCTGAGCGCAATGTATTGGCTGAGGAAATTATTGGACAGCATTTCCTGTTATTTGCTGATAAGTCATGGAAAGAAATCAGTCGAATAGTGGATGTGAAATTGAGTGATATACAGCATGTGTACGACCTCATCCAAACATTACAACCAAGACCAGGTGCATTATTTCAAGGAAATGAGCCTTCTTATATTATTCCTGAAATTGAAATTCAGGTTGAAAATGGTACTGTCCAGATTTTGCTTCAGGATGATTATTTACCAAAGGTTTCATTGAATCTTCAGTATTATAACCATTTTATCAATGAACAGGATCCAGGTATTAAGTCTTATTTACAGGAAAAGGTTGAACAATGTCAGTGGATAATGAAAAGCATTGATCAACGAAAACAAACTTTAAAAAATGTCATGAATGAGATTGTATTAAAGCAGCTTGATTTTTTTCTCAAAGGACCCAATTTTTTGAAACCGTTAACAATGAGTGAAGTGGCGGATACATTGGGAATCCACGAATCAACGGTTAGTAGGGCTACAAAAGATAAATTTGTTCAAACTCCTTTTGGAATATTTGAAATGAAGCATTTTTTCAGTCGAAATATCCAAACAACAGGGGATTCAGATATGTCGTCTTTGCAAGTTAGAACCATTTTAAAACAACTAATTGACGAGGAAAATAAACATAAGCCTTTGTCAGACCAGGAGATTGTCGGTATAATGCAACTGAATCATGGTATCCTTGTATCAAGACGTACAATTGCAAAATATCGTGATCAATTAAAAATACCTTCATCTTCTAAGCGTAAAAGGTATGAAAAATAGATAGGAAGTGCTTTTTGTTTGGATAAGGTAAATGTAATTATGTATTCAAAGCTTGATTGCCCACTATGTATGAAGGCAAAAAAAGTGTTGGAAGAAATTAATGATGAAATTCCTTTAGAAATCAGAGAAGTAGATATTTATAAAGATGATCAGCTATTAGAAAAATATCAAATCATGATCCCTGTCATCGAAATTGATGGGGAAGAGGTACAGTATGGAATAATTGAAAAAGAAACGTTAAGAAAGCGTTTGCTTGAAAAAATAGGCGGTTAAATGATTGATTAAATGAACTACTCCTGTTAAAATAGATGTGTAACGTGACGTAACAACACCATTTTTAACGGAGTTTGTTTTTTTTTACTATGAGTGGGACACAATATGTCACAGCGGGACGATAAAAGTCCCTTATGGTAAAAAAAGGGGAAATGTTGATGAAATCATTAATTCAAGCTCAACGAAAATTATTACCTGATCTACTTGAGGTTATGCAAAAGCGGCATGATATTTTGAAATATATAAGACTCATGCAGCCAATTGGTCGACGAAGCTTGTCAACTAGTCTTGGACATAGTGAAAGGGTTCTAAGAAGCGAGGTTCAATTTTTAAAAGAACAGAATCTTGTAGATTTTAGTACAGCCGGCATGTCTTTAACGAAAGAGGGGCAGCAGCTTTTAGTTGAGTTAGAGGAAATCATGAAGGAAGTTTCAGGGTTACGTGTCATCGAAGAAAAGCTTAAGAAAAAGTTAAACTTAAAAGATGTAATCGTAGTATCAGGGGATAGTGACATTTTTCCGTGGGTTAAAAAGGAAATGGGACGTGCTTGTGTTTCTTGTATAAAGGAAAGACTTTCTGGTGAAAATATCGTCGCAGTTACAGGTGGAACAACATTAGCATCAGTCGCAGAAATGATGTCGCCTGATTCAAAGGATCGCGAAATTTTATTCGTTCCAGCTCGAGGTGGATTGGGTGAAAGAGTAGAGAATCAAGCGAATACAATCTGTGCAAAAATGGCAGAGAAGGCATCAGGTGATTACAGGCTATTACATGTACCAGATGTTGTAAGTGTCGATGCTTACCAATCAATTGTTGCTGAACCTTCTATCAAAGCAGTCCTTCATTTAATCAAGTCTTCGAGTATGGTTGTTCATGGAATAGGGGACGCTAAAACTATGGCTGAACGACGTAAAACCGATGAAGAGGATATGAAAAAAATTATCCACTCCAATGCAGTCGCTGAGGCATTTGGGTACTATTTTAATGAAGATGGATCTGTCGTTCATAAGGTGAAAACAATTGGCATTCATTTAGATGATTTAGAAGGCATTCATGATGTAATTGCCGTTGCAGGTGGTGCATCAAAGGCAAAGGCGATTCAAGCCTATTTTAAGCAAGCACGTGATACGTTATTAATAACGGATGAGGGTGCTGCGAAAGAGTTAGTAAAGGGCTAGACCCTTATATAAAAAGCTTTACATAAAAAAGGAGGAAACTAAAATGACAGTAAAAATGGGTATTAATGGATTTGGACGAATTGGACGTAATGTATTCCGTGCAGCATTGAAAAATGACAATGTTGAGATTGTAGCAGTAAATGACTTAACAGATGCAAGCATGCTTGCTCATCTATTAAAGTATGATACTGTACATGGTGTACTTGATGCAGAAGTTTCTGTAAATGGTAATAACCTTGTAGTTAATGGAAAAGAAATCATCGTAAAAGCAGAGCGTGACCCAGCACAATTAGGATGGGGCGATCTTGGTGTAGATATCGTTGTTGAATCAACTGGCCGCTTTACTAAGCGTTCTGATGCTGCGAAGCACTTAGAAGCTGGTGCGAAAAAGGTAATTATTTCAGCTCCTGCATCTGATGAAGATATTACAATTGTTATGGGTGTTAACGAAGACAAATATGATGCAGCAAATCATAGTGTTATTTCAAATGCTTCTTGTACAACTAACTGCTTGGCTCCATTTGCAAAAGTTTTACATGAAAACTTTGGAATTCGTCGTGGTATGATGACTACAATTCACTCATATACAAATGATCAACAAATTCTTGATTTACCACATAAAGATTATCGTCGTGCACGTGCAGCTGCTGAAAACATGATTCCTACATCAACAGGTGCTGCTAAAGCAGTTTCATTAGTTTTACCTGAATTAAAAGGGAAACTAAATGGTGGCGCAGTTCGTGTTCCAACTCCAAATGTATCACTTGTTGATCTTGTTGCTGAGCTTGATAAAGAAGTAACTGCAGAAGAAATTAATGCAGCATTCAAAGCAGCTTCTGAAGGTGAATTAAAAGGAATTTTAGGTTACAGTGAAGAGCCACTTGTATCTAGTGACTACAATGGTAACCCAGATTCATCTACTATTGATGCTCTTTCAACTATGATTATGGAAGGCAATATGGTAAAAGTTATTTCTTGGTATGACAATGAAAGCGGCTATTCACACCGTGTAGTAGACTTAGCTGCATATATTGCAGGTAAAGGTCTTTAATAGATAACAGAAAAAGTGGGGAAGGGAGTTTTCCCTTCCTTTTTACATAGAATGGTGACAGACACCATTGTGGATAACAAATTATTTAGTGAATGGAGGCCTTTTCAATGAATAAGAAGTCAGTGAAGGATATTGATGTGAAAGGCAAGCGAGTTTTTTGTCGAGTTGATTTTAATGTGCCAATGCAAGGTGGGCAAGTAACAGATGATACTCGTATTCGTGCAGCATTACCAACGATCCAATATTTATGTGAGCAAGGTGCAAAAGTCATATTAGCTAGCCATCTAGGACGACCAAAAGGTCAAGCTGTTGAAGAGCTTCGCTTAGATCCTGTTGCGAAACGTTTAGGCGAACATCTAGGAAAAGAAGTTCAAAAAACAAATGAAGCATATGGCAGCGATGTAGAGCAGGCAATCGCAAAAATGTCTAATGGTGATGTCCTTCTTCTAGAAAATGTTCGTTTCTACCCTGGAGAAGAGAAAAATGATGCTGAACTATCACGAAAGTTTGCAGATTTAGCAGATATTTATGTGAATGATGCTTTCGGAGCTGCACACCGTGCACATGCTTCTACAGCAGGTATCGCAGAGCATATCCCAGCTGTAGCTGGCTTTTTAATGGAGAAGGAACTCGAAGTTTTAGGAAAGGCACTTTCGAATCCAGAACGTCCATTCACTGCAATAATTGGTGGTGCAAAGGTAAAAGACAAGATTGGTGTTATCGAGAATCTACTAGAAAAAGTGGATAACCTAATTATTGGTGGTGGTCTTGCTTATACATTTGTAAAAGCACAAGGTCATGAGGTTGGAAAATCCCTTTTAGAGGAAGATAAAATTGATCTTGCGAATCAATTCATGAACAAAGCAAAAGAAAAGGGCGTTAATTTCTATATGCCTGTTGATGTTATGGTTGCAGATGATTTTTCAAATGATGCAAATAAGAAGGTTGTTTCAATAGAAGAAATTCCAAGCGATTGGGAAGCACTTGATATTGGTCCGAAGACAGCAGAAATGTACAGAGATGTAATATTAAATTCAAAATTGGTTATCTGGAATGGACCAATGGGTGTATTTGAATTAGATGCATTCGCAAATGGTACAAAAGCTGTAGCTGAAGCCCTAGCTGATGCGAAGGATACTTATTCAGTTATCGGTGGAGGAGATTCTGCAGCTGCAGTTGAGAAATTTGGCTTAGCTGAAAAAATGAGTCATATCTCAACTGGTGGAGGAGCATCACTTGAGTTTATGGAAGGTAAGGAATTACCTGGAGTAGTAGCTTTAAACAATAAATAAGTTCTAGTATGTATATCATAGATGTTGAAAAAAGTTAGGATGGTGTAGGATGAGAAAGCCAATTATTGCTGGAAACTGGAAAATGAACAAGACGTTGTCAGAGGCAACAAGTTTTGTAGAAGAGGTTAATGGACTTATTCCTTCAACTGATAAGGTTGATGCAGTGGTTTGCGCGCCTGCCATTTTTCTAGAGCGTTTAGTCGCAAGTGTGAAAGACCGTTATGATTTAAAAATCGGTGCGCAAAATATGCACTTTGAAGAAAACGGTGCATTTACAGGTGAAATTAGCCCGGTTTCTTTAAAAGACCTTGGTGTAGATTATGTAATTTTAGGTCATTCAGAACGTCGTGAAATGTTCGCTGAAACCGATGAAACTGTAAATAAAAAAACATTAGCAGCTTTTAAACATAGATTGAATCCAATTGTTTGTTGTGGTGAAACATTAGAAGAACGTGAAGCCGGCCAAACAAATGAATTAGTATCAAGCCAAATTAAGAAAGCATTAGCTGGCTTAACAGCTGATCAGGCAAAACAAGTTGTAATTGCATATGAACCAATTTGGGCGATTGGAACAGGAAAATCTTCATCCTCTGCTGATGCAAATGAAGTATGTGCTGTCATCCGTAACGTTGTTGCAGAACAATTCTCTTCAGATGTTGCTGAAGCAGTTCGTATTCAATATGGTGGTAGTGTAAAACCTGAGAATATCGCTGAATATATGGCTCAACCTGACATTGACGGTGCTCTTGTCGGTGGTGCAAGCTTAGATGCTTCTTCCTTCTTAAAGCTTTTGGAGGCTGGAAGTAATGAGTAAGCAACCTGTTGCATTAATTATTCTTGATGGTTTCGGGCTTCGTAGTGAAACAAAAGGAAATGCAGTTACTCAAGCGAAGAAACCAAATTTTGATCGTTATTGGAATCAATTTCCTCATGCTACACTTCAGGCTTCAGGTGAGGCGGTTGGATTACCAGATGGTCAAATGGGGAATTCTGAGGTAGGGCACCTAAATATCGGTGCGGGCCGAATTGTATACCAAAGTTTGACCCGTGTGAATGTGGCGATTCGTGAAGGCGAATTCCAACGCAATGCAACGTTTCTAGAAGCAATCCATCATGTGAAAGAAAAAGGAACGAATCTTCATTTATTTGGCTTACTATCTGATGGAGGCGTTCATAGCCATATTAATCACCTCTTTGCATTATTGAAGTTGGCAGCAGATGAGGGTGTGAAAAATGTCTATATCCACGGGTTTTTAGATGGGCGAGATGTAGGGCCTCAGACAGCAAGAGGCTATATCGAACAATTAAATGAAAAAATGAAAGAATATGGTGTAGGTGAGATTGCCACAATTTCAGGACGTTACTACTCAATGGACCGTGATAAACGTTGGGAACGTGTTGAAAAATCATACCGTTCAATGGTCTATGGTGAAGGACCGTCATATAATAGTGCGATTGACTGTGTGAATGATTCATATGAAAATGGCATCTATGATGAGTTCGTATTACCATCAGTTATTTTAAAAGAAGATGGATTACCAGTTGCTACGATTAAGGATGATGATGCGGTTATTTTCTATAACTTCCGTCCGGATCGTGCCATTCAGATATCAAATACATTTACAAATGAAGATTTCCGTTCATTTGACCGTGGTCCAAAGCATCCGAAGCATTTGTTCTTTGTTTGCTTAACTCATTTCAGCGAATCAGTTGATGGCTATGTTGCCTTTAAACCAACGAATTTGGATAACACACTTGGTGAAGTTTTATCCCAAAACGGATTGAAGCAGCTGCGTATCGCTGAAACGGAGAAATACCCTCATGTAACATTCTTCATGAGTGGCGGTCGTGAGCAGGAATTCCCTGGTGAAACAAGAATTTTGATTAATTCACCTAAGGTTGCAACATATGACCTTAAGCCAGAAATGAGTGCATATGAAGTAAGAGATGCACTATTAAAAGAAATCGAAGAAGACAAACAGGATGCGATTATTTTAAACTTTGCAAATCCTGATATGGTTGGTCACTCTGGTATGCTAGAACCAACTATTAAAGCAATTGAAACTGTTGATGAATGTCTTGGCGAAATTGTAGATGCAATTTTAGCAAAGGGCGGCGCAGCTATCATTACCGCTGATCACGGTAATGCTGATGAAGTCGTTACACTTGAAGGCAACCCAATGACAGCTCATACAACAAATCCTGTTCCAGTCATTGTTACAAAAGAAGGCTTGGAGCTTCGTGAGGACGGAATATTAGGTGATCTTGCACCAACCGTGCTAGATTTACTTAATGTCCAAAAATCAGCTGAAATGACAGGTTCAAGTCTAATCAAAAAATAAAACGTGCTCCAATTATGAAAGTTTTAGGTTTTAACTAACAATTAAACTCGAAAATGTGAAATAATATATAAAGTGTGAAAAAAAGGAGAGATACAAATGTCAATTATCGTAGATGTTTATGCTCGTGAAGTATTAGATTCCCGTGGAAATCCAACAGTTGAAGTAGAAGTATATACTGAATCAGGTGCTTTTGGCCGTGCGTTAGTTCCAAGTGGTGCGTCAACTGGTGAATACGAAGCTGTAGAACTTCGTGATGGTGATAAAAGCCGTTACCTAGGTAAAGGTGTTCAAAATGCTGTTAACAATGTGAATGAAATCATTGCAGCTGAAATCATTGGGTTCGATGTAACTGACCAAGTTGCAGTTGACCAAGCATTAATCGAATTAGATGGAACTGAAAATAAAGGAAAGCTAGGCGCAAACGCTATTCTTGGTGTATCAATGGCAGTTGCTCGTGCTGCATCAGACTTCCTTGAGCTTCCTTTATATCAATATCTTGGCGGATTCAACGCAAAAACATTACCAACTCCAATGATGAACATCATCAATGGTGGTGAGCATGCGGATAATAACGTTGATATTCAAGAATTCATGATTATGCCTGTTGGTGCTGAAAACTTCAAAGAGGCACTACGTATGGGTGCTGAAATCTTCCATAACCTTAAAGCAGTACTAAAAGAAAAAGGTTTGAATACAGCTGTTGGTGATGAAGGTGGTTTCGCTCCAAACTTAGGTTCAAACGAAGAGGCTCTACAAACTATTGTTGAAGCAATTGAAAAAGCTGGCTACAAACCAGGTGAACAAGTGAAACTTGCTATGGATGCTGCTTCATCTGAGTTTTATAACAAAGAAGACGGTAAATACCATCTTAAAGGTGAAGGTAAAGTATTATCTTCTGAAGAAATGGTTTCTTTCTACGAAGACCTTGTTAATAAATATCCAATCATCTCAATTGAAGATGGATTAGATGAGAACGACTGGGAAGGTCACAAGCTATTAACTGAACGTCTTGGTAAAAAAGTTCAATTAGTTGGTGACGACTTATTCGTTACGAATACTAAAAAGCTTTCTGAAGGAATTGAAAAAGGAATTTCAAACTCAATCCTTATTAAAGTTAACCAAATCGGTACATTAACTGAAACATTTGATGCAATCGAAATGGCAAAGCGCGCTGGCTATACAGCAGTTATTTCTCACCGTTCTGGTGAAACTGAAGACAGCACAATCGCTGACATTGCGGTAGCTACAAATGCAGGTCAAATTAAGACTGGTGCACCATCACGTACAGACCGTGTTGCAAAATACAACCAATTACTACGTATTGAAGACCAATTAGCTAGCATGTCTCAATATGCTGGTAAATCTGCATTCTATAACCTAAGAGGTTAATTATACACATGAGAAAGCGACAAGCCTAAGGGCCTGTCGCTTTTTGCGTTCCTTACACTATTCACGTTTGGACTTATCTACATCTTTTTTTGATGCATTTTTTGTTTGGCTGTTGTTACCGAGGTAGATTGGTTTGTGTTTTTTTTGCTCTTTTACAAATGTATCGAAATCCCAGTTGATCAGTTGTTTCATCCCCTTCATTCATACTTCATCATTAATATGTTCATTTCCTTCCTAAAATAGATGTAAGAATGTTTGGAAATTGGATGATTGTATATGTGAACGAGGTATTGTCCTGATTTTCTTTTTGTGTTACATTTATACTAACGTTATTTGTGTTTATTCAGGAGGTGTCGTTCATGCATATATTTCTTGTAACATTATTAGTGATTGTGAGTATCGGCTTAATTGTTATAGTACTTCTACAATCAGGTAAAAGTGCTGGACTATCAGGAGCAATCTCAGGTGGTGCTGAACAGTTATTCGGTAAGCAAAAGGCACGCGGACTTGATGCAGTGTTGCATCGTATTACAATTGTACTTTCAGTATTATTTTTTATCCTTACAATAGCAGTATCTTATTTTTCACTATAAAAATAATGGCAAGGGCTAGACACTTGATTGTCTAGCTCTTTATTTATTTTTAGATTGGTACCGAGGATGAATAAAGAGCACACTAAGAGTAAAGCTAGAACTTTGTAACAATAGCAATGTTTGTATAAAATAAAATAAGCAAATAATGATAGAGATTAAAGGAGTTTTACATCATGAAGATAAGCAATCCAAAACCTTTTACATTTGAAGGTGGGGAAAGGGCAGTCTTATTATTACATGGGTTTACAGGAAATTCTGCTGATGTGAGAATGCTTGGACGATTTTTAGAAAAGAAAGGATACACATGTCATGCTCCGCATTATAAGGGACATGGGGTTCCACCAGAGGAGCTTGTTCATACAGGTCCAGAGGACTGGTGGCAGGATGTTATGAACGGGTATCAGTTTTTAAAGGACAGAGGACATCAGGAAATCGCGGTTGCTGGTTTGTCCCTTGGTGGGGTATTTTCCCTGAAATTAGGATACACTGTACCTATAAAAGGGATTGTACCGATGTGTGCGCCAATGTATATAAAAAGTGAAGAAGTCATGTATCAAGGTATTCTCGATTATGCGAGAGAATATAAAAAACACGAAGGTAAAACACCAGAGCAAATTGAACAAGAAATGGTAGACTTTCAAAAGACACCGATGAAGACGCTAAAAGCTCTTCAAGGTTTAATTGCTGATGTTAGGGAAAACGTGGATATGATCTATTCACCTACTTTTGTTGTTCAGGCTCGACATGACAAAATGATTAATACTGAAAGTGCCAATATTATCTATAATGAAGTTGAATCTGATATGAAAAAAATTAAATGGTATGAAGAATCAGGACATGTCATTACATTGGATAAAGAACGCGAACAATTACACGAGGATATTTTTGAATTTCTAGAGCAATTAGATTGGTAAGGAGGGAAGTAAATGGAGCAAGAAATCCAAGGAAATATAGAGAAGTTATTAGCTTTTATGAAGGAAGAAGCTTATAAACCATTAACGGTACAGGAACTTGAGGATGTTTTTGAAATATCGGATTCGGTGGAGTTTAAAGAGTTTGTGAAGGCTCTCGTTATTATGGAGGAACAAGGTTTAGTCGTTCGTACCCGTAGTAACCGCTATGGGTTGCCTGAAAAAATGAATTTAGTTCGCGGTAAGCTTACGGGGCATGCAAAAGGGTTTGCGTTTGTCATACCTGAGGATAAAGAGCAGGAAGATGTTTTTATCCCACCAAATGAAATGAAAAATGCGATGCATGGTGACATTGTACTCGTTCGGCTAAGTAGTGAATCTGCTGGTCAACGTAAGGAAGGGACCATCGTCCGAATTATCGAACGTGGGGTTAAAAATGTTGTGGGTACTTATACCGAAAGCAAAAACTTTGGCTTCGTCATTCCCGATGATAAAAAGATTGTCAATGACATTTTTATTCCAAAGAATGCTTCAAACGGTGCTGTTGAAGGACATAAGGTAGTTGTAAAACTCGTTACATATCCAGAGGGACGCATGAGTGCAGAAGGGGAAGTCGTTGAAATCCTTGGTCATAAAAATGATCCAGGTATTGATATTCTATCTGTTATTCATAAGCACAGCCTTCCACAAGAATTCCCTAAAGAGGTTCTTGATCAAGCAAATAGCACACCTGAAACAATTGATCCGAATGACCTTCAAGACCGTAAAGATTTACGCAATGAAGTCATTGTCACAATTGATGGTGCAGATGCGAAGGACCTGGATGATGCTGTTACAGTCACGAAATTAGAAAATGGAAACTACAAGTTAGGAGTACATATTGCGGATGTTACTCACTATGTAACAGAGAGTTCACCGATTGATAAGGAAGCTGCAGACCGTGGAACGAGTATTTATCTTGTAGACAGAGTTATTCCAATGATTCCACATCGTCTTTCAAATGGAATCTGTTCGTTAAATCCGAAAGTGGATCGACTCACATTATCATGTGAAATGGAGATTGACCGTGCTGGAGTCGTTGTGAAGCATGAAATCTTCCAAAGTGTAATTAAGACTACAGAACGAATGACATACTCTGATGTTAATAGTATTCTCGTTGAAAAGGACGATGAACTTAGAAATCGCTATGAACCACTTGTTCCAATGTTTGAAGAAATGGAAAGGCTCGCTGAAATTCTTCGTGAAAAAAGGATGAAGCGTGGGGCAATCGATTTTGATTTCAAAGAAGCAAAGGTACTTGTTGATGAAGAGGGTAAACCAGTTGACGTTGTTCTGCGCGAGCGTTCAGTTGCTGAAAAGCTAATTGAGGAATTTATGCTTGTAGCAAATGAAACGGTTGCCGAGCATTTTCATTGGATGAATGTACCGTTCATCTACCGAATTCACGAAGACCCGAATGAAGAGAAGCTAAGAAGATTTTTAGAATTCATCACGAACTTTGGTTATCTTGTGAGAGGGACTGGCAATTCAATTCATCCACGCTCGTTGCAGGAAATTATTGAAGCAGTCCAAGGGAAACCAGAGGAAATGGTCGTATCAACGGTCATGCTTCGTTCAATGAAACAGGCAAAATATGATCCTGAAAGCGTTGGTCACTTTGGGTTATCAACAGATTTTTATACACACTTCACTTCACCTATTCGTCGATACCCAGATCTAATCGTACATCGCTTAATCCGTACATATTTGATTCAAGGGAAAGTCGATAATAGCACATTAAGCAAATGGAAGGAAATGCTTCCTAACATTGCCGAGCACTCTTCCAATATGGAAAGACGTGCTGTTGAAGCTGAACGCGAAACAGACAGCATGAAAAAGGCTGAATACATGGTTGATAAAATCGGCGAAGAATACGATGGCATTATCAGCTCAGTCACGAATTTTGGAATGTTCGTTGAGCTTCCAAATACAATCGAGGGCCTTGTCCATGTCAGCTACTTAACCGATGATTATTACCGCTATGATGAACGCCATTATGCGATGATTGGTGAGCGTACAGGGAATGTGTTCCGAATCGGCGATGAAATCACAGTTCGAGTTGTCAAAGTAAATAAAGATGAACGTTCTGTCGATTTCGAGGTTGTCGGTATGAAGGGAAGCCGCCGCAAACTTTCGAAAGATCAACCAAAAATCATTCGTGCTGAAAAAGGCCGCCGTCGTAAAAAAGATGATAATGGTCAAAAAAGTCGGGGCGGGGATAAAAAAGGTAGTACTACTGTCGACCAGAAGAACCATGATCCGAATGAAGGCGAATGGTCAACCCGAAAACCTCGTAAGAAAAAGAAGAAATATGACAATGCACCAAAGCAAAAGAACAAGAAAAAGAATCGAAATAAGAGAAATCGATAATGAGATGGCGCATGGTTTCCCGAGAGGAGATCATGCGCTTTTTGTGTTGTGGAAGGGGTTTTCGTGCCCGGGGGAATGGAATTAAGGGGGGGAGCGGTAAGGTGAGGTGAGCGGGGTGTAGGGGAATTTCGAGGTAAATGGTAACGCAAGGAGCTCTTGCATGCCCGCGCGAAGAGAAAAAAAGGGATAGCGGTAACGCGAGGAGTTGTCGCATACCCTCGTGAAGAGTATTAAGAGGTTAGTGGTAACGCGAGAAGCTGTCGCGTGCCCGGGCGGAGATAAATAAGGGGTTAGCGGAAACGTGAGGGGCTGTCGCGTACCCGCGCGAAGAGAATAAAGGAGTAAGTGGTAACGCAAGAAGTTTTCGCGTTCCCGCGTGAAGATAAATAAGAGGTTAATGGTAACGTGACGAGCTGCCGCGTGCATCTGTAATTAGAATAGACCAATGGATCCCGTCGAAGCGTAAAAAGCGCCCCACCGGTAACCATAGAACCCGAATGGATCCCGTCTAAACAAAAAAAGAGCTTCACCGGAAACTATAGAGCCCGAATGGATCCCGTCGAAGCAAAAAAAGAGCTTCATCGGTAACCATAGAGCCCGAATGGATCCCGCTGAAGCAAAAAAAATGCCTCGACGGTAACCATAGACTCCGAATGGAACCCGTCGAAGCGTAAAAAGCGCCCCACCGGTAACCATAGAACCCGAATGCATCCCATCTAAGCAAAAAAAGAGCTACACCGGTAACCATAGAACCTGAATGGATCCCGTCGAAGCGTAAAAAGCACCCCACCGGTAACCAAAGAACCGGAAAGGAACTTATTAAAAGTAGAAATTAAGACGTGACAGTATTGCAAGGGATTATAAGCGAGCACATGCGGTCGATTTTAGAAACTTATTCTCTTTTCAAATCGTTTACACATATTTTCATTATTAAAAGGTATTTTTCTGAAGGTTATAGAATTATCTTATGAAGGCAAATTAATGTAATAAAAAGTTGGTGAGTTGGGTATGCGGAAATACATCATTCTTTTTTGTTCATTTTTTTCAATGTCCTTACCATTTTTTGTATTCTATGAAATGAAGAGACCTAGAGTGGGGCCGATAGGTGAGGGCAAGATACCATTTATATATTGGGTTACTACTTTTTGTCAGATAGGGGCGGGTTTATGCTTTTTAATAATAAGCACTCTCATGTTTATTGAGGATAATAAGAAAAAAAGAACATATTACAGGGATGTTTAAAAGGAAAAATAAAAGGGGGAAGCTCAAAATGAATGATTGTTTTATTTGCAATAAACATGCAGGTACGATTCAAACTGCTGGAATTACGATATATGAGGATGAATATGTATATGTTGGTCATATCGATAATAACGGTGAACCAAGCTATCTGGGGCATATTATGATTGATCTTAAGAGGCATGCACCTACACTTGGTGATATGAACATGGATGAAGCTAAGGCTTTTGGAATAATCATGGCGAGAGTGAGTAAGGCTCTGATTGAAACTGAACAGGCTGAACATATTTATTCTTTAGTTTCAGGAAACTCTGTTCCACATCTTCATATGCATATCGTTGCACGTTACCCGAATACACCAGAAGAATATTGGGGTCCATTTGCAGTGTATAACTGGTCAGATGCACCTATGGGGGATAATGAAGAAGTAATCAAGCTATGTAATCGAATAAAGGAACACATCGCGAAAAACAGTTATGAATGATTCACATGAATTGACAGTCACAACTCTTTCTTCAGTGCAGCTGTTTAATAAAGTAGTCAGTCTTGTGAAAGACACTATCTTTTGTTAAAATGATAGGTACCGTTTAATAAGGGGATGTAAGTATGCCAAAAGGAATCGGCAAAGTGATTGCACAAAATAAAAAAGCAAATCATGATTATTTTATCGAAGAAACATATGAAACCGGGATTGTATTACAAGGTACGGAAATCAAGTCCCTTCGTAATGGTCGTGCGAATCTAAAGGATTCATATGCGCGTGTTCACAACGGAGAAATGTTTCTGTATAATCTGCATATCAGCCCTTATGAACAAGGTAATCGCTATAATCATGATCCACTGCGTACTAGAAAATTACTAATGCACAAAAAAGAAATCAGTAAATTAATTGGGCTTACAAAAGAAGAAGGTTATGCTTTAGTACCAATTAAAATTTACTTAAAAAATGGCTATGCAAAGCTATTATTAGGACTTGGTAAAGGTAAGAAGAAATATGATAAACGCCAAGATCTCAAGGAAAAGGAAGCAAAACGCGATATCGAACGTGCTTTCAGAGATCGTCAAAAAGAGTAGTTTACAATAACTTACAATTGAAAACTTCAGTACATGTGTTATAATAAGTTTTGTAAGAGACAACTGAATAGCCAACAAAAGCTAGAAAAACACTTCATCCGAACACCCAGATAATTAGTGATTAACTTCGCTACTTATCATTTATGAATGGATGGCGAATTAGAAGCAAGAAGGTCAAGGAAGCGACAGAAGTGAGAACCGGAACGTATTATAATACGTGAGGATTCGAGCGACCAAGCTGACGCAGTCCGGCTAAAAGCAGCCACGTCCTGTGGCAACGCCCGGATCAGCACATCCTGCGCAAGTAGATTCGCCGCTTATCATTCGACATATGGGGACGCTACGGATTCGACAGGGGTAGTTCGAGCTTAAGTTGCGAGTCGAGGGGATCGGCCTCGTTAAAACGTCAACGCCTATAACTGGCAAAGAAAACAACAACTTCGCTTTCGCTGCTTAATAACAGACGATAGCGGTTCCTCCCTCCATCGCCCATGTGGTAGGGTAAGGGACTCACTCTAAGTGGGCTACGCCGGAGTTCGCCGTCTGAGGACAAAGGAAGAGAACAATCAGACTAGCTGCTTGGAAGCCTGTCGATAGGCTGAAGAGTTAGCGAATCACTAATATATCGACTACACTCGTAGATGCTTAAGTAGCGATATCTTTGGACGTGGGTTCGATTAGTAATTAGTCGCCTTATGTGGTAACACATAAGTGAAAATCCGGCTTTATCGGTGAAACCTAAGTCGCAATTCAATTGTGGTAAGGCAATGCCGAGCGGTATGTAGAGCAATCTAACAGCCGTGTATCGACTTATAGGCTGCCATTAAAAGGTAGTACTAGGATGCGAAATCCTACCTGAACAGGTACAAATTATGTTTCGCATAATACGCCGGAAGGCCTGAAGGATTACAGGTCTAAGATATAGTCAGTGCCATGACGAAAGCATGGAAGAGCACGTCCCACCGTCTCCACCAAATACATAATTTGGTGGTTAATACTATCATTACACAGACTCACTAATATCGGTGGGTCTGTTTTTATGTTTTTCCACTACATTTCAAAAAAGTACTCCTCAAATAAAACTTTACTATTTAATAATTCTGGGCTATATTTTCCGTTTCTAGGAGTAACTCTTTCATAGTTTTCCAGTATCCAAATGGCTCTATTTCGCTTTTTATTTACCCTTAAGAATGGGACTATCTGTTGTAAGGTATAAAAAACTTCTTCCTTCTTTTTGATTGACAAAGTGTAAGAATCCTTATGTATATTTGGTCTATAATTTCTCTTATTATTAATATACCCTCCGGTTAATCTATGAATATATGTGAGGAGCTCCAAGTCAGTTGATGCGATTGAAATGCAAGGACGTCGATGCTCCTTTTTATGCATTCTAGTTAATGAAATGCTTCCTTCTCCGTCAATAATTCCTGCAATATAAGCTGCCTCCCAAATCTGCACTATGGTATCCTCCTTTGCAATAAATAGGAACGTATGTTTTATATATTATATTTTTTCTACAACTTTTTAGCAACGTCTATGAAAGAATTTCTTAAATAAATTATTTATCGTGACATGAATCTTGTAGGAATAGATTACCTTGATATTTGTAAGTTTATAGAGAAATGTACATGAAATATTGGGTGCAATACTTAAAGTAAGGATTGCACCCCGGTACAATTACAAAGTCGATGGGTTAAAAAAGAGTCGATATTCTTGACTGGAACTGTAAGGCTTCATCTATTATCCTCAATCATTCTACTTAATACTCATATTTCTTCTTCACCCGATAATAATATCTTAAACACTGAAAAGTAGAGGTAGACAAAATTAAAAAGCATAGGGTAAACAAAATAAGATAAAAATCGTTAAGCAGTTTGAGAATTCCAGTACTATTAAGATTCCAGTTTATCTTTTTGATAATGAAAAAGGTAAAAAGTGCTATCAATGGTACGTCAATTATTAGATATGGGAAGGGAATTTTCCATGCAGCTTTTAAATGAATTTCCTTTTCACTATAAATCTGTGGTTTTTCTTCTTCATCATATTCTTTTGCCCAAATTGAATATATTTGCCAAAGGGATCTTGCGGAAAAAATATGTTTCCAACCATTGTCTTTATGGAAAAAATAGGCAGTTTCATCCGGTACATTTTGAAACAAGACACAATAGCTGAGTTTCCTTTTGTCACCTTTCAAAAAATAAAAAGTAGTCCCGCGATTCACATGGAGTAAATTGAATCCTTTCGCCTCCATCTTCTCAAGCCAATCCTCCAGTTTATCAGGTTGGTTCATCCAAGTGAAATTTCGTTTCTTCAGTAATAATCCTGCTTTTCTTAGTTTCTGTTCCTCTTCAAATTCAAATGGAAGATATTCACTTAGCTCCTCACCCATTTCAAATGCAGGACTATTAAAATGGCACTTGACCAATTGTTTATTGCTTTTTCGAATTTTGTTGAAGGAACTGATGGAAACCATAAAAGCAAATATGGTAAATGCTGCTATGATGTAAGAAATTATTCTAAGTGGACTGCCCAAAATAGTGCCAGTTAAGAATGTTGGTAAAAATACCAGCAAAGATAAATCAAGGAAATTGAGGAGTATCTGATGTACGCAATAAATAAGATATCCACAATATATAAAATAATGAACTCGATTTTTTAATATGATGTTTTCCCGTGCTGATGTAACTTTAATATCTTCCCTTGGCTTTTCATTTCTCATCACATACCAATTGCTATTTTGATACTGTTTTTGCCAGCCGTCTGCACTGAGCGCGTTTGGTAATTGATAATCTTTCATTCTTTCAAAGCCAATTTGATACGAGTAAGTCTTCGGTTCGCTTTTTTGAAAATAAAATACTCTCGTAAAACGGTTGAATTTTACTAGCTGCCAACCTTGTTCAGCCAACTCAGCTAACCACTCTTCAGTTCCGAGTATATTGTAGCTCCAAAATGGTCTAAACACCCTTTTCATCATGAAAATCTCCTCCAAACTTCAAGATATTCTCATAAACCTCTTTAACCCGTTCCATTTCTGCAAATAATACTTCTTTTCCTAATGCTGTAATTTCATAAACGGTTTTTCTTTCTTCATCTGCGTACACGGTAATTAGTCCATCTTTTTGCATTTTAGATAATGTTCCATAGACAGTCCCTGATCCTAAAACAATTCTTGAATGGGTGATTTCCTCTACGTGCTTTACAATCCCATAGCCGTGCTTTGGCTTGTGCAAGGAAAAAAGAATATAAAAAGCGGTCTCTGTCATTGGCACGTATTTTTTAATTGCCTTCTTAAGTTCCAATTTATTCACCACCTATATCACATCAAAATACATCTTACTGTGACTATATCGCACTGTGACATATAAATGCAAGTATTTTCTGAATTTTAATTTAGAAAACATAAAAAGACCCTCGTGTTATGGAGAGTCTATACTAATTAGTAGTTTTGTGTTTAATCTATTTCATCAATCGATTTATGATCTGAGTAATGATTATTTCTAAACTGCTTAGGAGTTAAGCCGCTGTATTTTTTAAAGACTTTTATAAAATAGCTTTGATCGTTGAAATTTAGCCATGTTCCGATGTCTGAAATCGAATAATTTGTTAAACGCAAGAGCTTTTTTGCTTCATTCACTCGTTGCAGTTGAATGTACTCACTTATGGGTGTTCCAACTTCTTTTCTAAAAAGTGAGGATAAGTAATTTGGGCTTAAATGACACAGTTGTGCAAGTTGATCTAGTGTGATTTCTTCATAAATATGATTATAAATATAATGTTGACAAGCTGTGATTGTTGCAGAATATTTTTCTTCATTTAATTGATGCACACGATTGGTAAAATCCATTATGGCTTCTTCCGTAAATTTTAATATTTCATTTAAGCTTCCTAATTCCTCAAGTTGTTGAATATAGAAATCACTTAAGGTAAAGGCTGTTTCTTCATTTAAACCACCTTCAATAGCCGCTCTGCAAACGAGTGCAATTCCAGTTATCATTAAATTCTTTTCACTTCTTAGGCGATTACGTTTCGACAATAATCCTAATTCTGCCTCACCCAAAATAGAGTAATCAAAGATATCCTTTAATTTATCTAACCTTCCATTTTTTACGCAATCTAATAAAACCTGTTCGTATGATAGATTGGAATGAAAAATGAAATTCCTTCTTCCTTTTGAAATTTCAAGGTCGGGATTCTCTGATTCATTCATATTAAGGGTTAATTCTTTATTATTTTTGATGACCATCTCCTTATCTAGTTTTTTATGATACATCAAAAAATAAACCAATAAACTTAGCGATAGGAATTGTTGACTATCAATAATGGGGATTGAATGATAATATTCAATGATCTTCCTTTTATTCAGGTTTCCTTTAAAAGCGTCCAGGATCTTGCTAATACTTTCTTCAGATACTTCTGACTCGAGGGTAGGATCTAAAATAACGGTTCCTAAATATAGATTTGCTCTTTTTAAATTGACAAAGAAAAATTTCAAATTTGAATTAGAAAAGAAGATTGGAAAATCCATTGGATTATCTTCGAAAGTATATATACTAATCTGCTCTATGAACGGGCTGTAATATGGATTATCCCGTAGTTCTCTACTTGCAAATTCGTGTTCAATCTCTCCTGATTGATTGACATAAAAAACAGGGATGTTATGCACTTTATATATAAGCTCACATATATATTGTAAATCTTGTATGGCCATTTCCATCAATTCTATAAACTCCATTCATATTTTTTTATATTCGATAGCTATTTAGAATGGTTAAATAAATACTATTATTCGTAAGATAATACAATATTTATTCTTAAGCAAGGAATAAAATTATGGGTGTAAGAATTAAGTAGGGAGGAATTGAACATGGAATTATCTAATAAAATTGCTGTAATTACTGGTGCAGGAAGTGGAATCGGAAGAGCAAGTAGTTTGAAACTTGCTAGTGACGGTGCAACAGTTGTAGTAGTGGATTTCAATAAGGAAACAGGGGAAGAAACATTAAAGCTTGTGAAAGAACAAGGTGGAGAAGGTATCTTCATTCAAGCGGATGTCTCAAAAACTGAAGATGTGCAAAACTATGTAAATAAAGCAGTTGAAACATATGGTCGTATTGATATATTCTTCAATAATGCAGGTGTTATCCAAAAGTTCGCACCATTCACTGAAGTAGAGGAATCTGAATTTGACCGTATTATGTCTGTCAATGTGAAGGGGATCTTCCTTGGAATGAAATATGTATTGAAAGTGATGGAAGCGCAAGGATTCGGATCCGTTATAAACACTGCTTCTACTGCAGGAGTTCGCGCAGAACATAGCGTTGCTGTGTACTCTGCAAGTAAACATGCGGTTGTAGCCTTAACTAAGGGTGCTGCATTAGAATATGCAAAAAAAGGAATTCGAATTAATGCCCTTTGTCCAGGAGGAGTTGAAACGGCATTAACAGCTAGTGTTACTGAGCAGTTTGAAAAAGGTGGGTACATTCCGGAAGAACTACCGAATATGCGTATGGGCCGATATGCTGCTCCTAAAGAACTTGCAGAAATGGTTGCTTATTTAGCATCAGAAAAAGCAAGCTATATGACTGGTTCAATTGTTCTTGTTGATGGCGGTTTAACTTTATAATCAAAAAATCATCGAGAGGTGTAGCCTGTTAAAAGGCAACATCTCTCTAATAATGATATAAAAAATTGGAGGAAATAATATGAAGAAATCTATTATAATATTATGTATGGCAAGCATCACCTAGTTGCAGCATGTCAATCAGAACGAAAATGAACTCGAAATTTGAATAATCTTTATTCTTCTCTTGTAATCCCCACAATAAAACAAGGGATGCTCACTGTCCTCAATTAGCGAGGAATATCTTCTTTGTACGTTTTTCGAAGTCTGTCAAGGAACTCCATATAAGTGAGAGAACCTTCATCTCTTCCAATTTCCACAATTAAATTCTCCAATAAAAATAACGGTGCAATCATAGAATGAAATTCATCTTTCTCTCCTCGGTCTGCGTACAGAAGAATATCAAAGGGAGAAGTGGTATCCAACACAGACTGGTCACTGATTACAATTGTTTTGCACATTGTTTCGTTGGCATGCTTTAATAGCACTTTTCCTTCCTTTAACAGTCTTCCAAAGCAAAACAGGAAAACGACACATGACTCATTAATATGTATGAGTTCCTCCAGCATTTCGCTGCCCATCCACCTGATTAGACGTACGTCCAGTCCATAGCGCCTGAGCCGATAGCTTAAAAGCTCTCCAAGACTGAGTGATGGACCTGGTGCGTAAATAAACAGACGGCTTGCCTTACGAATAAGAGTGATTGCTTCCTCAAACTGTTCTCTTTGAAAATGATCCAATGTCGCTTGAAGATGATGGATACTGCGATTTAAATGATGACTTTGCACGTCCCCATATTCCAAATCAATGACAGTTTTTAGGATTTTCTTTGCAGGTGTAATATCACGTTTTTCTTTCAACTGCTGTTTATATGCTTTTAAGTTTTGGTATCCTGCTGCTTTCCAAAAACGCGATACAGAAGCAACGCTTACTCCAACAGCCTTCGCTATATCCTGTTCTGTACAGATCATCACACTCGATTCATTATGTAAAATCCACTGCCCAATCTTCAATTGACTGGGAGACAACTCATTCAAATTAAACATATGCTTCACCCTTTTTTCATTATCATAGCACTATATGATAAAAAAATATCAAATTGAAAGAAAATGATAATAGTTTTACGCAATCTTTACATGGATACTAAGTTGCGTTCATATTCCTTCCTTAGAATAAAGATGAAATGATTAAAGGAGGCAATCCAATGAAAAATAATTTTAAGTTGACTCAGTCACAGAAAATGATGGTTTTTATTTTGTCTATGTCCCTTTATGGTTTATCGAACATGATTACCGAACTTGTTCCATCTGTTTACTTAGGCCCAGTTGAGTTTTCCATCGAGTACTTCGCATTTATTCCATTGACTCTTTGTATCTTATTCAATCCTCTTTATGCAGCACTGGGAGCTTCACTTGGGGAAGTTGTTTTCGGTGAATTAATGCTTGGCCAATTCGGTGGTTTTGGAGAACTTGAAAAATTTATTTCATTTTCGTTAGCGATGTATATTGCTGGAATAATGGTCACTGATCCTAAAAACAAGCGTCAAGTTGGAATTGCAGCTATGTCGGGAGTTATCATTCATCAATTAATCAGCATGATGGTGGATATTACGAAAGTTTGGATTGGTGTCGATGACTTTGAAGCTCTTCCAGGTCTTGCGGAAAGTGTTGTTGTAGTCGAAGGTTTCTCATTCCTTAATGATGTTTTCTTTTCAGGTATCTTGTTTGCTCTACTTCCTACATTATATCTTGTACCAAGGTTGTACGGGAAAATAGAGCCATTGCTAGGAATGAAGCCTCGTACGAGAGAAGATGCTTGGTCTATTCGGGGGATTTTACATCCGAAACTAGTAATTATGGCGGTGATTCTAGCCTTTTCAGCATTCGGATTTGAGTTCTTATCTGAGACGGATTTTAACATTTTTGAATGGGAAGCTTCTTTCGCCGAAGACTCTGAATCTATGTTAACTTGGATAAGCCTTGGAATTGCTGGAATTATTTCAGCTTCCATCGTGTATGCATTGCTTTCACGTTCCAAAAAAGGGAGGAAAAATGCAGCATGAATCCAGTGATTAACATTAATAATGTAACATTTACATACCCAAATGAAGAAGAACCTATTTTACACAACATGAATGTGAATGTTAAGAAAGGGGAATTTCTTGCTATCATCGGTGGAAATGGCAGCGGGAAATCAACATTATGCAAGCTGATGAATGGCTTAATTCCTCATTATTACTCAGGTGATTTTGAGGGGTCAGCTTCAGTCAATGGATTAGACGTCGCAACTAGTTCAGTAGCAGAGCTTTCAGCGCATATCGGTTATGTATATCAAGATTTTGAAAACCAACTTGTTCAAGCAAGAGTATTGGAAGATGCTGCGTTTGCACCACTTCACTTCGGTCTTAAAGATTATAAAGAGCGTGCTCGAGAGGCACTACGACTAGTGGAACTTGATAATTATGAAAACGAATTTGTCTGGCAACTAAGCGGCGGTCAGAAACACTTACTGGCACTGGCTGGCTGTCTGGCACTCAATCCGGATATTATTGTTTTGGATGAACCGATAGCACAGCTGGATCCATATCATGCAAGAAAAATGTATGATGTACTGAAAAAACTACATGAACAGCACCAAAAAACGATTATTGTAATAGAGCACCATACCGAATTTATCGCTGATTATTGTTCCGAGGTTTTATTGCTTGATAAGGGAAAATCAGTATGGAAAAGACCCGTTAAGGAAGCCCTCACAGCTATTGATGAATTAGTAAAATGCCATATTTACCCTCCACAAGTCACACTCGCTGCATATAAGCTTGGTGAAAGGGCTTCTCTTCCAATTACTCTGGAGGAAGCAGAGGATTATTTTACAGATCAAATACGTCAAAAAGAACCACAGTTTTATCAATCAGAATTAAGTTTTCAGAAAGAGCCAGTTGCTTCGTTTCACGATGTAGAGTTTTCTTACAAAACTGTTGATCGTTCCTACAACCATATATTAAAAAACATAAATGTGACTTTATATAAAGGTGAAAAGATTGCTCTTGTCGGCAATAATGGGGCTGGCAAATCAACTTTGATGCGGCTTTTAACAGGCTTTCGTAAACCTGCTTTTGGGACAGTAGATGTATTGGGGCACTCCACTAGCAATCAGTCACCAGAACAGCTTGCAGATTGTGTGACTTATATTTATCAAAACCCTGAACAGATGTTTATTGAAGATACTGTTCGCAGGGATGTGGAGTTTTTCTTAAAAGCGAGGAAAAGAGATGGGTATGAAAAGAAAGTGAATGAAATCCTTGAGCTGTTCAATTTAACCGACTTACAGGATAAGGACAGCCGTCTTATGAGCGGTGGCCAGCAGAGAAGAGCCTCCCTCGCAATCGGAGCAGCGATGGACCCGACGATTATTTTACTAGATGAGCCCACTGCCAATCTCGATATCGGCACACGTAAACAGCTGACTAAATTTATCAATCAGCTTGAGCATCACACAGAACTAGTTTTGATTGCCACGCATGATATGCAATTGGTTAGTGAATGGTCCACACGTGTGATCGTAATGAACGAAGGACAAATTATTTATGATGGGGACAAAGAAGGGTTGTTTTCCAATGTACCATTAATGAAAAAAGCAGGCATTATCCCTCCCCAGATTGTCGAACTTAGCCATAGACTGCGTCTTTCACCGGCTGCTTATTCCATCGAATCATTTATTGACTTATATCATAAGGAGGAAGAAGTCGCATGGATTACGTAAAAAGTATGATTGATAAGCTTAATGTCGAACAAATTAAAATTGAACTGATGAACACCGCTTATGCAAATGACTACACATTTATTGCAAGACTTGATCCGCGTATTTTATTCATCTGGTATGGTTTTTTCGGTATCGTCCCGTGGTTTATACATGACGAAGTTGTATTATTCGGTATGTTGGCTGCTACGGTATTGACAACAATTATGACAAGAGTAAGCAAGCTAATTTTATTTATCCTAATTCTTGGCTTGCTAGGTCAAGGCGGTTATTTATTGATTGCTTCCCTCGTTTTTGGGGGTGATATGGCTGTTCTTCAACCGTTATTGATGCTGACGGTGAAGCTCGCTGTTATATCACTAGCGAGTATTACTGTTTTTAGCTCAATGGGTCCGGAAAAACTAAGTATTGGATTACTTAGTATTGGCGTACCAGGGCAAGTCTCATTTTCTATTTCATATGGTTATCGGATGCTTCCTTTGCTACTAGAGGAATACAATCATGTATTCATGTCTTACAGGTTAAGAGGAAGGGCACCAGATAAAAAGGGAATCCTCTACTGGCGATATGCAGCATATTTTATTAAACTAGCTGTCTTGTCTTTTTATCCTTTACTGCTGAGCACAGCAAAAAGGGCACGTACAACAATTGAAGCACTAGAGACAAAAGGGAGTAAAAATGCTTTTAAAAATCCTGCTGTAAAGACAATCTCAGAATTAAAAGCAACTATTGAGAACAAGGCTTACAGTATTCAGATCTCGCCTGATCTGGATTTCAGAGTTCGTTCTGCTTCATTAACGAAAAAATTAGTTAAGCAAATTCTAGCTACAAAAAGAGATCTATTTGTCAGCTAGATGCTGCATTTGTTATGGGATCTTTTTCACAAGGATCCCATTCTTGATTATGTGTACTTATAAACATTGAAGAGTACTAATTATTAAATTTTGTCCATAGATTATGTTAGAATAAACAAAACAGTAACAAAGATAAAAAAGCTGAAAGGAGGAAAACAATGTTTAAAAAAATAATGAAGCAAATCAAGCATCTCTCCCAAGGCAGCAGTGAGCGAAGACATGGTCATTATCGTCGTGGCAGTAGCAGTGATCGAAGAAAAGGGTATTATCACCGAGGTAGCAGCAGTAACCGTGGGTACAAACGATCTCCATTTGGTGGTAGTAATTATTACAAACGAAAAGGGCGAAGCAGCAGCTAACCTCCTCTTTGTCGTTAATCTACTTTTTCATTCGCCTTTAATGCAGCATGAAGATCGTCTGAAATGTCTTTGATAGTTGAATAAGGTTCATTAATTTGTAATAGTCTTTTCAGCAAATGAACGGTTTCATTTTCTAAAGAAAGTTCTTCTGTCCAAGGGAGGGCTTTTTTATATTTGGAAGTGTATGTCGTATAAAGCAAATATAAAAGGATTTCTCCTAGATCATAATAGTCCTGCTGCTTCATTTTTAGGGAATGAGCTGATTCTACCGCTTTTCCTAGCTTAGACAAACCAAAATCAATCAAAAACAGCTCATTATTTTTAAGCAAAATATTAGGAATACGTAAATCTTGATGGTAAATGTTCTTTTGATGAAGATAATCGACTAATTCAAGCAGCTGTTCAAGAATTTGCAGTGACTCTTTTTCGTTAAATGTTTTTTTAGTATAAAAAATTTGGTCTTCCAAATTATCCCCTTCGATATAACTCATTACATAAAAAAAGTCTTCGTTATTTGTGAAAGTTTCGTATAATATTGGCATTTTTTTGTGATTCAGTGTACGCAAAAAAGAGGTTTCAATTTCAAAGAGCTCAACCTCCTTTTTGCTCCGATGTTTACTTGGACGAAGCTGTTTAATCACTCGATTCTTCTGTGACCTCAAGTCCTTACAAAGATAAACAATGCCATAGCTTCCAGTCCCAATAACCCTTACAACCTCATAGTGATTATTAATAATCGTTCCTTCTTTAAAAGGTTTATCTACAAAAAATTGATACATTTTTCGAATTGAACGTAAAATTGAAACTTCCCTCACCTCTTCGTTTTAAATTTAAAACAAACACTAGCTTAAAACCCTTAAATTATCAAACTAATGAGTGTCTTTAGTAGTAGATATCTTAATTATAGAAATTATATCAAATTAAAGAACTGAATCTACTATTTTCATCCGGACTTTTTCTGAAAAATGATAGCAGACAGACCTTACTAATGAAGTTACGGTCGTTATTTTGAAAATACGGTCATTATTTTGAAAATACGGCTGTTATTTCAAAAATACGGTCGTTATTCAAAATTTACGGTCGTTAGCAATTAAAATTCAAATTATACCGTAATATGAAATCTCCCAATATTTCATAAACCTATCTAGTAAAAATGTTATTATTAAAAAGAATATACACCAAATAAATTAACCCAAAGTTTAAAAGGGAGAATCAACAATGTATAGTCTGATGCTGATTGAAGATGATCCACAGTTAAGTGAGCTTATCAAAGACAATTTGGAGCGCTACGGGTATGTTGTACATAGACCTGAGAATTTTACAAATATAATCGAGGAATTCGCACGTATCAAACCAGATCTAGTATTGCTAGATATTAATTTACCGTATTATGATGGCTATTTTTTATGTAGAAGTTTTCGTAAGCAATCCAATGTCCCAATCATGATTATTTCTGCACGCAGTCAAGAGCTAGACCAGATTATGGCGATTGAGCTTGGGGCGGATGATTATATTACAAAACCGTTTACCTTTGAAATGCTACAATCAAAAGTGAAAGCGACATTAAGGAGAGTTTACGGAGAATATGCAGCAAAGGAGTCAAGCAACACCTGTGTTGGCCCCCTATGTATTGATGCAAATACACTTTCTTTATCCTGTGATGGGGAAAAGCTAGAGTTAACGAAAAATGAATATAAATTGCTGAAAAAATTAATGGACCATCAGAGCACTTTTGTCGCACGAGAAGAGTTAATTGAGGAAGTATGGGATTCGATCACTTTCGTGGACGATAATACATTAACCGTAAACATGACTAGACTTAAGGGCATCCTTTCAAAGCTTGGGTATGATCAAGCGATAAAAAGTAAAAGAGGGGTAGGGTATATGTTCCACATACCTACTTTAACGGAGAAATAACAATGTTTATAAACGTGTTAATAAAATTTTTGAAAGATCGATTTCTTCTTATTGGATTTTACTTGATAAGCATGGCATGTATGATTACCTTTTTCTATCTAACAGTCCCTGTAGACATAGAGTTCTTCTATCCATCCTTAATTGGATTATTTTTATTAATAGTATATTTAGTAATAGACTTGCTACGCTATTATCCAGCAAATCGGGCCATTGAGCGGTTGTTAAACAATCAAGATGGTGAGCTCCAAGCACATACAGGGGAACAGAAAGCATTTCAGCAATTGTTGAATAAAACAATTAGTGAACATAGTAGTAAATACAATGAAATGAAAGAGCAGAATAAAGAGAGATTATATTTCTTATCTCATTGGATGCATTATTTAAAAACACCTGTTTCTGTGATTGAATTAATCATTAACAAAGAAGAATCATCTGAGACATTTGAAAAAATTCAGCAAGAAAACAAACGGCTACATACATCTATCGAACAAGCTCTCACGATGATTAGAATGGATAGCTTTGAAAATGACCTGGAGGTAAAGTCTGTTGACTTACTAATCTCATTAAGAAAACTAATAAATGGACGTAAAAAGGAATGTATTTATCAATCTATTTTTCCATCCATCGAATATGAGGGAAAGACTGCCTATATTGTCACCGATTCAAAGTGGAACGAAATTTTAATAGATCAAATCATCTCCAATGCGATTAAATATTCTAGTACTAAAAGCGGGAATAAAAAACTACTATTTCGTATTAATGAATTAGGGAATTATACTACTTTATCAATAATAGACGAAGGTGTCGGAATTCCTTCCTATGATCTTGAAAGAGTTTTTCAACCATTTTTCACAGGTGAAAATGGCAGGAGGTTTCCTAATTCCACTGGCATTGGACTCTATCTAAGCAAAAAAATAGCCGACAAATTAGGTCAAACTATTACTATTGAATCCACCCTTTCAGAAGGTACAACCGTAACGATCCGTTGGTTAACAGGGAAAGGCCATTAACTAATTATCCAAAATACCTTACAAAAATGTAAGGTATTTTTAGCATATGCGATGGTTGAGATTTTTTGGGTACCTTACAATTAGTACAGAGTTTACAATTGCGTTGGGGAGGAAATACAATGGTTATTTTAGATGCTAGTAAAATAGTGAAAATTTACGGAAAGCAAAGTGGGGCAGGCTCAACAACTGCTTTAAACGGAATAAGCCTTACCATACATAAAGGGGAATTTATTGCGATTATGGGACCATCTGGTAGTGGGAAGACTACATTGCTTAACGTAATGAGTGGGATTGATAAGCCCACTTCAGGTGAAGTCAAAATCTCTGATAAAGAAATAAGTGAGATGGCAGGGGAACAACTAGCTCTGTTTCGTCGAAAGCAATTAGGCTTCGTGTTCCAAGAGTTCAATCTTTTAGATAGCCTAACGGTAAAAGAAAATATCATTCTACCAATGATTCTTGAAAAGAAAACAGCAAACGAAATGGAACAAAAGGTGCTAGAACTAGCCAGACTTTTTGAAATTGAATCGATCTTACATAAATACCCATATAATATTTCCGGGGGGCAACAGCAGAGAACGGCAGTTAGTAGAGCATTAGTGAATGAGCCAAGTATCATTTTTGCCGACGAGCCAACTGGAAACTTGGATTCTAAATCTTCAGCGGTAATCATGGAATGCTTTGAAAAAATCGTTCAGGAGCTTTCGACGACTGTTCTTCTTGTGACACATGATGTTTTTGCTGCTAGCTATTGCCAGAAAGTAATCTTTATAAAAGACGGTCTAATCCATTCCTACATCGTAAAAAAAGGTAGTAGGAAGGAGTTCTTAAATCAAATTATGGATAACCTCGCCGTACTAGGAGGAAGAACCCATGACATTTAATCAGATCGTTTTGAAAATGGCAAAGGTTCAATATAAGAAATATATCGTTTATTATGTATGCAATAGCTTTGCAGTAATGTTCTTCTTTATGTTTTTGAGCGTGTATTTCAATGACCAAGTAGTCCAAGCGAAAAAGCTAGAAGGGATCCAAGAGGTTCTAACAGTTCCAGTTGTTGCCCTTGTTGTTTTTACAGTTTTTTTCATTAATTACGCACATACGATTTTTATCAAAAGGAGAAAAAGTGAGTTCGGACTTTTCATGACATTAGGAATGTCAGGGCGGGATATAAGCAAATTATTATTACTGGAGAATGGTGTCATTGCTCTCGCTTCAATCATATCCGGTATTCTCTCAGGTACAATCTTTTCTAGATTATTTTTTTTACTCTTAATGAAGAGTGTCGGTTTAGAAGATATCCCATTTCATCTGAATGCTAAAATGTTCATGTACTCAATTGGTATCTTCTTAGCTGTATTTTCAATAGTAGTTGGAAAATCGCTCTTCCTTACTCTTAACCGAAATCTTCTTCAAAGCTTGAAGAGTGATAGGGTGCGAGAGACGATAAAGTTGAGAAGCCCACTATTTGGAGCTGTTGGACTAGCGATGATGGTTGGTTCGGCCCTGATGCTTTATTTTACATTTTCTGAAATAACGGGTGGGTTACTATTACTTTGGACAATTGCAATATTATTGGGTTTATACATAAGCCTCAATCAGTTTATGAGTTTCTTTATCGAAATTGCGAAGAAAAATAAACCATTTTATTTTAAAAGACTATTATCTTTATCAAGCTTGGATTATAAATTTAAACAACTAACATCCATTTTAATGCTTGTGACTGTCATGATTATGGTAACAATCTTTTATAGTTCGCTAGTGTTAACCTTTTATCAATCATCAGAAAAGCAAGCGATTGATAACAATCCTTATGATCTTGCATTTGTCCAAACAGAAACAAAAAATAATCTACCTTTGGATGAAATTTATTCAGTCATTGACAAGAAGGAACATCCAGTAAAAGAGCATCTAATGATCCCGACCTTTACCTATTATCAGTACAATCCGAACACGGATTGGCAATATAGCTATGTCTTTATGTCAGTGGATGATTTTAATCAATTAACTTCCAGTCCGAAAAGCTTGCAAAATGGGGAATATATGTACTATGAAAATAGTGAGCCGGAATATGCATCTGAAAATAACGCTTATGCTCACGGTCTTGCCTTCCCAATTGGTAATGATGATCTTTCCTTGAAAATGAAGGAATCAATTACTGAAAAGAACATTAATTTATTGAGTAATGCTTATGAATTTATTATTGTTAGTCATTCCGAATTCGAGCTCCTAAAACGCAACTTGGAAGGATTTGAATCAACCATTCAATTATTTAACGTAGCCAATTGGAAGGAAACAACCGATGCGGTTGAGGAATTAGAGGAGCGGCTTCATCGGTATAATCAATCTAATCCACCTATTGAAGATATTCGAACGGAGCTTACATCTGAAGAAGATTTAGTTCGGGTTGAGTCTAAAATAGCCGATTATAATTACAACAAAAATACGAATGGAATCATGTTCTTTGTTATCACATTTTTAAGTGTCTCCTTCTTTTTTGGAACATTTATTCTATTATACTTAAATCTCTTTTCCGATATTGATCGGGAAAAGGAAAAATACCGGAAACTATATAAAATAGGAATTACGGTAAAAGAAGTTAAAAGAATCATTTCTAAGGAATTAATAACCCTTTTCTTTATACCAATTATTCTTGGCACTACTTTAGCCTACACCTACATCGTTGTATTAGCTACGGATGTTGGTGGAATCATGAAAAATCCAGAATTACTCGTTCACTTCGGTCTCGTTGCAGGCATCTATTTACTCATCCAGGTCGGATATTTCTTATATGCAAGAAGAAAAATGGTAAATCAACTAACTGAAAATAATTTTTAAATCAATTGGTGTTATAATAGAGAAAATTATGTGAATTTACGAGGTGATATAGATGATCATGTTTGTATGAATGGTATGAAAGATAACTAGTATACTTTCGCGGTAATTTTTGCTCCATACTCTAAAATTTTTTCTAAAAATGGAGGGAGCAGGACATGAGTTATATTAACGCGGAAAGTGTTTTACCAGAAGAAATCATTAAAATCATTCAACAATATGTAGATGGAAAGCCGTTATACATCCCCAGAAAAAATGAAAATAAAAAATCCTGGGGTGAGAAGAGCGGATCACGTGAGGCTCTAAAAAAGAGAAATCGTGAAATTTATAAAAGCTATCTGAATGGCGCTACTATATCGGAATTAACAACCATCTATTATCTTTCTGAAAAAAGTTTGCAGAGGATCATTAGGCAAGAAAGAGTACAAAGTTCATAACACTAAATCGGGATGTGAATAATCACATCCTTTTTTCTTGCTCGACATAAATAGCACAATGGTGATGTGATATTCCTTCCGGTCGCTGGTTATACGTACCGTATAAAGGCTCCTACAGGAAATCACATCACCACTATTGTGTTAATTGTACCACCGGTTTTCTTTAGATCATATTCTATTCCTACATGTTTTTGAGCGTCTATTATGATACCTTTCATGTTACGTTTAAAATAGCGAGGAGGAGAAACGTGATGATTACAAACCAAATAGAAAATATCTTTAAAAAGTATGCAGATCGTGAAAATTTTTCTGGAGTAGGCTATGTGAAAAAAGGAGAGACAACTGTTTTCCATAGAGCATATGGATTTGCTCATCAAGGCTGGCAGGTTCCAAACCAATTAGATACAAAATTTGATACAGCATCGATAACAAAAATATTTACCTCGGTTGCCATTTTCAAATTAATTGATGAACAATTACTAAGTTTGGAAGATAGAGTCCTTAGCATTCTAGATCTTGGAGAATCGGCCATTAGTAAGGACGTATCGATCTATCATTTACTTACGCATACATCGGGCATTGCGGATGATGCAGATGAAGAAGCGGGAGAAAGCTATGAAGAACTATGGAAGCTGATACCAAATTATTCCGTAACTGAAACGGTAGATTATTTACCTCAATTTATTCATAAAGAGTCAAATTTCAAGCCTGGAGAAGGCTGCAGATATAATAATTGTGCTTTTATTTTATTAGGTTTAATTATTGAAAAAATAAGTGGAATGAGCTATCGAGAATATGTAAAGAAACATATTTTTGATGTGGTTGGGATGAAGCACACAGGGTTCTATTCAATGGATCAAGTTGTTGAACATGCTGCAGAACACTATGCTTCCATTCTAGATGACAATGAAAATATCATTTGGTATCGAAAAAATATTTATTCCTATCCATCAATAGGTTCGGCGGATGCTGGTGCTCTAACTACTGTCACGGATTTGGACTTATTTTTACGAAGTCTTAAAGCTGGAAAATTACTATCTGATGAACTGACGAATGAAATTTTTACCCCGAAAGAAAGCTATCGAATACATGAAAAGGTTACTGAAGTAATGGGATACGGATTTCAATTTTTAATTAAAAATGACACAGAGGAGATCAAATACATTCAAAAGGATGGAATCAATCCAGGTGTATGCAGTATTATGAATTACTATCCTAAAACGAATACAACCATTATCATACTGGCCAATCAAGATACAAATGTGTGGGATTTAGCATGGGAAGTACAAGAACTACTAGGCGAGTAAAATAATACGCTGTGATTATCGAGTATGGGGGGAATAATGAAAATGAATGAAAAAACATATCTACGTATAGAAGAAATTATTTCAATCCCAAGCTTATCAGATACAAATATAAGTAATGATGGCAAAAACGTAGCATTCGTCAAGAAGACAGCTGACTGGAAAGACAATACATATAGGAATCATGTATGGATATATGAAAAAGATAAGGGGCAGTGTTCCCCCTTAATAACTAAAGACATAGATAGTACATTCCTATTATGGTCTCCAGATTCTAGAGATATCGCATACCTTAGTCCAGTTGGTGACGGGGATCATAAGAAAAAACAAATTTTCGTTAAGTCAATAGATGATTATTCAGAGGTTCAAATGACTGATGAGAAAGAAGGGGTCAGTAGATTCAAATGGGGGTCTTCTGGCAAGGGTATTTATTATGTTGCACAGTCAAAAGAATCAGAGGCGATAATGAAACGTAAGGAACTATATGGAGATTTTCACCATATAGGTAAGGAATATCAGAATAATAGTTTATATTACATTGAAAAAAATGATAAATATGAATTCGAAAATAGCGTTGTTAATCAACTAACTGATGGTCAGGATTTTCATATCCATGAATTTGATATTTCAAATGATGGGAATAAGGCTGTATTTATGGCTACACCCAGTTCAAAGATGGAAGATTTTATGAATGGAGATCTATACATACTAGATATTAGAGCTGGAGAGCTACAAAAGTTGAATATAGATAAGTTGTTAGGGGGTAGCGTTTGCTTTTCTCCGGATGGCAGCAAAATATGTTATTCAGCAAGCATACGGGAGAAGGATTACTATAAGACCCAAATACAAGACAGTACTCTAGAAATATATGATCTAAATAATGGCGAGCACATTCAACCTTTAATAGATTTTGATAGTACGGTTATTCCATTACGGTGGACAGCAAAAGGAATATTAATTAAATGGCAGAATAAAACGAATTACCATATTGGGTTGTTATCTGAGAATGGCTCTGTGAAAATGTTAAGCCAAAAAGAAGATTGCTTTATAATGGATGCTTCGATAACAATAGATGGAAATCATATATCCTATAATATGGCCATAACAAATGAAACCTTTGAAATCTATTTAGACGATAAAAAAATAACGGATGAAAATAGCTTCTTCAAAGGAAAGCTTAAAAGTAACAGGGAGATAATCTCATGGCAAAGTAGTGATGGTCTTGATATAGAGGGAGTTTTAACAACTCCAGTAGAGTTTGACGCAAATAAAAAATATCCCTTATTAGTGATCATCCATGGTGGTCCAGCTTGGGCATCCTTTCCAATATTTTCTGGCTGTTTTAATGAGAAATATCCGATTGAGCAGTTTATCGAAAAAGGCTTTATTGTTTTAGAACCAAACTACAGGGGAAGTTCTGGTTATGGTAATGAATTCCTAAAAGCTAACTATCGAAAACTGGGGATTGCTAACTACGATGATGTTATATGTGGAGTAGATAGTCTAGTTAACAAAGGGATTGCAGATAAAGATCGAGTAGGGGTTATGGGATGGAGCTATGGAGGATATATTTCAGCCTTTTGTTCTACATGTAGTAGTAGATTTAAAGCTATTTCAGTTGGAGGGGGAATTACGAATTGGAGTACCCATTATGTAAATACAGATATCCCTTATTTTATTAGGATGTATTTAGGAAATACTCCATGGAATGATCCTGAGATATATACTAAAACATCACCAGTGACATATACTAAATCAGCCTGTACTCCCACTTTAATCCAGCATGGCGAAAAGGATGAAAGAGTCCCAACTCCAAATGCATACGAGCTATATCAAGGATTAAGGGATATGGAAGTTGAAACAGAATTAATTATATTTAAAGGAATGGCATATAGTCCTGACCAACCAGGAATTAATGTAGCTATAATGAAGCAGAATTTGATGTGGTTTTCACATTATATTCTTGGAGACAGTATGGAGGGTTTTGTGGTTTTGTGAGTTTTCAATGGATATCCTGTGATTGAAGCACTATGATATTTCTATGTAATTTCCACTTTGTAGTACTCTAGCAAGAAAAACAGACTCACTGATTGTGGTGGGTCTGTTTTTCTCTTCGTCCTGTAAAAAGAGCTTCACCCTCCCTCTACATCACCTCTTCTTCCTTAATATTTATTCTAGTTAACCTTGTAAAACGTAATGGTGCAAATAAAGAAATGAGTCCGAGGGAAAAGAATATAATTCGAATGTCGATGACTTCAGCTAATATTCCTGTAAGAAACCCTGCTAATGGCAATGTTCCTAAGCCAAGCATCATGATTAATCCATTTACTCGACCAAATATATGGGATGGAACTAAGCTCTGGCGCATCGTTTTAAATAGAACATTAAACATAATCACAGGTGCACTTTGAATAGCGACTGCAAGTAATAATGTTTGCCAATTCCAACTAAACGCAACCGTTATGATTCCGATTGCACATATAAATAGATTAATTAACATGAGTCGAATATGGTTTCCTTTATTCCCTTGGAAGTTCACGATAATTATCGCTGCAATTTGGGCAACGGCTGCACCGGCATAAACCCACCCGACCTCCTCAGAAGTTAATAATAATTTTTCACGAGAAAAGTATACAAGCATACTAATTAATGCTCCATTGGCTATATTTACGATTAAGACAAGTAATGTAAATGGTCCTAACACTGGATGGTTCACTAAAAAGTTAGCTCCTTCACGAAGCTGCTCAAAAGAATTCGATTTGCTCTTTTTAGGTGATTCCTCTGTTATAAAAATTAAAAATAGAATTGAAATAGCAATTGGAATATATGAAAACGCATCAAGAAAAAGAACATTATACACGTTGATTTTTGATATTAATATTCCTGCAATCATACTTCCAAACAAAACAGAGGAAGTATCAATGAACTGATGGAGGGCATTGACTTTTATTAAGCTTTCTTTTTTAAATAATTGCGGAACGACTGTAGAATTTACTACTGAAAAAACTGCCCCTATGCATGCAATTAAAAAACCGAGTATATAAATATGCCAAATATGCAGGATCTGTAAATGATGTAATATTGGAATAATAGATACTAATGCACCTTGAAGAAGTGCACTTATGAACAATAGTATTCTACGTGGCAAACGATCTGCCAGTACGCCTGCAATGGGTGAAATAAAAATAAATGGCAATGTCTGAAATAGAAACATCATCCCCATACTTGCAGCAGACTGTGTTAATTCAAAAATGAGCCATGGTATCGCAATGATATATAACTTATCCCCTAATTTAGATAATGCTGTTCCAGAAAAATAAAGAATTGCATTTCGTTCTCGTAATACTGAATATGTATGCATTTTATTCATCCTTTCATTTTTACAATTTGCTTAACATTATTATGAACTTTCTAAAAAGGGGGAAAAAGGGTACTATTATGTTAAATATGTCCCCTTTTAGGAGGTGTCAATCTTGAAAGAACGTTATTTCACTTTGCGGTCTTATTTAATGCATTTTGAAAAAGACAAACAGTACGATTTGAAATTAGAGGATGTTGATGCACTATGGTTTTGCTCTAGAAAGAATACGAAGCGTATTTTAAAGCAGCTCGTATCAGAGAGACTCCTTGCGTATCAGCCTGGAAGAGGAAGAGGGAATGTATCTAAAATTAGTTATTTTACTTCATTTCAAGAAGAGATGGAAACCTTAATTAACGATTATGTTGAAGAGGGTAAACTTGATAAGATTGCTGAAATTCTTCGTCTTCCGATTCCTAAGGGATGGGTTGCCAATTCGTCAAAAGAAATTAGTGAGTTACTAGGACTCAAGCATGATTACTCAGAGTCGAGAGATATACTCCATACTTTTAAAGTTCGAGAAATTACTACACTGGATCCATTACGTGTTTCATTGGCTCTAGAAACACATCTTATCGAGTATTTAGGGGATACACTCGTACGCTATGATAAGGAAAGGGATTGTTTTATCCCGCATATTGCCCATCATTTTTATGTAGACCCAACTGAACGAATTTGGACGTTTTATTTAAGGAAAGGTGTATATTTTCATAATCGGGAAAATGTTACGAGCTATGATGTGGCTTCCACGATTGAACGAATTAAGAAGGGGAATCCCTCATATTCATGGCTTGCTGGAAATATTGAAAAAGTGGAATGTCCTCATTCACATAAAATAGAAATTCATCTTGTTGAGCCGAATCCGTTTTTTTTACGGTATCTTTCTGCACCTATTTTTTGTATTTTACCAGCTAATGTGGAGTTTAATGAGTTCGAATGGATTGGTACTGGGCCTTTTAAATTGAAAGAAAGAACGGAATATAAGATGGTTTTACAAGCGAATGATTATTATTTCAAAGAACGGCCTTTGATCGATGAAATCCATTTTTACCATGTCACTAAAGAAGCTGCAAGAATGATTTATCTTGCCGGCAAGGAGAGTACAACCGATATTGAACCAAGCAAGTATAGAATAAACGATTCAGGGGTATACCTATTGTCTTTTAATTTACAACGTAAAAATATCATTCAACAGCATGATTTTAGAGAGGCAATCTATCATGTATTTAATGTACAAAAGATGGAAAATGACTTACAGATGGATATTTTCGAAGCAAGTAGTCTTGACATCGAACGTTCTAGGTCAGAGACAAGATCGCCCCAAAAAGTAGCTGCTCTCATTGAATCTTCTGGGTATAAAGGAGAAACTCTGAATCTATTTTGCTTTAATAAATATCCCGTATTGAGAGAGGCTCAGTGGTTGCAAAATGAAGCAAGTAAATTTGGGATATCACTCAATATTTGTCCCATTTCATACTCTGAGTTTATAAAAGAAGGGGTAGAGAAAGAGATTGATATCCTGATGATGGGATTGTCACTTTCATTCGATAAACACCTTGCATTCTCATATGCTTTTAAAAATAAAGTATTACTTTTTAATAGATTGTTTTCAAAAGAAATAGAAGAGTACGTACAGAGAAAGTTATATTTATTTGAACTTGAAGAAGAAAAGGATAAAAGAACAATCATAATGGAGGAAATCGAGCAGTATTTAAAAAAGGAGCTTGCCATGTTCTTTTTGTATCATCCTATTGTTACTAGATTCATGGATCCGAATATTAAGGACGTAGAATCTCACTCATTCGGCCATATTGACTATACGAAGTTATGGATTCCTAGCTAGAAGGATTGGTTCTCCAGTTTACAAAACTGGAGAACATAATATACGTTATTAAAAAGGTGTTGGAGCATTGATTTGTTCATCAAAATTTATTTTTAGCAATTGTCCCGCATGGACCAAACCAGATCCAAAGCCATACATCAGTACCTTGTCTCCATTTTTTACTTTTCCTTCACGAATACCAAGATCAAGTGCTAAAGGAATCGTGGCAGCAGATGTATTTCCGAAATACTCTAAGCTATAAAGTGTTTTTTCTAGCGGATATTCAAGCTTTTCACATATTGGCTCAATCAAACGTAGGTTGGCGCTATGTGGGATAAACCAATCAATCTGTTTTGAGCTGGAGTTCGTTTTTTCTAAGAGCTGCTTAATACAATCAGGTACATTTCTGACAACCCACCGAAAAACTTCTCTCCCATTTTGCACGAGATATTGAGTATCGAGTAACTCAATCCCGTTTACTTTTTTCGAGATGCCAGTCCGGTACACATGCTGTGCCCCGCTGCCGTCACTGCCAAGGTGAAAACCATTGAAATGTTCATATTCGTCATCTCTTTCTACTAGTACAGCTCCAGCACCATCACCAAATAAAATACATGTGCTTCGATCAGTGTAATCCGTGATTTTTGAAAGAGCATCCGCTCCAATTACTAATATCTTTCTATGAAGCCCAGAGGTAATAAAGCTATGTGCAGTATGCAACCCATATACAAATCCTGCACATGCTGCACTAAGATCGATGGCTCCAGCTTGTGAGATATTTAATCGATTCTGGATAATACTTGCAACAGATGGGAAAGGGAAATCGGGTGTACTAGTTGCGACAATAATCATATCAACATCTTCAACGGTTTTATTATATCTTTGCATTAAATCATTTACTGCCGCCACACATAAATCACTTGTAAATTCATCTGAATGACTAATTCTTCTTTCTTGTATGCCTGTTCTTTGGATAATCCACTCGTTATTCGTTTCAACCATTTGCTCAAGCTCATGATTTGTTAGCTTTTTCTCGGGCACATAAGTCCCAATAGCGGTGATTCTTGCACCTATCATCCTTTTACACCTCATTATGGTTAGTATCTGATATTAGTACTTGGTGCTAATTATATGGTTAAATGTATGAAAAATCAAATTTTTATGTGGTGAATTTGCTAACGGCCGTATTTTTCAAATAATGACCGTATTTCGAGAATAACGTCCGTATTTTTCAAATAATGACCGTATTTCAAAAATAACGCCCGTAAATTAAAAAAAGTACAAAATCCCGATCAAATTTCCGCAGGATTTCTGCAATTTTTGTAGAAATATGACGTATCAGCTAAAAGGAGTTGACCAAATGAACAAAAAAGAGTTGGAAATACCACTCAGAGTTAGAAAGTTAGAAGCGCTTCTTAGAAGACTAGCAGAAAATCATCCTAGATATACCGATATTAGCAGTGAATACGCAAGAAGAATGTCTGGTTACAGGGGCGAGCAATCCTTAAAGTATTATCTTAGTTTTCTAAAAGAAAAAGAGTACCTCATTTTTCATAATCTCCGCCTTCCTGATACCTCCGGCGAACACTTCTTCGAAATTGATCTTCTCATCGTTACCCCAACATTTACGCTCATTATTGATGCGAAAAATTACCGTGGAGAACTGTTGTTTGATGGTAAATTTAATCAGCTAATTCAAACATATAAAGAAGAGAAAAAAGTATACCCTTGCCCAATTGCCCAGATTAATAGACAACAGCAGCAACTGAAAAAATTATTAACAACTAATAAGTTTTCACCTCTACCGATTGAAAGTCTTGCAGTTTTTACAAATCCTTCTGCGCTTCTCACAGCAACCCCCAACCATAAACAAATCCAAAAAGTGATTAAAAGTACTAAGTTCCTCGATATGGTTGAAACTTTTGAAAAAAGCCATTATAAAGAGGTTTTGGAAAAGAAGCAGTTGCAAAAGATTTCTAGATTTTTAATGAAGAAACATACACCGCACAAACAAAATATTTTTGAGCAGTTCGGAATTCAAGAGGATGAATTAATTAAGGGGGTATGCTGCTCAAATTGTAACAATCTACCGATGGAACGAGCACAAAGATTGTGGCGCTGCTTGAAATGTGGCTTTTCATCCCAAACTGCATACCTAGGGGCGATTAATGATTATCTACTTCTTATAGGAAATGAGGTTACAAATCGAAACCTCCGTGATTTTTTAAACCTTCAGTCCAGTTCTGCAGCTAAAACCATTCTGAAATCATTGAATCTATCGCATAACGGAGGTCAAAAGAATAGAATCTATTATTTTCCTCCAGATTTTTCTATAAAATAAGTTGCCGATAGATCATAAATTGGAAATACGGTCGTTATTTTGAAAATACGGTCATTAAATTGCTATTGTACCTATATAGTAGACAGTTTTAGAGAAACAACCACTCTCAAATTAA
>NZ_JAKTTI010000013.1 GCF_022427965.1 Fredinandcohnia quinoae | reverse complement strand
TTGTTTCTTTTGTTGTGTAGGACTGGACATTGTTCTTTTTAGACTTGAAACGAGGTGCGTTGTTCTGTTTCTTGAAAAATCGTGTATACGAATCAGCTAGATTTTTCAGTGAAGATTGAAGGGCAATGCTATCAACCTCCTTTAACCATACTAATTCCCTTTTTAGTTTTGTTAATTCAGCAGAACAGGAATTATAGGTTAGTCCTTTGCCTGTTTCTTTGTATGTATCGTTCCATTGAGCTAAAAAGCGATTGAATACAAAACGAGCACATCCAATTGTCTTAGCAATTAGTGTTTCTTGTTCTATAGTTGGATAGATACGGAATTTGTATGCCTTATTGATTAGCATTGTTTTCACCTCACCTTAAGTGAACATATGTTCTTATTATACCATACGGAAACGACTTTGGCTACCGCCAACCGACATTCATCTACCCCTTATCGTTAGACTGTGCCCATCACACGATTGAAGAGGGAGTCTTCTGTCGGAAAATAATAAAATATACAAGAATCTATTTACATTACGGAAAGTATATGCTATTATTTAACTATCATTTTTCGGATAATATTGTTGCTCTTAAGGGGAGTAGCTTTTACAGCAAAGTCGTCAATACAGAGCATAGCTCTCGGCTTTGTTGGCAACTATTTTGTTGTTAGCAAGACCTTACCAAACAATAATTGGTATAGGTCCCGGATTTTTTGCCTATACCATTGATGGTATAGGCTTTTTTAAATACATAATAGGAGGATATAAAAATGAACTTTATCAAAATCAATTCAAATATGCCACATTTTATAAATAGGGAAATTGAAAAAATACAAGAAATTGTTGCTCCAATCATGAAAAAGGCAACTACATATATGTTTTGGTCTTTTCCACTCATTGTCATATCTATTTTAAATCTATTTTTCTTAGTTTTTATCGGACCATTAACTAAAGAATCAATGTTTCCGATTCTAATCTACGCCATTGTAGGCGCAATCGGCTTTGCATTATCGAAAGAGACTAAATTTCGAAAAAAAGAGATGATGAATGCTTCTACGGATTACATGATTGAGAGAATTAATAAAAGTGATATTATGCCAGACTCTCGAAAGAAGGAATATGTCAACCTATTAAAAACACAACCAATGACTTCATTTAATAATTTTATTCTGTTCTTAAATGAAGAAAATAATCATTCTAAAAATGGCTTATATTCTTAATAAATGAGGTGCAATTCATGGTGAAAACTAATCCTGATATGGTAAAAAAAGCTAAAGCTTCCCAACCAAAAGAGAAAAAAACGATCCAGCAAATCATTGATAAACTTCAAAGCCTAGGTGTAAATGCAGAATTGTGTAAGAGAGTGAATCTTCAGCCATAAGCTTTCATAAATCTGAACTTAAAAAAGCTAAAAGAACGTAAAATCGCTCTTTTAGCTTTTCTTTATTTTTGATGGATTATTTAGTTTATATGAAACTGCTTCCTCAATAATAAATGCATCGTCCTCAACATCTTTACCTTTTGCTAATTTCTTTTTGATTATTTTCCCGTCAAATTCGAGTGCTTCTCCTGGACTAAGCTCAAACTTTTTTAAGGTCTTTGAATGTGAGCACCAGGCGAGCCCTAGTTCAAGCGGTTGATCTTGTTCGATCACAACATTTTCCAATACAACAACCTCATCATTTTCCTCATTGAAATGATTCCATGTATAGGCAAATTGTTTAACAGTTGCAGTAAAATGAACCTTTTCCTCAGGTAATTCTATTTTTTTAGGTTTTTCTTTTTTCTCAGCAGGCGCCTTTTGTTTAGGTTCTGACTTTTCCACCTTTGGTGTGGGGCTATTTTTTGTATCACTTACTGGAACTGCTATTGTAGTTGTTTCAGTTAGACTTGCTTTCCCAAAGCTCGGTGACTGCATTTCCTTCAAGTAGGAGGGATGGATACAGCTAAGGTTGCCATCTTGAAATTCGATTACAATTGTATTTCCTTCAGCCGTTTTTCCATATACCTCATAGCCTTTGATCGTAACAAGTCGTTGAAATGTCTTTTCCTTAAACCAGAACTCTTTCTTTACCTCTCTTGTTGTAGATAAGCCCCATTCCCGAACCTTTTCTTCATAATGAGCCTCATCCACAAAGGTTTCATAATCTCCTTTTGGGGGATAATAATTCATACTATCGGTATCTTCTATATGCGGTAAATGAATCGCCATGTGACTTAACATCCTTTCTAAAATGTTCCATAGTTCATATCATATATTTCTTTTTCTTAGATTTAAAGGGTTTTGACGCATAAAACTAAAATGTCAAAATAAGTAAACTAGACATTTATACGACAGGCCTAAATTTATTCGTTACAGCTATTATTTTACATTAACATCAAAGACAAAAGTTTCTTTACCTTTATTCCACGTTACCTTAAGTTCATAAATATAATACCCTTCTTTAGATGGCATTGTTATTTTATAATCTTTAGTTTCAACATCGTCAATTGTACCATCTTCATTCAGTTTAGTTATTTTTATGGAAGTAGGATTTTGTTCAATTTCGAAATTTAATATATCTCTTTTTTCCACTTCTAACGTCTCAAAATCATCGGCTAATTCGTTTATACTACGAGAATTCCTATCTGTTATTTTAACATTGTCTTCTTTCCATTCGAAATCACTTGGAATCATTGTATATTGTTCTTCATTCACAATAACTTTACCTTCTGGTTGCCTAATAGTACTGTTTGGAAAAATGTTACATCCATTCAAAAGAGCAACAATTAAAATGGACAAAACTATTTTTTTCATTTCAACACCCCTTTTAGTTTAAGTAACATTTTGTAAAAAAAGAGCAGCGCGAATTGTAATACCGAACCAATAGATATTTGTCCGTATCATACTATATTTACTTTGTCGTAATTTGTAAAAATGTGAAGGTGTAATAATTTGTATAATCTTTTCACATATCATATATTTCTTTTTCTGAGATTTAAAGGGTTTTGATAATGGAAATTCGAATATATTTAGTATAATGTAGAAATAATCATTTTTTTGAAAAAAGTGAAAAGGGGTTATAACATGACTACATATGCTTCAAGAGCAGAAGTACCAGAGCAAGAAAAATGGAATTTAGCAGATTTATATCCAGATATGAGTAAATGGGAAGAAGATTTACATACGATCGACGAAATGGGAGAAAATCTTAAAAAGTTTGATGGCAATATTCAGGATGGTCATTCTTTATTTCAATATTTAAAGCAAAGCGAAGAATTATCATTTGTTTTTAACAAGTTATTTGCATTTGCAATGCTGAAAGTGGATGAAGATACTAGGGTGACTGAATCACAATCCTATTTAGATCGTGCAAGACAATTAAGTGTTAAAGTAAGTGCAGCAAACTCCTTTTTCATGCCGTTCCTATTAAGCTTGGATGAAGAAACATTAAAAGGATACATTGCAACTGAAGAAGGATTACAATATTTCGAACAAGACTTATGGGAGTCATTCCGCTATAAACAGCATGTGTTAAGTAAAGAAAAGGAAGAGGTTTTATCACAATTAGGGGAAGCACTATCTGCACCAAGTAATACATATGGCATGATCAATAATGCTGACATTAAATTTGGTGAAGTAACAAAAAACAATGGTGAAAAGGTCGAATTAACGAGAGGAATGTATGCAAAATTAATAGAGGATGAAGATCGCGAAAAACGAAAGGAAGCATACAAAGCCTATTATCAACCATATGTTCATTTGAAAAATTCAATTGCTTCAACCTTATCAGCTGCGATTAAAAACAACGTAACAATCGCCAAGATTCGAAATTATCCTTCTGCATTAGAAAAGTCCTTATTTGGTGATAATGTACCGAAAGAAGTGTATGAGAATCTAATTGCCGCTACAAAAGAGAATTTGGAATCCATGTACCGCTATAATAAAATTCGTAAAGAAAAGCTGAAACTGGATGAGCTGCGTCAATATGATTTAAGTGTACCGTTGGTCAGTGGCGTCAAACAGGTCATTTCGTATGATGAAGCCTTTGAAACAATGTGTAACGCATTAGCACCACTCGGTGAGGAATATATAAGCACGTTGAAACAATTTAAAGAAGATCGTTATTTTGATGTGAGGGAGACGCCAGGGAAGAGGTCTGGTGCATATAATCTTGGCGTGTATGGGGTACATCCATTTATTCTTTTGAATCATCAGGATGATCTAGATAGTTTATTCACATTAGTGCATGAATGTGGCCATGGTGTTCACAGTAAGCTAAGCTCCCAGCATCAACCGCAAATCACTGCTCGTTATAGTATTTTTGTTGCAGAGGTTGCATCAACTGTTAACGAAGTCTTACTAATGAACTATTTATTAGATACTGAAAAGGATCCAGATCTTCGTAAGCATTTAATCAATCATTTTATCGATAAATTTAAAGGAACATTTTTTACACAGGTAATGTTTGCAGAGTTTGAAAAGAAAACTCATGAACTAGCAGAACAAGGAAAGCCATTAAATGTTGATGTATTTAGTCAAGTGTATGAGGAATTATTCCGCGAATATAATGGTGACGAACTCGTATTCGATGATGAGGTAAAATATGGCTGGTCTCGAATTCCACATTTCTATCGTCCATTCTATGTGTACAAATATGCAACAGGCTTTGTATCTGCCATTCATTTAGCAACAAAGATTCTAGAGGGAGACAAGGAAACACTTGAGAATTATTTAGAATTCTTGAAGAGTGGCAGTTCTGATTACCCGCTGGAATTATTAAAGAGAACGGGTGTAGACCTAACAACACCATATCCAATTGAAAATTCAATGAAGAAATTCGGTGAATTGGTCGAGGAATTTTCGAAATTATAAAGAAAGTAGGGAATCATATCCGAAATGTGATTCCCTACTTATTCTAATATCTCTATACAATTTCTTCTTTTTATTCCTTCGGTGCAATCATCTCTTCAGGCTTCACATATTCATCAAATTCCTGTTCAGTTAATATCCCTAATTGAAGGGCAGCTTCTCTTAAGGCCAGACCATTCTTATGAGCATGTTTCGCAATCGAAGCTGCCTTTTCATAGCCGATATGAGGGTTAAGTGCTGTTACAAGCATAAGGGATTCATGCAAATATTTATCAATAACTGGTCTATTTGCTTCAATTCCTATCGCACAATTTTTATTAAATGAATGGATTGAATCAGCAAGTAATCTAACTGATTGCAGGAAATTATAAATAATCACTGGCTTAAACACATTTAACTCGAAATTCCCCTGACTTGCCGCGAACCCAATCGCTGCATCATTGCCCATAACCTGTACAGACACCATCGTAAGTGCTTCCGACTGAGTGGGATTCACCTTACCCGGCATAATCGAACTTCCAGGCTCATTTTCTGGAATCGTGATCTCTCCTAGCCCACATCTTGGTCCACTAGCCAGCCACCTAACATCATTTGCAATTTTCATCAAATCTGCTGCCAAGCCTTTCAATGCACCGTGTGCAAAGACAATTTCATCGTGACTTGTTAAAGCATGGAATTTATTGATCGATGAATGATAGGGGAGCTTCGTGTAATTCGAAATTTCCTCTGAAACAAGCTCACTAAATTTTGGATGGGCATTAATTCCGGTTCCGACAGCAGTACCACCGATCGCAAGTGCCTGCATTTTTTCAGCACCTAGAACGATCATTTCTTTTGACCGCTTTAACATATGAACCCAGCCACTCACTTCTTGAGCAAGTGTAAGAGGGGTCGCATCTTGAAGATGGGTTCTGCCGATTTTTACGATAGATGCAAATTCCTTTTCTTTTCCTTCTAGGGTTGTTTGTAGTTCTTCAATGGCCGGAACAAGTGACTCGGTAATCGCTTTTACACCCGCTATATGCATCGCTGTTGGAAATGTGTCATTAGAGCTTTGACTTTTATTAACATCATCATTCGGATGAATCCTTTCGTCCGATCCATTTTCTTGAAGCCATTCATTCCCACGTCTAGCAACAACTTCATTAACATTCATATTGCTTTGTGTCCCACTACCAGTCTGCCAAACAACAAGGGGAAAGTGGTCATTTAGCCTTCTTTGGATAATTTCTTCACATGCGAATGTGATTGCTCTTGCTTTCGTAGAGCTTAATTTACCAAGCTTTTCATTTACAATGGCACAACTTCTTTTTAATATTGCAAATGCTTCAATCAACTCAGTTGGCATTTTTTCTGTGCCAATTTCAAAATTCTCCTTACTGCGCTGGGTTTGCGCACCCCAATATTTATCAGCGGGTACTTTAATTTCACCCATCGTATCTTTTTCAATTCTAAATTCCATTTCACTCACCTCTATATGTATTTTTACTAGAAAATTGATCAATTATGATACTATAGTTTTATCTAACTTAGAATAGGGGTGCGCAAGTATTAATACCGAAGATAACTTTTTCACTAAAAAGAAGCAACAGTTTGGAATTTCATTAAATGATGTTCAAAAACAAGCAGTTCTTCATACAGACGGCCCCTTATTGCTTTTAGCATCACCTGGTTCAGGAAAAACTACAACAACCATTATGAGAATTGGTTATTTAATTGAGGAAAAAGGCATTCAACCATCTCGAATTAAGGCAGTTACATTTAGTCGCGCATCTGCTTCAGATATGAAGGAGCGCTTCAACCGCTTTTTCCCGGATCATGATTCAAGTTCAGTTGATTTTTCAACAATTCATAGTCTAGCATTTGAAGTTGTACGCGAGTATTTATATAAAAGAAGGGTCACATATCAATTGATAGAGGGAAATATCGACACTGTTCAGAAAAAAATGATTTTACGTGATTTATTCAAAAGATATGTTGCAGAAAGTATCACCGAGGATCAATTAGAAGAATTAACAACCTATATAAGCTATATTAAAAATAGAATGATCCCTAGGGCAAAATGGTCAAAAGTCAAATGTGATGTTCCAGAAGTGCAACGTATTTTCGAAGAATATGAGAGAATTAAGAATGCTGATCCAAATAAGCTGTTACTTGATTTTGATGATATGCTCACACTAGCAAATGATGCATTTGAAAATGATGAACGATTATTAATAAAATTCCAAAATCGCTATGATTATATGTTAACAGATGAAAGTCAAGATACTTCACTCGTCCAGCATGCAATTGTTGAAAAACTTGTTCAACATCATATGAATCTCTATGTAGTCGCAGACGACGATCAGTCGATCTATTCATGGAGAGGAGCAGACCCAGGGTATTTAATGAAATTCAAACAAGTTTATCCAAATGCAATCATATTGAAGATGGAGCAAAACTATAGGTCTTCTAAGGATATCGTGAATGTTGCTAACCAGTTCATTAAGCGTAATAAGGAACGTTATGATAAAAATATGTTTACTGAAAATCCGCATAATAAACCAATCGTGATGAAAGCTTTTGATGATTACCGTTATCAATCAAAATATATTGTCGAAAAAATAGTAGTGAAAGATTCACTACGTGACGTAGCGGTTTTATTTAGAAATAACTCATCCTCAATCATGCTAATCAATGAATTTGATCGAGCGGGAATCCCTTTTTATATGAAGGATTCAGACAACCGCTTTTTCTCACATTGGATTGTGAAGGATATTTTAAACTTTATGAGGATGACTTTTAATGATAGACGATTAGATATATTTGAACAGATTCGAACGAAATGTAATATTTACATCTCGAGAGAACAAATGTTCGAGTTGCGCAAAATGAGTAATAATCAGTCTATCTTTGATAATCTCCTTAATCGAAAAGACTTGAAAGACTATCAAGTTGAACAAATACTCGAATACAAACAAACGTTCTTTCAGATGAAAGGAAATGCGCCTCTTCTTGCGATAAAAAAGATTCGTAATCAATTAGGCTATGATGAAACATTAAAAAAATTATCTAAAAGATTTGGCTTTAAAATTGACTATCTGCTTGGCATTCTCGAAACATTAGAGGAAATTGCCGATACACTTGATTCGATGGAAGAGTTCGCGAGTAGATTAAAGCATCTTGAAGCAGTTATGAATGCATCAAAATTTAATAAAAATAAAGATGCAATCACCTTATCAACCTTTCATAGTTCAAAAGGGTTAGAATTTAACACAGTTTACATGATTGATTTAATAGAAGGAGTCATCCCTGGCAATGATGAAATCAAACAAAATAGGGAAGAAGACTTCAAATTAATGGAAGAGGCTGTTCGACTATTTTATGTCGGTATGACTCGAGCCGAACAAGAGCTCGAGCTTCTTTCCTATAAAAAGCAATATGGCAAAGATGTGCGCCGTTCTCAATTTGTAACGAATGTTAAAAATATCATCTCACCACCTGTATTGGTTCAAAAGGCGGAAGCAAAAGGAAAAGAGAAAAGGGTGAAGCCGATCATCCCATATAACCCAAACGCAATTAAAAGTTTGGAAGAATTGCATGGAGCAGGCACAATCAAGCATCGTGTATTTGGACATGGACAAATCATTGAAATGAATGAGGAAACTATAAAAATTCAATTTCAAAAGGAACAAAAACAGCTCTCTCTCAGTACTTGTTTGGAAATGGGATTACTTGAGGTGGTTGGGGAATGATCAGTTTCTCCATTTTTTGATTGCCGACGAAAAGTGACCGCTAGACTGAATTTTTCATTTTCAAGGTCACCATACAAGTGCTATGGTGACCGGTCAAGTGTCTTTTTACCTTCATGGTCACTATACAAGCGTTATGGTGACCGCTAATGTGTCTTTTTCACCTTCATGGTCACCATATAAGAGGTATGGTGACTGCTCTAGTGAATTTTTCACCTTCACGGGCACTATACAAGAGCTATGGAGACCGCTAATGTGTCTTTTTCACCTTCATGGTCACTATACAAGAGCTATGGTGACCGCTCAAGTGATTTTTACTCTTTCATGGGCACCATACAAGTGCTATGGTGACCGCTCAAGTGTCTATTTCATCTTCATGGTCACCATACAAGCGCTATGGTGACCGCTAAAGTGATTTTTACTCTTTCATGGTCACCATACAAGTGCTATGGTGACCGCTCATGTGTCTTTTTCACCTTCTTGGGCACCATACAAGAGGTATGGTGACCGCTAAAGTGAATTTATCAAGCTCAAGGTCACCATACTAGAAATATCGTGACCGTCAATATTTATTTTCATATCAAAGGTAACGATATTTACTCTTCTATTTCAGCGAACACCATTATACTACCCACGGTTACGGTAAGAACTATTACCTTACAGAAAACGTTTCAAATTACTTAATACAGTAACAGGGTCTACTTCAAAACACCATCATCACTAGCTTCACTATTACCATCATCCAATCTCGCCACAACGTTGGACGTAGCTTCTTCAACCCCACCCTTAGATCTCACTAACTCTAATTCCTTCTCAAGCTTCCGCACTTTCCGTTGAAGCGTATATTGACGCAAAATGCCGAACATCCCCACAACAAGACCACCTAGCAAAGCTGAACCAAAAATCACCAGTATTAAAGGGATATTTGAAGTTCCGAATAAATAATTTACGCTGACCGACTCCACATTAAATACCGCAAAGATTGCTACAATTAATGCAAATATAAGTCCTAGAATCAAACTCCATTGAGCTCTCATTTTTACAACCCCTATACAAAAATTAATGAATGAGATTAATTATACACTACCCATGTTCGAATTTCTAAAACAGCTATAAACAACAACTTATACTATAATATAAGAACAAAAATATATGGAGATGGGAGTAAATAGAAATGCAAATGATAACAGAAGTACTGTTAAATAACAAACCACTAAAAATAACAAAGTATGAAGAAGAAAGAGTAAATGGATTAAACAAAATTTCAGTTGAATTCCATGTAACAAGTGAGGAATACCATGACATCACAACACTGCTTTACGAAGGAAAATTTGATATAAAAATTCCAAATAAGAGCTTAGCATTTAAAGGTAAAATACAAGAATACTCAACTTCAATTACTAATCTATATGAAAAAGGACAAGTAGGGTTGTTCAAATTAAGCTTGATTGAGATTAAGGAGGGTTAACTCTCATGAAATTAAGTATTTTAGACCAAGCACCAATATCGAACAATCAAACTGCACAAGAGGCTTTATTTGAATCTGTGAAGCTTGCCCAAGTGGGGGAGGAGCTTGGTTACACACGCTATTGGATTGCTGAGCACCATGACTTGCCTGGACTTGCTTGTTCTGCTCCAGAGGTAATGTTAGGGTATATTGGGTCAAAGACGAATCAAATTCGAATTGGTTGTGGAGCTGTTTTACTGCCGCATTACAAACCATACAAGGTTGCAGAGCTCTATAATATGCTCGCTACCTTATTTCCTAATCGTATTGACATCGGAATAGGGAGGGCACCAGGTGGATCTGCTGAAGCAACAAATGCATTATCTAATAACTTCCTTCAACACGTTTGGGATATGCCAAATTCGGTAAAAGATTTACTTCATTTTATACATAAGGATTTCCCAGAGGGCCATGAATTTCAACATCTTACCGCAGCTCCATATCCAGATAATCATCCGGCACCTTGGCTTCTTGGAACAAGTAAAAAAAGTGCGTTACTTGCGGCAGAGAATGGGATGGCATATGTATTTGGTCAATTTATGAGTGAAAACAATGGAGAGGAAATTATTCAGCAATATCTAAAATCGTTCAAGCCTAGAAAAGAAGGCGATAAACCTCGAGTGATTATCACAATTACCGCCTTTTGTGCAGAGACCATCGAAGAAGCCGAAGAGATTGCTTTGAGTTCACTAATCTGGAACATTCAAAGAGGTAAAGGAGAAGTTACAAAGGGTGTTCCGTCCATTTCCGAAGCCAAGCAATATCAACTTACTGAAAAAGAGTATGATACTCTTGAAAAAATGAAACATAAGATCATCATCGGTAATCCAGAAACTGTAAAAATAAAGCTTCATGACTTACAAACTCAATATCATGCAGACGAAATCATGATTGTTACAATCACACATTCACCCAAAGATCGAATTAAATCATATGAACTGATTGCAGATGCAGTACTTCGACAGATATAGGGTAATACTATAGGAAAACACAATCATAGGGTGAAGTTAATGAAGATGTTATGCATCGATGGTGGTGGGATTCGCGGAATATTTGCTATTGAAATTCTACATGCAATCGAGAGAGAATACGGACAACCTGTCAGTGAATTATTTGATGTTATTGCTGGTACGAGTACTGGGGCTATCATAGCTGCATCCGTATCCTTGCAAATAAAAATGAGCGATGTCCTGGAAAGGTATAAAGTCTTTTCAGAAAAGATTTTCAAACGACAGGCAACAGTTGGATTATTTAAAAGTGTGTACAGTGACAAATATTTACGTAGATTTATCCAAAAAGCATTTGGTGATTTACTTCTATCAGAAATTAAAAAGCCACTCCTAATTCCAGCAGTTGATATTACCCATGGAAAGCCCTTCATTCATCGATCACTTGATGAAAATTCAACACCAATCAAGCTTTGGGATGCTGTTCTTTCCTCTTGTTCAGCACCGGTTTATTTTCCACCCAATAATATAAATAATAATTATTTAGCGATAGATGGGGGGCTGTGGGCGAATAATCCTTCCTTAGTTTGTGTGACTGAAGCACTTTCTCATTTTAAAAAAGAGGTACATGAGATTCAAATTTTATCGATTGGAACTGGTCAACAAAATATCGATTTTATGATTGAAAAAGAAAAAGAGTGGGGGGCAGAAAAATGGTTGCCCTTCCGCTTTCCATCTTTAAAAATGAAACCCAAACTACTAGATTTAGCAATTGATTTATTTTCAGAATCTGTCACCTATCACTGTCAACACCTGCTTGGGGATCATTACGTAAGGATTAATGGGAAATTAGGCGAACACGTACCATTTGATGATATTCATTCAATCAATAAATTGAGTCTACTAGGGAAAAAAATATATGACGAACAAAAAGAAATGATTGATCGTTTCATAAAGAATGAACATGAAATGACATGATATAATAAGTATACATAGAGGAGTTCTAACATGAAGACAAGATTAATTTTTATTTTTATCATCTTACTTATCATTGCAGGCTGTGGAACTAAGACTGAAAATGGACAAGCAGGGGATCAACCTACTATCGACGAGTATCCATTAGATGTTAAAGAAAAGCCAATTGTAACAATTACGATGGAAAATGATCAAACAATTGTGCTTGAGTTATATCCAGCGATTGCTCCAAACACCGTGGCAAACTTCATCTCGTTAATCGAACAAGGCTATTATGATGGCCTGATTTTTCACCGTGTCATTCCTGGATTTATGATTCAAGGCGGAGATCCGATGGGAACTGGAATGGGTGGACCTGGTTATGCAATTAAAGGTGAATTTACTTCCAATGGATTTGAAAATCCTTTAAAACATGAACGTGGAGTTATTTCGATGGCTAGATCCCAGGACCCTAATTCAGCTGGTTCACAATTTTTTATTATGGTAGCGAGTGAATCACAGCTTGATGGAGATTATGCGGCATTTGGACGAGTGACGAAGGGATTAGAGGTCGTCGATGAAATTGTTGCAGTCGAACGTGACAAAAACGATAAACCATTAAAGGACCAAAAAATGAAAACCGTTAAGGTCGATACAAAGAGCTATGACTTCCCAGATCCAGAAAAACAGTAATTTTAAAACGGCTTTTATAGCCGTTTTTTATTGCATTTGTATTGACAATGCTTGTCTTTTTATGGTATTTAAATAGTGTTGATTAGCACTCATTCATTCAGAGTGCTAACATTTCATTTGTTTGGAAGGAGAGGTATAAATGGCAAAAAAAGAATTTAAAGCAGAATCAAAAAGACTATTAGAAATGATGATTAACTCCATCTACTCGCAAAAAGAAGTATTTTTAAGAGAATTACTTTCTAATTCAAGTGATGCAATAGATAAAATCTATTACAAAGCACTTACTGATGATTCTTTAACGTTTGAAAAAGATAGCTACTACATAAAAGTGGCTGCAGATAAAGACAATCGAACATTAACCATTACAGATACTGGGATTGGTATGACGAGAGAGGAGCTTGAAAGCAATCTTGGTACAATCGCAAAAAGTGGTTCTTTAGCGTTCAAAACAGAAAACGAAGCGAAAGATGGTCACGATATAATCGGTCAATTCGGGGTAGGTTTCTATGCGGCATTTATGGTCGCTGATGTTGTAACAGTAATAAGTAAATCATTAGGAAGTGATGAAGCTTACAAGTGGGAATCCACTGGTGCTGATGGATATACGATTGAATTAGCTGAAAAAGACTCTGTAGGTACTGAAATTATTTTAAAAATGAAAGAGAATACAGAAGATGAATCATATGATGAGTATTTAGAAGAATACCGCTTAAAAGCAATTATTAAGAAATACTCTGACTTCATCCGCTATCCAATTAAAATGGATGTAACTAGTAAACGACCAAAAGAAGATGACGATAAGGAACTAGAGGACTATGTGGAAGAGCAGGTTATCAATAGCATGGTTCCGATTTGGCGAAAAAACAAGAATGAGCTAACAGATGAAGATTACGAAGCATTTTATAATGAAAAGCATTACGGTTTCGATAAGCCGCTTAAGCATATTCATATCAGTGTTGATGGTTCAATCAGATATAATGCGATTCTATATATTCCTGAAAAAATCCCGTTTGATTATTACTCAAAAGAATTCGAAAAAGGACTTGAGCTCTATTCAAATGGAGTTCTCATCATGAATAAATGTGCTGACCTACTTCCTGATTATTTCAGCTTTGTAAAAGGGATGGTCGATTCTGAGGACTTATCACTAAATATTTCAAGAGAAATGCTACAACAGGATCGTCAATTAAAGCTAATTGCGAAAAATATAAATAAAAAGATCAAAAGTGAATTACAAAGCCTGTTGAAAAATGAACGTGAGAAATATGAAGAGTTTTATAAATCATTTGGCAGACAACTGAAATTCGGGGTTTATAGTGATTACGGTATGAATAAAGAGGTACTCCAGGACCTACTAATGTTCTATTCTTCTAAAGAGAAGAAGATGGTCACTCTTGATGAGTATGTAGAGAGAATGCCAGAGGATCAAAAATACATTTACTATGCTTCTGGTGATTCAAATGAAAGAATTGAAAAATTACCACAAACTGAGCTTGTAGCTGATAAAGGGTTTGAAATTCTTTACTTCACAGAAGATATTGATGAATTTGCGATTAAAATGATCATGACGTATAAAGAAAAAGAATTTAAATCAGTTTCTAGTAGTGACTTAGGTATTGAAACGGAAGAGGAGAAGAACGAAACAACCTCTGAACAAACTGAAAACAAAGAGCTTTTTGATTATATGAAGGAAGCTTTAGTAGGTAAGGTTTCTGATGTCAGAGTATCAAAACGCTTGAAATCACATCCAGTATGCTTGTCTACGGATGGTGAAATTACAATTGAAATGGAAAAAGTATTGAGTGCAATGCCAGACAATCAAAATGTAAAAGCGGATAAAGTACTTGAGATCAATGTGAATCATGATGTTTTCCAATCATTAAAAAATGCGTTTGAAACAGATAAAGAAAAGGTAGGTTTATACACACAATTATTGTATAACCAAGCCCTGTTAATCGAAGGATTACCAATTCAAGATCCAGTAGAATTCACGAACGATATTTGTAAAATCATGATTTAACTAATATAGAGTTGGGAAACCTTTTTGAAGGTTTCCCCTTTATAAAAAATCATTTAGCTCTTTTTATTAGAATCTCATATCCATAAATAATTAAAGAGTAACTAATGAATGAAAAAAATATGTGTTTTGGTTTAAAGTTAACTAATTTAAATAGTTTTAGCTATTGAAATAGATAACTTAGTGGGAAAGAGAAAAATAAATCCATAAGTAAATTAACCCCAAGATATCGTTTTAGATTTCCAAATGTTAAATGGAAAATCCACAATGTTCCTACAAGAAAAGGTCCAAAAACAAAACTTCCATCATTAAAAACTTTATGTTTCCATCCCCCTTTAACAACCCACCACTTATAAGGGACAGCTAACAAACACATTCCTGTAACAAGCAATGAAGTAAAAAGTGAGACGGGCAAATATTGTCTGAATGCCTTTTTAGGGAGAAATACAATAGAAATCCAAGGAAATAATAGCAGAATTAATCTGATAATGTTAGGCACGTATATGATCACTCCTTATAACGACTTTTTTATTTTAATTTCTCCCATAAATTAAAATAAATGCTAAGAAGTCAACCGTAATTTAGTGCAAACCTTGATAATCCTCTATAATGTGACTTACCTAACATACACCAAAAGCCCACATAAGATCGTGGGCTTTTTTTATTTTTCCTTTAATAAAAAATTGGCTGCATCTAATGCTTCACACGCTGCGTCTAATTTCTCAATGGTGTCAGCTTCGATTGTATGTAAATGGACACCTTCTGTTAATTGAGATAAATAGGAGGCTTTTGTCGTACTGATTTGTTCGATAAAGCGATTAACTTCGAGACGGCTGCTAATCATTAACGAAGCAGATATTTCACCATATACAGGGTGCTCGACAATTACATCTTTCACTAAAACTCCATTATCAACAAGGATTTGAAGTTCTCTCATTGCATCCTCTGGTCGATGTATACAAGGGATCATTCTCGTAAACAATTCATTCTTTGCTTGATTTTGCAAATAAATATATCCTTGGCTTGTCGCAACGATCGGTTCATTTCTTGCTTTTAGTAAGGAAATATCCTGTACGATTACTTGCCGACTCACATTAGCTTTTTTGGAAAGCTCTTCACCAATAATTGGTGTAGGACTTTCTTTTAACCATTTGATAATAGATTCCCGACGTTTTTCTCCTAATAATTTTTTATCCTCTTCCAAAATTGAGATTCACTCCTTACTTTTTTACGATCGAATGGAGGACATCAACTACCTTTTCAATTTCACTTTCTACGGTTTGATCTCCAAAGGAAATTCGAATCAGCTGTTTTGCTTCATCCGTTGATTTTCCAATTGCCATCATTGTCTTTGAAGGCTTTTGTTGACCGACCTGACAAGCACTTCCAGTAGAAATTGCGATACCATAACGATTACATTCTAGCATGACATACTGACCTTGGATACCAGGTATCGATAATCCAACGATATGTGGAAGTTGTTCATCACCATGACCTTCAACCATAATTCCAAGATTTAAATCCTGAATAAGCGTGATCATTCGATTCCTTAGTGCTCTATATTTCTTAATATTTTCCTGCATTTCACTATAAATGATTTGCGCAGCTGTTGTAAATGCTGCGATACCAGGAACATTAACTGTACCAGGACGAAAGCCATTTTCATGTGTTGTATCTGGTAGCTGTGCTTTCCATAAGAGGGTAGGATTTATATAACAGGCACCGACACCTTTTGGACCATATATTTTATGACTAGAAATTGACAAACTATCAATATGATATTTCTTTATATTAATTGGTACCTTCCCAAAGGTTTGGACACAATCACAGTGAAAAATAATCCCATTCTCATTAAGTATCCTACCAATTTCTTCAACCGGCTGAATGGTTCCAATTTCCGAGTTCGAATGTTGGATGGAAGCAAGGATAGTTCTCTGATTAATCGCTTTTTTTAATTCATCTAAGCGAATATGTCCATATTCGTCCACCGATAAATAAGTAACTGAAAATCCTTCTGATTCTAATTGTTTGAATAGGTGGAAGACAGACGAATGTTCAGTTGCTGTTGTAATGAGGTGATGACCTTTATCTTTATAAGCATCCACAAGAGAACGGATTGCTAAAATATTTGATTCAGAGCCTCCACTTGTAAAATATATTCCATCAGACTCACCATTCATTTTATCAGCTAACTCTTTACGGCACAATTCTAATAGTTTCATAGCTTCAGAACCAATATCATGTAAGCTGCTCGGATTTCCAAAATAGTTCATAGAGACTTCATTAAAAACGTGTAAAACCTCTCTTTTTATCGGAGTAGTTGCAGCATAATCTAAATAAATCATTTATTTAACATCCCCTCAGAAATATAAAAATAATTAAAAATATCTTGTCATCAGTTTACATTTGTGTAAATATAGGTGTCAAGACAGTTGTAAAAACATCAGTGAAATGAGTATATTTTTCAAGGGGGCTCATTATATGCCTAGCTTCGATGTTGTTATTATCGGAAGTGGGATTGCTGCATTAACTGCTGCTTATCAGTTAAGTGCGGATTTAAATGTGATTATTCTCACAAAGTCAAAGAAAACAAATAGTAATTCAAACTTAGCTCAGGGTGGGATTGCCTCTGCAATTGGAAAAGATGATTCTTGGCAAACACATTTAACCGATACTTTAGTAGCGGGATGTCACCATAACCGTGAAGATTCAACTAAACTATTAGTTCAAACAGGACCTAGTTATCTAGAAGAACTCATAAAAGAGGGCATGGTATTTGATCTTGATATACAAAAAAACCTCCAGTTAGGTAAAGAAGGAGCGCACTCAACTCGAAGGATTGTTCATGCTGGTGGCGATTCAACTGGGAGAGAGTTAATCCTACATATGCTTGATCGTGTAAAAAATAGAGTACAAATCATTGAGGATGAAATGGCGATCGATTTAATTATTGATAACCAATCATGTATTGGTGTAGAAACGAAGACATTTCACGATACAACTAACCAATATTATGGAACCCATATCATCCTTGCTACAGGAGGATGTGGTGGACTCTATTCATTTACATCAAATGATGAATCCATTACAGGGGATGGCCTTGCAATGGCTTATCGTGCAGGTGCACAGTTAGCCGATCTTGAATTTATTCAATTTCATCCAACCTTATTACATGTTAATAGCAAAGGCTGCGGCCTTATTTCAGAGGCAGTGAGAGGGGAAGGGGCAATCCTTGTTAGTGAAGATGGAAGAAAATTAATGAAGGCCGTACATCCACAAGAAGATCTTGCTCCAAGAGATGTTGTCGCAAGAGTTTTGCATCAAGAAATGCTTTCAGGGAATAAAGTATATCTTGATATTTCTATGATTTCTAATTTCGAGGTTCATTTTCCTACGATAACTAATTTATGTGAATCAAAAGGGATTCAAATTAATAAAGGGTTGATACCTGTTATTCCAGGTGCACATTTTTCAATGGGCGGGGTATTAACCGATCATAGAGGGAGAACCTCGATTGAGGGGCTTTATGCTGTTGGAGAAGTCGCGTGCACAGGTGTTCATGGCGCAAATCGCTTAGCTAGCAATTCCTTATTAGAGGGTATCGTATTTGGTAACCTGGTAGCCGATGACATTTTAAATCGCAAAAAAATGATTATCCCAAATAGAACTCATGCTCAAACAAGAAATCAATATGATCATCCGACATTCATTCTCCCTACAAAAACAGAAATTCAACAAATGATGACGGAGAATGTCGGAATTGTACGAAGCAAGGAACACTTAAAAATAGCGATTGAATGGTTTGAAACATATAAACAACAATTTGACGAAGCCTCTTTGTCATCCTTAACAAAAGATCAATTAATCAGTGTGAACATGATAACCGTCGGCTGGTTAATTGCGACATCAGCATTGCAAAGAAGAGAAAGTCGAGGGGGACATTTCCGTGAAGATTACCCTAAGGAAGATAATCTTCATTGGTACAAAAAAGAGGTCATTCGAACGAATCAACGTGAAAAAATGATGAGTTTACAATAATGGGAGGAGAAATTGGATAAATGAATGATGTGAAATTATCTAAATTATTAAGGCAGTTTTTTATCGAGGATATTGGGGAAAGAGATATAACAAGTGAAAGTATTTTTCCAGCAGAAATACGTGGAAAAGCAGAATTTGTTACGAAAGAAGATGGGATTATAGCTGGTATCGATATGATTCGAGCTGCTTATGCAATCCTCGACCTGACTATTGAAGTAACCGTTCGAAAAAAAGATGGAGAAGCAACCAATAAGGGTGAGATTATCGCTACTGTTGAAGGTCCAATGGCAATACTACTAACTGGGGAAAGAGTTATTTTAAATCTCTTACAACGCATGAGTGGCATTGCTACTGCAACGAATCAAGCTGTACTAGCACTTAATAGTACTCATACGAGGATATGCGATACGAGGAAAACCTCACCAGGATTAAGGATGTTTGAAAAGTATGCGGTTACTTGTGGTGGTGGTTTTAACCATCGGATCGGACTATATGATGGTGTCATGATTAAGGATAACCACATTGCTTTTTGTGGATCAATCACAAAAGCAGTAACAAAAGTTCGTGAAAAAATAGGGCAAATGGTAAAAATTGAAGTCGAAACTGAAACGAGAGAACAGGTAGTTGAAGCGGTGGATGCAGGTGCAGATATAATCATGTTCGATAATCGAACACCTGCCGAAATTAAAGACTTTATTACCCTTGTCCCAAAACATATAGTGACAGAAGCGTCTGGTGGAATAACGATGAACGATTTACATGAGTATGGTGATACGGGTGTTGATTATATTTCTTTAGGTTTTTTAACACATTCTGTAAAAGCTTTAGATATTAGTTTAAGAGTATAGGAGTGAGGACACAGTGAATATTTTAGAATTGATGAAGAAGGATACAAATCATCTTATGATTCCTGATCATTATAAAACAATGAGTATTGAAGTAATGGAAGAGAAAGTACTTGAAATAAAAGCGAAGCTAGGTAAAAAGCTCTTTATTCTTGGGCATCATTATCAAAAAGATGAGGTAATCAAATTTGCAGATGCCACTGGAGATTCCTTAAAGCTAGCACAAATTTCAGCACAAAATAAAGATGCTGAATCCATCGTATTTTGCGGGGTACATTTTATGGCGGAGACTGCTGATATTTTATCAAATGATGATCAAGTTGTTTTATTGCCTGATATGCGTGCTGGCTGTTCAATGGCAGACATGGCTGATATGAATCAAACAGAAAGATGCTGGAATGTACTACAAGAAGTATTTGGAGATACTGTTCTTCCACTAACATATGTGAACTCAACTGCAGCAATAAAAGCATTTGTCGGCAGGAATGGTGGGGCAACTGTTACCTCTTCAAATGCAAAAAAAATGCTAGAATGGGCATTTACTCAAAAAGAAAGAATTTTATTTTTGCCTGATCAGCATCTAGGAAGAAACACTGCTTTCGACCTTGGAATTCCATTAGAACAAATGGCCGTCTGGGATCCAATCAACCATTGCTTTGAATTTGAAGGGGATATTCGAGAGGTTAAGATTATTTTATGGAAAGGGCATTGTTCTGTACATGAAAATTTCACTGTTGAAAACATTCGTCATTTACGTGAAACAAAGCCTGATATGAATATTATTGTCCATCCGGAGTGTCCGTTTGAAACCGTTGAAGCATCTGACTTTGCTGGTTCAACAAGTTATATCATTCATAAGATTGAACATGCTCCTGCCGGTAGTCAGTGGGCAATTGGGACTGAGATGAATTTAGTACAAAGAATTATACATCAACATCAAGATAAAGAAATTGTTTCACTTAATCCACATTTATGTCCATGTATGACAATGAATCGAATTGATCTTCCACATTTATTATGGTCATTGGAAATGATTGAAAAAGGAGAGACTGCTCAGCAAATAAAAGTACCAACTGACATTGCCAATGATGCAACACTAGCATTAAATAGAATGCTGGAAAGAGCTTAAAAATATAGACCTGAAACTCACATTCTATGAGAATCAGGTCTTTTACATTCTTTAAATTTTCATGACTCCTCCAGTGCTCGCAGAGGTCACTAGTTTAGAATATCGTGCAAGATAGCCAGTTTTCACTTTTGGTTCAAAGCCTTTCCAGTTTTCTTTCCGTTTTTCCCATTCTTCCTCAGATACTTGAACATCCATTGTCCGTTTTTCAATATCGATTACGATATGATCTCCATTTTCAACGAAGGCAAGTGGTCCACCCTCAGCAGCTTCAGGTGAAGCATGACCGATTGAAAGTCCACGAGAAGCACCTGAGAATCGACCATCTGTAACGAGAGCTACCTTCGGACCGAGTCCCATCCCAACGATTTGAGAGGTAGGAGCAAGCATTTCAGGCATTCCTGGCCCACCCTTAGGACCTTCATAGCGAATGATAACGACATGTCCCGCTTGTACTTTACGACTAGAGATTCCTTCTAATGCTTCTTCTTGAGATTCAAAAACAATTGCAGGTCCTTCATGTCGTGTAATTCCATCCTGGACACCACCGGTTTTAATAATTGCACCATCAGGAGCTAAGTTACCAAATAATACAGCAAGGCCACCTTTAACGGAATATGGGTTATCAATTGAATGTATGACATCATAATTGTTCACATCATATCCTGAAATCGTTTCACCAAGCGTTTTCCCTGTTACCGTTAACGTATCAAGATGGAGTGCACCTTCTTTTTTCGCAAGCTCATTAAGCACAGCGGATACACCACCTGCTTCATGTAAATCCTCGATATGATGATCTGAAGCTGGAGCTAATTTCGAAAGCTGTGGTACACGTTCTGCAACCTGGTTAATTCTTTCAAGTGGATAATCAATACCCGCTTCATGTGCAAGAGCAAGTGTATGTAGAACGGTATTAGTCGAGCCACCGAGTGCCATATCAAGTGCAAATGCATTATCAATTGCCTTTTCCGTAACAATGTCTCGTGGTTTAATATCATGTTCAATTAAATACATCAATTGTTTTGCAGACTCTTTAACAAATTCTCTACGTTCTGGAGCAACCGCTAAAATGGTACCATTACCAGGTAATGCAAGACCTAGCGCTTCACAGAGACAATTCATCGAATTTGCTGTGAACATACCTGAGCATGATCCACAAGTAGGGCAACCAAATTGTTCTAATTCTTGCAAACCTTTTTCATCAATTTTACCAGATTGATAGGCACCAACACCTTCGAAAACAGATGATAATGAGATTTTACGGCCATCACTCGTAACCCCAGCCTTCATTGGGCCACCACTAACAAAGATAGTTGGAATATTAAGTCGCATCGCTGCCATCATCATTCCTGGAGTGATTTTGTCACAGTTAGGAATACATACCATTCCGTCAAACCAGTGTGCGGCTACAACAGTTTCAACCGAGTCAGCAATGATTTCACGACTTGGTAGAGAATATCTCATACCAATATGTCCCATTGCAATCCCATCATCAACACCAATTGTATTCATTTCGAACGGAACTCCGCCTGCTTCGCGGATAGCATCTTTTACAATTTTCCCAAACTCCTGTAAATGAACATGTCCTGGTACAATATCAATATATGAATTTACAACTGCAATAAATGGTTTATTAAAATCTTCATCTTTAACACCAGCAGCCCGTAGTAGACTTCGATGCGGTGCGCGGTCAAATCCTTTTTTAATCATATTACTTCGTAATTCAGTCAAGCTTTTTCCCTCCAGTTTGTTATTTCAATATGTTTGAAAAATTTAAATTATTACTCATTTTAACACTTTCTCTAATATTATCAATGAAAAAGTCTTTACTATTTTAAATTTTCGCAAAGTAATTACATATTCGTATCGTTTTATAAATATTATTAGATAATATAGAATTGAATTGTAAAGTATTTCCGAAAAGTTCTATAATCGTGCTATTAACAAAAATTTAAAGAATAGGGATTTGAAAATATGATAGGTTTAATCATTATTTTAATTTTGGTATTGTTTTTACCTTTTTCAGTGAAAAAAGTTGAGCATAATTTAGAAATTTTCTTATTTCTAATGGGGATAGCTGCTGCTTTAATTAGTGGCTTAATGGATGCGCATTTAATTAAAAAGGCGTTAATTGACCCGGTCAATATTACACTTGCTGTATTGATTGCAGGACTCCTTTGCAAATGGCTGCAAGTTCCACTTGAAAAATCAATTCTATCAATGAGTAGGGCATTGTCACCAAGGTTCTTTTTCGCATTGACAGTCATTTTTTTAGGACTAGTTTCCAGCATTATAACGGCTATAATTGCTGCCATCATCCTTGTTATCATCATCAATGTGCTACCACTTGATAGAACATCTGAAATTCGCTTTACAGTTTTAGCCTGCTTCTCAATTGGACTTGGTGCTGCATTAACACCGATTGGTGAACCATTATCTACGATAACAATTAGTAAATTAAATGAAGACTTCTTCTATTTACTAAAGACAATCGGTCCTGAGGTAATACCCGCAGTCATTATCTTTGGCCTATTAACAATGTTTTTAGTTAAACCACATGAAAGCAGTAAAGGTTTAGGAGCGGAGCAAAAAGCAGAAAGCTATACGGAAATACTCATCCGCTCCTTAAAAATTTATTTATTTGTTATGGGTCTAACGTTCCTAGGACACGGGTTTGAGCCTTTAATTAATGAGTATATTCTTGGTCTCCAACCTAGCATCTTATATTGGATTAATATGATTTCTGCCATTTTGGATAATGCGACACTTGCTGCCGCAGAAATTAGTCCCGCAATGGACCAAGAAACAATTCGGGCAATTTTACTAGGTCTCCTTATAAGTGGCGGAATGCTTGTTCCAGGAAATATCCCAAATATTATTGCAGCCGGTAAATTAAATATTACAAGTAAAGAATGGGCCCGCTTTGGTCTCCCAGTCGGATTACTTACAATGGCAATTTACTTTATTGTTTTATTTATGTTCTATTAAGTTGATATTTGCCCTTCCTTCATAAATACTCTCTACATAGTTTATAAGTAGAAGGAATAGCGAGAAGGGAGGGTTTTATCTATGAGAAAGATCAGAAGACTAGGCTTGTGTGTTCCTGGATATAGATGGTGTGGACCTGGTTGTAGCGGTCCGGGGGCTCCTTTGAATGCTGTAGATGCTTGTTGCAAATCTCATGACGACTGTTATCGAAGATTTGGATCCTCAGCAAGATGTGACCAACTATTTCTTAATTGTCTTCGTAATCAAATTAATCCTCACACAAAGCAAGGACGAGATGCTGCTTTTTTCTACAAAGTTATTAAATTTCGAAATCAATTTCGGTAATCGTTAGTTCGATTATTATAAGTGAGTTGCGAACAGCAACTCTTTTTTAATTTGGCTCTTTTCTAAAGGATTGTTGCTATCTGCACCTAGGGTGATTTCCGCTTCTGGCACTCGCTTTCCGCGGGCGATCCGCAAGCCTCCTCGCTTCTTCGCTGTGGGGTCTCGCTTGGCTCGCTTTTCCCGCTGGAGTCTCGTGCCATACGCTCCAATCACTAGATATCAACATAGTTTATGCTCTTTAACATAGTTGGAAAATACTATAGTAAAGCAACAAAGTTTGCGAAAACATCCTCTAATTACGATTATTTATTTCATGGTTTCATTATTCATTAAATTTCGATACAATTAATGTGAATCATTTCACAAAAATATTAAGAAATGAGTTGATCATGTTGAAGCGAAAAATTGTAATTGCTGGGGGAACAGGTTTTATCGGCACATACTTTGCGAAAAAATATCATGATATGGGATATGATGTGAAAATCATTTCCCGAAAACAAGAGCATATTACATGGGATCAACATCAAGAAATCATCGGAGCTTTGGAAGATTCAGAGGTATTAATAAATCTAGCTGGGAAATCAGTCAATTGCCGCTACAATACAAAAAATAAAGAGGAAATCCTGACGTCAAGATTGGAAACGACACAAACACTTGGTGATGCACTCTTACAGTGTAAAAATCCACCTTCGATATGGTTTAACTCCAGTACCGCTACAATCTATCGGCACGCAGAGGACCGACCAATGACTGAAGAAAATGGTGAAATTGGGGATGGGTTCTCAGTAGATGTTGCGAAGGAATGGGAAAGAAGCTTTTTTTCATATCAATTACCGAATACTAGACAAGTAGCTTTGAGAATTGCAATTGTGCTTGGTGAAGAAGGGGGAGTCATGACTCCTTACAAAAACCTAGTAAAATTCGGGCTGGGTGGTGTACAAGGTTCTGGAAATCAGAAATTCAGCTGGATTCATATTGAAGATTTATTCAATATCACCCAGTTCATTAATGACAATAAAGAATTAAATGGAGTTTTTAATTGTTCATCTCCATATCCAATCACGAATCGAGAATTAATGAATCAACTTAGAACTTCATTAAATAGAAAGCTAGGTTTACCATCTCCAAAATGGATGCTCGAAATGGGTGCAGTCTTTATTGGAACAGAAACCGAATTAATTTTAAAAAGCCGCTGGGTCATTCCTGAAAAATTAGAAAAGGCCGGATATTCATTTACCTACCAAAAGATAGACGATGCACTTCAACAAATAGTAAGGAATCGATTGCTTCATCGCGACTAAGATAATGAAATATTTTCAAATAGCATTCAAATCGAGATGCTATTTTTCTTTTATTCTGCAATGTTTTTACTCATGATATAAAGGAAATTGTCATTTTGTGTTAAAATTAATATAGATAATTGTGAATATTTGTTTTTCCAACTAATGAAATGGATATTATATCGAGCAAAAAGGGGAAGAGGTTACTTACAGAAGGATTTTAACAGAATATGAATTTATGAATCTGAAGGAGAGAACAAATTTGAGACTTAGGCAAATGGCGGTCGCATTTCTTCTAAATGAGGAACGAGAAGTGTTATTTCTTCAAAAAAGAGAAACAGACTCTTTCTTCGCAGGTTTCTTAGTTCCAATAGGTGGACATATCGAAAGTAGTGAAATAAATGAACCTCAAAATGCCTGCTTTAGAGAAATAGAGGAAGAAACGGGCTTAAAGAGTAATGACATTAAAAATCTAACACTTAGATATATTATTCATAGGAACAAAGAAAATCAAGAAATACGAATTCAATACGTATTCTTTGGGAATGTATCAAAAAATACTACCTTAATTGAAAGTAAGGAAGGTTCTTTACACTGGGTAAGTTTTAAAGATATACCGAGCCGAAATGTCTCCGCTACAACCAATGAGATCGTTAACCATTTTAATGAGATAGGGGAATCTACTAGGAATGTATATGTAGGTGCCATGAGCTGTTTCAATGGAGGCCCTGCTATAAACTGGGGACATTTAGAGGATTGGGAGATGTAATGGTCAACCCGTAGAACATAAATTCCTACCAAACAAGGCTTCGATTACTTGGGTGGATTTCCCACAAACAAATGATAGTGATTAAACATTTTCAAGAAAATAATACCTTCTATTTCTGTGTTGATTGAAGCAGAAGGCGGCGACTTCTCGAAAATGTTATCTATTTGGCGTACATATTTTTAATTTACGGAGAGCACCTGTTGCTTGGAGAGCAGGCGCTCGACTCCTGCGGGAATAGCATGAGCCTTGAGACCCCACAGGGAGCACGCTTTTCGCTCCCGAGGAGGCTCAAGCCATGCCCGCGGAAAGCGAGCTCCGGAACGGAAAGCAACACACTATTGACAGTATTAAAATCTTTAATTCATTCGCAATAGAAAAATATTTTGATACAGCTTGAAGTGGAAATCAACAACAATAATATAACAAACTCAACTTTAATAGGAGCTTTTTTATGCTCTGGACCTTTCATTGAACCACAAATTATCATTATTGAAATTACTCAATTACTTGTGAACATCCACACATTAAAGGATAATATATGGCATAGTAAAATCTCTGGGAGGAGAGCATTTGAATATAAAAGTAAATCATAAAATCATTCAAGACATGTGTGGAACTGTCTCCTTCAAAAGGGGAGATGCTTTTTATCGAGCAAACAAAGTGAGCTTTGAAACATATAGTCCCGATTTTTGTGAAGCAACCGTTTCAGGGACTGAGGACTTTACCGTTACGATTGAAGTAGACCCCACAGGTGACTTCCACTCAACTTGTAGTTGTCCAAAGCTTGTTTCATTTCAGAAGGATTGTCAACATATTGCGGCAGTACTTCTTTCTATATATGAACATCAAAAGCAAGGTATAGTACCATCAGCCCGTAAAGATTCCTCTAATCTTTCGGAGAGCTTGCTGACCTTATTCAATCAGAAACCATTTCGGTCAAGCAAACATCAGCTCCATTTTGAAAAAAGAAAAGTACTTGAAGTTTTATTCACATGTAAGCCTGTATTTTTATCAACTGGACAGTATATGTTCGGAATAGAAATGCAGATTGAATCAATAAATATCCTACAAATCCGTGAGTTCTTAAAAAATATCCAATTCGGAAATGCTAGTAAACTCTCTATCAAATTCACGTATGATCCAAGTCAGCATTGCTTCCTAAGTGAAACAGATGCTGTGATTCAGCAACTTATCCAAGTGGTTCGCGATGAAAAAATATTTGTTGATTCGTTTTTAAAGGAATCTGAAGAAACAATCCAAGATGATACACTACTTATACCACCCTCATCTTGGGAAAGGTTATTGCCATTTCTAATCGATGCACCGAATGTAAAATTGATATATGACGGAATAGAATTTGAAGGAGTTCGCCTATCAGACCATTTGCTTCCGATACAATTTAAGTTTGAAGAAGATAATAATAACGGATTTTTACTCAAGATAAAAGGGATGACATCTTTACTTATTTTAGATTCTTATCATTATGTATTGTCTAGTGGCAAGTTAATCAAATTAAAGGCAGAAGATTGCAATCGTCTATTGGATTTAAAAAAGATGCTTGAAAATACAGGAACAAATGAAATCCACATTTCAAAGGAACAGCTCAATACTTACATAGAAAAGGTTGTTCCAGGATTAAAAAGATTAGGTACGGTCATACTTTCAAATGCCATTTCGAAACAATATGAACAGACCCCTTTACAGGCAAAGCTTTTCCTTGATCGGGTAAATAATCGCCTTTTGGCAGGACTTGAGTTCCATTATGAAAACATTGTAATTAATCCTTTAGAACCAGAAGAATTCCAAGCAGTCTCCACACTCATTAGAAATGAAGAGAAAGAGGAGGACATTCTCACACTAATGGATGAAGGCCTTTTTACAAAGACTGATGGGGGCTACTTTTTGCATAACGAGCAATTGGAGTATGAGTTTTTATACAATATCGTTCCGAAACTGCATCAACATGTACAAGTATATGCAACTACTGCAGTTCGAAATCGGATTTTCAGGAAAAATTCCTTTCCAAAAATAAGAGTAAAAGTGAAAAAAGAACGAACAAATTGGCTGGAATTTAAATTTGAAATGGATGGAATACCTGAGAAGCAAATTCGAGAGGTTCTTCAAGCTTTGGAGGAAAAGCGCAAGTATTACCGTCTACGGAATGGTTCATTATTGTCACTTGAAACAAAGGAGTTCGAAGAAATTAGCAGATTTCTTCAGGAATTGCCAGAGCAAGAAGTCGATTTGGAAAAAGGGTTGAATGTACCCATTGTCAAAGGTATTAAGTTACTTCATACTACTGATGGAGATCAAATATTCACATTTGAGGACTCGTTTCGACAATTTATAGACAGTATTCACAATCCAGACCGTCTACAATTTGATGTACCAAAAAGCTTAGAATCGATATTGCGTAACTATCAAAAACATGGCTTTAGTTGGATGAAGACCCTTGCAAGTTATGGGTTTGGAGGAATTCTTGCCGATGATATGGGATTAGGAAAAACACTACAAAGTATTGCTTTCATTGTATCTGAATTAGATAGAATACGTGAAAGTAACCATCCAGTGTTAATTGTTTGCCCATCATCGTTAACATATAACTGGCTGAATGAGCTAATGAAATTTGCACCTAATGTACAAGCAATTGTCATTGATGGTAATAAAATAGAACGAAGTAAGATTCAAAATGACGTAACAGGTGTAGATGTTTTTATAACCTCCTATCCATTATTACGAAGGGACTTAAAGTGGTATGAACAACAAGATTTCCACACTGTATTTTTTGATGAAGCACAAAACTTTAAGAATCCAATTACGAAAACATCCCGTGCAGTAAAACGAATTCAGGCAAATTATCGCTTTGCTCTTACCGGAACACCAGTTGAGAATTCATCTGAAGAGCTTTGGTCGATTTTCCATGTTGTTTTCCCTGAACTTTTCGGTGGCTTAAAAGATTTTAGTCATCTTACGAGGAAAACGATAGCAAGACGAATTCAACCTTTTTTACTGCGGAGATTAAAAAAGGATGTTCTCCATGAGCTTCCTGAAAAAATTGAATCAATTGATTCTGTGGAGTTACTACCAGATCAGAAAAAATTGTATGGTGCATATTTAGCTAAATTAAAACATGACACCTTAAAGCATTTAGATAAGGAAACTTTTCGAAAAAATCGCATTCGTATTCTTGCTGGCTTAACAAGGCTACGCCAAATTTGTTGTCATCCAGGATTATTCGTCGATGGTTATAAAGGTAGTTCTGGTAAATTTGAGCAATTAATGCAAATTATTGAGGAAGCAAAGCTCTCTGGTAGGAGAATCTTGATATTTTCACAATTCACAAAAATGCTAGCTCTTATAGGAAGAGAATTATCGAAACAAGGGGACAAATTCTTTTACTTAGATGGACAAACTCCCTCTGACGAACGTATCGAAATTTGTGAACGATTTAACGAAGGTGAACGTGATTTATTCTTAATTTCCCTGAAAGCAGGGGGAACTGGTTTAAATTTAACAGGAGCCGATACTGTCATTTTATATGATATTTGGTGGAATCCAGCGGTAGAGGAACAGGCTGCTGACCGTGCCTATCGAATTGGACAAACAAAAGAAGTTCAGGTTATCAAACTTATCGCACGAGGAACAATCGAAGAAAAAATAAATGAATTACAAGATAAGAAACGACAATTAATTGAAGAGATTATTGATTCCGAAGACAATATTCAAACAACATTAACTGAAGATGATATCCGAGAGATATTGATGATCTAGCCTCTTTAGGCCCCTAGGAATTTGACAGACCATGATATAATTATTTTGATATAGTTTTTGGGGGTTTGTAAACGAATGGCTCAGATCAATAATACACTATCTACTAATCATCAGTCTCATTCAAGGAAGACTGTTTTTTATGTCGTTATTTTTTTATTAATTGTGATAGCAGGATTATCATATATCAAATGGTTTCCATATTACGATAAAGCTATCCTAGCTTCAACAACACATTCAATTGGAGCCTCGATATTAGGAGACAAAGCAGATCTACCTTCAGCTTCATGGGATAGTGCTTGGTCCTATGCTCTTACTTATTTTAAATCCGTATGGAAAGCAGCTATTTTAGGTATTTTACTTGGTTCTTTATTACAAGTCTTACTACCAACTAATTGGCTATTGAAGATGTTAGGAAAAAAATCATTTGGAAGCACAGCGATCGGAGGAATATCGTCACTTCCAGGCATGATGTGTACATGCTGTGCCGCACCAATGGCAGTAGGCTTACGGAAGAAAAATGTTTCTGTCGGTGCAAGCTTAGCATTTTGGTTAGGTAATCCAACACTTAATCCCGCTACATTAATTTTTATGACGTTTGTCCTATCATGGAAGTTCACACTTCTTCGTCTAGTTTTTGGCATTATCTTAACTTTTGGGATAAGTTATCTAGCAAATCGATTTGCCCCTAAAACGAACACAATTGATATTGATCATATGTTAGATACTGAAAAAGAAAATGCAGACTCCTTCCTTATAAAATGGATGAATAGCTTAGGAAGCATGCTTTTATATATTGTCCCTGCTTATTTACTTTCCGTCTTACTAATGGGAGCAGTTCGTGTTTGGTTATTCCCACATGTAAGTGATGCTGCAGCAAATAGCATCTTTACAGTCATTCTGTTTGCAATTGCAGGAATGTTATTTGTCATCCCAACTGCTGCTGAGATACCAATTATTCAAACATTCATGTCATTTGGTCTTGGTGGAGGACCTGCAGCAGCATTATTACTAACATTACCTTCAATTAGTCTTCCATCATTATTGATCGTAGCGAAATCTTATCCTAAAAAAGTATTAATTTTTGTTGCCAGTTCAGTTGTGCTATTAGGTATATTAAGTGGTATTGTAGGAATGTTTATTTTATAACCGGCTAACTTTAACAAACTAAGGAGGAAATAACGATGATGGAATGGGCGTTAGTTATTTTATTTTGTGGAGCAATTTGTTTGCTCATTTTATCGTTTTATAAATCTAAGCAAGCATCAAAATCAGATCAAAGAGCAATTGATTTATTTTCCATTTCAGTTATGGAAGAGATCAATCAGTTACAAAGCCAGCTTCGAAACATCGAAATTGATAATGAAATTCTAGCACATGAAACAAATGTAAAAACAGGAAATACTGATGAAATGCTTTTATTGCGAGATGTTTTAGATTTATATAAGCGTGGATACTCGATAGAGGGAATTGCAGCAGAAAAGCAACAACCTGAGAGTGAAATTGAAAAAATGCTTTCTCCATATATGAAGTCGAAGATTGAAAGGAGAAAGATTGCTAATGAATGTTAAATCGTTAAGAAGCTTTGCTGGTGGGCTCATACTTGCAACTTGTATCTGTGGAGCAGCGTATTTCTTTGGACCGAATGAGAATCCGAAGTCACAAGCTGCAGAAAAACCAACTGTGGAAGAAATGAAAAAAACACTTACTTCTGAGGGCTATGTGATCCATACAGACCAAGAGTGGAAAGATCAGCTTGCTGCTACCAATAAAGCAAATGTGCAAGCAGAAGAACCTAAAAAAGAAGCACAAGAAAAAGTCGTCTATCGCACAATGTTAACTGTAACAGAGGGAATGACTAGTATTGATGTTGGAAAGGCGCTTGCCAAAGCAAATATCATCGAAAATTCTTTAGCTTTCACTAACGAAGTCGAAAAAAAGGGAGTATCTAAGTATTTGCGTCCTGGTACTTATGAAATCCAAAGTGACATGAAGACAGAGGAAGTTATATCTACTCTCTTTAAGAAAGTAAAAAACTAAATATACCAATTAATTACATTTGATTTCAACAATTATTTCATGTAAAATACAACTATAAGCTACGTTGTACGTAATCATAATAAAGTTTAACCTTTGAGCTGTAATAGGGAGTTTAACATCAAAACAGGAATGACAGGCCTTTGTCTAAATGACTTGAAGGACATGCAGGATGGTTTTTGCGAACACCCACTTTGAGGAGTGGTGGTTTAAACTTTCTTACTTGAATTGCGGCAATCGTGGCTTTCTTACTTAATAAAAAATGTAATCCAGTTTCCAATCGGAAACTGGATTTTTTTACTTTCATTTGGAAAAGCAATTTATTCAAAATTGCACATACATATATGATTAAAGCTTTTTTGTGATTTTTAGTCACAATACGTGAAAGGAGTGGGACTCGGTTGTTGTTTCACATACATAATGACATTCCTTGGTGGGGATACCTGCTTATTCTTGTTCTATTCTTTGTTGGAATATATCTAATTCATAATTTTAGTAAAAAGCTAAAAAACATAAGAAATTATGGTATGACGGAAACTTCGGATGATCCAATAACAATTCAAAAAACAATGTCACCCATTATTCCAGGAAACGCACAACATATAGGAGCTAGAACAGAGCAACAGGATGCATTTGGTTTTTCTGACATTGCAGATGAAGCCTTTATAAGCAAGTACGGGGTATTAGCTGTTTTAGCAGATGGAATGGGTGGTCTACAAGGGGGGAAAGAAGCTAGTTACTTAGCAGTTCAGACGTTTTTAGACCAATATCTTAACTCTTCAGAAATTGACTCCATTCCTGAAAAGCTAGAAGCTGCTTTAATCAGAGCAAACGAAACGGTTTTACAATTTGCACGTGAGAATAAGCTTGAAGGTAAGGTAGGAACTACACTCATTGCTTCAGTCATTTTTATGAATCAACTATATTGGTTGTCAGTCGGTGATAGTCGAATCTATTTAAAAAACGGTGAAACTTTAACACAATTAACAAAAGATCATATATATGCTAATGAATTGGATGAAAAAGCTTCAACCGGAGAGATCACTCTCGAAGAGGCACTCAATGATCCACAAAGAGAAAGTTTAACTAGTTTTTTAGGTTTAGAGACTGTCGATGAAATGGATATTACGACTAACCCGATTCGTTTACATAAAGGGGACTCCGTCATTCTATGCAGTGACGGATTATATGGAACGATAACTAATCAAGAAATACTTGATGCACTCCATACTTTGTCTACGCAACTAGCAGCAGAAAAGCTAATAGAAATTGTACGATCAAAACAAAAACCTAATCAAGACAACGCTACCGTAGCCCTGTTAACAATTGAATAAATGATGAAAGAGGCGAATAGATATGATTCATTCAGTTAAGAAGAAAAGGTTCCGTTTTCTTAAGAATACATTTATGATCATTTCTGCTATTATGCTTTGTTTCCTTACATTTCCGGCAAATGCAGAAACAAGGTCAATCGATGAACTTCGTCATAGTGTTGTCCGTATACTTTGCTATGGGTTGGATGGCGGCATGTATACAGGGACTGGATTTGCAATTGGTTTAGAAGAGCCGGTTCGTCATATTGTAACTAACTATCATGTAGTTGAACCAAATCTAGAAGGGGTAACCATTCTACTTTCAAAAGAAGATCAAATTGAAGCTACAGTTGTTGCCTATGATAAGGTCAAAGATCTTGCTGTATTGGAATTATCACAGGATTTATATAAAAGACCACCAATGGAGCTTGGCGAAAGTGATGCTGTAAAAGCAAGCCACGAAGTGTTTGCTCTCGGATTTCCAGGGGATGCTGATCTAATTGATGATACACCGTCTGGTGATCCGGATGATGTTTCAATAACAAGAGGCATTATAAGTAAAATATCAAGTCAAGGTGGGAGAGGAATATTTCAAGTAGATGTAAGTATTAACCCCGGAAACTCAGGTGGGCCATTAGTGAATGAATATGGCCAAGTAATCGGAATCAATACGTTTACAGTTCGTTCCGCTTCTGGAATAAATGGTGCAGTTAAAGTTGATGAGCTTATTCCAATGTTGGAATCACGGGGGATAAAATATTTAAAATCAAGTACCAATCCAGAGAGTAAAAGCACAAATAAAGATAGCAAGTCAAATACACTCTGGTGGATCTTAGGAATCGCAGGTGTTGTGCTATTTATTTTATTAGTCCTCGTTGCCATTTATGTACTAGTCCTCAAGAAAAAAGGAAAGCAAGGACCGCAAGTTTCAAATCAGCTCAATGCTGAAAATTCTTCTGTTATTCACTTTAAACCAGTTTTAAAAGGGGTCTCAGGGTATTTTGCTGGAAAAGTATTTGAATTAGATCAATCTTATTTATCGATTGGACGGGATGCAAAACAATGCCAGCTTGTCTTTCCACTTAATATTGAAGAGATTAGCAGGAAGCATTGTACCCTTCGCTTCGACAAGTATGGTCAAAGCTTCACAATTGAGGATCATTCCTCTAACGGAACATATCTCCAATCAGGAGAACGTATCCCAAAGGGAAAAGCAATTCAACTACGGTCAGGTGATCGTTTTTACTTAAGTTCTAAAGAATATATGTTTGAAATTGATTGGGAGCGTCGGTAAAATTGCGATTCATAACGGCTGAAATATCAGAAAAAGGTGGGAGAAAAGTAAACCAAGATTTTGTATCGTTCAATGTAACTGAACGAGGTGGTTGCTGGGTTCTTGCTGACGGATTAGGTGGTTATCAAGGTGGAGAAATTGCATCAACAACTACAGGGAAGGTAATTTTGGAGGAATACGAACTAAAAGATGATTTGAATTGGATTCACTCTGGGATTGAAAAGGCACAATTGAAACTTCATGAACAGCAAGAAACAATTACTGGAAGAAAATCAATGAAAACTACAATTGTTGTTTTACATTGTGAATATGACCGTGCTTATTGGGCTCATATCGGTGATTCTCGTTTGTATCATTTTAGGGAAGAGAAATTGATTTCACAAACGAAAGACCATAGTGTATGTCAAGCACTTGTTAACGCAGGGGAGATTACAACTGACCAAATTCGTAACCATGAAGACAGGAATCGATTATACCGGGTGTTGGGCTCTGATGGATTAGTTAAGCCGACCATTCAAGACGAGGGTATACAGATATTAGAGGAGGACGCGTTTTTATTATGCTCGGATGGCTTTTGGGAATATGTCTTAGAGAGGGAAATGGAGAGCACCAAAAAAACCTCAGCTTCTCCTCACGAATGGTTAAACAAAATGGAAGAACTTATAAAACAGCGTGTAACTGAAAGTCATGATAATTATAGTGCACTTGCTGTGTTTGCAAGTCAATCATAACTAATAAAATGAGGTGAAAAAATGGCGGATTATCAACATCTTTGTTTAGGGTGTATGGCAAAGAAAGGCACAGAATCTGTTTGTCCCCACTGTGGATGGATTGAAGGAACACCCGCGGAAGCACCCCAGCATTTGCCGCCAGGTACGATTTTGAATGAAAAATATCTCCTCGGCAGAGTACTTGGCCATGGTGGCTTCGGGATCACATATTTAGCTTATGATTTGAACCTAGATATGAAGCTTGCGCTTAAGGAGTACATGCCGAGAGATTTTGCAACAAGATCTCCTGAACAAACGATGGTTTCTGTCTTCACAGGAGGACTTGAAACCCATTTTGAAAATGGCTTGAAGAGCTTTTTAGATGAAGCAAAAACATTGGCACAATTTAACAACCATCCTGGAATCGTTGGAGTTCGTGATTTTTTTAGGGAAAACGGTACTGCATATTTAGTGATGTATTATCTTGAAGGAATCGATTTCAAACAATATTTACAATCCCAAGGTGGAAAAATCCCTTATCAAACCTCACTTATGATTATGTTGCCGGTTATGGATGCATTAAGGGAAGTCCATCGAACAGGTACATTACACCGTGATATAAGCCCTGATAATATCTATATAACGTCTGAAGGACAGGTGAAGGTGTTAGATTTCGGCTCTGCTCGTCATGCAATGAGTGAGTTTAGTAAAAGCATATCAGTTATTTTAAAACCTGGTTTTGCTCCTGAAGAACAATATCGTACAAAAGGTAAACAAGGCCCATGGACAGATGTATATGCAACGGCAGCCACTTTTTACCGTGCAATGGTAGGCCATGTTCCCCCGGAGTCCCTTGACCGCTTAGAAGAAGATACTTTGATTCCACCTTCACAATTAGGGATAGACATTCCAGCAGATGCAGAAGCAGCTTTAATGAAAGCACTATCGATTAAAGCTTCAGACCGTTATCAAACAATGGAGGAATTTCAACAGAAGTTACTAAATAATATGAATGAACATCCACAATCCACACCTGTTCCCACAGGGAACGATATGAAATACCTTGAAAAAAAGTACACCCCACTTAAAACTTCAGAAAAAAAAGCAGGTTCAAAATGGATATGGATTGGTGGAGGGGTTGTAGCTGCAATTTTCCTAACGATCGGGATTATTGGAATTACATCACTGTTTAATTCGAAGGTAGGTGATGAACCTACAAAACCTATCAAAAACCCACCAGTCGTCGAAAAAAAGCATGACCCTCCTGTAAAGGAAGTAATCAAAGAGATTACTGTTCCAAATTTAGTTAATAGTTCGATTGAGGATGCAAAATCTTTACTACAAGAAGAAGGGTTAAAGCTTGGAAATGTTACCTATGTTGACAGCCTATATATCAGGAAGGGTTTCATTACAAGCCAATCTGTAAAAGCAGAAGAAATGATAAAAGAAACGGATGAGATTAATCTCGAGGTCAGTAAAGGAATTGAACTTCCTTTAGATGAAGAATCAATAAAATCACAGCATCTTAAAGCTGTCTATGAGTATTGGGATAAAGGGTATGCGCTACATCAGCAGAAAAACTATTTAGAAGCATTAAAATCCTATTTACAAGCTAGACAAATGGCAGAAGTTATTTATGAGATGGATGGAAATTTCGATGCTCAATATTCCATGGGAGTATTGGACCGAAATGTATCACTTGTAAAAAGAATACTCGGATACCATGAATATGCCTTAGTAGACATCGAAAATAGCGTTGTTATTTTAGAAGACTTGCTTACTAAAGACCCTGTATTTCAAAAGGACTTTGCTGAATTGGCTAATTCTTATGGTGATTTGTCGTATATTCAATTTGTCAATGCTCTACCAAATGAAGCAGTAGCCTCAGCTGAAAAAGCCATTCAGTTAGATTCAAAAAAAATCATTTTCAAAGCGAATCTTGCAAATGCCTATTTATTTACGAATCAATTTGACTCAGCAGTTGCCCTATACACATTACACAAGGATGAAAAGATCAATGACACACAACTATTCAAAGACGTAATTTTAGCAGATTTTACGTATTTCAGAAAGTTAAATCTTACACATCCAGATATGGAAAAAATAGAAGAGATGTATAAAAATAATGAAACAAAAACCTATACTGACAAGGAAGAGATAGAGATCACACTCTATGCAAATGCACTAGCTTTTGAAGATGAAAATGTTGCCGGTTATTTAAGTACAATCGATCCTAACTCATCAGTATATGACACTACCGAAAAAGCCCTCAACGAATTTTTTACAGCATATGATCATATAAAACTAGTATATGAGAGTATTGAGGTTCTTGAAATTAAAGAAACTTCGGCAAAGGTTAAGGTTGTTCAGAATCTTTCTTACACCGCAGGAAGTCAAAATAAGACACAAAAAAGTACGTTAATCCATACTTTTGTTAGATCAGACGGAACGTATAAATGGCTCTTTACTTTGACGGAGGAAGTAGGAGGGTAAGTCATGAAGAGATGTTCAAATGGTCATTATTATGATGAAATAAAGCACAGCTTATGTCCACACTGTGGTGTCAATATTGATTTAAATCTTGGTGTAACAATGCCAAAACGTTCAACGATTGAGGATGATCTTTCTAAAACCCAAGCAATTTTCCCAAATGCTAGTACGGAAATAGGTAAAACTGTTGCAAAAATTCCAACTAGCCAACATGATGATGGAAAAACAATTGCAGTCATCCGTAAAGAAATTGGCATTGACCCGGTAGTCGGCTGGTTAGTTTGTGTCGAAGGTCCAGATAAAGGAAAGGACTACAAAATTCGAAGTGAACGAAACTTTATTGGCCGATCAGAGAAGATGGACATTTGTATTTCCGGGGATGAGGCGATTTCAAGGGAAAATCATGCGATTATTAGCTATAGCCCAAAGAAACGCCTCTTCCGCATTTATCCAGGTGATTCGCGTGGACTCGTCTATTTAAATGACGAAGAGGTCATCACGGCTGATGAGCTGCAAGTGTACGATGTGATTGAAATTGGTAAAACAAAATTAATATTTATCCCTTTTTGTAGTAAGCATTTTGAATGGGACTAATATTAGAAATTATATAGCACTTTGATGGTTGAATATGAAATAATAAGAGTTATGCAGCATACTAGATTCTGAATCAGGAATGCAGCTAACTCTTTTCATTTTTTTAAGGAGAGAATGATTGTGGAAAAATGGAAAACCTTAGATTCAATTTATGTATCTAAAACACCTTTCGGCAATATCAGAAGGGATACATGTCAGCTTCCTAATGGTTCGATCATTGATGATTATTATGTCAATGAATATTCTGATTGGGTTAATGCGATCGTCATTACAAAGGAAAATCAAATTGTCCTCGTAGAACAATATCGTTACGCTGGTAATGATACCTTTCTAGAAATTCCTGCAGGTAAAGTTGAGGAAAATGAATCGAATGAGGAAGGGATTATTAGGGAAGTAAGAGAAGAAACAGGGTATATCTCAATGAAAAGACCTATTTTATTAGGAGATTTCATGGTTAATCCAGCTACTCAATCAAATAAGATCATTACATATCTTATGTTAGATGCTTTTCAAGCGTATGACCAAAACTTGGACGAGACTGAAGATATTAACGTTAGACTAATTGATTTCAATTCAATGGGTGAAGCAATAAAATCAAATCAAATAAACACACAATTATTTACGGCTTATGCCTATTTTATGGCTAAAGATTTTTTAAGATAAGTTTTGGGCTCTCCGTTTGTAGAAGGCCATAGAAAACATTTTTTCTAGTTGGTATTATCTTCTTCAATCGGAGAATCTTTTAACTCCACCAACTACTTCCAAAAAGGATTTCAATCAAAAATGTAGAATGCAATACATATCACACTACATAAGGAGAAATCCAATAATCATGAAAATCAATAATACGATAAGAAGTTACTTACTCTCTCTCCCATACCGAGTTTAGTTAATACTCGTATTCTCTCTGCTTATTATACTCACTGCTACCCTTCTCGGAAGTATTACATACTATCAATTTGCAAAGTCTAGCCAGGTAAGGACTGAGGAATATCAAATCCAATTGGCTAATCAAATGAATCAAAACTTAAATCGATATATTAAGGAGATGCAAATCATTTCATTATCCCCACTGTATGACCTGGAAGTTTTGGAAATATTAAAAAGCCACCAGGCACCGAGTGAAGGTACATCGTTTCCCCCGGCGTCAGAAAGGATTAAGCTTTGGAGATATATCTCGAGTCTTATCCATATGAGAAACGAGATAAAAGGGATTCATATTCTCGCGAATGACGGGACTATTTTTAGTAATTTAGATTCAAATACAGTCATGTTAAAAGTGTTTGAGACGAATAATGATTGGGTGAAAAAAATTAAAAAAGCAGATGGAGAATGGGTATTGCTCCCTTTGCATAAACCGAATTATTACATCCAAAAGGATGTTTCTGTCTTTTCTGTAGCGAGGTTGATAAGGGATCCATCGACCTATGAGCCACTTGGAATGATTAAAATTGATTTGAAACAGGACTTAATTAATGAAATTGTAAGTAATCCAAACAGCAAAAGTCATATTTTTATTGTGGACCAGGATAACCAATTCATATACCCGAATAAAGAGGATAAAATTATTGAGCAATCCTTTCTTTCAGAGTTAGAAACAATTAAAGTTAGAAACTATACAAATATCCCGATTAATGGCACCGATTACATGATGGTCTATAATCAATCATCCTATTCAGGTGTAAAAACAATTATGTTGACACCACATTCAACTATCTTTAGCGAAGTTAATAATGTAAAAAAACTTATTATCCTTGTTATTTTTCTTGGAATGCTAGTTTCCTTACTTCTTGGTCTTATTCTCTCAAAGCCACTTGTAAGCTCAATCCATCGCTTACGAGATGCGATGGATAATGTGAAAAAGGGCAACCTTGCACAAAGGGTTATCATTTCCTCAAATGATGAAATCGGACAGCTGGGAACAGGCTTTAATCATATGATTAATGAAATTGACCGTCTTGTTTCAGAGGTGTATAAAACAGGTTTACGAGAAAAGGATGCCGAAATCAGGGCCCTTCAAAGTCAAATGAACCCGCATTTTTTATACAATACTTTGGAATCAATCAATATGCTAGCGATTACAAATGGAAACCTTGACGTCTCTGATATGGTTTCATCACTTGGGCGGTTATTACGATATACAATTGATAACTCTTCCAAGGTAGTAACATTAGATGAGGAATTGGCATTTATTCATTCATATCTCGCAATTCAAAAGGTAAGAATGGGAGAAGAGCTCCAGTACCGGGAAGAAATTGAGGAAGGCTCACAACATGTATTACTACCCAAGCTAGTTCTTCAGCCGCTTGTAGAGAATGCGATTATTCATGGAATTTTTAAACAAGGCGGACATATTTCGATTAAGGTATATACTGAAAATCAGTTATTAAAAATCGAAATTACTGATAATGGACAAGGTGTGACACTGGAACAATTAACAAAGCTTAAAACGCTCATTGAAACACAACAAAGCTCTTCAACGGAAAAACATAACGGTATTGCATTATCAAATGTACATGGACGGATACAACTTTTATACGGAAACCAATATGGAATAAAAATTAAAGGACAAGAACAAAAAGGCTTTTCTGTATCACTGACATTGCCAATTCGGTATAGAACAGACGAAGCAGATTTACAGATTTTTACTTCGATAACACCATGAAGCACAAGAAAATGGAGGGCGGAAAAATTGAAGGAGATATTAGTTGTTGAAGATGAAGGCATTATTAGACAAGGTCTTAAGGTTTTATTAGAGCAAGTAATTGGTGGATTTCAGGTGGTCGAAGCCAAAAGTGGTGAAGAGGGAATCTCAATGGTTCACCAGCACATGCCACATTTAATTATCACTGATATTCGAATGGGGAGCATGGATGGACTTACATTTACATCAAAGGTTAGACAGGTTTCTGAAGAGGTTCCTATCATTATTTTAAGTGGGCATAGTGACTTTGAATACGCGAGAACAGCTTTGCGATATGGGATTACCGATTATCTTTTAAAACCAATTAATCGAATTGAGCTATCGGAGACGATTTCTAGGATTTTTAAGGAACCAACAATTGAAATGACTGAAACCTCGAAGCAATTTCAAAGAATTCTACAGTACATTGACGATCACCTCAGTCATGAAATTACGTTAAAGCATATTGCCGAATACGTCTATCTAAACCCGCAGTATGTTGGACATTTATTTAAATCTGAGCTTGATCAGACGTTTACAGAATATATCACCGAAGTACGTCTCAAGCGCGCAAAAAAATTATTAAAGGATACTACTTTAAAAGTTTATGAGGTTGCCAGGCTATCGGGCTATAAAAGTCCAAAACACTTTATGACCATCTTTAAGCAGGAGATAGGAATGACACCTGTACAATTCCGTAAATTATCTTAACATTCTTAATATATATGATTAACGAACCATATCTCGTTTTGAGAGGATATTTTTAACTAGGCTTTTTCATTAGAATAAAAAACAAAGGGAGGGATTACAAACAATGAAAAAGCTTGGAATTATTTTTTTAGCCATCCTATTGATAGCGTTTTCAGCAGCGTGTAGCAGCAAGGATGCTGATTCGGGATCAAAGGATAAAGGCTCAACGGACAAAGATAAAAAGGTTGAGTTGACCTTCATGATGTGGGGAAGTGAGGCACACCAAGAAGTGTACAACAAGTTAATTGCAAAGTTTAATGAAAAGCATCCAAACATTAAAGTGAAAATGGAAAGCGTTCCATTTCCAGATTATCAGCAAAAAATTACAGTTTTAGCTGCTGGTAGAGAGTTGCCTGATGTTGGATGGGTTGCAGAGCGTATGGTGCCTCAATTTATGGACAATGACTTGTTAGATGATGTTACTTCTTTTAAAGATGACGCAGAGTATAACATGGATGACTTTTTCCCGTCTACCTTAGAATTGTTTGAGAAGGATGATAAATTATTAGGAATTCCGTTCTCAACTCCTCCAATGGTAATGTTTTATAACAAAGACCTGTTTGTAAAAGCTGGGGAGAAGACACCAAATGAACATGTAGCAGCAGGAACTTGGAATTGGGAGCAATTTGAAAAATCAGCAAAAGCCATCTCTTCAGATGGAGTCTATGGTGCCAACTTCTTCCGTGACTGGAATACGTGGATTGCATTGTTATCACATACTTGGGGCTACGGTGGGGATTTATTTAATAAGGATCAAACCGAGTTTACTTGGAATAGCCCTGAAGGTGTAGAATCCTTAAAAATGCTTGATCGCATGATGTTCAAAGATTCATCACATCCAAAAGCGGGTGAACAAGTAAGCTTTGAATCTGGAAAAATTGGAATGTTCTTTGATGTATACAGTTATGTATCTGCTGCACGTAATGTACAAGATTTTGAATGGGATATTGCTCCTCTTCCAGAGGGCCCTGAAGGTAGATATCCGATGCTAGGTCAAGCGGGCTATGGATTATTCAAAGGATCTAAGCACCCAGAGGAAGCAAAGGAACTTCTAAAATTCTTTACAAGTCAAGAAGGCATTACAGCAACGTCTACTTTCTTCGTACCTCCACGTGAGTCGGTACTAAGCTCAGATGAATTTGTTAATCAACCAAACAATCCGCCGGTTGAGAGCATTCAAAGAGCAGTAATAGATGAAATGGATAATGCCAGACTTCAAGCTGGGCATAAAAATTGGCAAAAAATTGACAACGCAATTCAATTTGGCTTTGATGAATTATTTGGACAATTGAAGAAACCAGAGGAAATTTTAAAAGGGATGGAAGAGAAAATAGATCCATTGATGAAATAAAGAATAGGGTAGCGGTTAACCTGAAACAGGCTTAACCGCTTACCTTTTGAAAAAAACTAGGGGCAAATTCGCCAAGGCGCATTTGATTAGGGGTGAATCATGTGACCGCATCATTAAAACAAAATCTACTAGAAAATAAGCTGACATTAATTGTGAGTTTACCAGAAAATCGACTAGACTTAGCAAAGGCAGCAATTCATGCGGGAGTCGATGCTGTCAAATTGCATGTAAATGTCGAACATCGAGCATCCGGAAATCGTTTTGCTTCGGTTGAGTCCTATGAAGAGGTCTTTTGCAAGATTAGGGATGAATTTTCTGGACCACTTGGTATTGTTCCAAGTGGCTCATTTGAAGATATAAAAGAAACTGAAATGGAACAACTGCTCAAAATCGGCTTCAATTTTTACTCTATTTATGCTCATCATAAGCCGAGCTGGATGCTAGCACTTGACGGGATTGAGAAGACATTTGCAATTACGAGTGAGTATGACAAAGGTCAATTAGGAAATGTAAAGCATTTAGGTGTTTCAGCACTTGAAGCGTCAATTATTCCAGGTGAAGAATACGGAATGCCGTTGACGTTTAAGGACGTACTTGCTTATAACTCCCTCGTCCAAAATGTCGATGTTCCAGTTCTTGTTCCATCCCAAAGAAAGCTAGTAGCTACTGATATTCCCTTACTTCATAAGGCAGGAGTTAAGGCAGTTATGCTCGGGGCAATTGTCATCGGGAAAAGTGAAGCAAGTATCGTTAAAACCATTTCATCATTTAGAAATGCAATTGACACATTGTAGAGGAGGTAGGAGTGTTGGAAACAAACATACAAACAATGAAGAGCCTACCGAAAAAAGGTGTCAAAAGGCGACGAAGGTTTTTAGGGAGCGAATCATTTTACGGATATTTATTTGTTAGTCCAATGGTACTTGGCTTCCTCTTAGTCATGTTATTCCCTTTAGTCTATTCCCTTTATATTAGTTTTACAGATTGGCAGCTTCTTGGGGATCCTAATTTTATTGGGGTGGAAAACTATGAGCGGTTAGTCAATGATCCTGACTTCTGGGTTGTATTAAAAAATACGCTTCTTTTCACAGCTGGACTTGTTCCAATTAATATTGTATTGGCCTTATTATTAGCTCTTCTACTACAGCGTAATCTTCCAGGAATCGGCCTCTTTAGAACGGCAATTTTTATACCGGTCATGACTTCGATTGTCGTTTGGTCAATTATTTGGAAGTATATGTTTGGTACAGAGGAAGGTTTTATTAACCAAATTCTGGCCGTTTTTGGAATTGATGGCCCTGCTTGGTTATATGATCCAAATTTAGCAATGGGAGCCGTTGTCGTTGTTAGCGCTTTGAAAAATGTCGGCCTAAATATGGTTTTATTCTTGGCGGCATTACAGCAGGTTGATAAAAACTTATATGAAGCTTCATATTTAGATGGGGCGAATAAAGGAAAGCAATTCTGGCATGTTACATTACCAATGATTACACCTACGGTCTTTTTAACGTTAATTTTAACGGTCATTGGGTCAATGAAGGTATTCGGTCAAATCTATGTGATGACCAATGGAGGACCAGGCAATCATACTAAGGTATTAGTCTACTATATATGGGAAAATGCTTTTAGACTGTTTGACTTTGGTTATGCGTCAGCGATTGCACTCGTATTATTTATAATCATTTTATTCTTTACACTCATCCAATGGGTTGCAAGAAAGAGGTGGGTATTCCATGAAGAATAAACAGAAAAACGGTCTTTTTACTAAAATAGCATTTTATGGAGTATTAACGATCATATCACTTATCATGATTGTCCCATTTCTATGGATGATCAATACGTCATTTAAGGATTCAACGAAAATATTTGTTTTTCAGTTAATCCCAGAACCATTTAAGTGGGAAAACTATTTGCAGGTGCTGGAATCGACTCCATTTCATCTATTCTATTTTAATAGTTTGTACATTGGAATCTTGGTCACGATCGGCACAATTTTCTTCGGTTCATTAGCAGGATATGCTTTTGCAAAGTTGAAATTTAAGGGGAGTTCATTTCTCTTTTTGTGTCTGTTAAGTACGATGATGATACCTGTTGAGGTAATTACCATTCCCCTTTTCTTATTTATGAGAGATTTGGGATTGATTAATACGCATGTTCCATTAATTGCAATTCCAATTCTAGGACCAGCTGGAGTATTCGGAGTTTTTGTCATGCGACAATTCTTCCTTTTAGTACCAAAAGAACTTGAAGAGGCAGCAAAATTGGATGGTTGCTCTTATTTCCGTATATATTGGAACATCATGCTACCATTAGCAAAACCAGCGATTGCAACGCTGACAATTTTTACATTTTTGACAAGCTGGAATGAGTTTTATGAACCACTCATTTACATTAACACCAAGGAATTGATGACATTGCCTTTGGCATTAGCATTATTTACAGATGAGGTTGGGACAAAATGGGAGCTTCTCATGAGTGCATCCGTTATGGCAACATTACCATTGTTAATCGTCTTTTTCTTTGCTCAAAAGCAATTTATTGAAGGCGTTGCAATGACTGGTGGAAAGTAATATTAGTAAGGAATGAGCACGCTAAAATTAAAAAAGGATGTGTCTATTTTGAAGAGAGAACTAGATTTTGATGTTGTGGTCGTAGGAGGAGGGCCTGCAGGCATCAATGCAGCGATTGCTTCAGGTAGAGCAGGGGCAAAAACACTACTAATTGAAAGGTACGGTTTTTTAGGAGGAATGTCCACGGTAGCACTTGTCTATCCTTGGATGACCTTTCATACGGAGTCCGGTAAGCAAGTGATTAAAGGAATCGCACAAGAGATTGTTGAGCGATTAATGGAAAGAGACGGTTCACCAGGGCATTTGCGTGATACGGTTGGCTTTACGAATACACTTACCCCGTATCATCCTGAAAAATATAAGCTATTGGCTTTAGAAATGCTGGAAGAGGCCGGTGTAGAGGTTCTTGTTCATAGTTTTGTAGATAGGGTTGAGGTTGAAGGAAATATGATTACCTCTATTAATCTAACAACAAAGTCAGGTCCAATTAACGTGTCTGCAAAGCGGTTTGTCGACACGACAGGGGATGCCGATATCGCCTATTTATCAGGAGCGCCTTGCTTAAAGGGGCGCGATAGTGATCATAAAACACAGCCGATGACAATGAAGTTCCGGATGAGAGGTGTAGACCTTTCAAAGGTAAAAGAAGAAATGAAAGCCAATCCAAGTAATTTTTATAAAAAAACACCGATTGATGAATTAGATGAATTACCGTTAACAGGTGTTCAAGGTTTTTATAAGGAATGGAATGAATCAGGTGTACCAATTAACCGTGACCAGGTTCTCTTTTTTGCAGGTCCTGAAACAGATGAGGTGCTAGTCAATTGTACACGTGTGCAGGGATTAGATGGAACAGATGTGTTTGATTTATCTGAAGGGGAAAAAGAAGGCAGAAAGCAAGTCATGATGATGGCGGAATTTTTACAAAAGAAAATTCCAGGGTTTGAACAGGCGACCATATCTGCCGTAGGAACACAAATTGGTATCCGTGAAACAAGGCGAATTGATGGGCAATATGCGCTTACCATTGAGGATGTTGTTGCCGGTAAAAAGTTTGAGGATACCATTGCACTTAGTGGCTACCCAATTGACATACATGACCCAACTGGTAAAGGCGTTCAGGCAAACGACATTGAAGGAGATGGAAGCTACGGTATTCCATATAGAAGCCTTGTGCCTAAACAAATTGAAAATTTATTAGTGGCTGGGAGATGTATCTCAACTACACACGAGGCACTGGCTACAACAAGACTAACTCCTAGCGCAATGGCAACAGGACAAGCAGCTGGAACCGCCGCAGCACTTTCAATTACAAACAATGTAGCACCAAAAGACATCGACATCAATAAATTAAAAGCCATTTTAATAGAAAATGGGGTAGTCTTGTAGGATTAGTACTTTTTTATCCTAATAGACTGAACTACTAGTCAATGTAGTGAGTCTATTAGGATAATTTATTACATTAAAATTAGAGGATCTTACCAAGGAATGCTTTTGTACGTTCACTTTGCGGATTTTGAAAAAGCTCAGTTGGTGTATTTTCCTCGACGATATAGCCTTCATCCATGAAAATTACACGATCACCTACTTCGCGAGCAAAACCCATTTCATGTGTTACAACAACCATCGTCATTCCTTCCAGTGCTAGTTGTTTCATTACTCCAAGAACCTCTCCTACAGTTTCCGGATCAAGAGCGGAAGTAGGTTCGTCGAATAACATGACCTTAGGTTTCATCGCCAATGCTCGTGCAATTGCAACACGTTGCTTTTGACCACCTGACAATGAGTTGGGATATTTTTTTGCCTTATCACGAAGACCAACTTTATCCAATAGAGCATAGGCGTCTTCCTGTGCCTCCTGGCGTGTTTTATTTAATACTTTTAACGGTGCAAATGTTATATTATCAAGTACAGTCATATGAGCAAAGAGGTTAAACTGCTGGAACACCATCCCAACCTCTTTGCGAACATCGTTCACATTCACTTGTTTATCTGAAATATCATAGCCTGTTATAACGATTGAACCAGCGGATAACTCTTCTAATTTATTTAAACATCGTAAAAATGTACTTTTACCAGAACCAGATGGACCAATTACACATACTACTTCTTTTTCATTTATCTCAACATTTATATCCTTTAATACTTCAAGTGATCCGAATGATTTTTTCAGATTGCTTACTGTTATGATACTCAATGTAATTCGTATCTCCTTTCAATATAATTTGATAGAAGGGTAAGTAAATAGATTAAGAGAAAATACATAACTCCCGCAGTCAGCCAAAGCGGAAATACTGCATAGGTCTTAGCAATTGCTACCTCAGTCCGCTGCGTTAAGTCAGCAATTCCAATTACGGAAAGTAGGGAAGTATCCTTCAAGCTTATGATTGCCTGATTTGAAAAAGTAGGAAGCATTCGACGCAATGCCTGTGGGAGGATAATGTAACGCATTGTTTTTCCACTCGTAACACCTAGTGATCTTGCAGCCTCAGTTTGTCCTTTATCAATAGACTCAATCCCAGCGCGTATTATTTCTGCCATATAAGCACCAGCATTAATACTTATTGTAATGATTCCTGCAGTTGTAGGCTCCATAGAAATCCAACTGAATGACGTTAAACCAAAATAAATGAAATATAATTGAACAATAAGAGGAGTACCCCTAATCGCATTGATAAAGATCTTAGCAATCCAAACCAATGGTTTAATAGGGGATAGACGAAATATCGCGATGACTAATCCCAAAATGAACCCAAAGAATAAGGAAGCTATCGTAATTATTAAAGTCAGTTTTAAGCCCTGAAGTAAAAAGGGCATTGCTTCTGTAATTGTCGACAAGACGATCATCTCCTTTTATGTCAACATTTATTTTTGGATACAAAATCAGCGTGCTACAATAGATAGCACGCAGCTAATAACGTAATATGAATGTTATTCTCCTAAATACTTATTTACGATTTCATCGTATTTGCCATTATCACGTAAGTTATTCAAGCCCTCGTTAATCTTTTTTAGCAAATCTGCATTTTTGCCTTTTTCAACTGCGATTCCATAAAAATCACCATTCAATCTATCACCTACAATTTTGAGTTTTAGATTTGTATTTTGAGAGATCGCATACGCAATTACTGGATAATCCTCAATTAGCACATCTGCATTTCCATTCGATACTTCCTGAAACATGGCCGGACTGTCGTCAAATAGTCTTACTTCTGTACCATGTTCTTCAGCCAACTCTGCTGCCATATCTGCTCCTGTTGTTCCTTTTTTCACAGCAATCATTTTCCCTTTTAAATCTTCTGGACCTGTAATCTCACTATTGTCTTTATTTACTACCAAAGACAAACCTGCTTCAAAATAGGGCTCAGAGAAGTCGACTTCCTTTTTTCTAGCATCCGTAATACTCATCCCGGCAATCGCCACATCTAATTGACCAGCAGTAAGTGCTGGAATAATTCCTTTAAAATCCATAGGCTTAAACTCAATTTCAAAATCCTGATCTTCTGCAATTGCTTTAATTAATTCAATATCAATACCAACATAATCTCCACCGTCCTCAAACTCAAATGGAGGATATGTCGTATCAATTCCTACTTTAACCTTTTTTTCAGCTCCGCCACTGCTTGACCCACAAGCCACTAAAGAGAGGAGGAACAAACAACTAATTAATAGGAAAAATGTTTTTTTCAACAGAAAGACCCACCTTTTTAAATTATTTTGTAGAAAATATAAGGTTGTTCTCTAATTTCATGTGTATGCAATGAATCAAATGGTAGAACATTATTCACAGATTTCAGTCACCCACATAATCCAGGAAAAAGTTTATCAATACTTTCGAATTTCTTCATAAAAGGAACCTATATTAGATTTGAATTTTTCTGAAAAGTCTTGACGTAGTTTATTACTTATGTAAATATTATATATAACCAATTGGTTATATGAAGATGTGGGGGAATGATAATGCCAGATATTTATCGAGCATTAGGCGATCCAACGCGGCGGCGCATTTTAAGCATGCTTAAACAAGAAAATAAAACTCAAAAGGAGATAGTCGAGGTATTTAATATCTCTCAACCAGCAATTAAGAAGCATCTGACTATTCTTTTGGAGGAAGGAATTATTTCAGAGAGTTTAAGTGGGAAATATCGTATTTATTCTTTAAATCATAATTCCCTCCAAACAGCCTACCAGGATATGCTTCATTACATAGGAGAACTACTTGATGATCAGCTCGTAAGTCTAATAAATTATGTAGAAAAAGGAGAGTTTCGAGATGAACAAGATTAAGGATTCCGTAAAAAGAGAAACAGTTGTTAATGCACCTATAGAGCATGTATGGGATGCACTCACTAAGCCTGAGCATTTAAATCGTTGGTATACAAAAGAAACTGAGATTGATTTTCGCGTAGGTGGAAGAGGTTATATGAATCATGGGTGGGGGGCAACAACTGAAGGTGTATTTATAGAAATTGATATAATGAAACGCTTTGTACTTCAAAGCCTTGATGGAGATTTTACGACCATTACGACATTAGAAAAAGTAGATAATGGTATTCGGGTGAGTATTGAATATCAATCTTCATTTATTAGTGATATGAATCAAGCTACAAAGGAAAATATGCTGTTTGGTACAGGACAATTTTTAGAGAATCTGAAAAGTGTCTATGAAACTGGTACAGATATTCGTATGAAGTTGTGGAAAACATGGATTGGCATTACACATTCAACAAATGAAGGGGAATTAGGTACAAGAGTTTTACAGGTAAAAGAAGACTCATCAGCTGCAACTGCGGGAATTATATCTGAAGATATTATTTTGGAAATTGATGGAGAAGAAATTGTCGGCTATGATTCCTTTGAAAAAACATTGAATAAAAAGGTGGTCAATCGGATGATTACTTTAACCATTTGCAGAAATAGCGAAAAATTACAGGTAAATTGCCTTGTAGACGCTTACCCTGTACCTTATTAAATGTGGATTTGAACTACTTTGGCCAAAAGTGGAATGGAGCAATGTCAATTCATGCATTGCTCCTATTTACTAACATTTCGGAAAGTAGCATGCACCAACAATGATTAATAGGATAAACAAAACAACTATTAATACAAAAGAATCGTTACAAGGTTCTGGACAAGCATATCCATAACTAGGAACTGCATATTCATATGCAGGGGCATGATAAGTTGGTTGTGGTGGTACATTAGCACCCCATACTGATGCCGCATTTACGTTATTTACATTAACCTCCATGTTCTTACCTCCTTTCTTAATAGTGTAAATTCACTACATTATACTCACCTAGTTTCAAATTGCCCCATACTACTAGTAAAATGGGTAATTGTCACGAATGCTTAAAATTAAAAATAACTTTATAAGATGGATAATTCTTGGTTTTATCGAATATATTTGTACATGCAATTTAAATGAATGGAGGAAATGTATGAAAGTTCTTTTACTCGGAGGCACTCGTTTTTTAGGAAGAGCAATGGTGGAAGAGGGTTTGAAAAGAGGCCATGAAATTACGATATTCAACCGCGGGAACAATAAAGAGTTATTTTCCGAAGTGGAACAACTCGTCGGGGATAGGAACGGGGATGTATCGCAACTAGAAAACCGAAATTGGGATGTCGTCATAGACACATGCGGTTTCGCTCCACACCAAATTAATAAGATTGCTACATTGCTAGGAGATCGTATCGAACATTATACATATATTTCAAGTATCTCTGTTTATAAAGATTGGATTCCACTAGATATTTCCGAAGACTATCATTTACAGGTCGAGCCGTCGGAGGACCAACTGAAAGCTGTTGAGGAAGGGAGAATTTCTCCTTATGAGCATTATGGCGCTTTGAAATCACTATGTGAAGCAGAAGCAGAGAAATATTGGCCAGGACGAGTATTGAATATCAGGGCAGGTCTACTCATAGGACACTTCGACTATACGGATCGGCTTTCTTATTGGGTTCAACGTGTTGCGGAAGGTGGAAACACAATGGTGCCTGGACGTCCTAACCGCCCAATTCAACTGATTGATGTAAGAGATTTAGCAAAATGGGGATACGATATGGCTGAAAAAAGAAGTACTGGAACGTTCAATGTTACTGGCCCGAATTATGAATTGACGATGGAAGAGTTATTAAACACATGTAAAGCTGTTACACATAGTGATACCGAATTTGTCTGGATAGATGAACAATTTGCATTGGAACATCAAATACAGCCTTGGACGGAAATGCCGTTTTGGATCCCTGAGCATTTTCCATTAGAAGGAGAAACTGAACCGTGGAAAGGGTCAGGCTCAGTTAGTATAAAAAAAGCCTTAGATGCCGGGCTTTCCTTCATCCCCCTTGAAAATTCAATTTATGATGTGTATCAATGGGAGAAAACGAGACAAAAATCAGAACAAAAAACCGGGATATCGCGTGAAAAAGAAAAAGAAATGCTTAATGCCTGGTACAAAAAAGAGAAAAACAGGACATTGTAACAGTTTGATTATCCCACGATTACTAGATCTGAATTCGAATTAATCATTATTTTCGGTTAATTTATGATTGACAACTCGAGTTCATCGAGATATTATCGTATGTAATTAAATCAAATTAAGCAAAGATTGGAAATAGTAAAAGGATTGATAAACTTGTCAGAGAGCCGATGGTTGGTGAGAATCGGTAGTTATAGCCTTCGAACTCATCCATGAGCTACTCCCTGAACATAGTCAGTAGGGGATGTCGGTATTCTACCGTTATAAAGATAGGTGGTGTTGGCCACCGAACGTGAGTGGATTAATTTGATTTAAAAATTAATCAATTAGAGTGGTACCGCGAGCAATGCCTCGTCTCTATATATTTTTAGAGACGGGGCTATTTTATTTTTTAATAAATTTATCAGAGTAAATGAAAAGGTGGGAGTCAGAATGAAAAACATTGAAAAGTATTCTAGAGGTTACTTTATGCCCCCAATGAAAAGCATGAAATGGACTGAAAAGGAGTATATTGCCGAAGCACCCACATGGTGTAGTGTGGATCTTCGAGATGGAAATCAGGCTTTAGTCGTACCTATGAATTTGGAGGAAAAGGTAGAATATTTTCAATTGCTTTTGCAGGTGGGTTTTAAGGAAATAGAGGTAGGATTTCCTGCTGCATCAGAAACAGAATACGCCTTTTTACGAATATTAATTGAAGAAAATTTAATTCCAGATGATGTGACAATACAGGTTTTAACACAGTCGAGAGAACATATTATCAAAAAGACATTTGAAGCGCTACAGGGAGCGAATAAAGCAGTAGTACATTTGTATAATTCCACATCTGTGGCACAGCGAGAGCAAGTATTTAGAAAATCTAAAGAAGAAATTATAGATATTGCAGTAACTGGTGCAAAAATGCTTAAGAAATATGCTAATGAAACCGAAGGGAATTTCCAATTTCAATACTCGCCAGAAAGCTTCACAGGTACAGAAGTGGAGTTTGCACTTGATATTTGCAACAGTGTACTTGATATTTGGGAGCCGACAGCAGATAAAAAGGTCATTATCAATCTACCAGCTACGGTTTCAATGTCCATGCCTCACGTTTATGCAAGTCAAATAGAGTATATGAGTGACAATCTCAATTATCGAGATAATGTCATACTTTCCCTTCATCCACACAATGACAGAGGAACGGGGGTAGCAGATGCTGAGCTAGGAATGCTTGCAGGTGCGAAAAGAGTTGAAGGTACATTGTTTGGAAATGGAGAAAGAACTGGGAACGTGGACATCGTAACGCTTGCATTAAATATGTTTTCACACGGGGTAGATCCAAAATTGAACTTTGAAGATCTCCCTACCATTATATCCAAATATGAAAAATTAACAAAAATGAATGTCCACGAAAGACAACCGTACGGTGGTGAACTTGTTTTCACAGCATTTTCGGGCTCACATCAAGATGCCATTGCCAAAGGTATGAAATGGAGAGAGGAAGAAGAACGTCAATATTGGAATGTTCCTTATCTATTAATTGATCCGATGGATATTGGAAGAACATATGAAGGAGATATTATCCGAATAAATAGCCAATCTGGCAAGGGAGGAATTGGTTATATCCTTCAGCAAAAGTATGGAATAGATTTACCTACTGAAATGCGTGAGAGCTTTGGATATAGCGTGAAAAATGTTTCAGATCATCAACAAAAGGAACTTATGCCAAATGAAATCTATGACATTTTCATCAATGAATATGTTAACATTAGCACTCCGGTCAAATTTATCCGTTACAAATCCACTCATAATAGTCAATACGAAACTATTGTATCAATACGGATAAATAATGAAGAACATGAAATTTCTGGTGTAGGAAACGGAAGACTAGATGCGATCAGCAACGCTATTCAAGCACAACTGGATATTAACTATACAGATTTAGTCTATAAGCAACATGCACTGGAAATAGGTTCACGTTCAAATGCTATATCGTATGTAGGAATTACTGGGCAAAATGGTACTGTATATTGGGGCTGTGGAATTGACACTGATATTATGAATTCCTCTGTAAAAGCTCTGTTTAGTGCAGTGAACAACATGATATCTAACTTAAAACTTCTTGTTGAAAAGGAATATATCCATTCAAAAAAATAGAGTCATTAATAGAGGTCTTAATTCTAACAATTCTACTTCTTATACTTTTTCTATTTGACTATCAAACTATTATAATAGATAATTATTTATAGGAGGGATTGTGATGGTAACTTTTGCAAAAAGAACAGCGTTAAAGTTGGATAAAGTAGATAATCAAAAGATATTACATGAGTTGAAATCGGAGAAGATTGCCAATATCAATCCAGATTATAGAGCGTTTTTAAACTCTTGTATCCGTATATCAGCAAATGTTAATAACAATAAAACAACTCATAGAATATTCTGAGGAGTAAGACCATAATGAATTTCGATAATATAGAATTTTTACCCTTGGACCAAACCTACCAGTTAGTTCAAGGGTTTTCTTGTGGTGATAACTGGATAGATGGTTACTTAAAACAACCAAATAATGCTTTATTTGATCATAATTTAGGGATTTCATCTACTACAACATTGATGTATGAGGGAGAAGTAATTGCTTTTTTTACTGCTAATTGTTCACACCTTGAAATACCTATGGAAGAAGCTAGAGAAATAGGGTTACAAGATGATTTATTCATCCCGGCTATTGAAGTAAAGTTTCTAGGAGTTAGGACAGACTTAAAACAGATAGGAATTGGGACATATTTGCTACAGTTCATCATAGGTAAAGTACTTGAAATTACACCGATATTCACATGCCGATATATTTTCCTTTGGTCTGTTGAGGATAAGGTAAAATACTATCAGAATAGATACTTCCAAACAACTGGAAAGGAAGAAAATGGACTTCATTTAATGAAGTTTCTAGTACCTACATATTTTACGATAGAGGAATAATAGATTTCCAGAATAAATTGTCATGTAAGGGGATATAAATGTATAAATAACCTTTATATGGTGGTGGATATATGAAACTAGGTGCTAAGAAAATTATTGGAGGTAACGCAAAGGACTTTATTAATGAAATGAAAACAGAGAACCATTCAAAGTCGAAGAACAAATTCATGAAAGATGCGAAAGCAATCGCAAAGAAGCATACTAAATAATTTTAAAATTATTTACTAGTAAACTGGAGGATATTATGAAATTTTATCTTTCATCTTATAAATTGGGAATGAAGAGCAGATACTAATAGAGTTAACTAAAAAAAGCAATAAAAAAGTAGCGTATATCAATAATGCATTGGATTTTGCGACTGATTTAGAAAGAAAAAATATGAGTGATGCAGCGGACATATCAGATCTTCAAAGAATAGGTTTCACAGTGGATATATTGGATTTGAAAAAGTACTTTAGTAACCACGAAGAATTGAAAGAAAAGCTTGATCAATACGATGTAATTTGGGTAAGAGGTGGAAATACTTTTGTTCTGGCACAAGCTATGAGGCTAAGTGGTTTTGATGAAATTATTAAAAAATATTATAGCGAAAAAAGAGACATTCTGTATGGAGGATATAGTGCGGGCTGCTGTATCCTTGGTCCAACGTTAAAAGGCATTCATTTAGCAGATGAACCTGAGCAGAAGCCGTATGGGGAAGAGCATCAAACAATTTGGGAAGGTTTACGTATATTGAATTATGTAATTGTCCCACATTATAAATCAGACCACCGAGAATCTATCATTATGAATAGAGCGATAGAATATATGATTGAGAATAAAACTCTATTTAAAGCGTTGAGGGATGGAGAAGTAATTATCATTGAATGAATCTACAGGTAAAATTTGATTAATGAATGTATGTTGAAGTTAAAAAGCCTAATTCTTCGCTGAAAATACGGAAGAACTAGGCTTTATTTATCTTGATTGATCCTTAAAAGCCAATTACGTCGTTACCTATTGGTATTTCTAAAAGAGATAGCATCGTTAAGTTCATCTAAACATATTCACATTATGTAAATGAACATGTGTATTATCTTGATTTACACGTTCCAAGTAGATATTAGTGGTTGAGATATCTGAATGACCGGCCCAATCTTTCACTACCGCAAGTGGAACATCATTTTCGAGTAACATGGTTACAAATGTGTGACGGAACCAGTGCGGTGAGACATTCGAATTTTTCCCTGCCAAATGAACGGCTTCCTTCACAATTTTATAAAGAGCCGGATAGGTTAACCGCTTTTTATGTTCACACGGTTCCTTTTTATTGTATAGAGCGAAAAAAAGTGGACTAATGTCCTCTGGGTCTATGTCAATCGACTCTCCTAGGCTCCTTCGATAATTGAATAATACCTCTGTCGTCTCATCTTTGATAGGAATGGTTCTTGGTTTTTTCCCTTTACCAATCACATCCGCATATAAATGACCTTGGCGATTATAACGAAAACTTCCCCAATTCAAACTTAATAGCTCACTAGCACGCAGACCTGTCGTATAGAGAAGGTAGGCTATCAATAGATTACGTTTTTCTAACTGTTCACGATTTCTGTTTGCCTTCACAATTTTAGGAAAGAAGGAAATCAAATATTCCGCATCTTTTTGATTCAATTCTCGAACTTGAACGCGAGTTTGTGCATCCTCTGAACTAGTTTCTTCTATAATATGATGTCCTTTTTTAGACGTAGGTTTTGAGATCCAGGTAGAAAGATGAGCTTTATAGAATTGTGTTTCATACCCAAAATCTAATAATCTTCGAAAAAACTCTAATTTTCTTATCGCAGATTTAGCTGCATATTTTTCTTTTATATACTTATTGTATGCTTTTACTTCCGGAAAACCGATGTCCCGAAAAGATAGCGAATGATCCATTAAATAGATAAGCAGCGTTTTAGCATCCGAACGGTATGCTTTAATTGTATGGGGAGAAAGTTGCTTATCTTGAGTAAAAATTTTTTCAAAAAAGAATAACTCCAAAAATTCTTGCTCAGAACTATCCGATAGGGAGAGGTTTCTATTTTCATCAAGCAAGTGTCGGTGTTCTAATTGTTTTTGCAATTGCATTAAATATTGTTCACTTGTCATGTGATTCAAAATGGTTAAATCATTCATTTTTTAGTCTCCTAATTTCAAGTTGTCAATAATTTTATTATGTATAGTAAAGATAACTCTTACTTATCTTTACTTATATATTATCATAAATTATTTGTTCGATATAATAATTTACTTAAAACTTTTCTATTTTTTCTGGTGTCTGAGATTCGCTCTCAGACGAAATTAATTTTCTTTTCTAAGGTCATTGGTCATTAATTTTGTTAGAGAGCTATTGGAACATATCGAGAGTTAAATTTGATAAAGAAAAATTCTTTATAGAGCATTCAAGTTAGGATGGAAATAAAGGATTTAGTATTCAATCACTAAATAAAAAAGAAGCGAACATATTTTAGTTCACTTCTCCTTAAAATAAAATGACCCACCTTGGTCCGCTTTGTTAAGAGGCGTGGTGGGTTCTATTAATGTTATAATATATCTATTATGGGTTCGAGTCATTGTTTTTAAGTTCTTGAACAATAAATGACACATTTTCATTTCATAGGATTAACTTCACCGTAACAGTAGTCATGGAGTAGGTGATGCGAAGAGGTCCCGATAATGAATCATATCTGAACTAAGTACTTCGGGTTATTGGTATTATTACACTTTTACAAGTTTACATAATATATATTCTCGGAAGCTAGTTAATTAAATATAAAAAAATAACAATAAATCAACATGCCTAATTTTCGGCTGTTGTGATATACTTTTATCAAAAATACAGTAATTTCTCATATAAGGAGTTAATGATCTTGCCTTACGAAAGCAAAATTAGAACCTATAATCCTGACCGTGTAACTAAAAACACGACTATTAGTCAAAGCCTATTACAGAACATTAAGCTTCTTGCTGAAAAATTGGATAAGCCTTATAACTCCTTAATTGAAGAAGGAATTGACTATGTCTTAATTACATATAAAAAACAAAAAGATTTAATACCGCCTGCAAAACCTTTAGATCGAAAACAACTAGGTACAACTTTTAGTGAAGTTCAATATAATCAACTAAAAGATCGTGCAAAAAAGTTAAAAACCCAAACAAATACGCTAATTGAAATTGGAATGAACTATGTGCTTGAAAATAGAAAAGAAAATAAGTAAGAATCCCCCCTCTTATCATTATTAAATTAGTTTACATAATATTTTTATGATGAACCAAAGATTTTTTCAAATCTTAACGGATAGCATCTGCAAATTACAGATGTTCACTACTTATATTCCGCCAAACCTTCTTTTTCGTTTCCGATATTCTTCCACTGCTAGCAGAAATTCCTTCTCTGTGAAATCCGGCCACAACACATCTGTAAACCAGAATTCTGTGTAGGCAAGCTGCCAAAGCAGGAAATTGCTCAAGCGTTTTTCCCCTCCCGTACGAATTAGAAGGTCAGGGTCTTTCATACCAGCTGTATACAGGTATCCTGAAAACTGCCGTTCGTCCAGTTCATCCAGTGATAATTTTGCATTGTTTATATCCGTTATCATCTCTTTCATTGCATGTAAAATCTCGTGTCTGCTTCCATAGTTAAGTGCAATATTCATCTGAAGACCATCATTATCCACTGTACGATCTATTGCATACTGTACGGCTTCACGTGTATAGGTTGGAAGGTTCTCCATATCACCGATTACCTCAATTCGTACATTATTAGATATAAGTTCTGGTAGATAAATTTGTAGAAACTCTTTGGGAAGTCTCAATATAAAGTCTATTTCAGTCTTTGGTCGTTTCCAGTTTTCCTTGGAAAACGTATAAAGTGTCAGAACCTTCACCTTACATTTGACTGCTGCATTGACAATCTTTACGACTGTAGATACTCCTTCTTTATGGCCAGCAGCTCTTACCATGCCTCGCTTCCCTGCCCAGCGTCCATTTCCATCCATAATTATTGCTATATGATTCGGTGTATTATCTTCCGGATAATACAAAGATTCTTCCGAATGTTTGTTATTGAAAAAAGGTATTTTCATAGACATTTTCCACCTCCGGGTATGTTGTTGTTCTCTTCCATTCTCATCTTTGTGGAATAATCCCCTTTTACCTGTTTTAATGTGGCTACAATCAAAAAGCTAACTATCACTAATAATAGCCATGAACTCACCTTTCCTAAATGAACGAGACTCCATGCATCATTTTGGTTTGGATATTCCCAAGCGCCAAAAAACGTTGCAATATTTTCAGCTATCCAGATAAAAAAGCCAATAAGTACAAAAGAAAATGCAAGTGGCATACGATAACCAGTTCCATTCACCTCGTATGTGACCCATGACTTCCAAAAGACAATCATAACGATACCAGATAACCACCAACGCATGTCAATCAAATAATGGTGGGTAAAAAAATTAAAATAAATTGCAGCTGCAAGTGGGACAACCAGGTAATACGAAGGCCACTTAACTAGTTCAACCTTCATCCTCCTCCATGCCTGGCAAAGATAGCTAGCTACACTTGCGTACATGAATCCACTATACAAAGGCACTCCAAATATTTTGAAATATCCTTCCTCTGGATAAGACCATGATCCCATATGTGTTTTAAAAACTTCAAGCGCAAGTCCAATAAGGTGAAACACTGTGATTACCTTTAGTTCATCGAGTGTTTCAAGCCTAGAATACACCATCCACCACTGCATCAGAAGGCAGATGATGAGCAACCAGTCATATCGAGATAGGTAAGGAAGTGGCAGAATTTTAGTAATAGCCAAAGAGGCAAAAATTACGACAGGAAACAAACATGATAATGTCTGCACCCACCCAAAATGAACAAGCTGTTTTAGTGATCTCATGTTTATCCATTCCCTTCGCTTCGTTCAACAAAAAGCATCTCACTTATTTATTGTCATTCTGAAATTTAACACATAATTTATCGTTTTGCAATAAAACTTTATCAATATTTATATTATTTTTATTGATAAACAGATTTTAATTATATAAAATAAAAACCTACTAGCGTTTTTAATACAATAGTAAGTTGATAAATTTTCACTCTTCTATTATCTTTAAACTATTACATAGATCATTTTGAAAGGAAGATTATATTGGCTGTGAAACTTTATTACTCCTCCCCATATTTATCATCATGGGCTACAAAGGTTAAAGATATATTTCAAAAAGATCAGGAGTTTATTGTTACCCTCGAGGAAACTGCCTTCTATCCTGAAGGCGGCGGTCAACCTGCCGATACAGGGTATATTAATGATATTGAGGTAATTGATGTATATAGTGAAAATGGTGAGGTCTATCATAAACTTCCCCATCCCCCACTTTCAAACGAAGTTCAATGTCAATTAGATTGGAATCGGAGATTGGATCATATGCAACAGCATACTGGTCAACACATCCTTTCTGCAGTTTGTATTGATTTATTTGATGCACATACCTCCAGTTTCCATTTAGGTAAGGAAATTGTTTCGATTGATTTAAGTATTCCTGAGCTTACTGAATCTCAACTACTTCAGATTGAGCAACAAGTGAATCAATATATTTATGAAAATCATGATATTACTACCTTTTTTGTAACAAAAGAAGAATTAAGCTCCCTCCCTCTCCGTAAACAGCCGGATATAGATGAGGATATAAGAATCGTTCAAATCGGAAACATTGACACGTCGGCATGTGCGGGAACACATGTGTCAAAAACCGGAGAACTTGGCATTCTAAAACTATTAAAAACTGAAAAAAGCAAAGGAAATACACGCGTTTATTTTAAATGTGGCTGGCGTGCCCTTCATGATTATCAAGAAACACATACTGTTTTAACAGCTGTTGCTGCAAATTATAGTACAAATCGAGAGGGACTGTTAGATAAGATTACGAAACTAGATAATGAAATAAAACAACTTCAAAAACAGATTGATACACTAAAAACCGAAAACAATCATTTCATCGCCAACGAGCTCATCAAAAATCATAAGGAGAAAATAATCAAGCAAGAATATCCTGATAAAACCCTAAAAGAACTTCAGGGAATATCAAGTCATCTAACTGAGCTAACTAGCTCCCCTATTTTGTTGATTACTTTACTAGAAAACAAATTATTACTCACACATAATGGTTCAATGTCTATTCATTGTGGTCAGCTTTTTAAAGAAGAACTCTCACGCTTTAATGGAAAAGGCGGTGGGAATAAAAATTCCGCACAAGCAAGTTTCCAGAATGTAAATGAGCTGGAAGCTTTCAAACAATATGTTATGGATTCGTTAAATGATTATATGTAGTAAATGTAAAAGGCGCATCTTTTCTAAATAATGAAAAGATGCGCCTCTATTAACATAAGTTAAAGTTTATTCGATTTAAAATTAATATTAATTAACCCTGCTTTCGTTAAGGAATCATAAAATACGACAATTGCTGGTCCTAACAATAACCCAAGAATCCCCATAATTTTAAATCCTAAATACATGCTGATTAATGCTGCTAATGCACTAATACCGAAATTTGTTGAATAGATTTTAGGCTCCACTATTTTTCGTACGATTGTAATGACTAAAAATAGAATTATAAGCCCAAAACCAAGGGTTTGATTATCATTAATAAAACCAAATACAGCCCAAGGTACTAGGAAGGAACCCGCCCCAAGTATAGGTAATAAATCTACTAATACGACTAATAAGGTTAGTACCAGGATATACTTAACATCCAGGATATACAGACCTAAAAACGTTAAGATGAATGTTAGGCCACTAAAAACAATTTGAGCTTTTAAAAATCCAATTATCAACCGTTTTAACTGGGTTGTTACAATTTGTACTTTTTCAATTGTAGATTCATGCAGCATTTCTTTTATTCTCGATTTGATTTTTGGTACTTCATTTAAAAATAAAAAGGCGGCTACAAGATACACAATTAACTCTAAAAGAAATTCAGGGATACTCGAAACAATCCCAAATGTTCCTTCTGTAATATTTTTAGCAAATACAATTAAAAGGTCTTTTAGAGAATATAAAGTATTTTCAATCGAATCAATGACTTCAATCGGTAAATCCTTAGAATATTTTTCCCATTTCTCTAATAATGTTTGAATTTTTTCCGTGTTCAGTCCCGATACATAGAATGGAATATTCTTGATAAACATAATCAATTGATTTATGATTACAGTTACGATTAAATACCCAATTAATAGTAAAAAGATTAAGAAAACAAAAAATGTTACCGTAACGGAATATATACGTTTGAATTTATAATTTTTTACCAAAAAATTGACAATCGGGTCTAACATTAGTGCAGTTAAGAATGCCAGAATAAGCGGTATTGATAGTGGTATCAGATAAATCAAAACGATCAGTGCAATAAGCAGTAGAATCGTTTTTTTATTTATGTACTTTTTAATCATCATCTCTCATATTTACCTACCCTCTTCTATCAGAAAATCACAAGTTTATGTATATTTTTATTGTACAGGAAAGTAGCTTTATTTAAAATAAAAATCTTTTTAAAAATGTTTTTGGGTAATAATTATTAAAAAGCTATTGATATTAAAATACCAATAGCTTTTTTGATTAATTTTCTTCTTCTTTATCAGTTGTAACAATCCATGTATCAATGACTTCTCCTGCGTCATTTGAATCAATTACAAATGAACCATTACTGTATCGATCATTCGGACGCAATGTGTTGGACGGTATCGCTTCAATCTTTCCATTTTGTGTTTTAATAAAAATTTCATCAATTGCAGTAACAAGATGACTTCCGACAATACGATGTGGGTTGTTTTTGAGCTCTCGTAACATTACTACCCCACGCTTCGCCCTTGTCGCTTTTTCAAATTCAGTAAGCCTCATCTTTTTAACCGCACCACGTTGGGTAATAATCCCTATATCCTTAGGTAAAGATTCTGCAAAAATATTACCCGAAATTACATAATCCCCATCTTTTAGATTAATACCTTTGACCCCTGCTGCTCTAGCCCCAACGATATTTACTTCTTCCTCATCAAACCATAATGCATATCCATAATTTGTTGTTAGAAAAATGTTCATTTTACCATCTGTTAGGTGAACATCAATTACTTCATCGTCTTTTTTCAAATTAATTGCAACTAATGGCTTAGAATAGCGTTGTGCCTTGTAGTGAGTAAGCTCTGTCCTTTTAACCATCCCATTTTTCGTTATAAACAGTAAAAACTCCGGCGAGTCAAAGCCTTTAACAGGAATTGCTTCCACAATAAACTCATCACGATCAATACTAATAATATTGGCAACATGTTGTCCTAAATCCTTCCACCGTATATCAGGGAGCTCATGCACTGGACAATATAAATAATTACCTTTATTAGTGAAAAGTAATAAAGTATCAGTCGTATTAATCTCAAATTTACCTATAAGCCTATCCGTATCCTTCATACCGAAATCTTGCCCATTCGATGCAGCGTGTGAACGTAAACTTGTCCGTTTGACATAACCATCCTGAGTGACCGTTACAATTACGTCCTCAGAAGGTATCATAACTTCTAAGTTAATTTTAATTTCTTCAATTTCGTCTTCGATTTTCGAACGACGCTCATCTGCGTATGTTTTTTTAACCCGCTTCAGGTCGGATTTAATGACATGGAAGAGCTTTTCTTCATGATTTAAAATTTCATTTAATTCCATAATTTTATGATTAAGTTCTGCAAACTCCTGCTCTAATGCAGTGATATCTGTATTAGTTAAGCGATATAATTGCAAGGATACGATCGCTTCAGACTGTGGTTCAGTAAAGGCAAATTCTTTGATTAGGTTATTTTTAGCATCCCTTTTATCCTTCGAACTACGGATTGTAGCAATAACCTCATCTAAAATCGATAAAGCCTTTATCAAGCCTTCTACAACATGCTGTCTTTCCTTTGCCTTTTCTAATTCATATGTAGAACGGTTCGTAACGACTTCTTTTTGATGATTAATATATGCATCAAGCATTTTAGGAAGACTCATCAATGTAGGTCGTTTATTTAAAATCGCAACCATATTGAAATTATATGTTATTTGCAAATCACTATTTTTGTATAGGTAATTCAGAACTCCTGCCGCATCAGCATCTTTCTTTAATTCAATGACAATTCTTAGGCCTGTTCGATCTGTTTCATCTCGAACCTCACTCATTCCCTCAAGTTTTCGGTCTAAGCGGAATTCATCCATTTTCTTAACAAGATTTGCTTTATTAATTTCATATGGAATTTCAGTGATGACGATTTGTTGTTTTCCACCACGTAGATCTTCAATCTCAGCTTTTCCTCTGACAATGATCTTCCCTTTTCCAGTCTCATAAGCCTTTTTAATACCTTCAAGACCTTGGATAATTCCCCCGGTAGGAAAATCGGGACCTTTTACTACTCTCATTAAATCATCAACAGTAGTGTCCGGTTTATCAATTCTCATAATTGTCGCATCAATGACTTCCCCTAAATGGTGTGGTGGAATATCAGTAGCATAACCTGCTGAAATCCCTGTGGAACCATTAACTAATAGGTTCGGATACATTGCTGGAAAGACGACAGGCTCTTGACTCGTATCGTCAAAGTTAGGGACAAAATCAACGGTCCGCTTATCAATATCCCTTAAGAGCTCAGAAGCAAGTTTCGATAATCTTGCTTCAGTATAACGCATTGCTGCAGGCGGATCGCCATCAATGCTCCCGTTGTTCCCATGCATCTCTACAAGTACATTCCGAACCTTCCAGTCCTGGCTCAAACGTACCATCGCTTCATAGACAGAAGTATCTCCGTGGGGGTGATAATTACCAATAACATTACCAACCGTTTTTGCGGATTTTCTAAAGCCCTTATCAGCTGTATTTCCTTCCACATGCATCGCATATAATATTCTTCTTTGTACCGGTTTTAATCCATCCCTCGCATCAGGTAATGCACGTTCTTGAATAATGTATTTACTATATCGCCCAAAACGATCGCCAAGTACATCCTCAAGAGGCAAATCACGATATTTCTCTGTCTGAATCATCTATTTTAACTCTCCTTCTGGCTTACTGAACATCAATGCTAGAAATATTTTCATTGTCCAATATATTTGAATCTTCCTCTAATCCAAATGCAACATTGGATTCAATCCATTTCCGACGTGGTTCAACCTTATCACCCATTAAGGTTGTCACTCTTCTTTCTGCTCTTGCTGCATCATCAATCCGTACTCGAATCAATGTTCTAGTTTCTGGATTCATTGTCGTATCCCAGAGCTGGTCTGCATTCATTTCACCTAACCCTTTGTACCTTTGGATAATATAGCCTTTTCCAATCTTATCAATAGCACTTTGTAACTCATCATCTGACCAAGCATATTCAAGTAATTCTTTTTTACCAGATCCTTTACTAACTTTATATAGTGGAGGTAATGCAATATATACTTTTCCAGCTTCAATAAGAGGTTTCATATAACGATAAAAGAACGTTAGTAATAGTACTTGGATATGGGCTCCATCTGTATCAGCATCTGTCATAATGATGACTTTATCATAGTTAATATCTGGGACTGAAAAATCTGCCCCTACTCCGCCACCGACTGCATGAATAATTGTATTGATTTCTTCATTTTTAAAAATATCAGTAAGTTTTGCCTTCTCTGTATTTATTACTTTACCACGTAGTGGCAGTACAGCTTGGAATCGTCGATCTCGTCCTTGTTTCGCAGAACCCCCAGCAGAGTCACCCTCTACTAAATATAGTTCGTTTTTTTCAGGATTACGTGATTGTGCAGGTGTTAATTTTCCACTTAATACTGCTTCTGATCTTTTTTTCTTTTTCCCGCTTCTTGCATCTTCTCTTGCTTTTCGAGCTGCTTCACGAGCTTGAAATGCCTTGATAGACTTTTTAACTAGCAATGTGCTAGTATCAGGATTTTCCTCAAAGAAATATGCAAGGTTTTCAGAGACAATAGAATCTACCGCAGATCTCGCCTCACTTGTACCAAGCTTTCCTTTTGTTTGACCTTCAAATTGTAGTAGCTCTTCTGGAATCCTAACGGAAACAATTGCGGTTAGACCTTCTCGAATATCTGAACCATCCAAATTTTTATCCTTTTCCTTTAACATCCCCACTTTTCGTGAATACTCATTAAAAGCTCGTGTTAAGGCAGTCTTTGAACCTGCTTCATGGGTTCCTCCATCTTTTGTGCGTACATTATTAACAAATGATAGAATGTTCTCTGAGTATCCATCATTAAATTGGAATGAAAATTCTACTTCGATTCGATTATGGACACCTTCAAAAGAAACAACAGGATGCAATACATCCTTTTCTTCATTTAAATAATTGACAAACGCCTCGATACCATTCTCATAATGAAATACTTCATGAAACTCATTACGTTCATCAATTAGCTCAATTTTTAATCCTTTTAATAAGAAGGCAGATTCACGTAATCGCTCACTTAATGTTTCAAAATTGTATGTGGTCGTACTAAAAATAGAAGCGTCTGGTTTAAAATGAATCGTTGTTCCAGATTGATTCGTTTTCCCAATATTCTCTAGAGTCGTTGTTGGTATTCCACCATTTTCAAATCTTTGTTCATATACAAAACCATTACGTCTTATCGTTACTTTTAACCATTCCGACAAAGCGTTTACAACGGATGCTCCTACTCCGTGTAAGCCACCACTTACTTTATAGCCACCTTGCCCAAATTTTCCACCAGCATGTAATACTGTAAAAATAACTTCTGGGGTAGGCTTTCCTGTTTTATGCATTCCGGTTGGCATTCCTCGACCCTTATCCTGGACACTTATACTATTATCTTTATGAATTTTTACAATGACGTGATTTCCATATCCAGCAAGTGCTTCATCAACAGCATTGTCGACGATCTCATAGACAAGATGATGAAGTCCTTTGCTATCTGTACTGCCAATATACATACCAGGCCTTTTTCTGACGGCTTCCAGGCCTTCCAATACTTGAATTGCATCATCATTGTAATCAAATTGTTGCTTAACCAAATAACATACCCCTTTCATCTACAAAACTTGGAATGATCCAAGCCATAAACCAACCAGTGGTTTTTTCTCTTTTAATACGTAAAAAAACATATTTATATTTAGAACAAACGTTTTACTTTTTATAGGCTCTCTCTATTTATTTTAGCTGTTTATCCAGATTTGGCAAATCGTTTATAATAAAAAACGAAAAATCCCTGTATAAAGAACAAGGATTTTACCGAATCTGACTTTATTTTGTTAATGCATGTTCTACCTTAATACAACGATCCATTACAACAGTATAGCCCCGACCTTTTAAAAATTCATATGCTTCTTCATTTTGTAGCCCAAGTTGTGCCCAAAAAACATCTGCATCAATTTCGTCGAATTCCTTTGCAACATCGTGTAAATGCTCAGAGCGACGAAATACATTAACAATATCTACATGTCCTTCAATTTCTTTAAGATTTTTAACAGCCTTTACTCCTAATACTTCATCAATGGTTGGATTAACGGGAATGATTTCATATCCAGCATCTTGCATTGCTTTACTAACCATGTAAGACGTTTTTTCAGGATTACCAGACAATCCAACAACCGCTATTCGTTTGCTTTTCTTCAAAATTGCACCAAGCTCGGGACGTGATGGAATCTCAATTGTCATGTTAGCTAATGCCTCCTTCTCCGCATTTTTCATAGTATTTCGGTTAAAAGTTTTTTTATTATTATTTTTTATTTTCTTCTTTTAATGCTTGAGATATAGATGTCCAAGCAGTGTCATTTGCAAAAAATCTAGTCCACGAAGCAACCCCTGCTAGATCATATTTATGAATTAGCTGTATTCGTTTTTGAAGTGAAAGTTCATCCTCAATCCAAATTTTATACGTTGCTTTTTCATTATCATCACGATATTCGACATAGTTTTGACCAGATTGTTCATCATAAGTAGGTGTTAAATTTCGTTCTTTGATCCATTGTTGTACGTCGTTCATACTTAAAGCCTTCGAGGATACTTCAACATTTCCCGCTTCAGTGTCAGCTTCCTTCCAAATTCTTGCGTACAATGGCACAGCTAGAACAAGCTGATCATGAGGAACTACTTCAAGTAGTCTTTCCAAATTCCTTTCAACCCATGGTAGACTTGCAACACTACCTGAGACTGGTGATGTACCCCAATGCTCATCATAAGCCATTACAACCATATAATCTACAACTGCTGCAAGCTTTTCACGCTCATAAAATTTCGACCAAGTACTACTATCTGATATAAAAGTGATGTCCATCGATACAACTAATCCTGCTTTATGCAAATAGGGTGTTGCCTCTTTTATAAATTGAGTGACAAGTGGCCCATCGGCTTCATTCACATTTTCAATATCAAAATTGATACCATCTAACTGATACATATTACTATATTCAAGAAGTTGGCGAATGATTTTCTTCCTCGTTTCGAAGTCATTAAATGCTTCATGAGTTTTTTCTGGGTCAAAATCATTTGAGAATAAGCCCCATACCTGATAACCCTTAGATTGCGCCCACTCCCTATAAGCAGTAGAACCCAAGTTCTTAACATCACCTTCATTATTTTTTAATGAAAACCATGTGGGTGATACAATATTAACTCCTGTCATATTAGGGATTAATTTTGTATTTGGATTTTTTGAATATACTGCTTCCCATGTAAGATTAATAGGTAATGAAAGTGCTTGTAATGGTGATTGTACTCTTTCCTGCGGTTTTATTGCTAGTTTTTTTGAATCCCCTACATTTAAAATATCTTTTTTTACAAAGCCTGCGATTCCATTCTCTTTACGAATATAGTAATAATTTTCAACATCCTTTTCAATATAAACATTCTCACTAGGTTTAACCTCGCTTACATAAGGTGTTGATAAATCTGCCTCACTCCGCATGTGTAATAAATATTCTTTTTGATTGTCCTTCACTACACCTTTTTGAATTGTATCTCCATTTCTCTTTAAAACTGTTATACCCGTTTCTTTATGATACTTGTATTGAACCTGATATAAGCTTTGAAATGGATCGATTGAAATATATGGAGTATTATCTTTTGTAGTATAAATTGGAAACTCTAACTTATGTGGTTCTTCATTAACAAATATCGTCAATGATTCTGACGGCATTTGATAAACCTTCTCTTTTGTTGTGAGAATGATTGAGTTTGAATCTTGATCAATAATTATACCGTCATCCAATGTTGCTTGAATAAATGATAAAGGAAAATAGACAGTACCATTTTCAATTAAAGCCTCATCAGGATAAATTTCGCCGTCAGAAATGATCGGATATTTCATATTTGTGAAGGTTGTTTTCTCTTTTGATGGAAAAGGATACAACCATAATACTAAACTAGTACCAATTAAAATAAATGACAAGATGAAGCCGAATAAGATAAAGGTTGATGATGTTTTTCGTTTTGTTCTTTCAATTCTAGACATAAAATTATCCTCCCTAACGACATGTTACGGGATTTTTGTCGAAATGAAAAGAAAAAATCATAAAATGCTAAAAATTTCTGTATAATGTTTATACATGGACAAACATGGTATATTTATAATTATAACGCTTAATAGGGTTCGTACTTATTAGTAGTCTTTATGCAGGAGGAATTATGTGTATGATAGTTGATGTATTAATAATAATTACTGCTTATTTGCTAGGTTCAATACCCTCAGGCCTATTGGTGGGGAAAATTGGCTTTGGTATTGATATTAGACAGCATGGAAGTGGCAATTTAGGAGGAACAAACACGTTCCGAACACTTGGCGTGAAAGCTGGTTTAATTGTAACAATCGCAGACATTTTAAAAGGAACATTGGCAACCGCATTACCATTACTATTTTCTAGTTCAATTCATCCTTTGCTAATCGGGGTGATTGCGGTCATTGGTCATATGTATCCAATTTTTGCAGGCTTTAAAGGTGGGAAAGCAGTTGCAACCTCTGGTGGAGTACTTCTTTGTTATAATCCAATTTTATTTCTAACAGCCGTTATTAGCTTTTTTATTTCATTGTTTTTCTCAAAAATGGTATCTCTTTCATCTATGATTACCGCACTCATTTGTGTCATCTATAGCATTATCTATAGCTTTATTGTTGAAGTAGATATCCCTTTAATCATGATTGTATCTGTACTGGCTATTTTTGTCTTTTATCGACACCGTGCAAATATAAGTCGTATAAAAAACAAAACTGAACCTAAGATCAAATGGCTATAACTGGATAATTGCAAATGAACAAACCCTCCACTTATGGTAATTGGAGGGTTTGTTCGATGATGTTAGATAAATCGATCAAAGAATTCTAATATTGCACGATTTACTTTTATTTCGTTTTCCTTTTTAGAGAATCCATGTCCTTCATCTTCCAACACTAAGTATTCAACTTTGACACCTTTCTCTTGTAAAGCTTGCACAATCTGGTCAGATTCTGCCTTCACAACACGTGGATCATTTGCTCCTTGAATCACGAGCATCGGCTTAACCATTTGATCTAAATAAGTAATTGGTGAATATTCAATCAACTTTTCTCGATCTTCAACCGGGTCACCTACCCATTGATTCATGACAGGCTTCCAGTGCTCTGGGACAGATTCTATGAATGAGAATAAATCACTTGGGCCAAAGATATCAACAACGGCTTTAAAGTATTCAGCATGTCTTCCGTGGAGTAGTAATGACATATATCCTCCGTAACTACCACCAAGTAATAAAATCTTTTCCCGGTCTGCATAGCCATTTTTAATTAGCCATTCTAAACCTTCTATATTATCTAATCTTGGACCATGACCCCAGTCTCCCTCAACCATCTTTGTGAATGACAAACCATATCCAGTCGAACCACGGAAGTTTGGTGCAAAAACACTATAGCCGCGATTAACTAAAAATTGAAACATGGATCGGAAGGATTTTCGCTCTGCTGCTTGTGGACCACCATGCGGCCATAAAACAACATGACCATTTGAAACATCTTCATTAGCTTTGAAAAATAATGCTTCTAATTCTAATCCATCAAAGGAAGGATATTTGATAACTTCTGGTGTAATGAGTTCCTCCTCTGCTACCCCTGGGACACCATAATTCGTGCAAGCGTCCCACACCTTCTTTTGCGCTTCCATTCGGTAAATATTGAATGGAATTGTTGCAGATCTTCCTAAGAGGAATAAACTATTCGCTTCGGTGACAATGAGTTTCTCGATTACAGATACCGGTGTGTCTACTCTATTTACATCACCAGTTGCCAAATCATACGTATAGAGGAAGTCCTCAACACCTTTTTCACTAACAATATAAAGCGATTGACTCAGTTTATTGTAATGGATCCCTTTAAATGCTTCCTTTTCAAACGAAAGGACTTTTTGAAATTCCGCTTTTACACAATCATATTTAGCCAGGTAAGAAAAATCATCAGCATAATCTGTCACAAAATAAATTTCATCTTCAGATATATATAAAACATCAGAAACTGTATGCTGTTCTTCTGTTGGTGGAGTTAATAATAACTCTTTTCCATCCTTGTGCAAGTATGCCAATGTATATGTATTAGCAAACATTTTTATATGAACATTACTTTTCTCTTCAGGACTTAATAATCCAAAATATGTTGCACCACCTTTTCCCTCATTCACTAATGTCTCTTCCCCTGATTCTAAATCATAGCAATACGAATTTAAATACATTGGATTTTCTTTTGTCGTTGTATAGTATAGACGCTTACCGTCCTTAGAAAGGACTGGATTCATATGCCTATGACCTTCCAATAGACGGATTGGTTTCAGCTCGCCTCCTTGAGGTTGTAGGGCATATAATTGTGTATTTTCATCCCCATCTTTATCAAAACCAGCAATCATGAACTCTCCATTTTTATCGTATACAAGTTCTTGGCAGCTTTGATCAATAAATGTTAGTGGGTATGGAAATGTATTAGGAAGATCCATTGCCCATAAATTATACTTACCACTTAAATTTGTACTGAAAACAATTTGTTTCTCATCAGGACTAACTGTGAAGTTTTGGATAGCAAATGTTCGAAAAAATTGCTCAACATCCGGTTTTTGAAATTTCAACATACGAACACCCTCTTACAATTTTTTATCTTGCCAATAATAAATATATTCGACAAAATTAATCTTAATCCTCTTCCTTTTATTTCGAATTATGAAATATTTTTTACCATTACTTTTTTGACAACTTTCGATAAAAAACCAACATTTTTACGGTGAATTGTATTATAGTAAGAGTATCTTATAGGGGGAGTTTTGTGTTGTGAGGAGAAAGAGAAAGAGAAAAAGCTATTCATCATTTGTTGTATATTTAATTTGTTTTTTAATCATGCTTTCATGTGCGCTATTCTTTGTCATTAACTATGCAATGGAAAGCGGTGGCTCAACTGAGGTATTACATGCCCAAAATCACGAGAACAAGAAAAGTGAATATGAGTTTAAACCATTCTCGAGTTCGATGACCCTCGCTGCTGTTGGGGATATATTAATTCATGGCACCGTGTATAAGGATGCTAGTACGGGCAATAGATATGATTTCAAACCAATGTTTGCTAATGTAAAAGAGCTATTACTGCAACCAGATCTTACAATAGCAAATCAAGAAACAATTGTTGGTGGAACTGAGATTGGTCTATCAACATATCCATCATTTAATAGTCCTTTTGAGGTAGCTGACGCTCTTCAAGATGCAGGAGTTGATATCGTCTCAATAGCTAATAATCACACACTTGATCGTGGAGAAAAAGCTATTATAAGTGCAACAGGTTATCTAGATAAAATTGGTATGGCTTATACCGGTGGTTATCGTAGTATCGAAGACCGCAATGTTATCCGTATTCTTAATCGAAATGGAATTAAAATAGCATTTCTTTCATACACCTATGGAACAAATGGAATACCAGTTCCAGAGGGCAAAGAATACTTAGTGAATTTAATTGATATGCCACAAATAAAAAAAGACATTGCCCAAGCAAAAGAGGTTTCAGATGTAATCGCAGTGAGCATGCATTGGGGAAATGAGTATCAACGGATTCCGTCTGATGAACAAAAAAGTCTAGCAAAAGAGTTAGCAGACGAAGGTGTTGATATCATTATTGGCCATCATCCACATGTACTTCAACCAATGGAATGGGTAAAAGGAAAAGACGGTCATGATACATTCGTAATTTATTCTTTAGGAAACTTTTTATCAGGACAAATGAAGAATTATAAAGATATTGGTGGCGTTTTACAAATCGAAATCGTTAAGGAGGTAAAATCTCCGAATGATACAATAATTCGTCTTCAAAAACCAGTATTTACACCGACATATGTCACAAATCAGCGATACCATAATTTTAAAATTGTCCCATTAAAAAAGGCTGCATCAGTCGGGTTAACTAATGCACAAGCTATCGATCAAGAGATCAATGAGTTTATGAATCAATGGCTTAAATAAGTTGTTCAAAAAAGTAAGACACTTCTGCTTGAAGTGTCTTTTTGTTATTCTTCTTTTTTCTTTGCTTTTTCGTATGCCTCATGCCAATCTGGAAAAAGTTTTCGAATCCGAATTGGTCGGAAGCTATCTTTCTTAACGCAAACATGTGAAGATGTCCCGGTAACGGAGGTTGAACCATCAGGAGTTATAATTTCATAACCATATATGACCTTAATACCATCATAATAATCAATCCATGTTTTAATCATTGCAACCTGTCCATATCTCATTGGCATTTTGTATGAAATTTGCAAATCAATAACCGGTGATAGGATCCCTTCGTTCTCCATTTCTGCATAATTAAATCCCAAATCCTTAATTAATTGAGTTCTCCCAACTTCCATCCATACTAAATAATTCGCGTGGTAAACAACTCCCATTTGATCTGTTTCAGCATATCGAACTTCTATTTCTTTTGTTGAAATTTGCAAGATGTTCCCCTCCTTCAACGTATTTCATATGTAGAATATTATTATAGTATCACATCCACTGGACAACGACATGGCATACGCTCCTAAAAAATAATAACCAGACAATTCGCTGCCTGGTTACATACAGATTTATTTATTGGAAGCCATTTTCACGTGCTTTGGCTTCATCCTGAATTTCACTTTTCATTCCTTCAATACTTTCTTCCCTACGTTGATTTTTAGCCTTAATATTTTGCTTCTCATGTTCAGATGCAAATTCCATTGTTGCATTAGCCTCATTTATATTTTCTTGAGTATTTTGAACCATATCCTGCAATTTCTCTACATTATCGCTACGGTCATCAGGTTTTGGGTTATTATGTGTCATGCAAGTTCCTCCTAATAAATTAGTTATTACATATCCTATTGTGCTTCATCTGTTTAAAAATATAACTAAAAAAAGGACGTTAAAACGTCCCTTTTCCTTATTCACCTTTAGTCTGGATCACTTGTGCATGTTTTCCTGATTTATCTTGCATTTTTTTTCCTTTGTTTCCACCAAATCCACGTGGTTGTGTACCGATATGATTTGGATTAAAATGTGATGGTTTGTCATTACTTTGATGTGACATACATTTTCGCCCCCTCATTACTCATTATCACCTGAGAGCTTCAATTTCATGTAAGAAAATGATTTGGCGAAAATCTCCATTCGTTATTCAGCCTTCACTTGTCTCTTTTGATCTAATCTTGCTTCAATTCGATCCATCGCTTCTTTATCTTTTAATAATTGATTTCTATTTTCTGAAACGAGCTCTTCAAATGATATCTTTCTAATTTTTCGCAATTTTCTCACCTTCCTCTTACTACTATTGTAATATTAGTAATCTCCAAAAAACGCTCTAATTATTACAAATTTTCGAAAATTGTTGGAAAATAAAAAAGAACAAGAGGAGTATTCCCCTTGTTATTGTTAATCCAGTTTATTAATATATTGTTTCATCATCTTTAAATCCATTTGCCCTCTGATAAAATCATTTAAAGTGCCATCGGAATTGATAAAGAATGTCACAGGTAAACCTAATACTTCATAGTCACTACTTGCTCTGTTTTTTTCATCTAAAAGGATCGGGAATGTATATCCTTTACCATCAATGAAATTCTTAGCATTTTCAACTTTAACCTCCGATGCTGTCATATTAATAGCAAGTACTTCAACATCATCATTTCTTGTTTCATAATATTTTTGGATTTCTGGCATCTCTTCTCGGCAAGGCTTACACCATGAAGCCCAAAAATTAACAACTACTTTTTTCCCTTTCAAACTAGATAAGCTAATCATTTCCCCATCCTTATCGATCAATGGTAGTTCAAAATCTGGTGCCGTATTACCAATTTCAATACCAACAACCTCTCGCTTTTGATCAATCGAATATTGCCAAAATGCGTATCCTAAAAGTCCAACTAACACGAGAATTGCGATAATCTTTTTCATAAAAAAATTTCCTCCTAAAAAATGCAGAGAAAAAGGATTCCCTATATATTTGCTCTCTCTTATTTAAACATATAATGAAACAAAATAATAATGTTTTGGCAATTTAAAAAAGGCGGTTTTGTGAAATTCACAAAACCACCTTTAAAAATTTATGCTTTCATTTTGTCACGAAGAACCATTTGTAGAATTCCACCATGACGATAGTAATCAATTTCAACATCACTATCAAAACGAACAAGTACTTCAAATTCTTTTTTGTTGCCCGCTTCATCAGTAGCTGTTACTTTCACGTAATCACGAGGTTTTACGTTTTCATCGATTTGAACTTCAATTGTTTCTTTTCCTGTTAGTCCTAAGCTTTCGGCATTTTCACCTTGTTTAAACTGTAATGGCAGAACACCCATTAATACAAGATTACTACGGTGAATACGCTCAAAGCTCTCAGCAATAACTGTCTTAATGCCAAGTAAGTTTGTACCTTTCGCAGCCCAGTCACGAGAGCTTCCCATACCATAATCATTACCTGCTAAAACAACTAGACCAGTATTATCTTGTTTATATTTCATACAAGCATCATAGATAGACATAACTTCACCAGTTGGCCAATAAGTTGTCCATCCACCTTCTGTTCCAGGTGCAATTTGATTACGAATACGAATGTTTGCAAATGTACCTCTTGTCATAACACGGTCATTACCACGTCTAGAACCATAAGAGTTAAAGTCACGTGGAGTTACACCTTTTTCTTGTAAGTATAGACCTGCTGGAGTATCTTTTCCAATTGAACCAGCTGGCGAAATATGGTCAGTTGTAACTGAATCACCAAATTTACCTACAACACGAAGACCACTTAATGGTTTTACTTCTCCTGCTTCTGCTGAAAGTCCTTCAAAGAAAGGAGGATTTTGAATGTAAGTTGATTCATCGTCCCACACGTATAATGCTTCATCAGTGCTTTCAATTTCATTCCAACGTTTATTATCATCAAATACACGCTCATATTCTTTTCTGAATAATTCAGGTGTAACTGTTTGCTTAACAACTGCTTTTACTTCATCCATAGTTGGCCAGATATCATTAAAGAATACATCGTTGCCATCTTTATCTTTTCCTAATGGTTCTTTTTGAAGATCAACATCAACTGTACCCGCTAACGCATAAGCAACTACTAATGGAGGTGATGCTAAATAGTTACCTTTCACTAGTGGATGAATACGACCTTCAAAGTTACGGTTACCTGACAATACTGAAGTAATGACTAAATCATTTTCCGCAACTGCCTTTTCAATTTCAGGAGCTAACGGACCAGAGTTACCGATACATGTAGTACATCCATAACCAACTGTACTAAAACCTAACTTTTCTAGATACGGAAGTAACCCAGAATCAGTTAAATAACCTGTAACAACCTTTGAACCAGGTGCTAATGAAGTTTTCACATATTTAGGAACTTCTAAGCCTTTTTCAACTGCTTTTTTCGCTACAAGACCTGCGCCTAGCATTACATATGGATTTGAAGTATTTGTACAGCTAGTAATTGCAGCAATTGCAATCGAACCTGTTTTCATATTAACTTCTTCACCATTGTCGAATTGGACAGTAATCTCCTTATTAATTTCGTCAGGAGTTAGTCCATATCCTTGGTTACCAGTAGCTGTAAGGGCTTTATTGTAAGCTTCTTTCATCTCTGATAAAGGAATTAAATCTTGAGGACGCTTAGGACCTGAAAGATTAGCTTCGATTTCTGAAAGGTTAATCTCTACAACAGAAGTAAAAGTAGGATCTTCTAGATCTGGTGTATAGAATAAACCATTAGCTTTACAATAAGCCTCAACGACTTTAATTTGATGCTCATCACGGCCAGTAAGACGTAAATACTCAAGTGCCTCACCATCTACTGGGAAGAATCCACAAGTAGCACCATATTCTGGAGCCATATTTGAGATTGTTGCACGATCTGCTAATGGAAGCTGAGAAACCCCAGGACCGTAGAATTCCACAAATTTCCCTACAACACCTTTTTGACGTAATACTTGGGTAACCTTAAGTGCAAGGTCGGTTGCAGTTGTACCATTTGGAAGTGTACCAACTAGTTTCACACCAATTACTTCAGGAACTGGGAAGTATGAAGGCTGTCCGAGCATACCTGCTTCAGCTTCAATACCACCAACACCCCAACCTAAAACACCAATACCATTGATCATTGTAGTATGTGAATCAGTACCAACTAGTGTATCTGGGAATGATTCAAATTCACCATTTTCTCCTTCAATTGCATGAACAACATTTGCTAAATATTCAAGGTTTACTTGGTGAACGATACCAGTTGCTGGTGGAACTGCACGATAATTATCAAAAGACTTTTGTGCCCAGCTTAGGAATTTATATCGCTCCGCATTACGTTCAAATTCTAAATCCATGTTAAATTGTAATGCATCAAGAGTTCCAGCTCTATCAACCTGAACAGAGTGGTCGATAACTAAATCAACAGGTATTTCAGGATTGATTTTATCAGGATCCCCACCCATATCAGCCATTGCTTTACGTAATGATGCCAAATCAACTACAGCTGGCACACCAGTAAAATCTTGTAAAATAACACGTGATGGTTTAAATGGTACATCCACCTCTTGAAGTTCATTTGTTCCCCATTTTGCTAAATTCTCTACATGTTCTTTTTTAATAACTCTTCCATCCACTTGTCGTAAAACTGATTCTAATAGGACTTTAATTGAATATGGTAATTTTGATACTTTACCAATGTTCGCGTTTTCAAGAGCTTGCAAGTTGTAATAATTATACGTTTTGCCATCTACTTCGAATGAAGAGCGTGCTTGAAATACGTCTTGTTTCGTCATATGTTAAACCCCCTCATGAAAATAACTTTCAACAAATTGTCGAAATTAAAGAGACTAATTGTCTTGACACAATAGTCCTCACAATAAATATCTTAATATATCTATATTCATAAGTAAATAACAAGAAAGTTATTGTTCTCGATAAGTTTTCCTTATTAAAGAGTAATAAAAAGATAGGATATTTTATTACTAGCTGATAAAAGATAATAATGGAGGTGAGAAAAATGTCGAAAAGAAAAGCGAACCATGTACGTCCAGGAATGAATGCAGCAGGTGCTCAAGGAGTTGGGGCCGGTTACAACGAGGAATTTTCAAATGAACCACTAACAGCTGAACAACGTCAAAACAATAAAAAGCGTAAGAAAAATCAATAAATCAGAAATGCGCTAGAGCATTTTGACGATAGCCCGCATTAAAAGCGGGCTTTCATATTCCTTATTCATTTACGTCATTTATGATTGATTGAAGATCATCCTGATATTGCTGCAATTGCTCCTTTTGTTTATCCGAAGCAACCTCAAGAGCATTATTAATTTGTTCATAGGCTTCATTTACTTCATTTTTTAATCGTTTCAAATGAACACCGTAATCTGGATCATCTTTTACAATATTTTCATATATACCTTTTGCCTCTTCTATTCCTTGTTGTGCAGCTTGAAATGCTTGTTGTTTGTTTTTATGATATGGAAATGCCTTCATGTCTCTTTCATCCCCCTTTTTGTTCGTATCTCTACGCTAATAGCTTTCCTTTTTAATAAAAAAACATTCCATTGTATGTAGTATAAAAAAGTGGAAGTTCTTCATCCTATTACTATAGGACACAAACTATAAGGAGGGATGATCATGGTAGAAAAGAATACATCAAAGGATACTAAAAATAATGCAGGACATCAATCTGGACAACCCGAACCTTTGAGTGGATCAAAAAAGGTTAAAAACCGAAACCACACTAGACAAAAACATAACCAAGGCCATGATATGTAAGAAAAGCGCAAACGCCTTGGTGCTGGGGCCTTTAAGAAAAAGCCGCATTTGCGGCTTTCACTTTTACATCATTTTTACACATTCTTCTATAATAAAATTAATTTCATTGTCAGTAATCGTACGAAAATCCAGTAAAACTTCTTCATTTTTTATCCTTGTAATGATTGGAGTGCCCCCATTTTTCAACATCGACCATATTTCGATTGCTGACATCTTATGATGTGTGAGGGCGACTACAAATGTAGGTAGTTCAACATCCGGCATCGTCCCCCCTCCTACCTGTGATATATCCTCTCTTAATTCACATATAAAAATAGGCGCTGCTTTTTTTACCCCATCAATAAATTTTTCACAACGTTTTTTTATTTCTTCTTTTGTGACCAAAATATCTCTAATTGTTGGAATTTCCTGTATTTGTTCATCACCTTTAAGATAGGCGACGAGTGTACCTTCAAGAGCAGCATATGACATTTTGTCTACTCTTAATACCCTTGCAAGCTGATGTTTCTTAAGCCTTTCGATTACTTCCCTTTTACCAGCAATAATACCGGCTTGGGGACCCCCTAGAAGCTTATCCCCACTAAAAGATACAATATCAACCCCAGCTTTCAACACACTACTAACAACAGGTTCATCTCCAATATCATGCTTTTTAAAATCAAATAAGACACCACTACCTAGATCCTCATAAATAATAAGTTTATTATGATGCTCTCTGAGGGTTACGAGTTCATCACGTCCGACTGTTTTCGTAAAGCCTATCGTTTTGAAATTACTAGTATGTACCTTTAAGATCATGGCTGTTTCTTCCGTAATTGCTTGTTCATAGTCAAATAAATGTGTTTTATTTGTTGTACCAACTTCAATTAACCTGGCACCGCTCTCCTCCATAATAGCCGACACACGGAAAGAACCGCCAATTTCAACTAACTGTCCCCGTGAGACAATAACTTCTTTCTCATTCGAAAGGGCTCGTAATATTAAATAAACTGCAGCTGCATTATTATTCACAACCATTGCTGCTTCAGCACCTGTAACTTCTCTAATTAGATTTTCAACGATATTATGTCTTGTGCCTCGATTGCCTTGCTCCAAGTCATATTCCAAATTAGAGTAATTTCTAGATGTTTTAACTACATGTTCGATTGCTACATCACTTAATCTTGCTCGGCCTAAGTTTGTGTGTAACACAGTTCCAGTTGCATTAATTACATTTGTCAAATTAAAGGAAGTCAATTGTATAAGCTTCTGTTCAGTATCCTGAAAAACATGATCAATTATATCAATATTGTCGTTTTCCCAAGATTTATTTATAATCTGATTTCTGATCGATTGTAAGGATTCCTGAATAAAAGCAGTAACTAGTTTGTCCTGAACCTTATAGGTCAAGATAAGCTCGCGATAGTTCATATGCTTTTGCAGTTTATGTATTGATGGTAGCTTTCTTAAGTATTCTTTCATCCGAGCTCCCTCCCTATAACGAAATATTACAATATAACAACAAAAATATCATTTTTTATACCACTATTATCATCAAATCAAGTGTACCAATTCAAGCTTCTCCGAATATGATAAGTATAGCAATAATTTGGGAGGTCTTTACAATGAATAATAAAGAAGATTCTACTCCTATGCCATTCGATGATATAGAAGGTTTAGAAGAATGGATGAAACAATTTTTAGATGATCCTTATACGAATTGGATTGACGAAAATCAATTTCGTGTTGATTTGTTCGAAACCCAAGACGAATATATAGTTGAAGCAGAATTATCTGGTTATCAAGCCCAGCAAATAGTTATTACGATAATTAATGATACAATGAACATTCAAGTAAAGAAAATAAATGAACCTCCACAAGATGAAGTAATTTCTCAAAGATTGGTAACGCTCCCATTCGATTTAGAAAAAAAGAAAATTTCTGCGTTATTTCGTAATGAAATTTTAGAAATATTTATAAAGAAAAAGGGAAAAAGGAAAAAAAAGAAAAATCAGGTTAAGATTAAGATCCTGTAAACCATTTGCAGGATTTTATTATGTAAAAGATACATACTAATTTTTAATAATAGCTTTCTTTTCGCAATGAGAGAAAATATATCTTATACTAAGACAAGGAGGTGGGAACTTTGTCTAAAGAAGAAATTATTCGATTAACTTCACTATCAACAAAGGCTGGCTGAGGATGCAAAATTGGTCCAGAGGACCTAGCGCAAGTTTTGCGTTATTTACCCGAAAGAGAAAAAGACCCAAACCTACTCGTTGGACATGAAACATCTGATGATGCAGGGGTATATCAATTAACCGATGATATTGCAATTGTTCAAACGATTGACTATTTTACCCCGATCGTTGATGATCCGTATATGTTTGGACAAATTGCCGCTGCAAATGCATTAAGTGATGTATACGCAATGGGTGGAATACCGAAAACGGTACTTAATATTGTCGGATATCCAATTAAAAAGCTTGGCAGTGAAATGTTAGCAGAAATTTTAAAAGGAGCCGCCGATAAAGTGAAGGAATCTGGCGCTTTAATCGTTGGTGGACACTCCATCGATGATCAAGAACCAAAATTCGGACTATCTGTGACTGGAATTGTTCATCCTAAAAAGGTTTGGAAAAATGTTGGTGCACGTCCGAATGATAAGCTAGTATTAACGAAGCCAATTGGGGTTGGAATTATCACAACTGCAATTAAGCGTGAAGCAGCAACATCAGAGCAAATTAAAGCTGTCACCGAAACAATGGCAACACTTAATCATATAGCAGCTGAAGTTCTACACTCATTCACTCCGAATGCTGTCACTGATGTAACTGGCTTTGGCCTACTAGGTCATGCAAGTGAAATGGCAAAGGGTAGTCAGGTAAGTCTACATGTCAATGCTGCAAATGTTCCATTATTAGAAGGAACAAAAGAGCTGGTAAGTGAAGGAATACTTCCAGGTGGCTCAAAGTCAAATCACAAATGGCTTGCTGACTCTGTATCATATTCTGATGGCATGAGCATAGAAACGCAGTATATTTTATGTGATGCGATAACCTCAGGCGGATTATTAGTAAGCTTACCGGCTGAAGAAGCTCAGGCATATGTACAAGCTTTACACGATATTGGTTGTACAGATGCTGCAATCATCGGGTCTGTTACTACAAAGAAGGATTACTGTATATATGTTGAATAAGAATAGAGGTTTCCCCTCTATTTCTTATTTAACCAAACCCGCTTATCATCTACTCTTCTCGTATATTGCAAATCATCTAACAGTTCTACGAACGGAACGATAAATTTTCTAGATAATTGTAAAAGATCCTTAGCTTCCTTTATCGTAAACGTTTGATCTGTTCCAGCTTTTAATTTTAAATGGGCAGCTATTACTGAATGACTATGGATTATATATTGATCCATAAGTTGGACAGCTTGCTTTGTTCCAAGTAAATAATATTTTAGTTCATTTGCATCCTTTTCTTTTAGCCTCCATTGCTCACAGTATTTATCCCATTCTTGAACAGTAATTCCATCTGTTTGAATTGATTGAATAACACCTTCCATTTGTTTCCGTAAATGTTTAGGAAATGAAGGAGTAAAATTAGGAAGGATAAAATATTGATCATCCCTTTTAATTTGTTCAGTTTTGATTAAAGAGTTAAGCACGTAATTCACAAGTATTTCTGAATAATCATTTTCTAAACTTTTCTTGACTTGAACTTTGTTAATACCTTGACGTAATGGGTATGTTTGGTGAAATTCATTTATTTCAGATATAGCCCGTTTTACAACATCATTTAATACTTGTTTATTCGTATAACTTTCATCAAGTACATGAATAAAATGACAACTAGTCAGGACTGACTGCACCGACTCCCTTGTCAGATTCGTTTTCATCATTAGCTCAGAGATTGATAGAATTTTATCCTTACTTAGAAGGTCAAAAATAATGTCACTTGGATTTCCTTCCTTTTTCTTTTGCAAAAGCTGGATTGTTTCCATTCCAAAACGATATTTTTCACCTTGAGGATCAATAATCCAACCACCAGCAATTGTTTCTTTTGGTGATGGACGTCTTAAAATAAAGCGATCCCCACGCCTAATAGTAATCGGCTCCTCTAGTCGAATTTGGCAGACTATTTCTTCCTGATTTGAAATTATAACTTCATTTCGATCGAAAAAGACAATTTTTCCGAGAACCTCCGACGTACCACAATGAAATTTAATGATTGTTCTTTGTTTTACTGGATACATTAAATCTTTTACGAAATGCAATACAACGTCTATTGTCTGAGTAACAGTATAATCAGTTGTATGAACGAGAACATCCCCACGTGTTATTTCCTGTTTCGATACACCAGTAACATTTATTGCAACCCGTTGTCCAGCAGTTGCAGTTTGAACATTTTTATGATGAACCTGAAGCTTTCTTGCTTTTACTTTTATTGAAGTGGGGAGAACTGTTAAAGTCTCTCCCTCCTTCACGCTACCCTCATATACAGTACCTCTAACGACAGTACCATGACCTTTTACTGTAAATACTTGATCAATCGGGAGGCGAAAGTTACCACTTATATGTCTTTCCTCCAAATTAATAAGTTGATCTGTAATAACTTTTCTCAACTCGTCTATGCCTTTATTTGAAATACTATCTACTAAAACAATTGGTGCAGCCTCAAAAATAGTGTTAGTAAATTGCTCAATGATGTCTTCTTTTACTAATTCGATTAATTCCTCTTCAACCTGTTCGACCTTACTAATCGCAATGATTCCTCTCCTAATCTTGAGAAAGGAGAGAATTTCAACATGTTCCTTCGTTTGTGGCATGACTCCTTCGTCAGCAGCAATTACTAAAATAACGAAATCAATCCCCGCTACCCCTGCAATCATTTGACGAATAAAACGCTCATGCCCTGGGACATCAACAATTGATACCTCGATTGAGTCATCATCAATTGCTAACGGTGCAAAGCCTAATTCTATCGAAATATTGCGCTCTTTTTCTTCTTTCAGACGGTCAGTGTCGATTCCTGTCAGTGCCTTTGTTAATGATGTCTTACCATGATCAATATGACCAGCCATACCAATTGTAAAATATTTCATTATGATACCAGTTCCTCTCATTACACCTACAAGAAATACTTTACAAAGATTGACCAAAAGTTACAAGTCATCTATTTTTTATACGTTGAAAACGTTGTAATATTTGTGCCGGGAAAATAAAACTGGATAATTTCCTTATATGTCTTCCCGCTTTCACCCATCCTGCTCGCACCCCATTGGCTCATGCCGACACCATGCCCATAACCCCTCCCCTTCATTGTGTATTTTTCATTCGTAAAGGTAAGAGAATCAATTAAATAACTTTTAAAGACACTACCACCAATCATCGGCCGAATCCGGTTTAAATTAACATCATTGAGAGATATATTTCCAAATAGAACTGTCCCATCATACAGCCTCTGGAGAAATTCTACTTCTATCGATCCTTTCATTGAGCGTTTTGATGAAAATTGTTTGTTTGATAATTCAAATGTAGGAATTGAAAGGATGATAATATCCCCCGGATATCCTTGTCTATTTATCCATTTTTTCATTGAAGAAATAATTGCTCCATCCTTCTCTCTTAGAGAGTCCCACCAGTTTTCATTAGCCCAATTGATAGTATTTAGATCTACTTGTGTCCGATGTAGATTGTAATACCAAGGATGAATTGGATCATAAGGATCAGTTTTAACAGGATAGAAAGACATGGCCTGCCCGCCCCATACATTCACGTTATTTTCTGTAACACCTCCATTACTAGCAGAATAAAACGCATCAATTAGTTTATTTCCATATGTGATAACTTCATCTTTCGTCTCTTCAACTGCTTTTGTCGTTCTTGGATTCCACGCATATCCACCGTACACTTGATAAAAGGTTGTATCATCCATATTATCGTTTAAATGAGATACAGCATATGTTCTCGCTGCTAGACTTTGTGCTTTTAATGCCTCAATGTCCCATGAAGGAAATACTTCCAATGGAACTACCCCTTTTAAATAATCTTCTAACGGTAATTGATTTACCGGTCTTATATGATCTGTATCTTCAATTGTAAATTCAACTGCGCCTAAGTAAGGACGGTCATTAATAATAATTTGATGGTTCTCATTATAACTTCGAGGAATGAGTGCAAATGAACTTTTAAATTCATAAACTTCACCAGCACCATTAATCGTAATCTCCCCATTTTTAACCTTTAATTTATAATTCACTCCTTCTTTTAATTGTAATGTAGGATCTAATGTAAAATAATCTCCGACCAACTGAAATGTTAGCTTAGAAGTATCACCAATATAATTGACTAGCCTTACTGTTACCCATTCCTCAGCTTTACTAGCTTGTGGAAACATAAATACACTTACGATAAAGGTAAAAAATATCATCTTTTTCATATGCATATCTTTCCCATTTCTCTCCTAAATATCAAAGTTGATAAAAAATGTAGGACTAGTATAATAATGATTGGGGCTGATTAGGGTACTGGTGTCCTTCATAGTCTTCAAAACTAATTGGAAGGCGCGTGTCGTCTTCGGTGGGTTCGATTCCCACGCAGTCCCGCCAATAATAAAAGCCCACCAAGTTGGTGAGCTTAGCAGCACTGATTTTATCTTTTACTTTTCTTTGATAATTTCCCGATGGAAGTTAGAAAGAACGAGTATTGCATCATATAGATCAGTTTGGTTAAGTGATGATGCAAATAGCTTCCTATACTTCTCAGTAATAAAGTCCGCAATTAATACTCTGTGTTTTTCCTCATATTCATTTCGCAGCTCCATAAGTGTAATGACTGGTTCACTTTCTTCTTCATCAGGAGCAAACACATCAAATGGTGTAACTTCAATTTCATTACCCTCACCATCTTTAATCAATATTTCATATTTATTTGAATTCATCTCTATTCCTCCTATTATTAAAAAATTCTAGATATGAAGTAATAGATTGTTATGATGAAAAATGAATGAAAATACCTTTCTTTTATCTTTAATATTTCAAAATTAAAAATAGATAAGGTATAATATAGGATATTGAAAGTGAGTTTTGAGGTGAGATTCTATTGGGTGAGTTATCTGGATGGTTTTTATGGTTTATCATTTTATGGATTGTCTTTTTCATTTCGATGTTAGCAATCGGTGGTTTTTTTATGTTTCGAAAGTTTTTAAAAAGATTACCGAAAGAAGATGGAAAATCTGTCTTAGATTGGCAGGATTATTATTTAGAAAAAACTCGGCATTTATGGCCAGATGAGCAAAAGGTATTATTGGAGGAACTCGTAAAGCCTGTACCAGAGCTTTTCCGTGACGTTGCAAGACAAAAGATAGCAGGAAAAATTGGTGAACTCGCGTTATCAGAAAAGGCAAATGAAATTTCTCAAGACCTTGTTGTTAAAGGGTATATAGTAGCAACTCCAAAACGAGATCATAAATTTTTAATTAAAACATTAGAAAGAAAGCAAATTGAAGTTGAGCCATATAAACACTTATTTTAAAAGACTCGGAAGGTTCCGAGTCTTTTTCTATATAGCTAATTTAGATTCGAGTTTTTTGAACTTTACATACATAGCGATCCGCCATGGAACAATCATACTAAATGCAAGAATCCAAAACATTCCACTTAGTTGACCAACATCAATTGAGTTACTTAAAAATGATTTCATTACAATTCGTATTACCAATAGGCCAATTAAGATAAAAATAAATGCCTTTGAACGTTTTAAATAAATTTTATTCTCCTTTATTTCAAAGGATGATGTTTTGATTAAAAAAATCGAGAAAAAAGCTCCTAAAATGACCGCCTCAAGTATCTCCATTGGTGTCACACGAAATATCGGAAAAACAAACATGAAAGCACCAGTACTCATAAAAACTGGTGGCAAGATTATTTTCTTCACAGATGCTGGTTGCTTTGCTGCCCTTTGTCTAACCACCATTACAAATAATGCCATACAAGCAGCTAAAATTGTAGATACTAATGCTAAATCCAAATGAATCAATCCTTTTATTAAAAGTATAATAAGACATGAAATAGTATACCAGTTCATTTAAAATAGAAAAACCATTTAAGAATTAAAATCTCAAATGGTAATGTAAAATTTACACCGTTAGATTGATCTATTACTGCAACATAAGCTTCAGTATGATTATTATCCTAATACTCGATTAACGGCTTCAATAACCCTGCTTTCATCAAATGGCTTCACAATATAATCTTTTGCTCCAGCAGATATCGCTTCTACAACCATCTTCTGTTGCCCCATTGCGGAACACATAATAATGAGCGCATCTGGATGATCCTTTTTGATTTCTCTAACTGCATCAAGACCATTCATTTCTGGCATTGTAACATCCATTGTTACAAGGTCAGGTTTTAAACTATTGTATAATTCCACCGCATCTTTTCCATTTTCAGCCTCGGAAACAACTTCATGATTTGCTTCCTCTAAAATTTTCGTTAACGTTAACCGCATAAATTTAGCATCATCCACTACAAGTATCCTTGCCACAAATAGACCCCCTTACTTACACCTACTCTATTACTTCGACTAAAAACCTGTAAATCCTCCAAATAATGATGCAGCATATGCAGTTATTTTTGTCATCCAGTCAAAAAACAGGACAACCCCCATGAAAATCATTGCATATCCACCTATTTTTACGATCTTCATACTATTTCTGCGAATCCATTTCATTTTTCCAAGGAAGAATGACATGATTAGAAAAGGTATGGAAAAGCCCAAGGAATACGCAACCATATAAAGCATAGCAGAATCTGGATTTGTACCCGCTAGTGCAATAACAGACATTAAGATCGGACCAGTACAAGGTGTCCAACCGGCTGCAAAGGCCATACCTATAAAAATTGATCCAATAAATCCAGCAGGTCGATTTTTTAGTTCGAATTTTCGATCCTTCATTAAAAAGCTTGGTTTAAGAACACCCAATATGACTAATCCAAAGAAAATTATTAAAATCGCTCCGAGTTGGCGTATCAAGTCTTGATTTTCACTAAAAAAGCTTCCAATAAAAGAAGTACCGAAGCCGAGCATCACAAATATACTTGAAAAACCAATTAAGAAAAAAATCGTATGTATAATACTTCGTCTTTGTAACATTGCATTATCTGATTTTAGTTCACTTACAGAAACACCCGTGATATAGGACAAAAATGCAGGATATAGCGGTAGACAGCATGGTGAAATAAACGATAAGAAGCCAGCTCCAAAAGCAAGCAGAATATTTACATCAGTCGACATTATTTCAGCCCCTAAATTTAAAATGTTATATTTAATTCTAGCAAAGAAACAAGTTAAATCCTATTATTATGTTTGACATATTTGTGTCATCCCATTTCTTTACTAAAATTTCAGACTAGTAAATACTTCTCATCTCATTTCTACACAACCGCATTTTCAACTATTTCTGGGCTTCCATTTTGAAGTAAATACATTTTATAATAAAGTCCCTTTTGCATAAGTAATTCTTGATGTGTACCTCTCTCCACTATTTCTCCCTGATGCAGGACAAGAATAAGATTTGCATCTTGAATCGTTGATAGGCGATGAGCAATTGCAATTGTTGTTCTTCCTCTGCGCATTCTTTCAAGTGCTTCCTGGATTGCTTCTTCTGTCTCAGTATCTATAATGGCTGTCGCCTCATCGAGCACTAATACCTTTGGATTTGTCGCAATCGTCCTAGCAAATGCTAATAGCTGCCTTTGACCACTAGAAAAAGTCGCCCCACGTTCTCCTACTTGGTAATCATACCCTCCATCTAAACTATTAATAAATGAATCTGCCTGTACTAATGATGCAGATGCCTCTATATCTTCATCAGTAATTTTAGTGTTGTTCAACCGAAGATTATCCCTTATTGAACCAACAAATAAAAACGGATCCTGTAGAACTAATCCTATCTTCTTTCTTAGTTCTTTCTCTTGAAAGCTGTTAATTGATTGACCATCTATTAAAATATCACCTTTTTTAATTTCATAAAAACGAAGTAATAAATTAATAATTGAACTTTTTCCACTGCCGGTATGACCAACAAGTGCAACTGTTTCACCTTGTCGAGCTGAAAATGATATATTTTTTAATACATCACGTGTTCCATCATATGAAAAAGTTACATTTTTGAATTCGATGCTGCCATCTTGAATCTTTGGATTTTCTTTTCCATTCGGTTGTGGTGCAAGTTCTTCGTTATCGAGTAATTCGAATACCCTTTGTGACGCAACGATTGCCTGCTGAAGAAGTGATAAACGCATCATCATATTATTAACAGGTTCAAAAAAACGCTCCAAATAATTGATAAATGCATATAAAACACCAATTTCGATTGGGCTGTCAACTGCAGAAATTCCAAAAAAACTCAATACTGATATTAGTGATAAAATATAAATGAAATCAATGGCTGGTCGTAATAATAAACCATCTAACTTAATATTTTTGATTCCTGCTTTATAATGGGCTTCATTGATTTCTGAAAACTCTTTTCGAAGTCTTTTCTCTTGGCGGAAAACCTGAATTATAGCCATTCCCTGCAAGGACTCATTCAATTTTGCATTCAATTGACTAATTCTCTCACGCATATCATGATAGTATTTTGAACTAAAATGTCGATAAGCTTGCATGATGATAAATATAATTGGAATTAGAAGCAAACAAAATAATGCAAGTTTTACATTTAAATAAAACATCGCTATAAAAACACCAATTAAAAATACTCCGTTTTGAACAAATGTAGCGATAACACTGACAAACATATCTTTAATTGCTTCAGTATCATTTGTCACTCTGGATACAATGCTACCACCAGGCGTTTTATCAAAATATTTCAACCCTAATTTTTGAACCTTTGAAAAGACTTCAATTCTCATTTCTTGAATGATTTTCAAGGCAATCTCTTGAAATTTTACTAATTGAAAATAATTAAGTATTACCTTCACAATATGAATCGTTAAATAGACAGCCCCAAGTATTATTAATTGTTTTGCAATTAGATTTCTGGGTGTTAAATAATCATCAATAAATACTTTTATTAAGATTGGACCAATAAGATCGGCAAATGTTGCAACTAATAATAATCCAAATGCAGAGAGGAACTCTTTCTTATGGGGTCTTGTATATGATAGAAGCCGGTATAAAACACGTTTTTGTTGTATTGATTGAATTTTTTTATCCATTATCTACCCTCCATGCTCAACAAGAGATTCTAGTTGCTGGCGATGGTACATCTCTCGGTACCAACCTTCTATTTTCATAAGTTCTTCGTGTGTTCCTCTTTGGACGATCATCCCATCCTCAATCACAAGAATAAGATTTGCGTGTTGAATGGCACTCAAACGATGTGATGTTATAATCGTAGTCTTACCTGTACGATTATTTTTTAATGCGCTTAAAATCATCTCCTCTGTGTTCGCATCAACAGCTGATAATGAGTCATCAAGGATTAATAAATCTGGATTGATGAGTAAAGCTCTTGCAATCGAAATACGTTGTTTTTGACCTCCAGATAATGATACCCCTCGTTCACCAACAATGGTTTCATAACCATCTGTAAATTCAAGAATATCGTCGTGTATATTCGCAAGCTTTGCTGCGTCAATTATTTCTCTCATAGAAGCTTCTGGTTTAGCAAATGCAATATTATCAGCTATAGTTGCTGAGAACAAGAAATGATCCTGAGGAACATATCCAATTCTTTCTCTTAATAACGCAAGCTTATATTCATTGATTTTTTTATTGGCAATCAGAATATCACCATCATAGCCCTCAAATTCTCTAATTAGTAGTTTTAATAATGTTGTCTTACCTGCACCTGTTTTACCTACTATTCCAAGAGTATGTCCTTCTGCAAGAGTAAAATGAATATCCTTAAGTATACTTTTCTTATCACCAGGATATGAAAAGGTTGAAAGTTGATAGCTAATATCTCCTGAAGGAATAAAATCCTTCACATGATCATTATCAAAAATATCGATTGGCTCAGATAGCAGCATAGAGACACGATCATATGAAGCTCTTCCTCGTTCAACAATATTAAATAGCCAACCAAATGCTAGCATTGGCCAAATTAGTAAACCTAAATATGTTGAAAAAGAGACTAATTCTCCTAGGGTCATTTCACCAGATACTACATATCTTGAGCCAAAAACAATTGCTAGAAAGAAAGAAAATCCAACGATTAATGAAATAGTAGGATCGTATAAAGCGTCTACCTTTGCAACCGACACATTTTTAACGACAACATCATCCGATTGCTTCCGGAAAGATTCAATATCCTCCTCTTCTTGACCAAATGTTTTGATCACCTTAATCCCACTAACACTTTCCTGGACTTTATCATTTAGATCTGAAAATGCCTCCTGTGCCTTGTGAAAACGTTTATGTAATAAAGTTCCATAATAACTTGTTGATAAAGCCATAAATGGCATTGGAATAAGGCTAATTAATGTTAGCTTCCAACTAATCGTAGCTGCCATTGTTAGTAATACAAATCCACCAGTTGTTAGAGAATCAACTAAAGTTAATACTCCTGAACCTGCAGTTTGCTGAATGGCTTGCAAATCATTTGTTGAATGTGCCATTAAATCGCCAATCCGACGTTTTTGATAAAATACTTGTGACATCTTAGTAAAATGCTCGTATAATTGGTTTCGCAGTAATCTTGCAAGCTTAACAGAAGAACCGAATATCATAATTCTCCAAAAAAATCTCACTACATAAACCGTACAAGCTGTCACCAATAAGATTAAAATCCACTTAAATAATAATTCTTTCGTTAACGTTTGTTGATCTATATAATCAACAATAATCCCAACTACCTTTGGAGGTATAAGCTCTAAGAAAGCAACTATCATTAATAAAAATATTCCCGTTAAATAAGATTTTTTCTCTTGCCTAAAGAACCATAATAAATCCAAAAACACCTTCATTTACGTATTTTCCTCCGCGAATCGAAATATATGCTTCACTAGTTTATCAAATATTAAAAATTCTGCAAAGTATAAAAATAAAAGAAAAAGACACTCCTAATTGAGTGCCTGTCCTTTAATTACTTGTCCATTTGACCATTCATTGCTTTTAGCATTTGATTGATCTTCTTTTGAGATGGCTTCATACCCATTTGCATCATCATTACTTTTAGCATTTGTTCATTAATTGGTGGGTTTTTCTTTAAATAGCTCATCATATATTTACGAGCAATGAAAAATCCTAATGCTACACCAGCAAGTAGTGCTACGATGATGATTAGAATCCATATCCACGTTTGCATATTACTTCCTCCTTCATGTTGTCTACAATTCAGTGTACTAAATCAAAGGCTATTATACAATATTTGTTTTGCGATAACTATCATTTTAAATTAACTTTCTTTGTTTTATTGGATTTAACCAGCCATATCGATCAGTTTTAAAATCCATCGCAAGAAAACAACGATTATATTTTCGTAAAATCTCAAAGAATGCCGTTTCTGCTTCAAAGCTACCTCTCGATGTGACATGCAAGAAGCAATCATATATATGAAGGGCTGCATAACTATTTAAATGCACAAAATCTAATTCATGCGTATTTCGAGTTGCTGAGTAGGACGAAAAGCTTTTTAAATTCGATTTGATTGCTTGATGGATATGAATCGAGGGGATTGGTTTTGTAATATATTCGATTTGTTTTTCCAAAATATCCTTTTTCTTAGAACTTGTCTTCTTATGTTCAAGAAACAGATGATAAATAAATGATTCACGACCAAAATAGTGACTAGCGAATTCATCTTCTATTAAATAAATAAAATAATCTCTCATTCCCCTTCCTCCTATCAATCATTCTTTTATCGAATAGTATAGTTGATTGATAGTAAATATTTTGTCTAATGGACGGAGAAAGTACGTTCTATTTTTGTCGAATTTAGCGAATCGAGTAGAGTGAACGAATCGGAATTTTGATTCGTTCGACCCTCTCACACCAC
>NZ_JAKTTI010000012.1 GCF_022427965.1 Fredinandcohnia quinoae | reverse complement strand
AAGCACCCTATAGAAAGCACTTTTTTAAAGTGTCTACTCTATAGGGTACATTTTACAATGTGGCCATCCTTTTTTTATTTGTTGTTAATGACCGTATTTGTTAAATAACGCCCGTATTAATCTCATGATATGATTAGTTAAAAAGTGATTTCGAAAAATGTAATATAATTTTGTAACGAAACAGATATTCATGGTACTAATACTATGAACCAACTAAATGGGCCTAGTAAAAAGGGAGAGGCATGATGAAACTGGAGGAACTGTATAAAGAAATTCAACCGCGGATATATGCCTTTTTCTTTGTAAAAACCTCCAGCCGAGAAATTGCAGAGGATTTAACACAGGAGGTCTTTTATGAAGCGATAAAAGGCATGAACTCTTTTTCACAAACGTCGACAATTCAAACGTGGCTGTTTGCAATTGCAAAAAATCGCCTGAAAAAATATTTTCGTTCGAAAAAGTATAAAGAAAGCTTAGCCGATTTGCTCTCCAAAGAAGAACAGAATACAATTACTCCGGAAGAGCAGCTGTTAAAAAAGGAAGAAACAACTAGCTTAATCAAGCAAATTAATCAATTAGACGAGATGTCAAAAGAGATTGTAACATTACGAATCTATGGTGAACTGTCATTTAAAGAGATTGGTATATTAACCGAAAAAAGTGAGAACTATGCCAGAATCACATTTCATCGTGCGAAGCTTAAGCTCCAAAAGGAAATGGAGGGGTATCATGGATAAACAAATACGTTCAATTATAGAGGATTTACTTCCGTTATATAATGAAGGACTCTTGAGTGAAGAAACAACTAATTGGCTTGAAGAGCAGGTTAAGAGGAATGATGATTTTCAGAATTTGCTCAAACATACAGTTGAGCCTCTAGAAAAAGAGGCAATCAACACAACGATTGAGCATGAAAAAATGATGAAAAGAATTAACCGCAAACTTTCTATCTATCAAATCATTTTTGTAGCTATTTCCTTCTTCCTAGCAATTAAAACATCGATATTAAATGAAAGCTTTGGGTTTATATTATGGTATGCGGTTCTTGGGCTTCTTACCTATTTGTTTTATAAGGATTTTAAAATCGTTTTATACATTTCTCTGCTCCCGATATTTATTTGGTCACTAGGTAGTAATTTGACAGATTATCAATCAGGAAATATTGATGATAACCAAACATTTAGTGTCTTTTTCTTCATGTCGATGGTAGGTTCTCTCTTATTAAGTTTAATCCATTTTATATTTGCGCTCTTAGGAAGTATGATGGGATTCCTAATCATTAAGATCAAGGAAAGGGGGTAGAGGGGATGAAGCGAAAGAAAATGATTTATAGTATCCTGTTAGTTCTCCTGATTGGGTTTATCCTATTTTTCTATCAAGCATTTAACGGTAATCCTATTAGCAAAGCATATTCAAAAAATGTATTAGGAACCTACTTGAATAACAACTATCCAAGTAAGGAATTTCGCATCGATGATGGAGTCTATGATTTTAAGTTTTCACAGTATATATTTGAGGTTGTTGAAATCGGCAGTATTAAAGATTCAGATGGTGGGCTTAAAAAATATGAATTTAATGTTAGTGGCTTTATTAAGCCAGTAGTGAATTGGGATGGAATCTATTATGCAAATCTAGATGAGCCTTTAATGGAAAAGTTAGGTCAAGAGGCTGCAAAAGAAATTGAAGGTGTATTAAAGGAAGAAGTTCCTTCCGTTCACTCAGTTGAAATTCAAATAGAGGTTCTTAAAGGAAAACTTGATCCAGCAACTAGTTGGAATAAAAACTTGTCACTTGAAAAGCCAATTCAGATGCATATCGTATTGGATTCCACTAATCAAACAACAAAAGATGTTTTCGATGATGCTAAAAAAATTCAAAATATCATTGAGAGTGAAGGCTACAAATATGATTACGTAAATATTAATGGCAATGGCTTTGATAATAAATATAGTGACGGGAAAGACGATAGAGGATATGTGAAATTTGCAATCTCTTTTGAAAAGGATACAAAATTACAATTAAATGATGTAGAGGAATTTGATCAGTGATGAATCAATAAGAAGAACCTTGAATCCAGAAAGGATCAAGGTTCTTCATGCAATTCTATCCCTTTTTTAAAGTAATTAACTATAGACTAGTTCTCTTTCGACTTGTTCTTTTTTGCTTAGACCAAGTGTCTCTGCAGTTGAAGTAAGAATTTGTTCGAATAGCTCTGGGTTTTCCATAAGGGATATCCCGTAAGAAGGAATCATTTCTATTATTTTTGGCTCCCAATCCTTTATATGTTGAGGGAAACATTTCTTTAGTACCTCTAGCATTACGTGTACTGCAGTTGAAGCACCAGGAGATGCACCTAATAATGCTGCAATCGAGCCATCAGCGGCTGTAATTACTTCCGTGCCAAATTGTAGCGTTCCTTTACCACCAGCTTCTGTATCCTTAATAACTTGTACACGTTGTCCAGCTACTACAAAGTCCCAATCCTCTGATTTTGCATTCGGAACAAATTCACGTAGTTCCTTCATGCGCTGTTCTTTAGATAATAAAAGTTGTTGAATTAGGTATTTTGTCAATGGTAACTCTTTTGCGCCTGCCGCTAATATGGTTAACACATTATGCGGTTTTACAGAAGTAATTAAATCAAACATTGATCCATTTTTTAAGAACTTTGGTGAGAACCCAGCGAATGGTCCAAATAATAATGATTTTTTATTATCAATATACCTTGTATCAAGATGTGGAACAGACATTGGTGGAGCACCAACGGATGCTTTGCCGTATACTTTTGCATGGTGCTGTTCGACAACTTCCTGATTATTACACACCATGAAGATACCGCTTACAGGGAATCCGCCAATATGTTTACCTTCTGGAATACCAGTCTTTTGCAGTAAATGCAAGCTTCCTCCCCCAGCACCTATAAAAACAAATTTAGCAGTATGGCTTTCAACAGTTCCGCTTTCGAGATTCTTCACTTTCAATTCCCACAAACCGTCACTAGTCCGTTTAATTTGATTAACAGATTGTTTGTAGTTAATATCGACATCTCTACTCTTTAAATTGTCTAACAACATCCGGGTCAAAGCACCAAAATTAACATCTGTTCCAGAGTCAATTTTTGTTGCTGCTATTGGTTCATTTGATGGTCGGTCTTGCATAATCAGCGGTATCCATTCCATTAGTTTTTCCGGGTCATCAGAATATTCCATTCCTTGGAATAGAGGATTATTTGATAGCGCTTTAAAACGCTTTTTCAAAAAAGTTATATTTTCTTCGCCTTGCACTAAACTCATATGTGGCAATGGCATGATAAAATCCTGTGGATTACTTATTAAGTTGTTATTTACAAGATAAGTCCAGAACTGTCTTGAAAGCTGAAACTGTTCATTAATTTTTATAGCTTTACTAATATCTAAAGAACCATCCGGTTTTTCGACCGTATAGTTAAGCTCGCATAGTGCAGAATGCCCGGTTCCCGCATTATTCCACTCGTTCGAGCTTTCCTCCCCAGCATCCGCGAGCTTCTCAAATACTGTAATTTTCCATTCTGGTACTAATTCTTTCAAGATTGTCCCTAAAGTCGCGCTCATAATTCCGGCGCCAATTAAAATGACGTCTGTTTTAGTTTCTCTACTGCTCATTTTTATCAACCTTTTCCCCTAAAATTTGCAGAAAAGATGTAGGCGTCACACAAGGCTAAGGCACGACCTAGGAACACACCTTTTCTGTCTCAATTATAAACCTATCAGAGTATATTACAATTATTTTAGATTACTATATCTACTATTATAGTATAATTTTGAGTTTTTAAAAAGAAGGTAAAAAGTGAGAAGTCATTCCAAATACCCAGAAACACAAAAAAAATATGCTTTAACCCAGCTTCGTGCGAGTGTTAGCGTAAATTTCAGAGAGTTTCGAAAAATTATTTTTTTAGAGGAAGATTTCTATGAAATAATAAAACGGATAAAATCGTTGACAACAATTTTAATTGCCCATATAGTTATCTATATTAATAGTTAAATAGTTTAACAATTAAACAGTAGAATAATTGAATAATCCATTAGTGAGGTGAATATATAAAAGTGTCTGATACGAATATTACAGAATTGGTTGACAGGTATTTAGCAGTATCATTCTCAGTTGAGAAAAAGGCAGAAGCACTTGTTAAAGAGCAAATTGGGAATGATCTAACGAGTGATCAATATTATACACTTAGATATATCAATAATATGGAATCTTGTACATCTACAGAACTTGCCGAAGTGTTTGATGTGAAAAAGAGTGCAATTACCGCAATTATTACTAGAATGTGGGAAAAGGGACTGATTCAGAGAACACGTGATGAGAATGATCGCCGAGTCGTGTACTTAAGCTTAACAGTAAAGGGAAAAGAGTTATTTGTTAAAACAGAAGAACGTATTTATAAACTGGTTGAGTCGTTTATAACGAAATTTGAACAAGCAGAAATCGAACAATTTATTGAAACGTATGAAAGGCTTAACCAAATACTTATTAAAGACTACAAGCTGGAGGAATAAATGTGAATTTTATAATTAAGCGTAAATGGTTTGTAATTGTAGCGTGGATTGCTGTCGTTGCGGTTTTATTAGTAACAGCGCCAAATATGGGAGAGCTTGTCCGTGAAAAAGGGCAAATTACTGTACCTGATGATTACTCATCCTCGTTAGCTGGCGACATCTTGGCAGATGTTCAAAAGCAAGAAGGTGGAGGGAATGAAACCCAGGTTGCATTAGTATTTCATAATGATAAAAAGTTGACGAATAAAGATATAAATGAAGCTGAAAAGGCGATTCGTGAACTTGAAGATCATAAAGAGAAATTAGGAATTACCAATATACTTACCCATTTTAATGAAGAGAATTTAAAGGATCAGCTTGTTTCCAAGGATGGTAAGTCAATCCTTACTTCGATAACGATTAGCTGGAATGATCGCGAACCAGCGGAAGTAAGTGAAGCATTATATAAAACAATTGAGGATGTAAAAGTAGAACATTATTATACAAGTGAATGGTTGATTTCAGAAGATTTAATGAAAAGCTCAGAAGAAGGATTGAAAAAAACAGAAGGAATTACGGTTGTATTTATTTTAGTCGTGTTACTTCTTGTCTTTAGATCTGTTATCTCACCAATCATTCCATTATTAACAGTAGGATTCACATATCTCGCTTCACAATCAATTGTGTCATTTCTTGTCGATAAATTTGATTTCCCAATATCGAGTTATACACAAATCTTCCTGGTAGCAGTATTATTCGGTATTGGCACAGATTATTGTATTTTACTACTAAGTCGTTATAAAGAGGAACTTTCACAGCATGAAAGTGTTGCCGATGCAATTGTTGCAACATATCGTAATGCTGGAAGGACCGTTTTATTCAGCGGTATCGCCGTTATGATTGGATTTGCCGCAATTGGGTTCTCTCAATTTATCCTATATCAATCTGCAGCAGCAGTAGCGGTAGGTGTCGCGATTTTATTAATTGCTCTATTCACTGTTGTTCCATTCTTTATGGCGGTTTTAGGACGGAAACTATTTTGGCCATCAAAAAGCAAAGCAGAGCATGGAGATAGCAAGCTTTGGGCAATAGCAGGGAAGTTTTCTTTAGGAAGACCACTTATTTCATTAGTAGTGGTTGCCGCAATAACAGTGCCATTCCTACTCACGTATGATGGGGAATTGTCTTATGATTCATTAGAGGAAATTAGTGGAGAAGTTAATTCGATCAAAGCTTTCAACGCCATTGCAGATAGCTTTGGCCCTGGTGAATCAATGCCGACACAAATTGTCATTAAAAATGATGAAGCAATGGATTCAGTTGAATACGTTGAATTAACGGAAAAAATAAGCCAAGAGGTTGGGAAATTAGACTTAGTCGATACAATCCGTTCTGTTACAAGACCAACAGGTGAACAAATAGAGGATTTCTTCGTTTCGAAGCAAGCCGAAAGTCTTGGTGATGGTCTTGGTGAAGGAAAAGATGGATTAGCTAAAATTAGTGATGGGCTACATGAAGCTGGAAGTGAATTATCCAAATCTCAACCTGAATTAAAGAATGCCACTGATGGGATTGGTGATTTAATTACAGGTACGAACGAAGTGAAGTCAGGCTTAACTGAGATTCAAGGACATCTTAAAGAGATTGAAAATGGAATTCGTCAAGGTTCTGTAGGTTCAGGCGTGATGATTACAAATCTAGAAAAGGCGAAAGCTGGGGCAGAAGAATTACTTGTCCATTATAAAGAACTATTAGCAGGATATAAAAAATCCCAATCAGCATTAGTAGAATTAAATAAAGGGTATGTAGGTGTTGCTGATGGTTTAGCACAGCTATCAGGATCAGTTAAGCAATTAAATGAAGGTGGATTTGCACATCTTGAGGGCACATACACTAATATCGCTAAGGATCCATATTATCAAGGGATAAAAGGGTCTTTACAAGCTATTCCTCAATTATCAGAAGGGATCAATGAACTTAATGGGCATTTAACACAATTAAATGCTGGTTTGGCAACAGCGAATGCAGGATTTGAACAAATAATCGCTCAACAAGCTGGACTACCAGTAGGTCTTCAACAATTTATCGATGGTATTTCTGAATTAAAGTCAGGGCTTGAACAGGCAGCCAATGGCCAAGGTCAAATTGTGAAAAATATGCCACAGTTTACGAATGGATTATCAGGAATCAGCGATGGACAAAAGCAACTTTTAGATGGTTTTGGATCACTTGGTGGACAATTGACTGAGTTAACCGATGGATTAACGCAAAGTGCAGATGGCTTAGATCAAGTATCTGAGGGACTCGGGTCCGCACAGGAATATTTAAATGGTCTCTCACACTCTAATGATCTTAACGGTTTTTATATGCCAGCAGATGTATTAACAAGTGACGACTTTACTCAAGTTCTTGATACGTATATGTCAAAAGATCGCAAAGTCATGACGATGGATGTCATCTTTGAAACAAGTCCATATGCAAATCATGCAATGGACCAAGTAAAAGAAATTAAAGATGCAGTACAAAGAGCAACAAAAGATACAAAACTTGAAAATGCGGTAGTTGCAGTTGGAGGGATTACGAGTACAAATGCTGACCTTAGTACGATGTCAGATCAAGATTACTCACGTACAGTTGTTCTAATGCTAATAGGGATTGCGATCATCTTAATTTTCTTATTCCGCTCCCTCATCATGCCGGCTTATATTATTGGCTCATTAATTTTAACCTATTTCACATCGATGGCGATTAATGAAGTCATATTCGTGAACATCCTTGGGTACACAGGGATTAGCTGGGCAGTTCCGTTCTTCGGATTTGTTATTTTAGTCGCACTAGGTGTTGACTACAGTATTTTCCTTATGGATCGCTTTAACGAATATAAGGATTTAACTGTTGCGGAAGCAATGATGATGTCGATGAAAAAGATGGGTACAGTCATTATTTCAGCAGCCATTATTTTAGGTGGTACGTTTGCTGCGATGATGCCATCTGGAATGCTATCACTGCTACAAATCGCAGCAATTGTCTTAGTTGGCTTACTGTTATACGCATTCATTGTTCTCCCATTATTCATTCCAGTAATGGTGAAAAACTTCGGTGTCGCAAACTGGTGGCCGTTTAAAAGACCGACAAACTAAAAAAATGGGGTATCCAATCGGATACCTCATTTTTGTTATTCTTTCTATGGCTTACTTTGATATAAAATCGTTTGTGCAATTCCAATAAAGTATTCTGATTCTACAATAATGTGGTTCATGACAACTTTTGCTGTTGGATTTGAACTAACAGGCACACTTTCTTTCATTAACATTCGGCAAAAGTTAACAAACTCATTACTCTGATTCAAACAAAAAGTAACAAGCTGTAAAACATCCTGATAAAGAGCGGGTGTAATTTGTCCGTTAGAACGATTCACAGTTTCAATATACCTGACAACAGTTTGATGGGCTTCTGCAAATTTTAATTCCCATTCTTGTAAGGCTTTTACATATTTTTGTTCTAATCCTTTCACAAGTTCCCTAATGACTACAGTATGCTCTTCCTCTTGATGCTTCCAAAACTCTGCTTCGTCTAACACTCGTAGCGGCATTTGGTTTCCATAATAAAATTGCATGTAGACACCCCCGAAAAAGTAGTTTCTCTTATTTACTTATTCATAGGCTGTAAAATAAGAACTTCAATTTGATAGGCAATAGGTTATGTCTATAAAGATATATATTATTTTGGTGTTGACAACATACCTATAGGGGTATATTATATGTATTGTGAGATTCAAGGTTAATCATAATCAGGTAAATTATTTTTTTAGATAAACATTATACTCATAGGGGTAATGGTAATAAAGTTGAAAAAATGGAGGAATTAATTATGAATATTGATAAAGTGTTAGATGCGAAAGGATTAGCATGCCCAATGCCGATTGTTAAAACAAAAAAGGCGATTGAAGCTCTGGTATCAGGTCAAATATTAGAAGTACTTGCAACAGATAAGGGGGCAAAAAATGATTTAACAGCATGGACTAAGTCTACAGGACATGAACTAGTTGAGATCAAAGAAGAAAATGGTGTCCTTTCCTTTTATATTAAGAAAGGCTAATAAATTGCTAGGAGGATAAATGATGACTGAAAAGAAAAAAACAACGATTGTATTATTTAGTGGAGATTATGATAAAGCAATGGCAGCCTATATTATTGCAAACGGTGCAGCAGCATATGATCATGAAGTAACAATTTTTCACACGTTCTGGGGATTAAATGCTCTACGAAAAAATGAAAATATGAAAGTGAAAAAAGGCTTCATTGAAAAAATGTTTGGAAAAATGATGCCAAAAGGCGCTGATAAAATGGGGCTTTCAAAAATGAATTTTGCTGGTTTTGGACCAAAAATGATTAAGGATGTTATAAAGAAGCATAATGCGATGACATTGCCACAACTTATTGAGATGGCACAGGAACAAGAGATTAAGCTAGTTGCATGTACAATGACGATGGACCTCTTGGGACTTAAGGAAGAGGAGCTTCTAGATAATATTGAACTTGCAGGTGTTGCTGCATATCTAGCTGATGCTGAGGATGGAAATGTAAATCTGTTTATCTAGAAGGAGAAATATAAATGGAGTATTTGATCTTTGCACTAATCGTGTTGTTTTTAATCCTGCGCATGATGCCAACAAAAGGAATTAAAAATATCACAACAGTTGAATTAAAAAATGAACTAAAAGATAAAAATAAACAATTCATAGATGTTCGCACACCAGGAGAGTATAACGGATTTCACATCAATGGCTTTAAAAATATGCCACTGCATCAGCTATCACAAAAGGCAAATAGTCTTCCGAAGGATAAAGAAGTTGTAGTCATTTGCCAAAGCGGGATGAGAAGTCAAAAGGCTAGTAAAATTTTGAAAAAATTAGGATTTAAAAATATCACAAATGTAAAAGGCGGAGTAAGTGCCTGGAGATAAGTAGGAGGAGAAAACGATGAAGCAATTAACTGCGAAAGAAGTAGAAACCTTATTGAATGAAGGTAAGCAATTAAATATTATAGATGTCCGTGAAGTAGATGAAATAGGAGAAGGGAAAATTCCTGGAGCTATTCATATTCCGCTCGGTCTAGTTGAATTTCGTCTGCATGAATTAGATAAAGCAAAGGAATATATAATGGTTTGCCGTTCTGGCGGTAGAAGCGGCCGTGCATCACAAATACTTGAGAGCCGAGGCTACAAGGTCATAAATATGGCTGGTGGTATGCTGGATTGGGAAGGGAAAGTTGAATAGAAGAGGAACATTGAAATAGGATTGCTAACGCTGAATTAATGTTGCTAAAGCTGAATTAGTTTTGCTAAAGCTGAATTAGTTTTGCTAACGCTGAATTAGTTTTGCTAACGCTGAATTAGTTTTGCTAACGCTGAATTAGTTTTGCTAACGCTGAATTAAGTTTGCTAACGCTGAATTAGTTTAGCTAACGCTGAATAAAGTTAGCTAACGCCGAATTAATTTAACAGCACAAAATAAAAGTGCTGATTCTCGAATTAATCATAATACTACAGAATGGTTTATATACCTCTATGGGTAAAAAGACGAAGGTTCACAGGAGGAATCTACATGAATTTACTTAAAACTGATCAAATATTAGATGCAAAGGGCTTAGCTTGCCCGATGCCAATCGTAAAAACAAAGAAAGCTATTAATAATCTAGAGGCTGGTCAAGTGTTAGAGGTTCAAGCAACTGATAAAGGTTCTAAAGCCGACCTAAAAGCATGGGCGGAGAGCACAGGCCATCAATATATAGGTACAATCGAAGATGGGAATGTATTAAAACACTATTTACGCAAAGCAAGTGGAGAAGAGGCCGTGGAAACAAAATATCCTCATGTTGTTAGCAATGAGGGGCTACAAAATGTCCTCGCATCTGAGAAAGAAGTAGTCGTTCTAGATGTTCGAGAAGCTGCTGAATATGCTTTTAACCACATTCCAGGTGCAATCTCAATCCCACTCGGTGAATTAGAAGCTGGAATTCATGAGTTAAATCAAAATCAAGAAATTTATGTTGTTTGTCGTACCGGGAATCGCAGTGATTTAGCGGCACAAAAGTTGACCGAAAAAGGCTTCAAAAATGTTTGTAATGTTGTACCAGGAATGAGCAAATGGACAGGAGAAACAACAAGCATAAGTAAATAATTTTTTTTACTATATAAAATACCTTAGGGGGTAATTTGTGATATGACAGTACAAATAATGACTTCAAAAGAAGTAACCAAAAAAGTTGTGAATAAAGAATCGCTATTTATTTTAGATGTACGTAACCCAAGCGACTTTCAGGATTGGAAAATTGAAGGGACAAATTTTCAGTACTTAAATATTCCTTATTTTGATTTACTTGATGGTGTCGATGAAATTCTGCCAAAGCTGCCTGAGGATAAAGAGATTCTAGTCGTTTGTGCGAAAGAAGGTTCATCCATTTTTGTTGCCGAAATGCTCTCAGAAGCAGGTGTAACGGTTTCGTATCTCCAAGGTGGAATGAAGGCATGGAGTGAGCATCTTGAGCCTGTTAAAGTTGGCGATCTAAGAGATGGTGGTGAAATCTATCAATTCGTACGTATTGGTAAAGGCTGCCTTTCTTACTTAGTAGTGTCTAATGGTGATGCAGCAATCATTGATGCAACACGGATGACAGATATTTACGTTGATTTTGCTAAGAGCATTGATGCAAAAATCACTCATGTTTTTGATACTCATTTACATGCGGATCATATTTCAGGTGGTAGAAAAATTGCTGAAATTACAGTTGCAACCTATTGGCTTCCACCAAAGGATGCAACTGAGGTTACATTTGAATATTCGGCTCTAGAAGGTGGCCAAGATGTAAAAGTCGGAAAAACAACTATTAATATTCATGCGTTATATTCACCAGGTCATACCATCGGTTCAACCTCTTTTGTAATTGATGAAAAATACTTGCTCTCAGGTGATATATTATTTATCGATTCGATTGGGAGACCGGATCTTGCAGGACTTGCACAGGACTGGGTAAGTGATTTAAGAGAAACTTTGTATAATCGTTATCGTGAATTATCAAATGATCTTATCGTATTGCCTGCACACTTTATGATAATTGAAGAACTAAATGAAGATGGCAGTGTTTCTGAAAAATTAGGTACACTTTTTTCGAATAACCACGGTCTGAATATCCAAGATGAAGCTGAATTCAGAAGAATGGTTACAGAAAACCTACCACCGCAACCAAATGCGTATCAGGAAATTCGAGAAACAAATATGGGGAAAGTCTCTCCTGATGAAGAGCAACAACGTGAAATGGAGATTGGGCCAAACCGTTGTGCAGTTCGCTAATAGGTTAATACATTCTGATATAATGTAGCAGGAAGCAGCACAACTATTTGTCGCAAAAATATCAACATCTCCGTTAATATGGGAACCGCTACAGGTTCCCTTTTCGTAAGGGGGTAGGAAAATGGATTTAGCGTTTATTATTATAATCTTTTTAATTGGATTCATAGGTTCATATATTTCGGGAATGCTTGGAATTGGTGGTGCAATCATTAATTTCCCAATGATCCTGTACATTCCGCCTTTACTTGGTTTTACAGCATTTACTGCCCATGAGGTATCAGGCATTAGTGCGGTCCAAGTATTGTTTGCTACAGCCGGGGGAGTATGGGCATATCGAAAGGGTGGGTACTTAAACAAAACACTCATCATTTATATGGGGACTAGTATTCTTATCGGTAGTTTTATTGGAGGATTTGGTTCCAAATTAATGCCAGAGAGTGGCATTAATCTAGTCTATGGGATTCTAGCACTTATTGCAGCTGTGATGATGTTTGTACCTAAGGAAAATATTGATGATGTTCCCCATGACCAAGTGACTTTTAATAAGTGGCTTGCAGGGATCTTAGCGTTAATTGTTGGGATTGGTGCAGGAATTGTTGGTGCTGGTGGTGCATTTTTACTCGTACCAATTATGCTTGTCATATTAAAAATACCTACCAGAATGACAATTGCGACCTCCTTAGCCATCACTTTTATTTCTTCGATAGGTTCGACCATTAGTAAAGTAACTACCGGGCAGGTCGAATATGTCCCTGCATTGATTATGGTTGTTGCAAGCCTTCTTGCCTCTCCACTCGGTGCGATTTCTGGTAAAAAAGTGAATACGAAAATACTTCAAGTTGTTTTAGCCGTACTGATATTCGCAACAGCGGGTAAGCTTTGGATGGATATATTATGACAAACTTAAAACAAAAGGCACCAATAACGGTGCTTTTTGTATATAAAATCCATTTACTAAACAAATTTTTTTATCATTACAGATTGTTTTCCTTCCAATCTAACTCCTCATTTTCTAATATTTTTAGAAACTTGTTTTCTTTGTCAATTTTATATTCATGGCGTCCTATATTTGCATGTCCTTTGGTAAAGGTAATATAATACCTACTTTTGTCAGTGTTAATTTCAATATCAATAATACCATCATCTAATTCTGGTACTACATTATTGGATTTTATAAGCTCCATTTCTGAAGGTTCCTCCACTAATTTGCTAATTGTATCCTTATCCGTAATTGAAACAGAACTGGATGAGTATCCTTCCTTGTTATCCATTACAAACCATACAATTTTTATTTCATTAATTTGTTCATCTTCACTTAGTAATTCAGTCATTTCTTCGCCGAATGTGGTGTGTGTTAGTTGTTCATATATTAAAGAGCTAACAAAAATAGTGATTACACTAATAACCATTACGGATAGGGAGTATAAATACTTCTTGCCTTCTAGGTACTTCCACTCTATCAATGACTGAAAACCTAAGATGGTAAAAAAAAATGAAATTGACATCCATTTCATTACATCGTTATTTTCGATGTCAAATATAAACAGTCCCGGGATAAAAAAAAGGAGAATTAAGACCGTTCCCCAGCGAGCAATATTTTTGCCCTCTGTTTCATCTACACCATATCCTGGTTCAAACCGTTTCCCTATTAGGCTTTCTGCAATAAAACTGATAAGAAATATAAGTAATATAATGAGTTTCATGTACAATAGCTCCTTGTGAAAAATCTATCTATTACATATTAACATAATTATCCAAATTAACGTCTAAAAAAATCGAAAATAGATAATCTTGAAAAAATAGTATATAAAGCGATTTTTTGTTATCTTATCAGAAAGTAAATAAATAAATGTTAGGATGAAATTAAAAAGAACTTGGAGGTAAAACAAATGTTAGAATATGAAATTAAGGATGGTTTGACTTCATTACAGACAGAATTTCATGAGTTGCATATTTCCCCAGATCCATCAATAGGAATTAAACCAAGTGAACTACTTGTTTCATCTTTAGTTGGCTGTAGTTCAGCGATTTTAACGAAAGTATTAGAAAAAAAGCGAATTAAAGTGGATTCTATTCGAGTTCAAGCTAGTATGGAAAGAAATCCGAGTGAAGCTAATCGAATTACTAAGGTTGATATTCACTTTATTATTGAAGGAAAAAACATTTCAGAGGAAAAATAAAGAAATCTCTAGAGGTAACGACTAAGAATTGCGGGATGATTCAATCGGTAAAAGGATCAATTGAAGTCCAAGAAACGTTTGAAATAAGACAGCCATAATTTTTGCAATCGAATAACTTTAGCGTTTAATATATACCCTATATGGTATAATTGGTTTAAGGAGACATAGTTATGGACAACTTTGAAACATAGGAGGTTCAAATGGCAGTTATTCAAATTGGTTCATTTGCGATTATGATAAAGTGGCTTATACTTGCAATTGGCTTAGTAATCGGATTAATTGTATTAAAAATATGGCTGAGACGTACTCAGCAAGTGGAAGTAAATAAAAGATTATTCGATATACTATTAAATAGTCTCTTTATTGGCTTTTTCGCTTGGAAGGGTAGCCTAATATTACTAGAGCCACAATTAATCTTGAAAAGCCCAATTTCACTTTTATATTTTACAGGTGGAACGAAAGGTTTACTTTTGGCAATCATAGTTTCAGTCTTTTATTTTGTATATAAATCGATAAAAGCTACCATTACCAAACCTATTATAATCCAGTCTCTTCTTATTTTTGGATTAACCACGGTTACTGGATTTCAAGTAATATCGTATTTTATATTAGAAGATTATGCATTATATCATCTATTTATAGCTGTTATTACATTGTTTTTATTAATACTTATTATAGTAAGACAAGGTATACAGACGATAAAAGGAGTGCTTCTGATGTATAAAAATGTGATAATTATATTGGGATTGCTAGGTCTAATTGTGTGGGTTGTCTACGATTCGAAATTTTCCAATGTTGTAGCTGAAAAGAATATCGAAGAAAATGTTGAAATTAACAATGAAAGAGTAGAATACGGAATTCAAGAAGGAAATAAGGCAATTGATTTCGAACTAACCTCAATAGATGGTAGAGCAGTGAAACTTTCAGATATGGAAGGAAAAAAAGTTATTTTAAATTTCTGGGCAACCTGGTGTCCACCCTGCAAAGCTGAGATGCCTCATATGCAGGATTTTTATGAGGAGCAACAGGGCAAAGATGTAGAAATAATTGCTGTTAACCTTACAACCGCGGAAAAAAATAAAAATGATGTAGAGCCATTTGTAAAAGATTATGGGCTTACCTTTCCAATTTTACTGGATTCTGAAGGAGACATAGGAAGCACTTATCAAGCTTTTACAATCCCAACAAGCTATGTGATAGATACAAAAGGCATCATACGCAAGAAAATTATAGGCCCAATGGATAAAGAAATGATGTATAAGTTAGTGGAAAGTGTTGATTAACTCGTGAAATGCAGGGATAATAAATACATATTTGCACCTTATGCACGATAATCAGGATATATGCACGATATCAGATACTTATGCACGATATATATAAGAAATGAGCGCTCGCAAGGAAATATGCACGCTCGCAGAAAAATATGCGCGCTCGCGGGAATAAATGCGCGTTCGCAGAAAAATATGCACGCTCGCGGGAATAAATGCGCGCCCGCAGAAAAATATGCGCGCCCGCGGGAATAAATGCGCGCTCGCAGAAAAATATGCACGTTATGCTAATTATATGCGCATTAACCCATTTTCCCAAGCTTTTGAAGGAGAGATTTAGATGGAATATAATGATCAGATGAAAAATCGCGTAAAGCGAATTGAAGGACAATTACGTGGAATCCTTAGAATGATGGAAGAGGATAAGGATTGCAAAGAAGTGATTACTCAATTGTCAGCAGCAAGAACAGCAATAGACAGGACAATTGGGGTGGTTGTTAGTTCGAATCTTGTGGAGTGTGTTCGAAATGCTGATGAAAAAGGTGAGAACACGGAAGAATTAGTAAAAGAAGCTGTAAATTTACTTGTGAAAAGTCGTTAAGTAGAGATCCAAGAATGGATCTCTATTTTATTTATTTCCCTTTCCTTTACTACCCTTTTCATCTCTTGGTTCCCTATCTCGTTTTTCAGCAATAATTTCATCTACCAATTTTTCTGCTGCCCTTTTATACAGATTACTAATATTCACTAGTGAAGAAATCAATAATACCTGCTCAAGATATTCTGATTCATTATCATCGAATTTTGTGATTTCATCTGCAACATCCTCTACGCGTGCCTGCAAATCAACCTTGAATGCATCAACATCTTTATCATACAAGTTCAAATAACTATTATAAAAATCCTCTACATTAAAATCCTCTTCAACTACTTTTTTATTCACACCTTCAAGAGTAGCCTTAATATCATTAATCGATAATGCACTTTTTAATTGGTAGATCAAACTAATTAATATGAGATGTTCCTTGGAATATTTTTTATTCTTAATGGGGATTAATAATTTGCCTTTAGCATAATTGTTGATCATTGTTTTTGTTAAAACCTTTTCATTTTCATCCCGTGTAGTAGCACTAAATTTATTTTCAAATAGTTGGATAACTTGATCCATATACAAATCAATCTTGGGAATATCGTCTAAGGAAATATTGTGCTCTAATCCTAATTTTTCAATAATATCGGCAGCATCCTTCATCATAAAATACCTCAGTTCTTCTAATTAAATTATATATTAATTTTATCCTAACAAATAATTTAAGTAAAGGTTGACTACTTGTTGTAATGGGTATATCATTATAAGTAGTTATTAAAACTACATGAGAAGGTTACCGATAAACAAAAAATATGTAAGTAGGGATATAAGATGAAAATTGTATGTTTTGGAGATAGTTTAACTAGGGGAGTTTCATTTGTAAAAGGTCGCTTGAGAATCGTAAAAGAAAATTATCCTACCTATCTACAGGAGCTCTTTTTCTCGAATAATCAATCAAGCTGTACGGTCGTAAATAAAGGTGTCTTTAATGATAATTCAGATTTGCTTCTAACCCGATTAGATAAAGATGTCATTGCTGAGAAACCTGATTATGTAATCATCGGAATTGGCGGAAATGATTGCAATTTTAAATGGGACGAAGTTGCCGAGAATCCGGAGAAAGAGCACCAACCCATTGTACCGATCGAAAGATATGTTGAGAATGTAAAACAAATGATTATGAAAATGAAGGCTTCTAATATCACACCTGTTGTGATGACATTACCACCACTAGATCCGGTTCGTTATTATAAAATGATATCTGAGAAATATGGTCATTCGATTAGTCATTGGATTAGTTTGCAAGGTGGAATTGAGCATTGGCACGGTTTATACAATCGCTATTTAAATAAATTAATTGAAGAAATAGATGCACTAAAAATTGATGTTAGGACGTCAATTAAGCATTCTGGAGATTTAATTGAACTCATTAGTGACGACGGTATTCACCTTACTAGTGAGGGATATAAAACGGTTAGTACGGAGATTTTTAAATCACTTTCAGCCAAACAATTTGTATATTAATATGAAGAAGAAGCCTCCTTATTGTGTAGGGGGCTTTTTTAAAGAAATATCGCAAATAATTGGACATCAAATCGCAAGAAATATAAGATAATTACATAGGATTCATAAGTAGAAGGAGATGAATTTTTATGAATCAATTTACTGCAGATTACATTCTTACAATGAAGGATATTGTTCGAGAGGGTCATCCAGTTTTACAGCAAGAGACAGAAAAAGTAACCTTGCCTCTTTCAATTGAAGATCAAGATACACTCATTTGTATGATGAATTATTTGAAAAATAGTCAAGATCCGATTTTATCGAAAAAATACAATTTACGCCCTGGTGTGGGTTTGTCTGCTAATCAAATCGGCTTAAATAAGCGAATGTTTGTTGCCTATTTAACTGATGAAAAGGAGCAATTACATGAGTATACGTTAATTAATCCGAAGATTATCAGTCATTCAGTATCTATGATCTATTTGCCTGAGGGAGAAGGATGCCTTTCAGTTGATCGAAATGTTGAAGGATATGTTCCAAGATATGAACGAGTAAAAATCAAAGCCTACGATGTAAATGGTAAAGAAATTGTATTGAAGGTTAAGGGATATCCATCCATTGTTCTACAACATGAAATCGACCATCTTGATGGAAAAATGTTTTATGATCATATCAATAAAGAAAATCCGTTCCAATTGCCAGCCGATGTAGATATCAAGAGCTTGTATTAAGAGGAGGGCTATAAAATGAAGTATAATTTTGACCAGTCGATTAATCGCTTGAACACTGGATCCGTGAAATGGGATGAAGTAGGGAATGTATTTGGTGACAAGGATGTACTTCCGATGTGGGTGGCTGATATGGATTTCAAGTCACCACAACCTGTAATTGATGCTTTACAAAAAAGAGTTGAACACGGTATTTATGGTTATACTTCAAGAACCGAATCATATTATGAAGCAACAATTGATTGGATGAATAAGCGCCATAAGTGGGCAATCGAAAAAGATTGGATATGCTTTAGTCCTGGGATTGTACCTGCATTGAGCTTAATTGTACAATCTTATACAAAACCAGGGGATAAAATCATCATCCAACCTCCTGTATATTATCCTTTTACAAGTGTAGTTGAAAATAATGGACGTGAGGTTGTTCATAATCCACTTCAACTTAAAGATAATAATTATGTGATGGATTTCGATGACTTGAAACAGAAAATTGATCCAGCTGTTAAAATGATTATTATTTCTAGTCCACATAATCCTGTTGGCCGAGTATGGACGAAGGATGAACTAATAACTTTAGGAGAAATCTGTCTTGAGCACAATATTCTAGTAGTTTCGGATGAGATTCACTTCGATTTAGTATATAAGGATAGAAAACATACACCATTTGCAGCAATTTCTGAAGAATTTGCCCAGAATTCGATTATTTGTACAGCACCTAGTAAGACATTTAATTTAGCTGGATTACAAATTTCTAACGTTATTATCCCTAATAAGGAATTACGAGAACCATTTACAAAAGCTATTGAAAGCAATTTTATCAGTATGACAGGGACCTTTGGAGTAGTTGCATTAGAAAGTGCTTATCGGTATGGGGAAGAATGGCTTGATCAATTAATAGACTATCTTCAGGGGAATTTAGATTTTCTAAAATCTTATTTCGAGTCGAATATTCCTGAAATCAAGGTAATTCAACCAGAATCGACCTATTTAGTTTGGCTGGATTGTCGTGAGCTAGGATTGAATGAGAAGGAGCTTGAACAATTTATGCTGAAGGAAGCGAAGGTTGCTTTTAATGCAGGCTACACTTTTGGTATTGGTGGGGAAGGTTTTATGAGAGTAAATATCGCTTGCCCACGCGCAATTCTTGAAGAAGGATTAAAGAGAATACAGGCAGCGATTAAGAAGCTATAACATAAAAAGGCTTGAAAGGATGCCCTCTCAAGCCTTACTCTCTTAATAATCGTTGTTAAATGTTTCTTTCGGTTTTCTAACTAGGCATAGGATTCCTGCGATTAAATATAGAATTCCACTAATGATTGCTAAGAAGAAAGTACCGAGTGTACTTAAAACAGCTACTACAATTAAAATAATACCTGCTGCTTTAGGGTGTTTATTGCCTTTTAATAAGACTAGGCAAACGATACCGATGACAATTGAAAGTAAACTTACAATAATAAAATACCAACCACCAGCACTTACTGCATCACCAATGGCACCCATGTCCATTCCACTAAGAGCTGGATCTTCAGCGGCGATGTTCTCCATTTCGTTTGTAAAATCCTCATTTCCATTCAAAGCAATTAATGCAAAACCGAGTAGACTTATGAGTGCGTACAAACACATTCCAATAATCGATAAAATAATTTCTCCAGTACGTTTCATCTGAAAACTCCTCTCATTTTTAAAAATTCTTAATAATAATACAATATATATGTCATGCTTACAAGGAACTAATGGCATATCATTAGGATAATATGATTAGTCCTCTTCATGTTGTACGATTCACAAAAATAAAGGTTTCATTAATTTTTAAAGAAAGTACATAATTTTGCGCATAAATGTCTAGCTCCAGCGCCTAGGCCCTCGAGGTCAAATAACCTGATGCAAGAAAAGTCAAAGAGCGACTTTTTTGCATCAGAACATTTGCTTGTCGGGCCTGGACAAGGCGCTTGCGCTTTTCTAATTATATGAAACTTTTTAACAAACTATGTCGTACATAATATAGAGTAATTAAACTTAGCCGTTGGGGGTATTTATTTAATGCAAGCAATTAACATTACTAATCTATCAAAAACCTATGGAAGTTATCAAGCGGTAAAAAACTTAAATTTAACGGTTGAAAAGGGGGAGCTATTTGCCTTTCTTGGTCCAAACGGTGCTGGTAAGACTACAACTATTAAAATGATGACAGGCTTACTAGAGCCTACAAATGGTTCTATTGAAATTGGAGGCATTAATGTATGGCAATCCCCAATTGAAGCGAAAAAGAAAATTGCCTATGTTCCTGATCAACCAAATTTATATCCAAAATTAACAGGCTGGGAGTTTCTCCAATTTATTGCTTCTGTCTTTCAAATCGAGGAGGAGGTATTTAAGAAAAGAGCGGATGAATTATTAAGAAAGTATGGGTTAATAGACCGTTCTAGTGAATTAATTGAAGGATATTCACACGGAATGAAGCAAAAAATCGCCTTATGTGGTGCACTTATTCATAATCCTGATGTCCTCTTTTTAGATGAGCCGACAGTTGGTCTTGATCCGAAAAGTGCTAAAACGTTAAAAAATCACCTTCGAGAAATTTGTAATCAAGGGACAACTGTCTTTTTAACAACACATATTCTTGAAATTGCAGAGCAAATGTGTGATCGTGTTGGCATTATTCGCGATGGAACTGTCATTGCCCTTGGTACGATAAAAGAATTAAGAGAGCTTGAAGGAAGAAGTAATGCAAGTCTTGAAGATATTTTCCTTGAGCTGACTGGTGATGAAGAAGCGAAAGAATTAATTCAAGAGCTTTCAAAAGAGGAACAAGGTGAGTCGAAATGACTAAAAAGCTACTATTTGTACAATGGAGAATGTTTGTTAACTCGATTCGCTCAAAAGGTGCAAAAGGAATCGGGGGTATTGCACTTTCAGTTATAGTTGTTGGTATTTTTGTCGTACTGCTATCGAAATTAGCATGGGAAGTATCAGGGTTTATTCCCCAACAACTAATCGGAGATCTTTTTCCTTACATATCGATTATATCTGTATCAATGATCTTATTACTTGGTATTCCGCAAATTTTTAAAAGTCTATACTCAGAAAGTGACCTATCCTTTTTATTCACAATGCCTATTCCAACAAGAAGTATTTTTTGGGTCAAATACATCCAAAGCTTTGTTGGTATCCCGATTATTGTCTTTTTATTAACATTTATACCACTTGTTATATATGGGCTAAATATTGGAGCGAATTTTTTATACTATCCGGTATTATTATTTGTACTTTTAAGCAATATCGTGATAGGACTGTCTTTAGCATATTTGTTTAATTTAGGACTTATTCAAATTCTACCAGCAAGTCGTGCAAATGAGCTAATGACAGTAATGAGTGCATTATCAGGTCTATTAATTTATGTTTTATTTCAAATTCCAAATTTTTTCTATGATGAACCAATTGGAAAAGAATCGATTGGTCAGCTTCCTGCATTTCCGAAATGGTTACCACTTAGTTGGGGTGGAGATGCAGTTTCATCTGCAATCACAGGGGCAACTGGATTTTTAATACCAATTGTTTTACTTATACTTATTGCAGCAATTGTTGCACTCTTGTCTTCAACCCTAGTTGAAAAAGGATTTCGAACTGGTTGGATTCGGTTAAGTGAAGGTGGTAAAAAGAAAAAGCAGAAAACAAAAGTAAAAAAGGGTAATGCAATCTCGCATCCAATCATTGCGGTTGGTAAAAAAGAATGGTTATCCGTTAAACGTGATTTACGTGAATGGATGGTCTTCATGCCACTCGGATTTTTTGCAATCTTTGCGATCTTTGGGTTTGTGAGTAGTGGTGTAAATATTTCTGATTTACGTGAACATGGAAATGTGACATGGGTAATTGCACAAGGATTATTTTTGTTTATCTATGCAATGTTTAATGGCTCAATGTCAGCAGCTGCCATTGCGAGAGAAGGTAAATCAATATCAATTTTAAGAATGCTCCCATTAACAGGCAATCAAATTGCATTGGGCAAACTATGGATTAGTTGGCTGCTTCCGTTGATTATGTTATCTATTATCGAAATTGCTATTGGAATATTTCTAAATTGGACAGTCTATCAACATATTGCCGGGATTTTGATGAATGCACTTGTAACGGTTGGAATTAGTAGTATAGGAATATGGATCGGAACAATTGGTGCCAAATATAATCCAGCAAATCCTCAAAATCGGGTGAAGTTTGTACCGTCACTTTTATTAATGTTTCTCTCATATATTTACTTATTCATCGCAATGATTCCATTTGGAATACTCATTATTCCTTCAGAGACTGGTGAATTTTTATCTTCTGTAAGTACAGACTTTGGTGGTTTCATCGGCTTAGTGGCTAAATTGGCTGCCTCTTTTATTGAGATGAAGACGAACTCACCAATTCTTACATTCATTCTTGCTTTAATAAGTATGGCGATTATATCACTCGGTACAGCAACTATTACATTATTGCTAAGTGGTAAAAAGCTAGATAAAGGGATAAAGATAGAAATGGTATCTGAAAGTAGAACAAAGTTACGCTAAATTTAGAAAGCAACAAGGACATTCTCAGTTAGAATGTCCTTGTTGTAGTTTCTGCCGATCAATTGATTGCGGGGGTTGTTCTAACCATTTACGATTAACCATTATCGTGAAGCCCCTCTCTGCATAGAGAAGAATTTCTGCAATCATTTTACTATAAAAAGTTGCTAGATCAGTTCGTAATGAAAGTGACAATGCATGACCGATAAGTGTGATATCAATTGAATTAAGGGAGTGGAACAAAGCAACAATGAATTTATCCGAAAAAGGTGAAACAGTTGATTTTGTAACTTCCATTGTAAGTGGAACTGTTCCAAGTAGATCTTCCTTCATGAGTAGATCATTAATAAATTTTATTTGTTTTTCAGATATTTGTTTCCCATCCTTTATGTATTCCGTAATTTCTTTATCTTTTACAACCTGCAGTAAACCGGTACATAAAATAACCGCAAAATAGTTACGTTCAACATTAAAAAATATATCAGTTAGCTCTATTGCATTTAAAGGTCTTTTTCCTCCAAAAGATTTAAAAATATAAGTCTGTTTCTCGATATACTCTACATTTGATGGATAAGGAATCATTGGTGGTCGGTCATATATTCCTTTTTCTAGCATTAAGGAGGTTGCTTCCGAATATTGCTCAGCAGAAAATTTCAATGCATTCGTGAAAAATATCCGAACATCTTCCCTGGCAACATTGGCAGTGATGAATGATAGATTTACCATATTCATCCTACTCATTGAGTAGAGTAAGGTTAACGCAAATAAATCATAAAATAATGGTGGAGCTGATAAATTGATATCTTTATCAGAAAAACCGTCAGGGATTGGAATTTTCTCTTTCAAGAAGATTTCCTCAATTTGTTTTAATTGAAAGCAGGTTTGGTTTAGTGCCTTTTTGAGTAATGGTTTAATATCATTATCCTGCATATGATGGAGAAAATACTTAAGTAAACAAACGGTCATACTATCTTGCATATAGGTTGACCATAAACCGCCTATTTCTGGACTTGATAATCTGATATGTTGCTCTTCCATTGGTGATCACTCCAAAAATAAGAATTTATCCCGCATTAACTGGCAGTAAAACCTCCACTGATAGAAGTTTCAATTTATGGTTAGTATTTCAATTTAAGCAAATCTCTATACTTCAAGGACGAATCTATTAATTACTAATGATTGAAATGAATTCATTTAACTCTTTTTTTGTTTCCTCAATTTGTCTATAGCCTTGATCCCTTTTATTGATATTTCCAGCAGTCATTCCTTCTAGTTGTAGCTTCATTCCTTCAATGAATCTTTCGATTGAAATTTGTACACCACTTTGGATTCTTTGTAGTGTTTGATTATTAGGTCTGGGTTCTAACTCAATTAAATTATAAATATATAATGCCTCCTCATTCGCTATATCCATCGTGTCGATAGCAGATTCAAGGTCATCATCATTTTTCATATTATTTAAAAGCAACTCCAGTTCTTTATTTAACTGAACAAATTTCTCTACATGGTCAAGTAAGCTATTTAATGAAGCTTGATCTTCAGCCGATAGATTTTGATCTAATGAAGAGAGTAGCTCGTTCGTTGACTTCGTATTGTTTGTACAGCCTCCAAGTATGGTTGCAATAATTAAAAATGTAAGGAAGAGCATTAGTGAATAAACTTTCATCTTTAAAACCTCCATTCTTAATAAAAATCATATGAATTTTGTCCAAGCTATATTCCAAATGAACCTTTTCATAAAAAGAGCATTACCCAGTTATAGGGTAATGCTAGGAGATTGAGGAATCCTTTTGTCTTCATCAAAACCGAACAAACTTTCATCAATCACTTCCGTTGAAGGAAGATTCCGAGTTGTCGAATCGAGAATCCAGTATACTCCAACAATTACAACCGCCAAACCTGCGAAAAAGATAATGACGGAGCTACTCGTAAATACTCCGAGACTACCACCTAGAAGCCCACCAAGTGGAGCAGCAATCCCACTAAGTGCGATCGAGATAGAAGTAACTCTACCGATTAATTGTTTTGGAACACCCTTTTGGATCACAGTAAAAATGATGACATTTGTTGCACCACCAGGTATCCAAGCGAACCCATATACGGCAATAGTTAACCATAACCACGGGGTGAAGATTGATAAAGCCCAAGCTAATCCTGCGAGAAGAAAAGCACCGGCATAAAGCTTTCCAAGTGGTATTTTTTCTAGCTTTAAAGGTGTGACAGAAAAAGCACCGATTAGTCCTCCTATTGCACCAGCCATTAGTAATAGTCCATACATTTCAGGACCACCATTCCTATCACTAAATGCAGGCAATACTGCAAATATAGCGCCGATTACTAAATTTACAACTATGATGCCAAATAATAAACGTGATAGTGCAGAATGTCCGATTATTTTTACACCTTCCCTAAGATCTGCACCATAGTTTTTGATACTTACCGAGATTGACTTCTTTGTTTGCTGTACTTCCTTCTTTGCCTTTGGGAGTTTTATAAAGGAGAATATAATCGCTCCAATTAAAAATGTCATAGAATCGAGAGTATAAAGAGAAGTAGCACCAATTAAAACAATTAATGTACCAGCAACAGAATTGCAAACAATATCAATCCCTTGGTATGCGATTGAGAATAAAGAATTACCTTTTGTTAGTTGGTCTTCGTTGACGATTTTTGGAAGTGCAGCTATTTGAGCGGGATAAACAAACATATTTAGAGTAGATAGAATAGGTGTAATAATAAGAACAAGAGTTACATTCAGTACATTGAAATAGGCTGCGGTTGGAATGATTAACAGTAACAAGGCTTGAATCAATTGGGTATAAACGAGAATTGATTTGATTGGAAGCTTATCAATTAATGGTCCTGATAAAAATTGAATAACCCTTGGGATGATGGATAAAAAACCAGCAAGCCCCGTATAAAAAGTGGATCCAGATAAATCATACACAAGCCAAACCGCAGCGACCATGTAAAGGCTATCACCAATATTTGTGATGATTCTACCTAAAAACATCGCCATAAAATTCCTGTTTTTAAAAATATCCATAACGATACCCCTTCTTTATTTTGACTTTTCTTCTGTAGAAACGATTTTTACACCAATTGCATATTCAACCGCATCAATATTCTTGTTCTCAATCATTGTTTTCTTAACCCATTTTTCTAAAAATACTTTAAAGTCCTCGGACATCTCTTCTCGTTGTTGTTCTGTAAGCTGAATTCTAAGACTTAATTGCTGAGAGTAGGTTGATGAGAACCCTTCATCTAAAACATTGTCAACACCAGTTGGACTATCAGTGTTAAACCATTTTGATTTTGATTTGTAGTACTTTTCAATAATTCCACCAAGTTCTTTCGTTTCAACCAGTTCAATGAGACCACCCTCATAAAGTTTCTGAATATGATAGTGAACACTACCAGGTGAATTACCTAGGATATCAGCAACTTGTTTAGCGGTATGTGGTTCCTCAGCGAGGACGCCGATAATTTTAATTCGTAATGCATTTCCGAGAAGTTTGGATTGCTCAACAGATATTTGAAGTGGCTTATCATTTTGTTTATTTGACATTTTGAAGTAGTCTCCGTTCTAAAGTATTTGTTCATTCTAAAAAAATAGAATGACTTGTAAATTTAGATTAACATATCTGTTTATTGATTGTAAATAGACTTTTCAGAAAAATTTCGCCTATTTTAGGATAGATGTCATTAAATTGATTTTTATTGCTATTTCGATATAATGGATTTTATTGGGATATTTTAGTTTTTATCCTATTTTTTAACTAATAAAATCAATAATGGTGGTAATCTAATGAAGAAGCTGAAAAGTAATCAACATCCCCTATTTTTTTTTGTGATTATTATTTTCCTTTTTACTTTAAAAACGTATATTGCATACCGCATTGAATTTAATTTAGATATAAAAAATGGGATACAGCAATTTTTATTGGCTATTAATCCGATTAGTTCGGCGATTTTATTTTTTGGGATTGCATTTCTGTTTAACGGTAAGAATCGTCATCTTGTTGTTTGTATCATTCATTTATTGCTTTCATTGATTCTATATGCAAATATAATGTACCATCGTTTCTTTAACGATTTTATTACACTCCCAGTTCTTTTTCAGACAAAAAACTTTGGGGATCTTGGTGACAGTGCTATCGCATTATTCAGACCAAATGATATCTTTTATTTTAGTGATATTATTTTAATTGGGTTTATTTTTTTATCAGGTATGATGTCATTAAAAGAATCAATCGCAAAAAAAACAATAATGAAGGTATTTTTATCAGGGATATTCGTTCTTATGATAAATATTGCTCTTGCAGAGAAGGATCGTCCAGAGCTATTAACTCGATCATTTGATCGTAATTATTTAGTGAAATATCTTGGTACTTATAATTTTCAGATTTATGATGCTATCCAAACCGTAAAATCATCGTCACAACGTGTTAATGCAGATGGTGATGATATAACTGAGATTGAAAACTATGTGAAGGCTAATTTCAATACCCGAAATCAAGAGTATTTTGGAAAAGCGAAGGGAATGAATGTAATATATGTTTCGTTAGAGTCTTTTCAAACGTTTATGATTGATTACAAGCTAAATGGTCAAGAGGTTACACCATTTTTAAATCGACTTGTCCATGACAAAAATACGTTTTACTTTGATAACTTTTTTCACCAAACTGGGCAAGGAAAAACGTCAGATGCTGAATTTATGATGGAAAATGCGTTATTCCCACTCCCACAAGGTGCGGTTTTTATGACTAAGGCCCAAAACACATATCAAGCCTTGCCAGCTATTTTGAAAGGTCAAGGCTATACTTCTGCTTCATTTCATGGGAACTATAAGTCGTTCTGGAATCGTGAGCAAATGTATAAATCATTAGGATATGAGAATTTCTTTGATGGTGAGTTTTATACGATGTCAGATGAGAATACGATTAACTATGGAATGAAGGATAAACCGTTTTTTGCAGAATCAATGCCACTTCTAGAAGGACTTCAAGAACCCTTCTATGCAAAATTTATTTCTCTTTCAAACCATTTCCCATTCCCGTTGGATGAGGAGGATGTGACGTTCCCAGCAGGAGATTTTGGGGATACAGCTGTAAACCAGTATTTCCAAACGGCACATTATATGGATGAAGCATTACAGCAATTTTTTGAGGATTTAAAAGCTAAAGGATTATATGATCGTACAGTCATTGTGTTATATGGTGATCATTATGGTATTTCTGAAAATCATCATAAGGCAATGGCTAAAGTGTTGGGTACAGAAATAACACCATTTGAAAATGCCCAATTACAAAGGACACCATTATATATCCATGTTCCTGGAACAGAGGGAAAGATTGTTCATACATATGGTGGACAAGTCGATATTCGACCTACTGTACTCCACCTGTTGGGTATTGAGACAAATGAATATATTACATTTGGTTCAGATTTATTAGCAGTAGATCGTGAGCAGACTGTGCCATTTCGAAATGGAGATTTCGTGACAAAGGATTTTACTTTTATTAAAGGTGTTTGTTATGTGAATGAAACTGGTGTAGAAATAGATAATAGGTCCTGTGATTCAATAAATGAAGTTGTAAAAACAATGTTGGATTTATCTGACAAGGTTGTATACGGGGACTTATTACGTTTCTATCATCCAAGTGGGTTTACACCTGTTGACCGCACCACATTGGATTATTCGAAAATAGATGTAATACAAAAAGATTTAATTCAATAAAAAGTAAAAGGTTACCTCAAGTTTTGAAAATGAGGTAACCTTTTCTTTATTTCTCTTTAATAGGTGTTGTAGTTGTTGTTGGTTCAGGGTTTGGACTTTTATAAAGTCTTTGACCAAGAAAGGTTTGTCCCATTAGAAATAATCCACTTGCTGACCAATACAATGGTAATGCAGCAGGAGCAGAAAATGAAACAAACATAATCATAATTGGGGAAATAAGCCCCATGAATTTCATTTGTTTTTGCTGCTCTGGTGTCATTGATAACTGTGAAACTTTAAATTGTAAAAAGTAAATGACCCCAGCCAATAACGTCATTATGATATCAGGTGAACCGAGGTTAAACCAAAGAAAATTGTGGCTTGCAATTTCATGTGATCCTCTAATCGCATAATATAATCCCATTAGGATTGGCATCTGAATGAGTAATGGCAGACATCCCATCGAAGCTAATGGATTAACATTATGTTTGCGATAAATTCCCATCATTTCGGTTTGAAGTTTTTTCTGTTCAGCTGGATCTTTCGTAGCTTTTAGCTTTTTTTGGATCTCATCCATCTCTGGCTTAATTACGGCCATCTTTTCTTTAAATCCTTGCTGAGTTTTATATTGTTTGAGCATGAATGGCAATAGCACTAGTCGTATTAAAAGTGTAAGAAGAATAATCGCTAGTCCAAAGTTACCGTTCGTAAGTTCTGCGAATGAATGAATAAGAAAATTCATTGGTTCTACTAAATATTTATGAAACATTTATGTTCCTCCTCGATAATATTAAATCTACATACTTAATCGAGGAAGGTGATGATCTGAACCATCATCACTTGGACAATCTTTACGTCTAATAATTTTTGATAGCCATGCTTGTATCGATGATACCTGTATATGTTGATTTTTTACTTCAAATGTGGAAATATTCATGCCATCATATCTAGATGTTCTAGAAAGAGAGTGTTCATAAGAATATTTCTTCACCCAACTCCATATCAACTTAAAGCTTAACCCAAGAAGTAGGCTCACATAAATTGGATATAGAGTAGGTAAATCGCTGAAATCCATCATGATTTCAACCATGTACACAATCACCTCAATTAGAAAAACCTACTATGAGTATAGCGGAAAATCCCTTGATAATCAATGGAAGTCACTGGTGGTAGCAGACACTATGGAATAATTTATCATTCAAAAAGGGTCAAGGCTGACAAATGTCGACCTTGACCTAATTCATTACTTTTTCTTTTTCATTACATTTTGTTTTTCAGCTTTGACATCAGTATAAGCAGCGAATTCAACAAGCTCCTCACTTACACGGTTGCCCATCTTTGCATTATTATTTCTCATTGCATTTGCATTTGCGGGTTTTGTTCTACCCATTTTAATCAGTCAACTCCCATACTAGATTCTTCCCAATTAGTATTAATCAATCGTATTATTTTATGTAATTATTCAATTCAAAAAGGAGGAAATCAATCACTTTTGTTGAACCTCTATTAGTATCATTTAGGAGGGATTCCTATTATTAGCAGAAAACCTTTAAACCCATTCACTTTTTTAAGAGTTACAATGTATATTTTATTAAGTTTTATCTATTTTTTGGATGCAGACGTAATGTGGAAGAAAATCCTTATTTTAATTCTTCTACTTCTTTTGGTCATAAACCATTTCCTTATCTTTACGAATTTTGGTTTTCGAAATACGCTCCAACTACTTTGTGTTGATTTTGTAGTTTGCTCTATTATAGGTTTCTATTATGGGGGGAGCGATAATTTGTATTTGATTTATTATGGAATTGTTGCAACCACTCTTTTTATTGCAACAAGTAATCGGATTGCGATAAGTGGCTTCATTATCGCATTTATAGTTGTATGGATTGCGATTGTTTCAGTGGGGTATGCAGAGAATGGTGACATTCATTATTGGAGTAATATTGTTAGTTTTGCATTTGTGATTTTTTGTTCCATAGTAGGGAGCCTCCTTCGAAAACTAATGCTATCGAAGGAGACGATTGATAATCAATATAATCAATTAACAGCATCACATGACGCATTAAAGGAAGCACATGATCAACTTCATGATTATGCTAAAAAAGTGGAAGAATTAACAGTCATTCGTGAACGCAATCGAATTGCTCGTGAAATTCATGATACGGTTGGACATAAAATGACGGCATTACTCATCCAAATGCAGCTTGCACAGGAAATGATGCTAATCGATACAGGGAAAAGTTCTTCAGCTCTAGAAAAATGCGATCAATTGGCAAGAGATGCCCTCCAAGAGGTTCGCTTATCCGTTCGAACAATCCATGATGAAGATTGTGATAAAATGACATTTGAACATACATTGAAGAAAATGTTAAAAGAATTTTCGACGATGACAAAACTTGAGACCTCATTACATATTAAGGGAGATTTCGCAAAAATACCTACATCCATTCAGCCAACGATTACAAGAATTGTCCAAGAGTCATTAACAAATGCCAAACGCCATGGTTCGGCCACATCATGTCATGTTTTGATGGTAAGTACACCCGAATCGATTGTCGTAGAAGTGAGAGATAATGGTGAAGGTACAGAAAATATTATCCCAGGCTTTGGCCTTGTTAATATGAGAGAACGTGTACTCGAGCATGGTGGTACACTTCAATATAAAAGTGAAAAAGATGCTGGTTTTTCGATTATTGCTGAATTTCCAAATAAGCAATTGAAGTGGACTTCTGGAGGTGTAACATGATCAAGATAATGGTCGTTGATGATCAAGAATTGATGAGGGATGGGTTGGCGAATATATTAAATCTTCGACCTGAATTGGAAGTAGTGGGTACAGCGTCTAATGGGAATGAAGCATTTGAAAAGGCAAAAGAACTACAACCAGATCTTGTTTTAATGGACATCCGCATGCCAATTGCGAATGGTGTTGAGGGTACAAAGCTTATTAGGGAATATCTTTCCCAGACGAAAGTATTAATGCTAACAACCTTTAAAGATAGTGAATTAATTTTCGAAGCACTTGAAGAAGGTGCAAGTGGTTATTTATTAAAGGATATGCCTACAGATACAATTGTAAAAGCTATCTTAACAGTTCAATCCGGAGGAGTTGTTTTACCCCAGGACTTAACATCTCAGGTTATTAAGGAAATGAGAAAAGTACAAAAGTTAGAACAGGATGTAGATGAGCGTATTCCAGTAGAAATTGAAAGGATTCTAACAGAGTTAACGGATCGTGAATGTGAAGTGTTAGAACAGCTGGGGTATGGGCTAAGTAATAAGGAAATTGCAGAAAAGCTATACATAACAGAAGGAACCGTTAAAAATCATGTTTCGAATATTATCAGTAAATTAAACCTTAGAGATCGAACCCAAACCGCTATATTTGCGGTGAGATATGGAATATCAACATATGACACATGACTTTTGGCATATGAGATTAAAAGACGACGATTACTAGTCGTCTTTTTTTTATACTGAAAATCTACCTTGAGAGAGATGGTTCCTTTTTCCATACCGATTATACTTAAGCTATTAAGTGATCAGGGAGAGTGTGAAAAATGTTAGTTGTAGATAATTTGAAAAAATCCTTTGGAAATCGTGAAGTTGTACAAAATATATCTTTTACAGTTCAAAAAGGTGAATCCTTTGGGTTACTTGGACCCAATGGTGCAGGGAAATCAACTACAATTTCAATGATCAGTGGTCTTCTTTCAATTGATTCGGGACGTGTAGTGGTAGGTGGGGTATCTGTTCAAAAACAACCAATGGAGAGTAAAAAGAAAATTGGTGTTGTGCCTCAAGAAATAGCGTTATACCCAACTATTTCAGCAAAGGAAAATTTAGTGTTTTGGGGAAAAATGTATGGCTTAACCGGTCGGCAAGCAAAGAAGAAGGCAGATGAGGTACTTGAAACCATTGGCCTAACTGATCGAGGAAAAGATAAAATTGAAACATTTTCTGGTGGGATGAAACGTAGGGTCAATATTGGTGCAGCCCTGATGCATGAACCAGAGCTTTTGATTATGGATGAGCCAACAGTCGGAATTGACCCTCAATCAAGGAATCATATTTTAGAAACTGTGAAAATGTTAAATCAAAATGGGATGACTGTAATATACACAAGTCATTATATGGAAGAAGTTGATTTCCTTTGTGAACGAATTGGCATTATTGATAATGGACAATTGATCGCATTAGGTACTAAAAAGGAATTATGCAATCGACTTGCTGGTGGAACGATTCAAAGAATCCAAGTAAGTGAAAAGAAGGAGTCATTTGTTAAAAGAATTAAAGCACTTGATTCAGTTGAAGACATTGTTACTACAGACTCCCATATAGAAATTGTCGGCTCAGACCAATCATTAGCTGATTTAATTACGATTGCAAATCAGGAAAAAGTTAAGATTCTAAATATACAAATTCAAGAACCGAATCTTGAGTCTTTATTCTTGCAATTAACTGGAAGAACTTTAAGGGACTAGGGGTGATGAATATGAAGAGCTTTATCATTGCATGGAAGGATTTTACGATTCAGTTCAGAGATCGTAAAGCATTCTTACTTATGATTTGTATGCCACTGCTCCTAACAGCGATACTGGGTGCTGCTTTAAAAGGAGTTTTTAATTCGGACTCTAGCTTACCAAAAACAAATGTTGCGATCCTTCAAAAGGATGATGACTCAATTACAACCTCTTTTGTTGAAGAGATATTAGAAGGTAAAGACTTACAAGATACGTTCAACGTGAAAAAAGTAAATTCACAAAAAGAAATCGAAAAAATGATTCAAAGTGAGGAAATGGATGTAGGACTAATTTTTCCAGCAAAGTGGGGGGAAGAAATGACCAAAGGTGATGGTAAGTCCATCCAGATTTTTGCCGACCCTGGAAAAGAACTACAAAGTTCACTTCTTGAATCGATTGTTCGTTCATATCAAGAGAGAGCTTCTACAATCTTTGTTTCTACGAATACTTTAATGGCAGATTTAGTAAATTCACAGCCTGTCACATCCGGAAGTATGAAAATGGATGAGCTGGGAGCTTTAATAGTGGGAGAACTACAAAAGAAAGCAAATCAAGAGCTGGGGTCTATAATTAAAGAAGAACCACTAGGTGAGAAATCAGTATCAAGTATTCAATATTATGCTGCAGCAATGGCTGCAATGTTCTTGTTATTCAATATGATGACTGGGGCGAAATCAATTATTAATGAGCGAACAACGGAAACCTTGTCACGGCTAATGAGTACACCAACAAGCCGGCAAACAATATTGTTCGGAAAGTTTTTAGGCGTATTTTATTTTGCGATGATCCAATTAATGATATTTATCGTTGTAACTCATTTTGGTTTTGGAGTTTATTGGGGGGATAATTATCTACAGATTATCGCGATCGGTATAACGTATGGGATTGCAGTATCGGGGCTATCAATGCTTTTTGCAGCATTTATAAAAGAAGAAAAGACAGCGGATGTAGCGGGAGGAATTTCGGTTCAAATGCTTGCATTACTAGGAGGTTCGATGCTTCCTCTAGCAGTTTTCCCTAATATCCTCAATAAGATTGCAAACATTGCCCCAAATAAATGGGCATTAACAAGTTTTCTAGATGTGATGGGTGGAGCAGGCTGGGATTCATTAATTGTGCCAATTATTGTCATGATGGCTATCGGAATTCTTTCAGTTACTCTAGGTTCATTGCGATTGGGGGCGAAATAAGTGAAGAAAATAGGGACAATTTGTTTATTTGAAATCAGCCGAATTTTTAAGAAACCGCAATCGTATATGTTGATGTTTGCGATGCCGTTATTATTTACCTTATTATTTGGCAGCTTATTTGGTTCTGAAGAAAGTACAAAAATAAAGCTAGCGATCGTTGATCAGGATCAAAGTGAAATGTCGCAAACATTTGTTAATTTATTAAAAGAGAACGAGACTTTCAAGTTAAAACAACAAACAATGGCAGAAGCAGAAAAACTAGTAGAGGAAAAGTCGATACCGGGGATGATTTTGCTTGGAAAAGGTTTTGAAAGTCAAATTATAAATGAAAAAGAACCTGTCGTTATGTTCAAGCATGGTCCAGAGTTTACAAGTAGTATGGTTGTATCTGAAATCATCGGTAATGGACTTTCAAAAATAATGATTGAAGCGAAAGGTGCTGAACTATGGAGTAAATATAGCGGAGGAGCAGGGGATGAATTGTTTGAGAAAATTAGCTCTGAAGTGGAAGCCACTCATTCTTCGATTGAAAAAGTGATTGTAACTAAGAGTCTTGAACAGAGCAGAATGAGTAATATGTCTGAACGAGCAGCGGGGTTTACGGTCATGTTCGTCATGATGGTAATCATGATATCGACTGGCGCGATACTTGAAGCAAAAAATAACGGTGTATGGTCTAGGCTTTTAACGACACCAACGTCAAAGACTGAATTAATGGTAGGCTATTTATTCGCATTTTTTATAATTGGTTGGTTGCAATTTGCAGTCTTAATGATATCAAGCTCAATCTTGTTTGATGTAGATTGGGGTAGGTTAGACGGTATTTTTCTACTTGTGTCAGCCACCTTACTATGTGTCATTGGTCTAGGTTTGTTAATCGCTAGCTACTCCAAAACTGTTGAGCAACAATCAGCACTTGGAAATATTATTATTGTATCAACATGTATGTTAGGTGGTGTATACTGGCCACTCGAAATTGTTCCAAGTTTTATGCAGAAAATTGCAGATTTCGTTCCACAAACATGGGCGATGAAAGGCTTTACCGAAATATCAGCACGTGGTGGTAATATTGTGGATATTACAATGCCAGTGTTAGTCCTATTAGCGTTTGCTATTGTATTCCTAAGTATCGGAATAAACCGTGTTCGTAGTAATGCCTAAAAGCAAAAGGGCTCCTTTACAATAGTGAGGGAGGAAATAATCATCGCAGGTGCAAGCTTTGCTTGTTCCGAATGCCTTGCGTATAAATGTCTAGCTCAAGCGCTTAGGCCCTCGAGGTCAAATAACCTGATGCAAGAAAAGTCAAAGAGCGACTTTTTTGCACCAGAACATTTGTTTGTCGGACCTGAATAAAGCGCTTCGCTTTTCGTTTCTTAATTGACTTTTTCCTTTAATTATATAATTCTAGTAAAAGGAAGAAGGTGGAGCCTGGTGAAAAAAATAGACTTTTGGGGTCGTGATGAACATGATGAACGGCTACTTGAAGAAGTATTAAGAGGTTTAAAAACGGTGACATGTACACCTAAGGTCTGGTACGATAAATTACCAACTGAAGAAAAAGGTGAAATTGGCGATGAACTCGCATTATATACAAAAAAAGGTGAAAATAAGGGGATAATTATTCTTACAGATATTTATGAAATCGAGTTTGGGCAGATTAAGGGCGAGATTGGCGAGAGAATTGCCAAAGGAGAAAATTCAACATTAGCTCAATATATTGATGATCATATTTTTTGCTGGAAGGAACCATTAGAACGTGAAGGTTATGATTTTAATGATAAAACAATCATTATTGTAGAGCATTTTAAATTAGTGAAGGATTTAACTGATTGTAAGGTTGACTATCATATTGTCCCAATGGTTGAAGCAGAGTTTATCCAGATTCATAATTGGCTGAACATCCATTTAAAACGAGTGACTGAAGATCATAATGAAAAATATTGTTCGGTATTTATGGATAATACATTTATTGCATTTGTGAGATTTAGACAAGAAGATGGTGTGACCTATATATTTTATAAAATCAATCCGAAATATATTGAATTGCTTAGCACGGAAAAAGACCTTGTATTAAAAGCGGAAGCATATGCTAAAGAAGTATTAGGTGCTGAAACGATAATATTGGAATGGAATATGTCGTATGAAGTACCGAACAGAGGGTAGGGATCTCTTTTGCCTAAGGTAAGTGACAGTTACAAAGAAAAACGCCGCCATGAAATTTTGAAGAATGCCGAGAAGGTATTTATTAACAAAGGATTTGGTGGAACAACGATGACTGATATAGTCAATGCTACCGGGTTAAGTAGAGGAGGATTATACCATTATTTCTCTAATACTGATGAAATCTATCAAGCTCTTCTTCATATAAATGATGAGGAATTTAATGAATACTTTGATAAATTAGAGGGTGATTACTCATCTATTTGGGAAGCGGTAGAAGCATTTCTTAAAGATGAGGAACAATCACTAAAAAATCCGGAAAACAGCTTAAGCCCTGTCAATCTAGAGTATTTTGTAATTGGAAGACATGAAGCGGGCAGAGCACAGTATATGAGTAATCGGTATGAAAGATGGGTATCGAAATTTGTAAATCTGTTTGAGATTGGTGTTCGAAATGGTGAATTTTCACCTGTTCAATCTTTACCGAGTATTGCGATGTTCCTAATCAATAGTACCGATGCAATGCATGTCCAACTTTTACTATTATCTGATGAAAAAGCAGATCTGAAAGGACAAATTCAGGCCTTAAGACTATACTTGCAAACAGCACTTGGGGTTGTAAGATAAAAGGGTACACAGTGTAAAAGAATAAGCATCGGTAGCAATACCTATGCTTTTCTCAACTAACGCCTCTTTTTGGTAAAGGTAATAAGCGGAAATTTTCCTGTTATATTCAGAATTGTGCTCTTTTTTGGGGGAATAAGGGGAGAATTTCCTGTTATAAAAAGAAAAATCTGCTATTTTCGAATTTTTAAAGACAATAAGCGGAATTTTTCCGTCTATTTATCGCCGGGTGCTCTATCTGAGCTATTTTTGATAAAAAGCAAGCGGAATTAATTCGCTTGCTAAAAGATTTGTTCTTTACTTTTTAATTTTATCCCGCATTTACTGGCAATAAAACCCCCACTGATTGAAGTTTCACTTTATCGTTTTGATACTACATTCCCGCGGATCAGTATTGAACCATTTAATTCAAGTTCAAAAAGCTTGTCCAGTAGATTTTCTTCACTGAGTTTAGTTAAATGTGAGAGGGAGGAAAGTGTATGCGGTGATTCAGAAATATAGGTAAGAATACTATTTTGATGTTCATGTGAATTTTCAAGGAATTGAGATTTATCATGTGTTCTTTCTTTAATAACATTTAGGTTGTCTATATTTAATAATGGCTTTACACCTTCTGATAATAAAAGATTTGTTCCATATCCTTCTGCACGGTCAATCTGATTTGGGACAGCATAAATTGTCTTTCCATGTTTTTTAGCAAAATCAGCCGTCCATAATGCTCCACTATTTTCTCCTGCTTCGACAATAATGACTTCTGTAGACCATGCACTAATTAATGCATTGCGTTGCAAAAAAAGTTTCGGAGTAGGGGGTGTACCTGGGGGATACTGAGATAAAAATACTCCCCCCATTTCCACTATTTTTTTATAAAGAATTAATTGTTCCTTTGGATAACAAATGTCTACACCACTAGCTAAAAAAGCAATCGGATATCCCCTCTTTTTTAGACAGGCTTCATGTGTATAACTATCTATTCCTTTTGCAAAGCCACTAACGATTGGAATATCGTATTCTGCTAGTTTCTTTCCAATTTCTGCAGCTACTTTTTTCCCATATGGGGAGCATCGTCTTGAACCTACGACAGCTACTGCTTTATCAAAGCTTTTTAATTTTCCTTTGTAATATAAAACGATTGGAGACTCACGGTATTCTCTGGATGAAGGTAGGTATAGTGGGTCATTGTAATGTAAAATATTTATATTTTTTTTGATTGCGGTACTAACAATTTGTTCTGCATTTTCTAGTGAACGATTTCGGAGGATCGATGAAGCGGCTCGCTTATTGATACCCGGTACGGCTAATAATTCAGCTTCATTTGCCTCAAACACTGCATAAGGTGAATGAAAATGGTTAATTAATTGTTTTTGTGAGATGGGTCCAACGTACTTACAGGTGCTTAACCAAACCCAATATACAAGATCCATACTTATTTCACACCTCTATTAATGAATAATGTTCTTTTTCTAAATCACGACTTAATAAACTTTTCCTCATATGATGAATACGAATGTTTTGTTCGCCATCTAAATCTGCGATGGTACGTGCAATTTTAATATACTTGTGAACTGTTCTCGCACTATATTGAAAATGATCGTACGCTTTTTGAAGTAGTCTCGTTGTTTCCTGATCAATTGCACAAAACTGATTAATTAATGTTGGAGGTAACTGTGAGTTGGAATTGATAGTAGGTATATTCATATAACGTGTTTGCTGGATTTTTCTAGCCTGCTCTATTGTTTCACGTAGGTCATTTGAGCTTTTTGAATGTTGGTGTTCATCAAAATAGTCCACAACCCCTACGTATTTTTGAATATCCATTCGATCAATAACTGGTCCTGATAGACGATTCCGATACTTTAATACTTCATATGATGTACATCTACATTTTTCTTGACCAAAATATCCACATGGACAAGGGTTCATTGCCCCAACAAGCATAAAATTTGCAGGATAAGTATTAGAACCCCACACCCTTGTTATCGTAATTTTTTTATCCTCTAATGGCTGCCTCATGGAATCTAACGTTTTTCTACTGAATTCTGCAATTTCATCTAAAAATAATACTCCATTATGGGAGAGTGAAATTTCACCAGGCATTGCATATGGCCCACCACCAATTAATGAATTGGAAGAAGCATTATGGTGAGGGGATCGAAATGGTCTTTCGGTCATGTAATGTCCTTTATCTTTTAAAAGGTTAGCTACACTATATATTTTCATTACTTCAAGCGATTCTTGTTCAGACATTTTTGGGAGGATTGTAGGAATACGTTTTGCAATCATCGATTTTCCACAGCCAGGTGGACCAATCATTAGGAGGTTATGACCACCAGCTGCTGCAATCGAAATAGATTCAATGAGATGATTTTGTCCTTTTACATCTAGGAAATCCAGGAGACTGGTTTGTGAAGAGAGGGAAGAGGTCACTGGAGGGAAATTTGGTTGGGAAGAGTCTTTCCCTTCTAGTATATTGATAGCATCCTTGAGGGTTTGGCAACCATGGATATCGATCCCCTTTACTAATTTTGCTTCTCCAACATTTTCAGGTGCAACTAAAAGTTTTGTTATTCCAGCTTCTTTTGCCTTTAGTGCCATTGGTAAAACACCAGAGACAGGTCGGATATATGCATTTAATGAAAGTTCGCCAATGAAGCCAGTCTTATTCAAATTCCCCGTGAAAATTTGATTTGAGCGAAGTAATAGTCCAATTGCCATCCCAAGATCGAGATGTGTTCCTGTCTTACGCATGTCAGATGGAGCCAAATTGAAGACAATTTTTTGTTGGGGAAAATAAAATTTAGTATGAGAAATAGCAGCTTCTAGTCTCTCACGGGCTTCTTTGATTGCTTTATCTCCAAGCCCAACGATGGATACAGAAGGGATGCCCGGTAACATTTCAGTTTCAATTTCAATAGTTTGCCCATCAATTCCGGATGTGGCAAAACTAAATACAGTTGAAGCCATATTATCACTACTTTCTGATGTTTTTTTTGAAATCAAAAGGAAGAAAAAGAAGAAACAGGGGAAAATGGGAAGATGATGAGGGAGTCTTTCAAAGTATATATTTCTCCACAAACTTTTAATATCCTTCAAATAAAATCGAAAAATTTTGCACCAACACCAATATGAATAAGAGAATAGGAGCATGTACGGAAAAATGTGACGTTTACATTGATTTATTGTTGCAATATAATTTTAACAGTGGTGTTTGATTTCAATAGATAAATAATAGGGAGAAGATGAATGAAATTCGTAATGAATATATTTGTAGTAGTAATCGTTCTATTAGCTTCTCTTACTCCTATTAAGTCTTATGCTGAAGAAATAGGTACTGAACCATCAGTTCACAGTGAGGCGGCTATAGTATTTGAGGCAAGTACAGGTTCAATACTATTTGAGAAAAATAGTAATGCGAAGATGTATCCGGCAAGTTTAACAAAAATAGCAACCGCCATTTATGCAATTGAAAAGGGTAATTTAGACGATATTGTTACAGTTAGTAAGAAGGCCCGTGAGGTAGACGGAACTCGAGTCTATTTGGAAGAGGGGGAGCAAGTACCTCTTAAGAAGTTGATACAAGGATTGCTAATTAACTCTGGGAATGATGCGGGAGTAGCAATAGCGGAACACTTAGAAGGAAGTGTAGAGGATTTTTCTGATAAATTGAATCAATATCTTGAAGAAGTGATCGGTGTGGAGAATACACATTTTGAAAATCCTCATGGACTTTTTTCAGAAAATCACTTTAGTACTGCGCATGACCTCGCCTTAATTACACAATATGCTTTGAAAAATAGTGTGTTTACTGAAATATTTGGTACGAAGGAATTAGAATGGAATGGGGTAAGCTGGAAAACAACCCTGTATAATCATCATTTATTACTTCGAGAAATACCGTATGAAGGGATTATTGGCGGAAAAAATGGCTATGTTGAACAATCGCGTCATACATTGTCTACTGCAGCTGAAAGAGGAGCATTAACATTAATTGCAGTAGTTTTAAAAGCAGATAAGGATCAGGTTTATGATGACACAGTTGAGCTTCTGGATTATGGGTTTACTAATTTTGAAATCACTGAGGTCACGGCACCACAGACATTTAGTAATAAAGAGGATTCCAAGTATTTATTAAAAGAACCAGTAAAATATATTCGTAAAAAAAATGAATCTGTTCGGCTTGAAGTAAATCATGATGGATTTTTGGTGATTCAAGGTGAAGATGGGAGATTTATTAAGAATATAAAGCTAAAAGAATCAAAACCAAAAGAGCAGAGTAAAACTGAACCGATTCAAGAAAAACCATCCGTACAGAAAAATTCAAGTTCGAATTTTAAACTACTTTTACTGTTAATCCCTTTCATTTTGATTATTATAGCCTTTCTTTTTCGAAAAAAAATAAAAGGGATAAAAAACACAATTTCGAGATTTGATTAAACAAAAAGCACTTGGGATGTAAGAAAATTCCCCAAGTGCTTTTTGTAAACTAATCACCCAATCTATCCATATAATCTACATTTTCAATAATGGTACCTACCTGCTTATCACTTGCAAGATTGTATGTATCAATGTCGATGATGTATTTTGGTCGTCTTTTTGTTTCCTTGTATATTTTACCAACATATTCGCCTATAAATCCAATCGCAATTAATTGCAGGCCACCGATTAACCAGATCGAGGTAATTAGTGATGTCCAGCCAGTTTCAGTCTGTCCTGTGAATTTTAATAACAAAAAATATCCTCCAAAAAGTAAACTAATGAAAAAGGAAACGAAACCAATTAATGAAATGAAGCGAATTGGAGTTACACTAAATGAGGTAACACCTTCAAGAGCAAATGACAGCATTTTCCCCAATGGATATTTTGTTTCACCAGCAAGACGCTCTTTTCGATCATAATATATTGACGTTGACTTAAATCCAATGAGCGGGACTACTCCTCTTAAAAATAAATTGCTCTCATCGAAGTGTTCAAGTGCTTCAACAGCTCTTCTGCCCATTAATCGGAAATCCGCATGATTATAGATGATCGTAACTCCCATCATTTTCATGATTTTATAAAAACCTTGTGCTGTGTGCTTTTTAAAAAAGGTATCTGTTTTTCGTTCCTTTCTAACACCGTAAACAATTTCATATCCGCCACGAAATTCATCCAAGAACTTTCGTATCACCTCAGTATCATCCTGTAAATCTGCATCAATCGAAACAATGCAATCTGATTGATTTTTTGCTGCAAACATTCCTGCAAGTAAAGCATTTTGGTGACCAACATTACGTGAAAGCTTAAGCCCCTTAACTCGTAAATCAGTTAAGCCATGTTTATAAATAATGGTCCAAGTACGATCTCTACTCCCATCATCAACAAATAGTAGTTTACTTTTTTCTGAAACGGCCCCTTCAAATATGAGTTGATCTAAAAGATTACAGAGTTGCTTCATCGTTTCTGATAAAACCTCTTCTTCGTTGTAACAAGGAATAACAATTGTTAAAATGGGTGAAAACATGATGTCATCCTCCTTATGTCGTGTTCCCACTATCCTTGGACCTTATAAAGGTAAATCCTCCACGCTGATTCATTTGAATCAAATATCTTTTCTAGATGCAGTCCATTCTCCTGTGCATTTTTTATCGGGAGGGCAGAAAAAAGATAGCGGCCACCCATCTCCATAAATGGCTCTATATTAAGATCCATTTTCTTAATTTCTTTTTTCGAAGTCTTTGTAAACATATAATTTTTGCCAAGCTCGTCCAAAAAGATATAGCATCTCCCACCCCACTCATCAAAATATTGCTTGAGCTGTTTATTTTTATCTAATTCAGCTGCGATAATTTCTCTAAATTGATGTTTATAAGGAAGTGGATAAAAGTTATTGTACGTATCGAGAGTGTAAAAGCCATTGAATTGTGCAATTGCTGGATGAATACCAATACTTGCGATTCGGAAAGTATCAAGGGGTTGGTCAATGTGTTTTTTTATCTGAGTGAACTGCGTCTCAGCATAAAATTCCTTAAATGATGGTTTATTTTTATATCTAATTTCTTCATTAAAACCACTAACTACAACTAACTGGGCAATCATAAAAACCATACACCATTGTTTCATACTTTTATTTTTCATCCAGATGATCTTCAAAGAAAGTGCAAATAAAACATAGATGACCATTGGTCGTAGAAAGTGATACCTCGCAAAATTAAAAGTATTAAGGAAGTGAAAACGCTCAGTTATAGGGACCCAGCCTTTATAAAACCAAAAAGCATACCAAATTGATAAAAGAGCATTCAATACATGTAAATAGAGAAAAACCTTTTCTTGTTTCCAAATCCTTTTCAAGAAAACAATAAACAAAGCATAAATACTAACAGGTAAAATGATCAAACTATGTACCGTCATCACATGTGTATGACCTAAAACATAGTTTTTTAGTGCTAATCGTAATGTTCGAAGTAAAGAAAGCCTTGCATGAAAATACTCATCTCGACTGTTGGGCTCGTTTATAAAGAAAAATGAATAGAAAAGTCGATATTCAACGAATACAAATACTAAACTAAAATAGATAATGGCTAATAAAAAACGTAAATTCAACCCTTTTCCTCTCACAATATCTGCTAACCAAAAGATCCCTATTGCACTGATAAAAAAGAAGAAACCGAGTACGAAGCTTGAGTAGAAAGGAAGTAATGTTAAGGTAACCCAATTGGTCCAAGATCTTCGGCCAGCGCGAATGTTTAAAAGGGCCCATAAAGCAAGAGGCATCCCTAGCGTACTGAGCATTCCAGAAGGCCAAAAGGGTGTGAGAGCAAAAGCTAACGAAGTACCTATCCGAATCCATGAATACTCGACGCTAGTGATAAAATGGTTCCTAAGTAATAAGTACATTCCAAGAAACGCAAACAATCTCGTGACTAGTTGGCTTAAGCCATAGGCAATCATCGGTGAAAAAAGAACATGTAGCCAGACAATACCACTTAACTCAGTACCAAAGGCTCCTCGATCAAGTTGACCATTGATGATTTGTGGAATCGTTGAATCAATTCCTCCCAACAGCTGATCACTCTCTGATAAAACTTTATACCATGCAATATTTGAATCTAAATTATCATGCACTCGTAAATGAGCATCTTCTCCTAAAATAAAATAAGGTGAAACGAAAATAAGAATAATGATTACAGATAAAAAGAAAAGTTGACTTTCCCTTTTATCTAATCTGTAACTACGAAACAATTTTCTGCCTCCAAATCCAATATTACTGCCATTGCTTATTCTTACCATAGCCCTACATAATATGAATAAAAAAACAAAAAGGTAGGGTCTAGCCCCACCTTACCGAAAACATTATCTCCATAGAGTTGTTAGGTATCATTAATAAATTGCTATTTGTTTGCGCGTTCAAGTGCGCTAACGATATCGATTAGGCCTTCGCCAAATAGGTTGTCTTTGCCGGCTTTCCCAAGGTCGATACTTGTTTGCTTGATGATTTTAATTACTTCTTTATTGGAGAGAGAAGGGTTTCTTGAACGTATTAGTGCAGCGAGTGCTGTTACATGAGGTGCCGCCATAGACGTACCAGAGAGTGCTGCATATTGATGATCGATATAAGTGCTTGGAATATCAACGCCGGGTGCGGATACATCAATATAATTTCCATAATTTGAAAATTCTGCGCGATCACCATTATCATCGACAGCGGCAACAGATAGAACTTGTGGAAATGCCGCTGGATAACTTGGCTGACTAGAATTATCGTTGCCTGAAGCAGCAACCATGATGACATCACGCTGATATGCATAATCAACTGCATGCTTCAGCATCTTAGATTTTTGATAATTGCCAAGGCTCATATTAATCACATCAGCCCCATTATCAGTTGCCCAAATAATTCCTCTTGCGATATCAAATGATGAACCATATCCATCGGGACCCATAGCTTTTATTGGCATGATTGGATTAAACCAAGTTATACCTGCAATCCCTTCATGATTATTCGTTTTAGAAGCAATAATGCCAGCAACATGTGTCCCGTGACCATTGTCATCATCAGGTGTTTGATTTTCTTTGACTAAGTTATAACCATTGGTAATTCTACCTGCTAAATCAGGATGATCTAAATCAACCCCAGTATCAATCACAGCAATTACAACATTATCAGCACCCCTAGAAAAACCCCAGCCATTTTCAGTTTCAATCATGCGGAGGTTCCACTGATAGTCGTTGTACAGAAGGTCATTTGGTTGTGCGTTTTTTATTAAAATATAATTAGGTTCAGTAAATTCAACATTTTCCATTGAATCAAAATACTTTATTAACTCTGGAATTGCTAATTTATAAGATGAGAAAATGTATGAACTATCATTCTGTTGAAGAAGCTTTCCATTAATTTCTTTAAGCATACGGTCAATTTCGGTTTTTGGAAGCTTCTTTTTAAAATTTACAACAACTTGACCATCATGATAATGACTTTTATCCTTCCCATTATGATCAATAACGGTTACTTTAGGATGATTATTTAAATGATTCTGGACCTTTTGATATGATTTCAGAGCATCTACGTTCATCACATGTGGACGTTGTCGTGTTTGATTATTTGTTATTGGAGCAGGGTTTGAAGTTATTTTAGGACCGTCCTCCCTTTGATTATCGACCGATAAAAATGAAATAAAAATGGCCAGACCTACTGCTACTACTAGTGTTATCGCAAACCCCATTTTTTTACGCATCTTTTTCACCTCAAAATACTTATTTACCTCTAGTATTTTGCCAAAGAATAAGTTTCATGCTTAAAAGACCATTTGAAGATGTTCCAAAAATTACATGTTCCAAAAAATTAGAAAAGAAATTAAATGCATAAATCCCATACATTTCAAGGAATAATTAATAAGGAAACATCATGCAAAAAAACTACCTCATTTAAAGGGGATTCGTATGGGAAATTGGTTCAAAAAAGAGGCTGACAAGCCAAAATTAGTAGAAGAAATAAATAACATTTTTAAAAAATCCGCGGATTTTAAATGTGTACTTAATGCTGAAGCACAACGTCCATTTTGGTTGTGCTATCAAAGGACAATGGTAAAGGCGGACAACCTACATAAATATTTATTGCCATACTTACTTAACTTTCGAGTGAATTCAATTAATGAATTAAAAGCTATTATACCAATCGATAACATTATCATCACTGATAAGTTGGATGAAATCGAAGATAGAATTAATGATGGTCATGTCATGGTTCAGTATCATAAAAGTGATATGAAATGTGCACTGATTCCTTTAGATAATAAAGAGACCCGAAGTATTCCAGCACCCGAGCTTGAATTTAGTGTAATTGGTCCAAAGGAGGCATTTGTAGAATCTTTAGATACAAACATAAATCTGATTAGAAAAAGATTACCAACATCTAATCTTAAAGTGAAAATATTAACCGTCGGAAAAGTCACAAATACCAAAGTAGCTGTTTTGTATATGGATGGAATTGTAGATAAGGCAAATGTTCAAACCATTCTGCAAAGAATTGACGATGTTGAATACGATCAAATTATTGATAGCTCATTTATTGCTCAAATGATTGATGATAATGTAAATTCTCCTTTCCCTTTATCGTTACAAACGGAACGACCCGACCGCGCCGTTTCTGTACTCGTTGAGGGAAAAGTAGTGATGTTATCAAGTGGCTCACCACAAGCGTTCATTAGTCCAACAACCCTAGTGGAATTCTTTTCATCATTTGATGATTACTTTTTTAACTGGTATATTGCTTCTTTTGTGCGGTTACTCAGATTATTTGCAGTTATATTTTCAATCCTAGTAACGCCCCTTTATGTGGCCGTACTGACATATCATCACGAATTAATTCCTAGGGATTTGTTGGCAACATTAGTTACATCCAGACGTGAGGTGCCATTACCACCGATTTTAGAAGCGTTGTTTTTAGAACTGACTATCGAGCTTTTACGCGAGGCTGGAGCAAGACTACCAACGAAGGTTGGTCAAACAATTGGTATCGTGGGTGGGATTGTAATTGGAACTGCATCAGTTGAAGCGGGATTAACAAGTAATGTGTTACTCATAATTGTCGCCTTAGCTGCACTCGCGTCTTTTACAACACCTGTATATATAATGGGTAACACAATTCGTTTGATTCGCTTTCCCTTTCTATTGTTTGCCCAATTATGGGGTCTACTAGGAATTGTATTTTGCTTTTGTTTGATGTTAACCCATCTAATCCGGTTAACATCGTTGGGGCGCCCGTACTTGGAGCCCATTTATCCACCTCGGCTTAGAGATTTAAAGGATGCGTTTGTTAGATTGCCTTTTTCAAGACTTTCAAAACGGCCTGTATTTTTACGCACGAACAATACAGAGCGTTTCAGTGAAAAGAATGCGACTGCAAAAAGGGATATTGATGAATAGCCGATCGTCAAAGGAGATGTTGCAATGGAAAGGATTAAAGAACAATTTTTAATTTCGCCCTTTTTGGTATTTTTTTTAATCAATTCTATGCAAATCGGTATTGGAATTTTAGGCTTTCAACGTATTATCGCAAAATCCGCAGGCTATGATAGTTGGATTGCAATCATTATTGTAGGTATTGCAGTACATATTATTTTATGGATGATTTATCGGATATTGGAAGAATCGAATGGGGATCTGGTTGAAGTCCACAAAGAGGTCTATGGAAAATGGATCGGTGGCTTAATTAGTGTCGTATTTTGCATCTACTTAGTGACAATGTCAATAACTGTACTACGATCATTCATCGAGGTGGTACAAGTATGGATGTTTCCGGAATTTAATAAATGGATTTTTTCCATTTATATGCTGCTACTTATCTACTATATTATTGCAGGTGGCTTTCGAACAGTAACCGGAATAAGTTTTTTTAGTGTTATCCTACCATCTTATATCATTTTATTAATTGTATATCCATTGGAATCAGCACATATACGAAATCTTTTACCTGTGATGACCCATTCATTAAAAGATATTGTAAGTGCTACAAAACATATGAGCTTAAGTATTATCGGTTTTGAAGTTATCTTAATATATTATCCTTTTATCAAGGATCCGCAGAAGTCGAAGAAATGGGCACATCTTGGGGCTTTTATGACAACCATTCTATACCTTGTTGTATGTTTAACAGCATTTGTATTTTTTAGTGAAAAACAACTAGATAAGCAAATATGGGCTACTCTAGCTATGTTTAAAAGTGTTGTCATGCCCTTTGTTGAAAGGTTTGAGTATATTGGTATTACAACATGGTTACTCGTTATTCTACCAAATCTCTGTTTGACACTTTGGGCTTCAAGTAGAGGGATAAAGAGAGTATTTGCAGTAAGACAAAAGAAAGCGTTAATCGGGATCATGATCATTGTTTTTATTATTACAGGTTTGTTTAGAACAAGACAAAGCATTGGTTTGCTAAATGATTATATGTCAACCTTTGGTTTTTATTTTATCTTTTTCTATATTCCAATTCTCTTTGTACTTACACTAATCATCCGTAAATTGAGGGATAAAAAATGAAAAAAATCCTAATTTTTGTTTGCGTCGTTATCCTGCTCATTTTAACTCTCACCTTTGGCAATGTTGAGGAAGAAATAATTGATGAGGTTAATATTGTGATGGCGATTGGTTTTGATAAGGTTGATGAGGGAAAAATTAAAGGCACAGCGGTAATTCCAGTGTTTAAAGGGGATAAAAGCATCTCCGATGAATCATTTACACAGGAATCAGTGTTAGCAAAGGAAATCATGAATGTCTTACAAAAAAAATCGGCAGATCCGCTAGTGACTGGTGCATTAAAGGTAGTTCTTTATGGAGAGGATTTAGCAGAAAAAGGAATTACTGAATATGTAGATTCTCTTCAACGGGATGCAAGCATTGGAGCAAAAGTGTATTTAGGTGTAGTTCGTGATGAGGCAGGGAAACTATTAGAACAGCATTTAGGAAACCGTGGAACAGGCTTATATCTATCGAGAATTATTGAACACAATACAAAGCGCCGTGATGTACCAGAGTCAGATCTTCATACGTTTTTATTTCGCCATTATGCGGACGGAATGGATCCGTATTTGCCCATTCTTAAATTAATCGGAGATAAGGCAATGATTGATGGGTTAGCTTTTTTTAAGGATAATAAAATGGTAGCCGAACTTAAAGAAACGGAAATGTTTTTCTTTAAAGCAATGGTAGAAAACTTTAGTGAAGGATCATATACGTTATTTTTAAAGGATTCAGATGAGTATGCATCGATTAGAAGAATTGAGTCGAGTAGATTAATTAAGGTGACTGAGGTAAGTGGAGAACCAAAGGTGAATATTTCGATTTTCTATAAGGGCGTTCTAAGTGAATTTTCAGGTATACAAACGACTGAACCAATTATTAAGAAAATTGTTAATCAACTTGAAGAGACAATTGAACAGAAATCTGAAAAGATGCTAAAGAATTTTCAGAATGAAAATATTGATCCAGTTGGTATCGGTTATATGGCTAAAACTGGAGATCGAAAATTTGATACGAAGAAATGGGAAGAAGATTATCAGAACATAGAAATCAATGTGAAGGCAAAAGTTGTGTTAACGGAAACTGGCATTATTGAATAAGGTGGTGGTACAATTTCATAGAGGGAGATTAGAATTATTCATTAAAATCCAATAAGAAAAAAATAGGGGAATTATGTTAATATTTTTCGTGTTTTTATTCCTATCTGTACCACTAACTAACTTACTTCATGAAGTTGGCCATGTTTCCGGGGCGAAGTTTTTAGGAATCAAGGGGAGTCAAATTCAGCTCGGAACGGGACCGAAACTTTTTCATTTCCATGTGAAAGAAACAAAAGTAGATGTCATGCTGGCTTATTTTATCGGGGCTTATTCTACTAATGAGTATCAAGGGAGATTGCAAGAATGGAAAAGGGGAGTTATATCTCTATCTGGTCCAATTCTTAATATAATAGTTGTTGTCATAATGACTATTTTAGGTTTGACAGAAACAACATCATTAAGGCTGTTTATCCTTTTTAATCTTTGGGTAGGAGGAGTGAATATTATACCTTTTAAGATTAAAGAAAAAGAATCTGATGGTTATATTTTTGTAAAAGCATTGGTGAATCTTGTAAAAGGGAAATAGGAAGAATGCAATCAATTAAATAGAGGTGTCTTATTTGAAATATTTTATTATAACTGGAACATCACGAGGTCTTGGAGAATCATTAGTTAAGCAATTACTACATAAAAATCATACAATTTTTTGTATTTCTAGAAAGCAAAATAATGAGTTAAAGGATTTTGCGAGTAGTCAGGGGATCAATTTATATTATTTTTCATGTGACCTCCAAAAAAACGAGGAAATCGAAAAGGTGATGGAGCGAATTTTCTCCTCAATTGATTTCTCTAGTGCGGAAGGAATATATCTTATCAATAATGCTGGTGTTATTGATCCGATTAAGCCGATAGGTAAAGCTAACACAAGGGAAATCTCTGAAAATATTCACGTGAATCTTATTGCACCAATGATTTTGAGTACATATTTCATTCGTCATACTTCATCCTTTTCAACTAAAAAAGTAGTTGTTAATATTTCATCAGGGGCAGCGAATAATCCAAGACATGGATGGAGCACATACTCAAGCTCAAAAGCTGGACTGGATATGTTTACAAAATCTGTCGGACTTGAGCAAGAAGTAACGGAGAATCCAGTAACAATGATATCCTTCTCACCTGGTGTGATGGATACAGATATGCAAAAGACAATAAGATCTACAGATGAAGAAGATTTTACTGATGTCAATCAATTTATTGAGTTTAATGAAAAGGGAATGCTAAGGTCCCCAGATTATGTAGCCGGAATCATCCTAGACCTAATATTTAACCAAGCTCTAATTAACGGGAATATTTATGACATAAAATCATTTGTGTAAAATTAAAGTGTCTAGCACCATTGGGGATTTGCACGATACAATATGAACAATATCAGGGGGAGTGAGAAAAATTTGAAAAAGATTAGGGTTGGCGTTATTGGCCTTGGTGCTATAGGAGAGAGGCTTATTAAAGGCTTTACAGCACATGAAAAGACTGCTGTTATGGCGGTAGTTGATACGAATTCAAGCCGTGCGAAAGAAGTGGCTGGAAAATTAGGTGGAATTAGTTGGTACAACAATCATCTTGAAATGCTTGAGCAACAAGCTTTAGATATTGTATACGTAGCCGTTCCACCAAAGTTTCACCATAAAATTGTATTAGATGTGATTGAAAAGGGAATCCATGTTCTTTGTGAAAAACCGTTAGCTAATTCTGTAAGTGAAGCGAGGGAAATGATGGAAAGAGCAGAGACCGCAGGGATTATCCATGCAATGAATTTTCCTCTTAATTACAGCCCAGAGGTATTCACACTTGAGAAGCTTTTAAAAGATAAGTATATAGGTGACTTACGTAGGGTTGAACTAACAATGCACTTTCCAGAATGGCCAAGACCTTGGCAAAGGAATGAATGGGTTGGAGAACGCGAACAGGGTGGATTTGTTCTAGAGGTTGGGGTACATTTTATCCAATTAACAAATCGGCTTTTTGGAAATATTACATATCTTCATAGTCAGTTAGAATTGCCGGAGAATCGTGAAAAATGTGAAACGGGTGTAATTGCCAATTTAGAGATATGTGATGGTACACCATTTACTATTAATGGAATAAGTAAAATTGCAGGCGAAGAGAGAATTGCCTATACGATATATGGTACTGAGGGGACTTTATCTCTTGTGAACTGGTCTCAGCTTGAGGGTGGGAAATTAGGTGAAAAGATTGAGCCAATTCAGGCAGAAACTTCGGGGAATATGACTTTAATATCAAGCCTGGTTCATGCGATAGAAGGAATGCCGGCTGAAATATTTAACTTCAAAGTGGGTTATGATGCTCAACTTGTTTTAGAAAAGGTAAGAGAGAATTGATGTAGGTAGTAAATAGGGGGAGGAGAGCGAGCGATGGATCAAAAGCTAGTCGAGCAATTTGATGGATTACTAGAAAAATATACTGAATTATTACTTGGTGAAAGTACTGATGAATTAAAGGAAAAAGTAAAGATTTGGTCACTTTATACTCATATTTCGAAATCAATGCCTCCACTCGCTAAGCATTGGAATGAAATGTACCCAGAGGCTAAGGATGGTATGAAAGAAATCATTGGTGAGATAAAAAGACTAAATGTAGAGCACCGTGAGAAAAATAAGTAAGAGATGAAACTTATATGAAGAGTTTCATCTCTTTAATCTTTATTGAATAGTATTATGGGTTGGGAACTGAGTAGTTGTATAATTATAAAATTGTTGTAGCTTTTGTTGAACTTTTTGTTGGTTTTCTTCTTCTAGCTTGTACCAGCCATTTTTGAACATTAGGTTATACAATTCACGTTGACAATTTTGTGTTTCGTTAAAAATGGCTTGGATATCCTTATAAAGTCCTTCGTGGCTTGCTTCATTTAATGCTGTACAATATGCATCTGTCATATATTTTTCAGTAGCAAGCATGTCATTTAAAAAATCACGATCATTCATTTGTGGTGTTTTAGGGACAGTCATTTTTGGGTTCTTTACTTGATTAGCATTTTGATTTTGCTGCATATTCATATAATTAACTCCTCTCTATTGCATTTGATTTTGCTGCATTTGTTGTTGTTGCATTTGGCTTGGTGGTTGAGGTGCCTGATTTGTGTGCTTTTCCATATGGGCTAATATTTGCTTATAGTGACGCTGGTGCATCTGGCATACTTTTTCTAACGCTTGTGATATTTCTTGAATCTGGCATTGACTAGCAAAAAAATGTGCCTTTTTAAGTGCAATTAGATTCCATGACATCATATCGGTTAAATATAATAAATCCTTTGACGTAATTACAGCTGGAGCTTGTGGCATCTGTTGACCTTGAGCAGTATATAATGGTTGTTGCTGTTGCATAATACCCCTCCTAAATTTTATCTTGTTATTCGTTGTCCTGTGTATTTTCTGCACCGTATTGTTGATTGGTGGTTTGCGTTTTTCCGCCGGTTTGAGCATACTTAGGACCAGCATTTCCTTTTACACTTGCAGCACTAACACCAGCTTTTGATGGGTTTTTCTCACGTTTTGGCATCTAGTGTCACCTCCATCTCTTATAGTCACCTTTATGGAGTATTTCCATTCTGAATTAAAAGAAAAAAGCAAAATAGTTTTCTTAATATATTGCGAAAATTTAAATATTGCTTTATATTTAAATACATAGGAGCTCATTTTTTTTGGCATGAAAATGAATGAGTGTTCATTCAAAAAAAGGTCAAAGGGGGAAACTGTGAATGATCCAAAGCATTAAAAAGGCAGCAGTCCTTGGTTCAGGGGTAATGGGATCAGGTATAGCAGCACACTTAGCGAACATTGGAATACCAACACTATTATTAGATATCGTACCACGCGAATTATCAGAAGACGAAAAAAAGAAAGGGTTTACATTAGAGGATAAACAAGTAAGAAATCGTCTAAGTAACTCTGCCCTTCAAAAATTATTGAAACAGAAACCAGCACCACTTACATCAAAATCTAATTTATCACTTCTTACTGCAGGTAATTTTGAAGATGATATGGAAAAATTAGCTGACGTTGATTGGATTATAGAAGTTGTTGTAGAAAACCTTGAAATTAAGAAAAAGGTATTTAGCCAAGTTGATGCAGTTAGAAAGCCAGGAAGCATTGTAAGCTCAAATACATCAGGGATTTCAGTAGAGGCAATGGCTGAAGGAAGATCTGAAGACTTCCAAAAGCACTTCCTTGGTACACATTTTTTCAATCCACCACGCTATCTAAAGCTTTTGGAAGTAATACCTACTAAAAAGACTGACCCAGAGATTCTTTCATTTATAAAAACTTTCGGGGAAGATGTACTTGGTAAAGGTGTAGTTGAAGCAAAGGATACGCCTAACTTCATTGCAAACCGCATTGGTACGTATGGTCTCCTTGTTACTGTAAGAGAAATGTTAAAAGGTGGATACAGCGTTGGAGAGGTTGATTCCGTTACTGGTCCAATGATCGGCCGTCCGAAAAGTGCGACATTCCGCACACTAGATGTTGTGGGACTGGATACATTCATTCATGTTGCAAAAAATGTATTTGAACAAGTTGAAGGTGAAGAAAAAGAAGTATTCGATGTTCCAGCTTTCATGAAAACGATGTTAGAAAAAGGCTGGTTAGGTAGTAAATCAGGCCAAGGCTTTTTCCTTAAGCAAGGTAAGGAAATAGTAGAATTAAATCCTGATACATTAGAGTATGGTGAACGTAAAAAGCTAAAAACACCAACTACTGAAGCAATTAAGCAAGTAAAGGGACTACCAAATAAATTAAAAACACTTCTATATTCAGAAGATCGTGCAGGAAAGCTTTTATGGAATATTACAAGCCCAGCTCTTCTATATTCAGCAAATCTTCTTGGTGAAATTGCTGATGATATCGTTGCGATTGATGAAGCAATGAGATGGGGCTTTGGCTGGCAATTAGGACCATTTGAAACATGGGATGCAATTGGTCTTGAAAAATCCGTTAAGAAAATGGAAACAGAGGGTAAGAGTGTACCAGCATGGATTAAAGAAATGCTAGCAAACGGTCACACATCATTTTATAAAAAAGAAAATGGAGCTGTTTCTTTCTATCACAATGGTGAGTATAAAGCATTAACAGTAAATCCAAAAAATATAAATATAAAGAGCTTAAAAGAAACAAATGGTGTCATTAAGAAAAATAGTGGTGCTAGTTTAATAGACTTAGGTGATGATGTGGCCCTTTTAGAATTCACATCACCAAATAATGCAATTGGTATTGATATCATCCAAATGATTAACTACTCACTTGAGGAAGTTGGTCGTAATTATAAAGGACTTGTGATTGGTAACCAAGCAAAGAACTTCTGTGTTGGTGCAAACCTTGCAATGATCCTAATGGAAGCACAGGACGATAATTATTTTGATATTGAGATGATTGTTCGCCACTTCCAACAAGCGATGATGAATATTAAGTATAGTGAAAAACCAGTTGTTGCAGCACCATTTGGAATGACGCTTGGTGGTGGTTCAGAAATCTGTCTACCAGCTGCACAAGTTCAAGCTTCAAGCGAGACGTATATGGGTCTAGTTGAAGTTGGTGTAGGCTTAATCCCAGGTGGGGGCGGTAATAAAGAGCTTTATATCAACCATCTTCAAGGATTACCTAATGGTGTAGATTTTGAACTTCAAAATGTTGCAAATAAAGTTTTCGAAACAATTGCAATGGCAAAGGTTTCAACATCAGCAGATGAAGCTAGAACGAACAATTTCTTGTCACGTGAAGACGGCATTAGCTTTAATGGCGATCATTTGATCCATGATGCAAAACAAGCAGTGTTAGCGCTTTCTACGAATGGCTATAAAGCACCAGTCCGTAAAAAGGTACCTGTTGTTGGGGAATCAGGATATGCGACTCTTTTATTAGGTGCACAATCAATGAAATATTCCGGATTCATTTCAGACCATGACTTAAAAATTGCGAAAAAGCTTGCATGGGTAATTGCTGGTGGAAATGTACCATACGGAACTGAGGTTGATGAGCAATACTTATTGGATCTAGAACGTGAAGCATTCCTTAGCCTTGTTGGCGAGCCAAAGTCACAACAAAGAATGCAGCACATGCTAGTAAAAGGAAAACCATTACGTAACTAATTTTAATATCAAGGTTAAAAGGGAGGGCTTTTTCCCGGAACTTTTAACCATCCATTAGGGGGGAATATCGTGAGAGAAGCAGTAATAGTGGCGGGTGCTAGAACCCCGGTCGGAAAAGCAAAAAAAGGTACGTTAGCTAATGTACGTCCCGATGACTTAGGAGCTTTAGTTGTTAAAGAAACAGTAAAACGTGCGGGGAACTATGAAGGAAATATTGATGATTTAATTATTGGTTGTGCAATGCCTGAAGCAGAGCAAGGACTAAATATGGCTCGTAATATTGGAGCATTAGCAGGATTACCACATACAGTTCCTGCAATAACAATTAATCGCTACTGTTCGTCTGGTCTTCAAGCGATTGCATATGCTTCAGAAAAAATTATGCTAGGAGCATCTGACACAGCAATCGCTGGTGGAGCAGAATCGATGAGTCTTGTACCAATGATGGGGCATGTTGTTAGACCGAATGTAAAATTAGCTGAAACAGCACCTGAATATTACATGGGAATGGGTCATACTGCAGAACAAGTAGCAGTTAAATATGGAGTTAGCCGAGAAGACCAAGATGCATTTGCGGTGAGAAGTCATCAACGCGCAGCTGCAGCGATAAAAGCAGGTAAATTCATTGATGAAATCGTTCCAGTTGATGTAACCCTTCGTCAGCTTGGAGCAGACAATAAAGTCCATGAAAAACACATTCTATTTTCTCAAGATGAAGGTGTACGTGAAGATACAAATGCTCAGGTTCTTGCTAAACTTAGACCAGCATTTTCTGTCACAGGTTCTGTAACTGCTGGTAACTCTTCACAAACAAGTGATGGAGCTGCGGCGGTTATGGTAATGGATCGTGAAAAGGCAATTAGCTTAGGATTAACACCACTTGTAAAATTCAGATCATTTGCCGTAGCTGGAGTACCACCAGAAGTAATGGGAATTGGTCCAATTGCAGCCATTCCAAAGGCTTTAAAAATTGCAGGGTTAGAACTATCAGATATCGGGTTATTTGAACTGAACGAAGCATTTGCTTCTCAATCATTACAGGTTATTCGTGAATTAGGCTTAGATGAGGAAAAGGTTAATGTGAATGGAGGAGCGATTGCGCTTGGTCATCCACTTGGCTGCTCTGGAGCAAAGCTTACACTTACTCTAATGCACGAAATGAAACGTCGCAATGTCCAATTTGGTGTAGTTACAATGTGTATCGGTGGCGGAATGGGTGCTGCAGGAGTATTTGAACTAGTTTGATAGAAATTGTATATAAAAATACCTAAGGAGGAAATAAAATGGCAAATACAACTAATCAAGTAGTAAAAGGCGGAGGCTTCTTAATCGAAGACCTAGAAGCTGATCGTATATTTACACCGGAAGATTACACTGAAGAACATAAAATGATTGCAAAAACAACAGAAGACTATGTAGAAAATGAAGTTTTACCTCAAGTAGAATTTCTTGAGCACCATGAATTTGACCGTTCTGTTAAGCTATTAAAACAAGCTGGTGAACTTGGATTATTAGCTGTAGACGTACCAGAAGAATACGGTGGCCTTGGCTTGGACAAAATTACTTCTGCTTTAGTTGCTGAAAAAATGGCAAAGGCTGGCGGCTTCTCAATTACTCACGGTGCACATGTGGGTATTGGTTCATTACCAATCGTTTTATTTGGTAATGAAGAACAAAAGCAAAAATATTTACCAAAATTAGCATCTGGTGAACTTCTTGCTGCATATGCACTAACTGAGCCTAGCTCCGGTTCAGATGCATTAGGTGCAAAAACAACTGCAAAACTAAATGCAGAAGGTACTCACTATGTATTAAATGGTGAAAAGCAATGGATCACAAACGCAGGTTTTGCTGACGTGTTTGTTGTATATGCAAAAATCGACGGAGACAAATTCTCAGCATTCATCGTTGATCGTGAATTCCCTGGAGTATCAACAGGTGCTGAAGAAAAGAAAATGGGTATTAAGAGCTCATCAACTCGCACATTAATATTAGAAGATGCACAAGTTCCTGTTGAGAATTTACTAGGTGAAGTTGGACGTGGGCATGTGATTGCATTTAATATCCTAAATATCGGTCGCTATAAATTAGGAGTAGGTGCAGTAGGTGGTTCGAAAAGTGCGTTTGAATTAGCTGTAAAATATGCAAATCAACGTCAACAATTCAAAACGCCAATTTCTCAATTCAGACTTATACAAGAAAAGCTTGCTTCAATGGCAACAAAAATTTATGCTGCTGAATCAAGTGTATACCGTACGGTTGGGTACTTCGAAGATCGTATGAGTAATTTATCTGATGAAGAAGTGAAAGATGGAAAAGAAGTTGCAAAATCAATTGCAGAATATGCAATCGAATGTTCAATCAATAAATTCTTTAATACTGAAGTATTAGACTTCGTTGTTGATGAAGGCGTACAAATCCACGGTGGTTACGGATTCATGCAGGAATATGAAATTGAAAGAGCATACCGTGACTCTCGTATCAATCGAATCTTCGAAGGAACAAATGAAATTAACCGACTATTAGTTCCAGGAACATTCTTACGAAAAGCGATGAAGGGTGAGCTACCTCTTCTTCAAAAAGCACAAGCACTTCAAGAAGAGCTTATGATGCTAATGCCTGAGGAAGTTGGCGATGGTGTACTTGAGCAAGAAAAATATCTTGTGCGCAATGCTAAGAAAATTGGTTTAATGATTGCTGGCTTGGCGGCTCAAAAATATGGTCCGAAAATAGAGCAAGAACAAGAAATCCTTGCAAATATTGCTGATATTGCAGCTAATGTCTATGCAATGGAATCAGTTGTTTTACGTACGGAAAAAGCAATTAATAAAACAGGTTTAGAAAAGAACCAACAAAAGCTTCTCTATACTCAAGTATTTGTCCAAGAAGCATTCAATGAAATCGAAGGACATGCGAAAGAAACTCTTGTAGCAACAGAAGAAGGAGATACTTTACGTATGATGATTTCTGCACTACGTAAATTTACTCGCCATAACCCAATCAATGTGATTGCTAAAAAGCGTGAAGCAGCTGCTTCATTAATTGAAGCTGAAAAATATACTGTTTAATATGTAAATGAAAAAGCTCCTACGGGAGCTTTTTCAATGTCTAGCTCCAGCGCTTTTCCTTATGCCTATAAAAGTTCACAAATTAATTTGGCCAAAGAGCAGGAAATAATGAAAAATTAGTCGAAATTATAGTCTGTGTATAGTTTAAAAATTATGATTTCCAATTTTCATATGGTAAAATATCAGATGGTACATGTTTTCTTATAGTGAACATGTAATTTTTCCTAGTTTTTCTGAATGTAGGTGGTGAAAATTATGACAATAAAGCTCTATTGGTATCCGAAATGTGGAACCTGTCGAAAAGCTAAAAAGTGGTTAGAGGAACATCAGCTTTCATTTGAAGAAATACATATTGTTGAGAGTCCACCAACGAAAGAGGAACTAGCAGCTATGTATAAAATGAGTGGTATAGAATTAAAAAAGTTTTTTAATACAAGTGGACAAAAATATCGCGAACTTGGTGTTAAGGAAAAAATGAATACTGCAACAGAAGAAGAGCTATTAGCCCTATTAGCCTCTGATGGAATGCTAATAAAACGACCACTTCTTACCGATGGTCATAAGGTTACTGTTGGATTTAACGAAGTGCAATTCGAACAAACCTGGAAATAGTTACATGGGATTAAAAGGCCTCATTTATGAGAACTTTTATACATATAAATTTGCTAATTAATGGAGGTAATAAACATGAATACACCTAAAGAATTACGCTACTCTGAAGAACATGAGTGGGTAAAAGTTGAAGGGGAAAAGGTTCGAATCGGTATTACTGATTTTGCACAATCTGAACTAGGAGATATCGTCTTTGTAGAGCTTCCAGAGGTTGGAGATGAAATAAAAGTAGACGAGCCATTTGGAAGTGTTGAATCAGTAAAAACTGTTTCAGAGTTGTATGCTCCAATTAGTGGAAAAGTTGTAGAGATAAATGAAGACCTTGATGATAGCCCAGAGTTTGTTAATGATTCACCCTATGAAAAAGCATGGATGATTGTTATAGAACCTACTGATAAAGGTGAAATTGATAAACTTATGACCGCAGAGCAATATGAAGAAATGATTAACGAAGATTAATTAAAATCGGCGAACGGCTTTGTCGTTCCCTTTTTAGTTTCAACTATTACTATGGATACTAATAAATCAGAAGAGGCAGATGTTAGTAACCTGCCTTTTTACTATATACAATGAACAGGATTCACCAATGTTTGATCATTTTTATAAAATAAAGGGAATAGTAGTAGAATGTACACTGAAACTAGGTGATGTATGATGAGTTTGGGTGAAATAGAAAGAGTTATTATTGTCGAAGGGAGATCAGATAAAAAGAAAGTAGAGGCTGTTATAAATGAACCTGTTGAAATCATTTGTACAAATGGGACGATTAGTATTTCAAAGCTCGATGAGTTAATTGAACATGTATATAATAAAGATGTTTATATTCTCGTTGATGCGGATGCTGCTGGTGAAAAGCTTAGAAAGCAGTTTAAACGTGAATTTCCAGAAGCTGAGCATCTTTACATTGATAAAATGTATCGTGAAGTAGCAACAGCTCCAGAACAACATATCGCAACGGTACTTCTTAGAGCCAATATTGATGTTCATACAGAATATTTATTGTAAAAGAAGTTCTAAAAGTCACTAAACAAACTTGAGGATTTGAAAATTTTATGAATGAATGGAACGAAAAAGATATAGACGAAGCGATTGCAAAAAAAGACTTTTTTTGCCTCTATTTATATACACCACTTTGCGGCACTTGTCAGGTAGCATCAAAAATGATGCAGGTTGTAACCGAAATAATTCCTGATGTAGCAATTGGGAAGTGTGATTTGAATTACATCCCCGGTCGCGCATTCGAGTGGGAAGTTGAAAGTGTACCTTGTTTGCTCATTTTTCAAAATAGCAAGGTTTATAATAAAATTTATGCATTTAAAAATGTACCATATTTACTCGAAATAATTTCTAATAAGTAGCATCGCTAAAAGTGATTTGGCGATGCTTTTTATATTGATTTTTTCTAAAAAAAAGGTATGATATTTAGGGAGTCGAAATACATCTAGGGAGAAAGATTATGAGTCTATTAAATGACTGGAAACGACAATACATATCATATAATAAAAATGTAAAACTATTTATTCTTACAAATATTTACACCCAAATAGGTATGGGTATATTTATGGTGATATACAATTTTTACATAAGAGAATTAGGTTATTCAGAACAAATGAATGGAACAATCATTGCCATGACGGCATTAGCATCAGCAATTATTTTAGTCCCTGCGGGTATACTGAGTGACAAAATGGGACGAAAAAAGGTTATGGCTCTCGGTGTTGCTATATCAGCAATTGCTTTATTTTCGAGAAGTATTATTGATATTGAGGAATTGTTAATTGCTACCGCTTTCCTTACTGGTCTTTCAACTGCTTTCATCCAAGTATCAGGGATTCCTTGGTTAGCAGAAAATTCTACGCCTAAGCAAAGAGTCCATTTATTTAGCTTTCATGCCGCAATCATGATGGCTGCTAATGTTGTAGGAAATATTTTAGGTGGAGTGTTATCTGATACATTTCATTATGTATTGAATTTTAGTGCTTTAACAAGTGTACGAATGACACTTCTAATTGCAGTTGGTATATATGTAGCTGGAATTTTACCAATCTTTAAGATGTCTGAAAAAAAGCGAGTGGCTGACAATTCAAAAACGAAGTTGTCCTTAATGGAAAGCTTTTGGATAAATAAATCTCAATTAAAGCTTATTGCATTATTTGCAGGAGCACAGATGATCATTGGCTTCGGCTCAGGTTTAGTAATCCCTTATTTAAATTTGTATTTTTCAGATCGATTTCATGCTAATAATTCGATAATAGGAATCATTTTATCATTAGGACAGGCAGCAACTGCTGTGGCGATGATTATTGGACCGGCAGTTGTTAGGAAGGTAGGAGAGGTAAGGGCAGTTGTCTATTTGCAATTGCTCTCTCTGCCATTTTTATTACTAACTGCTTATACAGAAAATTTATATATAGCTGGAATTGGCTTTTTATTCAGGCAAGCACTAATGAATGCAGGAAATCCGATTCAGTCCTCACTAATGATGGCTCGAGTCGATGATTCTATGAAAGGACTTGCCAACTCTGTTAATCAAATGGTCTTTCAACTTGGCTGGGCATTAATGGGACCAGTTTCAACATCAATTGTTTTAATATACGGTTCATATTGGGGTTATGCATATGTATTTACAATTACTTCGATATTATATTTGATTGGCTCTCTTTATTTTTATTTCGTATTTAAAGGCCTGCCGATTGTAAAATCGAATAATCAGGTTGCATGAATAGACATATTTCTTAGGAAATATTAATTATCTATCCGTAGAAATTTCAAAATCTTTTAACAAATATATTGACTTTAGAACATAAATGCTTTAACATTCTGATTAATTCAATAGTAAATCTTATCAAGAGTGGCAGAGGGAATGGCCCTATGAAGCCCAGCAACCGGTTATTTTACGCGGTGCTAAATCCAGCAGACGGAAATTTGTCTGACAGATAAGAAGAGAACATCTATCCACCCTCTTCTTATTGAAGAGGGTTTTTTAGTTAGTCCCTTTCTACAACAAATAATTAAAAAGGAGCGATTTAAAAATGGGTGAAAAACAAAAAAAGTACAGATTTGAAACGATTGGGGTTCATGGAGGACTTGAAACCGATCCAACGACAGGTGCAAGGGCAGTTCCGATTTATCAATCAAACGCATATACGTTCAATAGTACAGAACATGCTGCCAACCTTTTTGGCTTAAAAGAACCGGGATACATATATACGCGCATCCATAATCCTACTGTTACGGTTTTTGAAGAAAGGGTTGCTCAGTTAGAGGGTGGAGTAGGTAGTCTTGCAGTAGCAAGTGGAATGGCAGCAATAACTTTAGCGGTACTTAATATCGCTGGAGCGGGGGATGACATTGTTTCTGCCTCAACCTTATATGGAGGAACTTATAATCTATTTGCAAATACATTACCAAAGTACGGAATTAAGACTCATTTTGTAGAGCCAACAAATCCCGAGAATTTTCGTCAGGCAATCACACCAAATACAAAGGCAATATTTGCAGAAACGATCGGTAACCCTAGCTTAGATATTCTCGATATTGAAGCTGTTGCAAAAATAGCTCATGAGGCGGGGATTCCATTAATTATCGATAATACATTTGCAACACCTTATTTATGCAGACCAATTGAGCATGGTGCTGACATTGTCATTCATTCTGCAACAAAATGGTTGCTCGGTAACGGAACGACACTTGGTGGAATTATTGTTGATGGCGGGAATTTTGACTGGAATTCACCGAAATTTCCAGGTTTTACAACTCCTGACCCAAGCTACCATGATCTCGTATATGCAGAAGCTTTAGGTGCTGTTGCATTTATCATTAAAGCAAGGGTTCAGCTATTACGCGACCTCGGCCCTTCAATTAGTCCGTTCAATGCATTTCAATTCAGTCTGGGATTGGAAACACTACATGTGAGAATGAAGGAGCATATTGCAAATACAAATCAAGTTGTTCAATATTTAAAAGAACATCCAGGTGTAGAATGGGTATTATATCCGGGTGATGAAGGACATCCTAATAAAGAATTAGCGGATAAATATTTACCTAAAGGTGCAGGTGCAGTTATTATATTTGGAATTAAGGGTGGAAGAGACGCTGGTGAGAAGCTCATTAATAATGTGAAGCTCTGGTCCCATGTCGCTAATGTTGGTGATGCAAAAAGCTTAATCATTCATCCTGCAAGTACTACACATCAACAATTAGGTGAAGAAGATCTTAAAGCGTCTGGTGTGACAGAGGATTTAATTCGTCTTTCAGTTGGGATTGAAAATATTGATGATATTTTAGAAGATTTGGAACAGGCAATCGAAGTAGCTAATGGAACGAAATCACTAGAAAAAACTCCAATTGCTTAAGTGTAGGGCCTAATAGAAATTACTTTAAAAAAGTAATGTAGATTTATAGAATTTTGTTGACACCTTTGAATACTAGTGATAAAATCACTCTCATAACCTTAAAAACTATATTGCTATAAAACATTAATTGAATAAAGTTTATATACAACTCTTATCAAGAGAGGTGGAGGGATGTGCCCGATGAAGCCCGGCAACCGTCAACTTAGTTGAAATGGTGCCAATTCACACAAAGCATTAATGCTTTGGGAGATGAGAGAAAGGAATATGATTAATTACGCCTTTCTGCTCATTTTTTGCAGAAAGGTTTTTTTATTGCATAGACGTACAAAATAAATATAAGTTTTTAATCTTTACTTAGTTGAAAAGAGGGTGAGGCATCATGATAACACTATCAAAGGTAAAAAAGGTGTATGAAACAAAAGCGAATAAAGTTACTGCAGTTAAGGATATTGATCTTCAAATAAATGATGGTGAAATATTTGGCATTATTGGTTATAGTGGTGCTGGAAAAAGCACGCTAATACGCTTATTAAATGGTCTCGAATTACCTAGTCAAGGGTCGATAACAGTTGCAGGACATAATATTACACAAATAAAAGGAAAAGCACTCCGTGATGCAAGGAAAGAAATCAGTATGATTTTCCAACATTTTAACCTTTTATGGTCAAGAACAGTTAAGGAAAATATTGCATTTCCTTTAGAAATCAATAAAGTACCGAAAAGTGAACGAACAAAAAGAGTTGATGAATTAATCAAGCTTGTTGGTCTTGAAGGACGAGGGGACGCATACCCTTCTGAGTTAAGCGGTGGGCAGAAGCAACGTGTAGGAATTGCTAGGGCATTAGCTAATAATCCAAAGGTACTTCTTTGTGACGAGGCTACATCTGCGTTGGATCCACAAACGACAGATTCAATCTTGGATTTATTAGTTGATATCAATGAAAGACTTGGGTTAACGATTGTTTTAATAACTCATGAAATGCATGTCATTCGAAAAATCTGTCATCGTGTTGCAGTAATGGAAGAAGGACAGATTGTAGAACAAGGTGAGGTTTTAGAAGTATTTAGAAAACCACAGGCTACCATTACAAGACGCTTTGTCCAGCAAGTAACAGAACCAGAGGAAACGAGAGAAACAATCGAACATCTCATTGAGCAATATCCAAGTGGAAAGGTTATACAATTAACATTCGTAGGAAAATCAACGGAGACACCATTGATTACTGATGTAATTCGTAGCTTCAACATTAATGTTACAATCCTACAAGGGAAAATTTCACAAACTCAAAGTGGAGCATATGGGACATTATTTATTCACCTCAATGGTTCGAACGATGAAATCGAAAAGGCGATTCATTATATCCGTGAGCAAGAGGTTGAGGCGGAGGTGATGGGTAATGATTGAAAAATATTTTCCAAATGTGAAATGGGATAAAGTTTGGGAAGCGACAGTTGAAACACTTTCTATGACATTTTTCTCAGTAGTTCTGACTTTCATTTTAGGACTTATCCTTGGACTATTACTATTTTTAACATCTAAAGGTAATATATGGCAAAACAAAATATTGAATTCGATCATTGCATTTTTTGTTAATATATTTCGATCCATACCATTCATTATCTTAATTATTTTACTTATCCCGTTCACAAGGTTTCTTTTGGGAGGAATGTTAGGAGTGAAGGGGGCATTACCAGCATTGGTAATCGGTGCAGCACCTTTTTATGCAAGGATGGTTGAAATTGCACTTCGTGAAATCGATAAAGGTGTAATAGAAGCTGCAAAGTCCATGGGGGCAAGTGCTTCAACAATTATTTGGAAGGTGTATGTTCCTGAATCACTACCTGCGATAATATCAGGAATAACTGTCACTTCAATTGCTTTAGTAGGATATACAGCTATGGCAGGTACTGTTGGTGCAGGTGGACTTGGGACATTGGCATATCTCGAAGGCTTCCATCGTTCAAATCCTGATGTAACCTTTGTTGCAACAGTTCTAATATTAGTCATTGTATTTATTATTCAGTTTATTGGTGACATTGTCACTTCAATAATAGATAAAAGATAACTTAAGGGGGAAAACAAAATGAAGAAATTTTTACAAACAATTATTTTACTTGCACTTGTATTTTCATTAGCTGCATGTGGTGCTTCTAAGGATGAAGGAGCAGCAGATAAATCAAAAAACGGTGAAGGCGAAGCTGTCACAATAAAAATTGGTGCTACTCCAGTTCCACATGTTGAAATTTTAGAAGAAGCAAAGCCTTTACTTAAAGAAAAAGGGTTTGATCTTGAAATTGAAGAATTCACAGATTATGCATTACCGAATATGGCATTAAATGAAGGTGAACTTGATGCAAACTTCTTTCAACATATTCCGTACTTAAATAAAGAAATTGATGAAAAAGGTTATGATCTTGTAAATGCTGGTGGCATTCATATTGAGCCGATTGGTCTTTACACAAAGAAATATAAGTCAATCGATGAATTACCAAAGGGAGCTACTGTTATTATGAGTAATTCGGTAGCTGACCATGGACGAGTATTAGCTATGCTAGAAAAAGAAGGCCTAATCAAGATAAAAGAAGGAATTGAAAAAGTTAGTGCAACAACTGATGATATCGTAGAAAACGAAAAAGATTTGCAATTCCAAACGGATCTAGACGCTGCTTTATTAACAAAGATTTATGAAGGTGAGGAAGGAGACTTAGTCGCTATCAATGGGAACTATGCATTAGATGCGGGATTAAATCCGTCAAAAGATGCACTGATTATAGAATCTCCTGAAAATAATCCATATGTGAATGTGATTGCCGTACCTAAAGGTGAAGAGAATAGTGAAGCAATTAAAGCACTTCTAGAGGTTTTACATTCAGATGAAATTACAAAGTTTATTGAAGAAAAATATAATGGATCTGTAATTCCTGCAAATGAATAGAAAAAGGTTAAAGGGTTGTACCACTATAAATTGGTACAACCCCTTTTTTCTTTTTAAGTAACAAAGTATGAGTATTTCAGAGGATACGAAAGTTATTAGAAGTAATAATAAATATGATTGCAGTGAAGGTTATCTGGTTTTATAATATATTGGGTAATCCAAGAATATCGGTAATTATCGAGTTTGTGGAAGAAAATTGAAGGTGTTAGTATTAACACTGTGCACGATATTTAATAAAAATGAAAGGATTGGTTTTTATCAATCGAATACGTTTGAATTATACGCACGAAATGGAAAGAGCAATGCATCAGGCGCACGGTATCGGATATGAAGTGTACAGTCGAAAATTCGAAGAGCGATTAAAGGTTGAACAGCGACGTGAGAAAGAATATGAAAAAGGTAGAATTCTCGTTGCTGAAATCGATCGAAAGCTACATGTTTAAGATAGGGTAAGACAAGATATTTTCAAAAACCAGTGTCCGGAATACACTGGTTTTTTCCTATTAATATATATCATAGAATGAATTCTTGTATTATGTGAAAAATAACGTTGTTCTTCGAATCTGATTAGGGATCGGCTCCATTTTGCTTCAATTAAATGAAACTTTAGGAGCAAGCAAGCTCGCTCTCCAGATTTCATTTAATTGAAGCCACCTTTCAGCATAGCTGAAGGCGTATGAAACCTATGGTTTCATACGAATGAGCTTTTTTAAAATAACTATTATCTTAAACAAGTTGTAAAGGTTGCTATCACTTTTAATTTGTTATAAGATTGTAATGAGAATAAAATGAGAATAAAGCTTTATTTTTATTTCAATACAATACAAAATATTTTTTTGTTTAATGGAGGTAGTCGTAATGGCAGGATCAACTTTAGTTATCAAAGATCTTCATGTTGCAATCGATGGTAAGGAAATTTTAAAAGGTGTGAACCTTGAAATTAGTGGTGGAGAAATCCATGCAATCATGGGTCCTAATGGTACTGGTAAATCCACTTTATCATCAGCAATTATGGGGCATCCAAAATATGAAGTAACAAGTGGCAGTATCACTCTTGATGGTGAAGATGTATTAGAAATGGAAGTTGATGAGCGCGCTCGTGCTGGTCTTTTCTTAGCGATGCAGTATCCAAGTGAAATTAGTGGTGTTACAAATGCTGACTTCCTTCGTTCGGCAATTAATGCGCGTCGTGAAGAAGGTGATGAAATTTCACTTATGAAATTCATCCGTACAATGGATAAAAATATGGAATACCTTGAAATGGATCCTGATATGGCACAACGCTATTTAAATGAAGGATTTTCAGGTGGGGAAAAGAAGCGTAACGAAATTTTACAATTAATGATGCTTGAGCCAAAAATTGCAATTTTAGATGAAATTGACTCAGGTCTAGATATTGATGCATTAAAGGTTGTTTCTAAAGGTATTAATGAAATGCGTGGTTCTGAGTTTGGTTGCTTAATTATTACTCACTACCAACGTCTACTTAACTATATTACACCAGACAAAGTTCATGTAATGATGCAAGGACGTGTTGTGAAATCTGGTGGTCCTGAGCTTGCACAACGTCTAGAAGCAGAAGGATACGAATGGATTAAAGAAGAATTAGGAATTGAAGATGAAACTGTAGGTCAAGAAGCGTAAGCGTTAGGAGGATTAAAATGACAATTGATACGAAACTATCATTAGATCAGGACTACGTCAGAGGGCTTTCTACTAAAAATGGTGAACCAAGCTGGCTACTGGATCTTCGCTTACAAGCTCTTGAAAAACTAGAAGAACTTCCAATGCCAAGACCAGATAAAACAAAAATTGATAATTGGAACTTTTTCCAATTTGCAAATCATGTTGTTGAAAGTGCTCCATATAGTTCAATCGAAGAATTACCTGAGGAAATTAAATCATTAGTAAATATTGAAGAAGAAAAGAATATTTATATTCAAAGAAATAATACACCTGCATACCTTTCATTATCTGATGAAGTGAAAGCAAGTGGAGTTATTTTTACAGATATCTATTCAGCAGCGCGTGACCATAGTGAATTACTTCAAAAATATTTCATGAAGGATGGCGTAAAAGTTGACGAGCATCGCTTAACAGCTCTACACGCAGCACTTCTTAATGGTGGAGTATTTGTATATGTGCCTAAAAATGTTGAAGTAAAGGTCCCACTTCAAGCTGTATATGTACTTGATAATCCAGATGCTGCGCTGTTTAACCATGTAATTGTTGTTGCTGATGACAATAGCTCAGTAACTTATGTTGAAAACTATTTTTCAACTAGTGTAGAATCTGAAACAATTGTAAACATTGTTGCTGAAGTTATTGGAAATACAAATGCTAGAATCACATTTGGTGCAGTTGATACTTTAGCAAAGGGTACAACTACGTATGTGAATCGTCGTGGAGTCATTGGACGAGATAGCCGAATTGAATGGGCATTAGGATTAATGAATGACGGAAATACAATCTCTGAGAACGTAACACATTTAATTGGTGACGGTTCATTTGCCGATACTAAATCAGTTGTTGTCGGTCGTGGTGAGCAAAAGCAAAATTTCACAACAACAATTATCCATCACGGTAAAAATTCAGAGGGTTATATTTTAAAGCATGGTGTAATGAAAGATAGTGCTAGTTCAATCTTTAACGGTATAGGTAAAATTGAACATGGTGCATCAAAATCGAATGCTGAACAAACGTCAAGAGTATTAATGCTGAGTGAGAAGGCTCGTGGTGACGCAAACCCAATCCTCCTTATTGATGAAGATGATGTTACAGCAGGACACGCAGCTTCAGTAGGTCGTGTAGATCCGTTACAATTATACTATCTAATGAGCCGCGGTATTCCAAAAGTAGAAGCTGAACGATTAGTTATCCATGGTTTCTTAGCTCCAGTTGTTAATGTGCTTCCAATCGAGGGAGTTAAAAAGCAGCTTGTTGAGGTAATCGAAAGGAAAGTCAGATAATGAATATCCATGATATTCGTGACATGTTCCCAATTTTACATCAGGAAGTGAACGGAAATCCGCTTGTATACCTTGATAGTGCAGCAACTTCCCAAAAGCCTATTCAAGTAATTGAGGCTGTTGATCGCTACTACCGTGAGTATAATTCGAACGTTCATCGAGGTGTTCATACACTTGGTACAAAAGCAACAGATGGGTATGAGAATGCACGTGAAAAGGTTAGGAAATTTATAAATGCAAAATCAACCCAAGAAGTGATTTTTACAAGAGGGACAACAACTGCTCTGAATATGATTGCTACTAGCTATGGGCGAGATAATCTTCAGGAAGGTGATGAAATTGTCATCACCTATATGGAGCATCACGCTAATATCATTCCTTGGCAACAAATAGCGAAGCAAACAGGTGCTGTTCTTAAATATATCCCATTACAACAAGATGGTTCAATTGATCTGAAGGATGTCGAAGAGACAGTGACGGGCCAAACGAAGATTGTCTCTGTCATGTTAGTCTCCAATGTACTAGGATCAATTAATCCGATTAAGGATATTGCCAAGATTGCACATCGTAATGGTGCCATCATGGTTGTTGATGGTGCTCAAGCAGCACCCCACATGAAAATTGATGTTCAAGATCTTGATTGTGACTTTTTAGGTTTTTCAGGGCATAAAATGTGTGGTCCAACAGGAATCGGCGTTCTATACGGTAAGAAAGAATTCCTGGAAAAAATGGAGCCAGTTGAAACTGGTGGTGAAATGATTGATTTTGTAGGTTTATACGAATCAACATGGAAGGAACTACCTTGGAAGTTTGAGGCAGGTACTCCAATCATTGCAGGTGCAATTGGATTAGGTGCAGCGATTGACTTTTTAGAAGAAATTGGTCTTGATCATATTGCTGCTCATGAACATAAATTAGTAGAATATGCGTTAGAACGTTTTTCTCAAATTGAAGGTATTACTGTATATGGTCCAAAGCATCGCGCTGGGTTGGTAACATTTAATATAGACGATGTTCATCCTCATGATGTTGCGACCGTATTGGATGCAGAGGGAATAGCAGTTCGAGCTGGTCACCATTGTGCACAGCCATTAATGAAATGGTTGAATGTATCTGCTACCGCTCGTGCAAGTTTTTACCTCTATAATACTGAGCAAGAAATTGATAAACTAGTTGAAGGACTCATAAAAACAAAGGAGTATTTCAGCAATGGCTTTTAATAACAATCTAGACACATTGTACAGACAAGTCATCATGGATCATTATAAAAAACCAAGAAACCGTGGCGTTCTTGAGGACGAAACATTAACGATTGATATGAATAATCCGACGTGTGGAGACCGAATTCATCTAACATTGAAGGTTGAAGATGGAAAAGTAACAGACGCTAAGTTTGAAGGTGAAGGATGTTCAATTTCAATGTCATCTGCATCGATGATGACACAAGCGATTAAAGGACAGCCTACTGATATAGCGTTAAAACTTTCAAAAATATTCTCGGATATGATGCAAGGAAAAGAATATGATGAAGATATAGAGCTCGGAGATATTGAAGCACTACAAGGCGTTTCAAAATTCCCTGCTCGGATTAAATGTGCGACTTTGGCTTGGAAAGCGATGGAGAAAGGCCTACAAGCTGAAGAAAAATAAGCTGTGATAAAAAAAAGAGTATCTTTCACATTGGATGCTCTACCTTTTTTCACAACTAGAAATGGAGTGAATGACGAATGGCAAAGAAAATGCCTGAAATTGGCGATTACAAATATGGCTTTGCAGATAAGGACGTCTCAATTTTCCGTTCAAAACGTGGTTTAACGAAAGAAATCGTAATTGAAATCTCTCGAATGAAGGAAGAACCACAATGGATGCTTGATTTCCGTCTTAAATCTTTGGAGCATTTCTATAAAATGCCGATGCCGCAATGGGGTGGCGATTTAAATAGCTTAAACTTTGATGAAATCACATACTATGTTAAGCCTTCTGAGAAGTCTGAGAAATCATGGGATGAGGTTCCTGAAGAAATTAAAGCTACATTTGATAAATTAGGTATCCCTGAAGCAGAGCAAAAATATTTAGCGGGTGTTTCTGCACAGTATGAGTCAGAGGTTGTTTATCATAATATGAAGGAAGATCTTGAGGCACTTGGAATTGTATTTAAAGATACTGATAGTGCATTAAAAGAAAATGAAGATATTTTCCGTGAACATTTTGGTAAAACAATTCCGCCAACTGATAACAAGTTTGCAGCATTGAACTCTGCTGTATGGTCAGGTGGATCATTTATTTATGTACCACCTGGTATAAAAGTAGACACACCATTACAAGCATACTTCCGTATTAACTCTGAGAACATGGGTCAATTCGAACGTACTTTGATTATTGTTGATGAAGGTGCACATGTTCACTATGTAGAAGGTTGTACTGCTCCTGTATACACAACGAACTCGCTTCATAGTGCAGTCGTTGAAATCGTGATTAAAAAAGACGCTTATTGCCGTTATACAACAATCCAAAACTGGGCTAACAACGTATACAACCTAGTAACGAAGCGTGCAGTATGTGATGCAAATGCAACGATGGAATGGATTGACGGAAACATTGGTTCTAAGCTAACAATGAAATACCCAGCGGTTATCCTAAAAGGTGAAGGTGCACGCGGTATGACACTTTCGATCGCTATTGCTGGTAAAGGTCAACACCAAGATGCTGGTGCTAAAATGACTCACTTGGCACCAAATACTTCTTCAACGATTGTTTCGAAATCTATTTCAAAACATGGTGGTAAAGTAACATACCGTGGTATTGTTCACTTTGGCCGTAAAGCTGAAGGTGCTCGTTCAAACATCGAATGTGACACATTAATCATGGATAATCAATCTACATCCGATACAATTCCTTATAATGAAATTTTAAATGATAATATTTCATTAGAACACGAAGCTAAGGTATCAAAGGTATCTGAAGAGCAATTATTCTATCTAATGAGTCGTGGTGTTTCTGAACAAGAAGCAACCGAAATGATCGTAATGGGCTTCATCGAGCCATTTACAAAAGAACTTCCAATGGAATATGCGGTTGAAATGAATAGATTGATAAAATTCGAAATGGAAGGTTCTATCGGATAATGTATGAAAAACCCTTGTTTATCAAGGGTTTTTCTTTTTTTTTGCATGTGCAATTTGACAGAGCATATTTTCTTTATAAAAGAAAATGATAAAAAGAGGAAATGGAGGGTTGGATTATGTCATTAAAAAATCAAAGGTTATTTAATATTGCAATGGTCTTACTATCATGGCTATTACTTCCTTTAGTAGGTAAACGTAACATAAAGAGATTTCTTCCAGCAGCGATCTTTGCATTCCTTTTAACTTGCTTTGATCTCCAAATTGGAAAAAAACGCAGATGGTGGACTTTTTATAATAAACCACAGTCCACTATTTCAAATGAATTGCCTTTTCTCATAGGTCCAGAGTTCTTGATGTCTTTACTGTCTTTAAAATGGACATACGGAAATTTTAAAAAATTTATTTTGTTAACTGCTATCTTTCAAGGATTTTTTGTATCTCCAATGACAAGATTGTTTACAAAATTAAAAGTTTATAAATTAGTTTGGATGAATGAATTTCAATTCTTCTTGTATTTCCTTTACAAGGCTTTTTTCTTATATGGATTTCAGTATTTATGGGAAAAGAGAAAGTAAATAATATACTTCCTCTTTTCTAATTGCTTTAACTTCCACCCATAAACCTATACTCATACATATTAAAATTCTTATATGGTTTATTGATAACAACTTGAATAATTTTGTTGTATAGTTATAGTTACGGGAGGGAAGTAAGTTGATTTATATTGGTGTGACTGGCTGGGGAGATCATGATGGTTTATACATGAATGGGACTAAGCCTGGTGATAAATTAAAGGAATATGCAGGGCATTTTCCGATTGTCGAAGTAGATACTTCATTTTATGCGATCCAATCGCAACGTAATGTTGAGAAATGGTTGGGTGACACTCCAAAGGATTTTCAATTTATTGTAAAAGCTTATCAAGGGATGACAGGTCATCTACGTGGTGAAATACCTTTCGAGTCAAAGGAGCAAATGTTTGAGGCGTTTCGTCAATCCATCAAGCCATACATAGAATCAAATAAATTAGCAATGGTGTTATTTCAATTTCCGCCATGGTATGAATGTAAAAGAGAAAATGTTGAATACTTACGCTGGTGTCGGGAGCAGATGGCAGATATCCCAGTCGCGCTTGAATTTCGTCATCAATCATGGTTTGCTCCAAGCTTATACGAACAAACACTATCATTCTTGGAACGGGAAAAGTGGATTCACACGGTATGCGACGAGCCACAGGCGGGTTCCGGATCAGTGCCTATTGTTCTCGAGTCTACTTGCAAAGAAAAGACATTGGTCAGATTTCACGGAAGAAACGTACATGGATGGACGAAACCAAGCGATGGCAACTGGCGAGAAGTAAGATACTTATATCGCTATAATGATAAAGAACTAACAGAATGGCTCGAACATATCAATAAACTTTCTAAACAGAGTGAATCAATCTATGTGTTATTTAATAATAACTCAGGTGGGGATGCTGCAGATAATGCGAAGCAATTTATTAGTATGCTGGGTATCGAATACAAAGGATTAGGACCAAGACAATTAGACTTTTTTAGTTAAATGAATAGGTAAGTTTGAAAGCATGGATCATTATTTCCATGTTTTTTTTGCTTTATGTAGGGGTTTATGCTCCCAGTTTCGTCTATTATAGTGGAGGTAAAATTTAGTAATAGAAAATTATTGGATAGGAGGAATCAATCCTCTACTATTCATAAATTTCTATTAAATTAAAAATAGTTAATCTTTTTCCAATTATATACTTTATAATGGTAGTAAATGTTTTTCAATATTCCATAAAAGTCTTTCATTTTAATGGAATGTAGACGGATTTAAAGTAGGGGGGATTTTGTTGTATAAATCTATAAAACTTTTATTCATGCTCATAGTATTCCTGTTTTTATTTGGAAATACTGTTCTTCCGGTACATGCTGAGAGCGTGAATATTAAGATTTCACTTGAAGAAGGAATTAACGGGAAAGTAAAGAGGGGGAAAGGCTTTCCAGTTTCAATAAAACTAGAAAATAGTGGCGAAGCATTCAATGGGGATTTATTAATACAATATAGTCCTTCATATAATACAGGTGGAGCCATGTTAGTTCATGTTGAACTTCCTGAAAAAGGTTCAAAAACGTATCAACTGTCTGTTCCTGGATTAACAGAGGATTATCAATCATACTCCCAAAACCAATCTACGATTCATTTATATAAAGGAAGCTGGATGAATGGTAGTGAAGTTTCTTTTAAAGGTGATAAAACCTTTAAACCTAAATTCATAGATTCCAGTGATCAAGTAATAGGTGTATTAAGTGAAAACTATGACCGACTAAAGGAATTAAGAATTCTTCCAGGTATCCAAAGTGAAATGCTTCCTTTGACTAAGGAGCAGCTCCCAAAAAAGGCATTGGGGCTGGAGATGTTAGATTATTTAGTTATTGATGAATATGCCGTTTCGTCTTTGGATGAACAGCAGCAGCTCGCTATCAAAGAATGGATTCGTTCGGGTGGGGTTCTTATTGCGGGTGCAGCTCCAGATGCAAGTAGCTCATATGGGTTACTATATCCATTGCTACCGATGAAATCAGAAGCAGAGAGTCTAGGAAAGACAGAGTTTTTACAGGGGGCTACAAAAGATGAAATCTCCTTTAAGGAATTGAATCTATATACAGGTGCTATAGAGGAAGGATCAGCTATACTACATAAAAGTGACAATCTGCCAGCAACCATTAAGAAGCCATTTGGCAAAGGAACGATTTTACAAACAAGTTTTTCCTTGGGCGATCAGCCTCTATCGACATGGGAAGGCTATAGCACTTGGTTCTCTGCCTTTATCAAACAGGCGAACCAGAGTCATGCCAATTTATATATGAATGGTCAAGATATGTATGATCAGCTATATTGGGAGTTTGCGGAGACAAATGAATTTTTCCCAGCTTCTAATTATTCAGTTACACAGTTAATCATATTTTTGCTTATTTATCTAATCATCATCATTCCAATCCTTTATTTTGTTCTTCGAAAAATAGATAAGCGAGAGCATTCATGGTGGATTATTCCTTCCATTGCTATTTTGATGTCAGCCGTCGTATTTGGTATAGGGGCAAAGGATCGCATTGCTAAGCCACAACTTAATCAGATGGGAGTATATCAGGTAAAAGATGGGCTGCTAACTGGAATACAAGCAACTACACTTTTATCAAATACAAGTGGAAATTATAAGCTCTCTGTACCGAAGGATCAATTTAATGCTGTTCCATATACCAATAATTATTCTGGCTTCGATCAATCAATAGGTGCGGTTGTAGAGGAACAGCGAAAGGTGAATGAAATTACCTTTAGTCATGTAGGGTATTGGTCTTCGAAGACTATTTATGGAGAAGCTCAGAAAGAGACAGAAGATCAATTTACCGTTCAATTAACATTGCATAATAACCAGTTAAAAGGGTCAATTCAAAATGGATATCCATATGATTTTGAAGACATCTTTATTTGGTCTGGTAATGAGAAAATAGAAATTGGCGCGATGAAGCAAGGGGAAACACTACAGATCGATCATAAAATCAAACAAACGCTTCTTACAAGTCCTTCAATGTTTTTTAATACAAATATGTATCAGCAAACAGATCTAGTGAAAATGAAGAAGGAAAGACTTTATGAGGCAGCAAACCGTTTTCTTTCGGGCGGTTATAATAATCAACCTCTAATCGCTGGGGTAACAAAGGATCCGGTGATTGATGTCAATATGGTAGGGAAGAAAGAAAAGCAAAATAATCTTAACTTGATCCTCTCCCCATTTACAGTTGAAAATGACTTTTCAGGTAATTTCACCATAGACACTGGGATGCTCAGCACAAGAGTGGAGGTCGTTCAAGGATTAATTCATGATAGTGGAATGGGCTCCCCTTATGAGATCTTTCTTGATGATGGAGAATATAATTATATTATTCAATTACCTGAGCAATTAAGAGGGAAAAAGGTAGAATTCGATCTTGTTAACTTAAGGATGAATGGAAATTTTCTTAAATACTCCATCTTAAATAGGGAAACTGGAGAATATTTGCCAATCGATGAAAAACGCACTACTTTTGCCTTAACGAAAGAAAATCATGTAGAGCAATTTTTTTCAAAGGATGGCGAACTTTTAATTAAATTTCATAAAAGCTCAAATGGTGATCCGTATGTGTCTTTACCACAGGTCACAGTGAAAGGGGTTGTGGCACCATGATTGAAATTATCGAACTTACGAAACGATATGGAAAATTTACTGCACTTGATTCACTAAGTCTACAAATCGAAAAAGGAAGTGTCTTTGGGTTTGTTGGACAAAACGGTGCAGGTAAATCAACAACCTTTTCAATTCTAGCGACTTTATTGGCTCCATCTAGTGGTTCTGCCTATATTAATGGTTATAATGTTCAAAAGGATACGAAGATGGTAAGAAGACAGATTGGATATATGCCTGATTTCTTCGGAGTGTATGATCAACTGAAGGCAGATGAATATATGCATTTTTATGGGGCTAGTTATGGGATTCCATTGGAGGAACGGCAGAAATTAATCCCGCAGCTTTTGGATCTTGTCAATCTATCGCATAAGCGGGATTCATATGTAGATTTATTGTCAAGAGGGATGAAGCAACGCCTATGTTTGGCAAGAAGTTTAATTCACGATCCAGAGGTGCTAATCCTAGATGAACCGGCATCAGGCCTTGATCCACGTGCACGGGTCGAAATGAGGGAGATATTGAAAGAGCTTAAAAGTATGGGGAAAACGATTTTGATTTCTTCACATATACTCCCAGAGCTTGCTGAAATGTGTGATGTAATTGGAATTATTGATCAAGGAAAGCTCGTTGCGGAAGGGGCTGTTTCAGATATACAGGCTCAGCTTCGGGGAGAAAAAATGATAATCGTGAAAATGAATGATGAGATTGAAAAGGGAATCGCTTTCTTTGAAGATAACCCGTTTGTTTCGAAGCTAGTGCGGCTTGAAGAGGAGGATTCCCTGCAATTTATATTTAAAGGCTCATCAGAAGAACAAACTCAATTACTAAAAAAAGCAGTCCTACAAGAATTGCCAATATACAGCTTTACAGAAGTGGAAACGGATTTAGAGGATGTATTTATGGAAATTACAAAGGGGGTAGAGCTTTCATGAAAAACCTAGTGATCAATCCAGTGTTAAATAAAGAATTCAAGCTCCGTTTCCGGACATTTAAAAGTTATTTAGGCTTGCTCTTTTATTTGCTTGCCCTTGGAATTTTAGTCATAGGATTTGTATTCATTGAATCATTACAATCCAATCAAGGCTTTTTTAAGCCTGATCAAAGCAGGGAAATGTTCATGATCCTGTCGATCCTTCAATTGGCTTTAATATTATTTATTACACCTGGATTAACAGCTGGGGTAATAAGCAGTGAACGTGAACGACAAACCTTAAATATCTTGTTAACTACAGCTCAAAGCTCAACAAGTATAATCATAAGCAAGCTCATCTCGTCTGTTTCATTCCTATTGCTATTAATTGTTGCAAGCTTGCCATTATACAGCATCGTATTTTTATTTGGCGGTATATCACCGGGTCAAGTACTAACATCCCTTGGCTTTTATACGTTCACGATTATCACATTTGGAAGTATTGGAGTTCTTTTTTCAACGCTCATTCGAAAAACGATTGTTTCAATGGTAACTACTTATGGGGTCACATTATTCTTGGCTGGAGGGACAGCATTTTTGACCCTGATTCTTATGCAAATGAATCAAGGCTTTTATAATCCTAGTGTACCTACGACAAACCCAGCACCGTATTTTACAGCTATGTTGAACCCGCCAATTGTGTTATTGGGATCATTTCAACCTGAAATAAATAATGAAATACAACGGGTAACGGGAATTGAATTTCCGCTTTGGGCTTCTTTCTTGATATCTTATACGGTCATCTTTTTAGGTGCGTTATTGGTCAGTATAAAAAAGCTTCGGCAAAATATGAAAAAGGGATAAAGGATGGGATTACGTGGAAGAGCAAAAACAATTTGAAAAATTATTGAAGCCAATCCAACGTCAGCTCCTATTTCAATTAATTATAAAAGAAGGTCAGCTCCTGTTTCTACTAGCAGGAGCCATGTCATTCCTCCTAATTGTTGTTGCTAGTTTTGTAGTGGTGCCGTTTTTAGTCTATTATTTTATAGCAATATTTGCACTCACATGTATTGTCTTTTTAATAAGAGTTTGGCGATTTCGACCTGGGTTGTATGAGTCCTCAGCAGTCTATAATTCTTTCGTCACAGAAGATCGTGTAATAACTGCTTACTCCTTTTTAGGGAAGCATGGTGTCCTTGAACAACTCCAGCTTGCTGATGCAGTTTCTCGGATGAAAAAAGTCCAGAATCAAGTTTTGAAACGGAAGAAGCTTAAATTTTATCCTAAATGGCTAGCTGCTGGAATGATGTTCATGATAGCAGCGATCATTGTGTACAATACCATTCCAAATACATTTGAGACAGCAAAGCAATTGGAGAAAGAAATCAAATTAGTTCAAGAGGTCGAGAAAAATCTTGAAAAAAAGCTTGAAAAGGAAAAGAATCCTGAAGTGAAAAAGGCGTTAAAGGAAGCACAGGAGAAGCTAAGCGAAGCAAAAACAGCAAAAGAAGCGTTAAAGGAATTAGAGAAACAGTCAAAAAAGCTAGAACTGCAATCGCTTAAGGAAAAAGAAAAACAGAAGGAACTTGAGACTTGGAAAAATGAGCTAGAACGAAATGGATTAGCCGACATATCGAAGTTTATTGAGCAAAAGAATCTAGAAGAGCTCGAAAAAGGGCTAAAGTCTTTGAATAACAATTGGGATAAGTTAAGTGAGGAACAACGAAAGGCATTAAGCCAAATCTCACAAAAAGAACAGAAATTAACTGATGAAGAACTAGAACAGCTCCTAAAACAACTAGAGTCGGCTCTTCAATCACCGGAATTACTAAAACAGCTGGCAGCTGCTCAAGCTGCTATTCAAAATACAGGGATCAATATGCAAAATCAAATGATAAAAGATGGTTTGCCCCCATCACAAATGGCGTTTGCTCCTCCAGGACAGACAAATGGTGGAAATCAGCAACAAGGAAAACCTCAAAATGGAAATAGCCAAACACCTTCCCAAAACGGGCAACCAAACAATGGAAATAATAGTGGTAGTGGTAGTGGAACTGGGAGTGGATCAGGTTCAGGTAGTGGGTCTGGCAGCGGTTCCGGCTCAGGATCAGGTTCTGGCTCGGGCAATGGCTCGGGTTCCGGTACAGGTACAGGCAGTGGCAGTGGCAGTGGTAGCGGAGCAGGGCTTGGTAAGGGTTCAAGGGAAATGCTAACAATTCCTAACCGTTTGCAAGGTGATTCAAATACCGAAAATGACTTTGGTCCACTAGGAGAAGGAGCAAAAGGACAACAACAAGAAGGAGACGGTCCAATTCTAAAAGGAAATATTAAGCCTTATAGTGAGGTTTTTAATACCTATGAAAAAGCATATCGACAAAGTACTGAACGCCTAGAACTACCATCGGATCTTGGAGATATCGTCAAGAATTATTTTTCAAATATCGATCCAAACGAGGAGTGAAATAGATGTCTTCTATAAAAGAAAAAGAACAACAATTTGCTATAGCTGCAGACACCGTTGCGAGAGTGACCAAAGAGATAAAATCATTCATTGTCGGACAGGATGAAGTCATTGATCAAGTATTATGGAGTATTTTTTCAGGAGGACATGTCCTACTTGAAGGATTACCTGGACTTGGGAAGACGATGCTTATTAAAACGATTGCACAATGCCTCGATTTACAATTTTCAAGAATACAATTCACACCGGATTTAATGCCAGCAGATATTACTGGAACAATGCTTCTTCAGTTGGATGAGAACGGAAGACAGAAATTTGCTTTTCATCAAGGACCTTTGTTTGCGAATATCGTGCTAGCTGATGAAATTAACAGAGCAACCCCAAAAACACAAAGTGCTCTTCTAGAAGCAATGGGCGAGAAAACAGTCACGATTATGAGTGAGACAAAAGCGATGGAAAACCCATTCTTTGTTCTAGCTACACAAAACCCGATTGATATGGAAGGAACGTATCCACTTCCTGAGGCACAATTGGACCGTTTTATTTGTAAAATTCATGTTGGTTACCCATCTAAGGAAGAGTTAAAGGAAATTGCGATTAGAACGACTGGGGTACATTCCACTTCACTGGAAAAGGTGGCAACGCTTCAAGAAGTACTGGAGTTACAAAAGCTTTCAAAGGAAATTTTAGTATCAGAGGAAATCCTCAATTTGGCTGTAGAGATTATTTCAGCCACACATCCTGATTCTGATGCCCCAGATATAGTTCAACGATATGTTCAGTACGGTAGCGGTCCAAGGGGGCTTCAAAGTCTAATCCAAATGGCAAAGGCAAGGGCAATGTGTTTGGGTAGATATCATGTTTCCATTGGGGATATCAAAAAACTTGCATTACCCGTTCTAAGACATCGAATTCTTATGAATTTTGAGGGTGAGGCAACTGGGATATCTGTAGAAGAGATTATTACAGAGATAATCAATTTTAAAAATCCACAGGGAGCTAAAGCGAGATGAATAATCAGCAAGCCATTCTTGGAAGGCTTCAAAAAATGCAGCTAGTGGTGAAGACAAGAAAAAGAGGGCTTCATAAAGGTTCAAGACAATCAAGCCATTTCGGTTCTTCATTGGAATTTTCCGATTTTAGAGCATATCAACCAGGTGATGATATTCGACAAATCGACTGGAATGTGTATGGTAGAACACAAAAGCATTATATTAAGCGATATTTAGATGAACAAGAGCTAGCGATTGCAATCTATTTAGATGCTACATCCTCGATGAGAGCTATAACGAGTAAATGGGAATTCTCAAAGCAATTAGCGGCATTTTTGAGTTATATTGTACTCGCTAGTGAAGATCGGTTATTTTTTTCTCCTGTTGCTTCGAAAAATTTGCAAGCAGTCCGAAGAAAGGGGGCTGTATCGAGTCGAAGAACCTATTTAGAAATTCTTTCATTAACAGAAAATGAACAAACCGGTGAATTTATTACAAGTCTTCAAAATACGGTAACAAAAAATCAGCAGCTAACGATTTTAATTACTGACGGGTTGGAGGAATTGGATAAAGTCGAGGCTCTCTTAAAAAAACTTAGTTCCTTAAAACAGGAAATATGGCTTTTTCAGGTGTTAAGCAGTGAGGAGATTTTACCAACTTATATGGGGGATCTAAAATTAATTGATAGTGAATCAAATATTGCAGTAAATGTCAGTATAAATCCAATTATTATTTCCGATTACGAAAAACGTCTAAAGGAGCATAACAGAGGTCTAGAACGGTTATGTAGGCGTTACGGGGGCCATTATATTCCAGTAGTCGATGATAGCAATTTGCAATCCATTTTATTCCACGAACTTCCTAGTAGGGGGTTAATTAGATAAAGCCTAGAAGTACTCGATCGAGGTGAAAGATATGCAATTTCTATTTCCATGGTTTTTTCTCATGAGCTTTTTCATTGCGGCTGTCATTCTTTTTTATTTTTTTCGAAAGCAGTATGAAGAAAAGAAAATCCCCTCAAATCTACTTTGGGAACAGATTCTAAATGAATGGCAAGCCTCACCATGGTTGAAAAAGCTCCAACAAAATCTATTATTCTGGTTACAAATTATCGTCTTGATATTACTGATGCTTGCGCTGACAAGGCCATTCTGGATGGAAGATGACCTACAAGGTGAGCATCTCATCTTCATTATTGATTCATCTGCTTCTATGTCTGCTAAAGATGAGAAGACCACTCGCTTTGTTCAAGCGAAGGAGGAAATGCTTAGTCTTGTAGATCGACTTAATGGTCAAGGGGTTACGCTTATCAAAGCAGGTCAAAAGCCTGAAATTCTTTTAAGCAATGAAACGGATGAAGGTGTTATCAAAAAGATTATTCATGAACTACAGTTAACCTATGACCATGAATCGATGGAGCAAGCGGTCAATCTTGCTACCTCCCTTTCCTCTGGCAAAGGAACTTCCATTCATATCTTTTCTGATTCAGTTCATAAAAAGGTGCTGTCAGGAGTCGAGCAATATATTGAAGTACATAATATTGGAAAGGAAATAAATAATTTGACGCTTCTTTCTTTTGGAGTAGCACCTGTTGCTGAGAATATCTCTGGTGTGGCTGTTCTCGAAAATCAATCTCTTAAGAAGCATGAGTTAACCTTTCAGATTCATAGTGAGAAAGAATTGCTTTTTGAGAAAAAGCTTTCAATGAATGGTCAAGAGCAATTTGTTTTACAAATTCCTTCACTTCCTAAAAAGCCCTATTATGAAGCAACAATTAATAAGGATGATGGATACGTCGTGGATAATCACTTAACCTCTATTTATACGGAAACCAATCCAACGATATATATGATTGGGGATATAAATCCATTTGCTGTTAAGGGTTTTCAGACCCTCGGTGTAGAGGTATTACAAACGGATGCGGAAAATATAACTGACAATATGAATGGTATTGTTATAAAGGAAACAAGTACTTTAAAGCAATTGCCTGAAAAGCCCCTTATCTTGTTTAATTCAAGTCATGAAAAGATTGAACTAACTGAGCCGCTAATGGCAGAGAATGACTCATTATTGCAATTTGTCGACCATGAAAAGATCTATATCTCCTCTGCAGTCAAAGAAATGGCTGGTGAGTGGGAAACAGTTTTAAAGAGTGGTTCTGTACCATTAATTCAAAAGGGGAAACGAGGTGGACAACCTATAATCGTCGTGAACTTTTCTTTGACCGATTCTGATTGGCCACTTCAGCCTGGTTTTCCAATTTTCCTTTATAACAGCTATCAATGGCTTTCACAGCAAACCGATTTTCTCGGATATTTTTGGCCAGGTGAAGAAAAGTCAATCAGTGTTAGTAAGGGCTATTCAGATTGGGCGATTTATAATGATGAAGATGAAAATCTATATACCCTCGATTTACAAGAAGAAAGTTTTAAGGCACCATTACTTCCAGGGACGTATCAGGCAGTTGCCGGTGATAAGATAAATTATTTTTCTGTTCTTGTTGATGACAGAGAGAAGCATCCGGCATTTGAGGAGTCCTTCAAAATGAATGAAGATCAGGTTTCAGAAACGAGGGAAACAAAAAGCCGCAATGATCAAATTTGGTTTTGGCTAGCGTTTGTTGCACTACTTTTACTTGCTTTAGAATGGGAGGTATACCGTCGTGGATTTAGAGGTTAAGTTCCCTGTTCTGTTGTTTTTAATAATTCCTGCATTGTTTTTAGTATTTTTATATAGTAGAAAAAATAGAAAAAAGGAATATTATTTGATTGCTGGATTAAGAACTGCTATCTTTATTTTATTAATTTTTGCCCTAGCTGTCCCGCAAATTCTTTTGCCTGTAAAAGGTGAAACTATCATTTTCCTAGTAGATCGGTCAGATAGTGTAAGGAATACAGATGATGTAGCTCTTGATTGGATTGAAAAAAGTATAAATAGTAAAGAAAAGGATGATGAGTTTGCGATAGTAACGATGGGTAAGGATGCTACTATTGAGCAAACAATTAGCGAAAAAAAGACATCCATTTCTGAATTTAATACAGAGGTAGACGGAAGAGAAACCAATTTAAATGGTGCAATTCAGTTTGCTTCCTCAATCATTCCAAAAGAAGCTGGAGGAAGAATAATCCTTCTATCTGATGGAAATGAGACGATAGGTAACAGTAAAGAAGCGGCTAAGCTTCTTAAAAATAGAAAAATAGAATTAGATTATGTTCTACTAAGTCAGAGTTTTCAGGAAGATATGTCATTAACCAATTTAAATGTGCCGCCTACGATGTACAATGGGGAGGAAGCACAAATATCCCTTACGATTGATAGTAATACTCAAAAGAAGGCGAAGATTCGAATTTCGATCAATGATCAAGAAGTATTAACAGAAACGGTCGATGTGAAGGAAGGAAGGAATATCTATCAGTTTTCCTATAAAATGGATGAACCAGGAATGGCCATTTTTAAAGGGGAAATTATAGCAGAGAATGATGCATTTATCGAAAATAATTCGATGTACACTGTATCTAATGTAAAGGGAACACCGAAGGTATTGGTCGTTCAAGGGAAGGAAAGTGGCCAAATTGATTCCATTCTGAGCGGAGCGGGACTTCTTGTAGATGTGATTACACCTGAAAAGCTGCCTACTGTACTTTCAGGGTATCTACCCTACCGATCAATTATTTTTAATAATGTGCCGGCAACTGTTATTTCTGAGAATCAAATGCTCTTGATTGAACAGGCAGTCAAGGAATTTGGTACAGGATTTGTCATGGCTGGTGGTGAAGAAAGCTTTGGTCTTGGTGGGTATTTTAAGACACCTATTGAAAAGCTTCTTCCTGTCGATATGGATATTAAGGGAAAAAAAGAAATGCCATCACTAGGACTTGTGATTGTTATGGACCGCTCTGGTAGTATGGCTGGAAATAAATTAGAGCTTGCTAAGGAAGCAGCGGCTAGATCTGTTGAGCTCCTACGTGAGGAAGATACATTAGGATTCATTGCTTTCGATGATCGACCATGGGTGATTGTAGAGACAGGACCACTTAAGGATAAGGAAGATGCAGTGGATAAAATTCTCTCCGTTACACCAGGTGGAGGCACAGAAATCTATAGCTCACTAGAAATGGCCTACAAAGAACTAGAAGATCTAAAGCTTCAGCGAAAGCATATTATTCTACTTACAGATGGTCAGTCAGCAACAGGTGGAAGCTATGAGAGTTTAATAGAAGAAGGCAAAGAAAAAAATATTACATTGTCAACAGTTTCAATCGGTTCTGATGCAGATCGCGCTCTACTTGAGGATTTAGCAACACAGGGGTCGGGAAGATTTTATGATGTTACAGATGCCTCGGTTATTCCTAGCATTCTTTCGAGAGAGACTGTTATGGCAACGAGAACCTATATTGAGGATAATCCATTTTATCCAGTAATTACAGCAAATCAAGAGTGGAATTTTCTAACTCAAAATGGAGTACCACAAATGAATGCTTATATTGCGACCACATCTAAATCAAGGGCACAGACTCCTTTCATAAGTGAAAAGGAAGACCCTGTTCTTGCTGAGTGGCAATATGGCATGGGACATACAATCGCCTTTACTTCAGATTTTTCAGGGAAATGGTCAGGTGACTGGGCAAGGTGGGAGAAGTGGCCATTGTTCATCAACCATCTTGTTACAAGAACACTGCCACAGTACGAGACAGAGCCCTATAAAATATCTCTTACTAAGAATGACGGCAATACCATTGTTACACTTGAAGGATCCACTCACAATTCTCTTCCAATTGAGACAACAGTATTATCTGAGAAGGGTGAGAGTATTGAAGTTAATACAAAATTAGTTGCCCCTGGAAAATATGAATTAATGATGCCTGATAGTAGTGGTTTGTATTTCTTGAATGTAAGACAAACAAATCAAGCAGGAGATATTCATGTATACCAAACAGGGTTTACAGTTCCATATTCGGATGAGTACTTATTAAAAGGAGTAAATAAGGAATTACTAAAGGAGATAACGAAAATTACAGGCGGTAAGGAGCTTACTGATGAAAAGGATTCCTTTCGTCACTCTGCATCTACATCCTATTTGAAGCAACCGATTAGTCACTGGTTAATTTTCCTTGTATTTTTGCTATTCTTTTTCGAGATAACGATTCGCCGTTTTGGAATTAATCGTCTTTTTGGTAAGTTTCGTAAGGAAGGTCGACCTGAGATTATTCCACAAAAATTGAGGGTACCTCAGCCACCAAAACGGGCAGCAGTTGTTAAAACAGATATGAAGGTAACGGAGGAGGACATCCCTCCAACTGAAGAAAAAATGGAAGTGAAACGAGAGAAACCGAAGAAAAAAATAGAAAAGATACGAACAGCAGAAGAGAGAGAAGAGAGTATAAAAAGATTACTCGAAGCAAAGAAAAGGAAGGATAGATAAAGTGAAACTTCAATCAGAGGGGGTTTTACTGTCAGTTAATGCAGGATAAATAGATTTAACTTACGAAAATAGAAATGATATGGAGGTGGAGTTGTTGATAGAGACATTGCATATTTATCATACGAATGATTTACATAGTCATTTTGATCAATGGCCAAAAATTACAAAATACATTACTGATATGAGACAGCTCCATTCTAATCAAAAAGAAGAAATGCTCTTAATTGATATTGGTGATCATATGGATCGGTTCCATCCAATTTCCGAAGCAGACTATGGAAAGACAAATATTCAACTCCTTAATAGGTTGGACTATGACTATGTAACAATCGGGAATAACGAAGGAATTACTTTATCATATGATCAGCTAGATTCGTTGTATGATGAAGCAAATTTTAAGGTAGTTTTAGGAAACTTTTTTGATCGTAATGGTAATCAACCAAGTTGGGCGATTCCTTTTGATATTCATACTTTGCCTAGCGGGGTTAAAATAGGGATAATTGGCTTAACCGTGCACTATATTTCTTTGTATAAGCTTCTCGGTTGGAATGTAACCGATCCATTCAAGGAATTAAAGAAGTTAGTTGATCAATTATCGGATAAAACAGATATTCTTATGTTATTATCCCATCTCGGTATCAATGAGGATGAAAAAATTGCCCAACAGTTTCCTGAGGTTGATATTATTCTTGGGGGACATACCCACCATTTATTAGACAATGGAAAGTTAATTAAAAATACTTTACTATGTGGTGCCGGGAAATATGGAAATTATATTGGGCATGTAAAACTACAAATCGACACTGAGAAAAGAAAAATCCACAGTCGTAAGGCAAATGTCATTCAAACGAATGAATTAGCAGAGAGTAATCGCACAAAAGATGAACTCGATATTTTATATAAAAATAGCATAAATGCATTGAATCGCGATATTATTGCGGAACTTGACGATGATCTCTTAATTGATTGGCACAAAGAATCTTCTTTTTCTACACTACTAGCACGGGCGTTAAAGGAATGGTGTGGAGGAGAAATTTCAATGGTTAATGCAGGGGTATTACTAGATTCTCTTCCGAAAGGTATTGTAACGAGGGGGGACCTACATAGGGTTTGTCCACACCCTATCAACCCTTGTAAGGTTATGGTTAGAGGCGATCATTTAAAAGAGATAATCATCCAAGCATATACTGAACAAATGGAAAACCTTGAAATTAAGGGGCTAGGTTTCAGGGGTAAATTGATGGGGAAAATGATATATGACGGTGTTCAAATAAAAAGCACAATCCTATCAGATGGTCTAAAACATGTTGCTGATATCAAGATTAATCATGAAGATATTGATCCTGGTAGATTGTATTCCGTTGCGACAATTGATATGTTCACATTCGGTATGTTATTTCCTGAAATAAGGGATGCGAAAGATAAGAAATATTATATGCCCGAATTGTTAAGGGATGTATTAGCTATAGCCTTAAAAAAAGGTTCTCTTTGAAGTTAGTTCAGACACAATTAATGACCCAATCAGCACCTAACTTAATCTGATCTGCACACAAATAGTCATTCTCCTTCATAAAATGAAGAGAAAGGAGTGTGCAGGATGGTATCCATGACACCTGTTATAATTGATAACCATCAATTTACAGCAATTACTGTTAAGCTTCCAAAAACAAATTTTATGGCCGTTACAAATGAAAATGGTTATATTATGTGTGGTGCGCTTGACGTTGCACTATTAAATGAAAAATTGAAGGAACGTGGCATAATTGCGGGGAGGGCAGTTGGTGTTCGAACCATTGAACAATTGCTTGAAGCCCCACTTGAATCCATCACATATGAAGCGGAAAACCGCGGAATAACGATTGGTATGAAAGGAAAAGACGCTCTTTTAAAAATGGTTTAGATTATTACGTAAAATATTTGTTCAAAAAGGAGCTTCCCGGACTTTTTGAATATCATCTTTAAAAATTTATCGTACATCCCCTCTTACATGCATACACATAGCTAGTAAGGGGGGATTTTATTTGGCAAAATACAGAGGTCGCCTGCAGCGAAGACGTACAAGAAAAGGACCACTGCCCTTTCGGTATGTATTCTTGTTAACATTTGTTTTTTTTATATTTTCAACAGCAGCAGGACTTTGGATTATTAATAAAGCGATTGAACCGGTACTAATGAAATATGCAGAAAATGAGACGAAAAAAGTAGCTAATACTGTCTTGAAAAATGCTATAAATCAACATATTAATGAAGAAGAGATAGATATTCGGGAGCTAGTATACTATGAAAAAGATGAAACAGGAGATGTTAAGATAAATAAATACAATATGCAAACGATTAACCGTGTGGCTACAAAAACACTTGGTAACATTGAAAAATATATCAAATATGTAAGTGAAGGAGAGAAAGATAAAATAGATTATCCAGATCTGGAATTAGAAACAGATACAGAAACAGGAGAAACAGGATATGTTTTTACTGTTCCACTTGGTGAAGCTACAGATAATGCCCTACTAGGAAACTTAGGACCTCAAATACCTATTCGATTTCATATGATTGGATTTGCGACGACCGAACCAACAAGGTCAATTGATGAATGGGGTATAAATAATGGTTGGCTTAATGTTGATGTAATGGCAACAGTTACAATGCAGGTTATCTTGCCATTCACAACTAGTGAAGTATCGATTAAACAAACAATTCCAATCATAAGTGAGAATATAAATGGTGACGTGCCCCAATTCTATAATAACGGTAGTGATGCTTCACCATCATTTGAGATTCCCACAAATTAAAAAAGCTGTAATAGTTCGATCATGGTTGTCTTGAGACAAAGGAGTTGCATCCATTGTCTCTTTTTTAAACTAAAAAAATAACTTTTGACAGATATATATAGGCTAGTTATACTAATAATTAGATTATATTAAAAAATCTGAAAATATTAAAATTTCCAATTTATCTATAGCGAAAAATACTATAATGATAAGTTGGAAAAAAAGGGAGGCTTTTTTATGGATAACCGACCACAGTGGGGAACACGGGCTGGCTTTGTATTGGCGGCTGTCGGATCAGCAGTTGGATTAGGAAACATATGGAGGTTTCCGTATGTTGCCTACGAAAATGGAGGTGGGGCATTTTTCTTACCATATTTATTTGCGATTTTGACTGCTGGAATTCCAATTCTGATTTTAGAATTCACTATCGGTCATAAATTTAAAGGGTCAGCTCCACTTTCATTTTTCCGAATAAATAGGAAAATGGAATGGCTTGGTTGGTGGCAAGTTGCGATTTCGTTTGTAATTGCTACCTATTATTCGGTTATAATTGCATGGGCATTCCGCTATACTGGTTTCTCATTTACAAAAGCTTGGGGAGATGATACAGGTTCATTCCTTAAGTTTGATTATCTAAAATATGGTGATGTAGCACCGGGTGAACTTGGTGGGATAGTTTGGGGGTCATTTCTTCCACTCGTATTAGTTTGGATTATTACTTTATTTATTTTATTTAAAGGTGTTAAAAAGGGAATCGAAAAAGCAAATAAGATTTTCATTCCAGCTTTATGTGTTATGTTTCTAATTATCGTTATTAGAGCAGTAACTTTGGATGGTGCTGCACAAGGCTTAGACGCATTTTTTAAACCAAACTGGGATACAATTTGGGATGGTAAAGTATGGGTAGCGGCATATGGTCATATTTTCTTTAGTTTATCAATTGGTTTTGCAATTATGATTACTTATTCAAGTTATTTGCCAAAGAAAGCTGACATTACTAATAATGCGTTTATTACCGGTTTTGCAAATTCAGGCTTTGAGCTATTAGCAGGTATTGGAGTATTTGCTGCATTAGGATTTATGGCTGCGCAATCAGGTGTAGGTGTTGATAAAGTTGCTACAGCTGGTGTAGGTTTAGCATTTGCAGTATTCCCACAAATTATCAATGAAATGCCATTAGGTGAAGTATTTGGAGCATTATTCTTCTTATCGCTAGTATTCGCTGGGTTAACGTCTCTTATCTCAATTTGTGAGGTGTTTATTGCAGCTGTATCAGATAAATTTAAAATTGCTCGTAATAAGGCTGTTCTAATTGGTGGAGGAGCAGCATCTATTATTTCAATTCTATACTCCACAAAGGGTGGCCTATATTTATTAGATGTTGTTGACTACTTTGTAAACCAGTTCGGCATTGCTTTAGCTGGTCTTATCGAAGTAATACTAATCGCGTGGGTATTTAAGCAAATGAAACCATTACAGTCTCATGCGAATGCGATTTCTGATATTCGTGCAGGATTGTGGTGGAAGATTTGTTTAAGCATAATAACACCACTTGTACTAGGTTACATGATGTTTGATTTGTTACGACAAAATATAATGCAGAAATTTGATTTTGAATCTGGAAACTATGAAGGTTATGCTACGTCGTTTATCTTATTCCCAGGCGTGGCGATAGCAATTGGAGTTATCGTAGTTGGTGTACTTTTCACTCTCAAAAAGTGGAATCGCTCTACAATTGAGGAATACTCCGCTAGTAAAGATAAGGGGGTTGGACTATGAGTGGCAGTGCAATTACAATGATGATTATTGGAATGGTTATCTTATGGGGCGGCCTTGTAGCCAGTATTGCTAATGCAGTCAGAAAGGCAAAGCAAGCTAAGTAAATGCTAATAACAAAAATATAAAAGAGGGTCAACTGAACGGAAAAAAGCTGTGGTCAGAATGTTTCTAACCACAGCTTTTTGCTATTTTCTACGTTGCCGTTCTCCCCGTTCCCATGATTTCAAATGTGGAAAAGGATCAAATGACCATTCTGTTTTTCCATTGTCTTTGTACATTCCATAATGTAGATGTGGTGGGAATTTCCCTGAAGTTCCAGGCGGCCCATATCCGGAGCTACCTACAGACCCAATAATCATACCTGGTTCAACAACCCGCCCAACCTTTATACCATCAGCAAAACCATTCAAGTGAGCGAAGTAATGGTATGTATTGTTAATGTCACGAATCCCTATACGCCAGCCTCCGAATCGATTCCATCCTTTCATTTCAACAATTCCATATGAAGTGGCTCGGACAGGGGTTCCATATCCGGCAAAAATGTCTGTCCCTTCATGCATTCTACGTCCACCCCAGCCCCGTGCGCTTCCCCACGTATTCTTGTAGCTATAGTTATACCGCAACGGCACCGGGAAAGCGTGTTTATCAAGATCCAATGTTCCATACGTTTCATACATTTTAACTTTCCCCATAATCAAAGAAACAGATTTATCTCGTTTATAATAATCCCAAAGGGCAAGCTTGATGTTGTCCCTATCAAATCCATAGTCTAAAAGATGATTTGCAATCGTATAAAGAACATCCTCATCATTTGTTTGATCAGCAATCCCATCTCCATTTCCATCAACACCAATTCCACCAAATATTTGTATGCTAAGAGGATTCGTATCAGATAAATCTGGGTTAATTGCTCCCGACCAAATCTCGGGTTTTATATAGATTCCAATAAGACCCGTTTCCTTAGGAATGTCCTTCCTAACTCTCCTGACACTTCTTTCATATTGATCAATTGCTGCAAAATAATACCAAGGTATTTGAGTGATTGCTTCCATTTTTGAAAACAAGTCGATCCGCTCTTGATATATTTTTTGTTGGTCGGTTTCTGAAGCTGAGCTTTCTGGAACATTTGCAAAAAATAAAAGAGCAATCAGACCAAATACAACTAACCTGTTCATTTATGTATAACTCCTTTCAATTCAAATCGGAAAGAAAGATACTTTATTATGTGCTTTGATGTGACATTTTATTTGAACATCCTCCTATTGATTTCTTGTTTAAATCCAGTCTTTATGTTAAAGTCACTACTGTATGAATAGTTCCTTTGTATTGGAGTGTAGAACCATGTCAAAAAAAGAAGAATATATTCGTAAGCCTGATTGGCTAAAAATAAAGTTAAATACAAATGAAAATTACACAGGCTTAAAAAAAATGATGCGAGAAAAGAATTTACATACTGTATGTGAGGAAGCTAAGTGTCCAAACATTCACGAATGCTGGGCAGTAAGAAAAACGGCAACCTTTATGATTTTAGGAGACACATGTACTAGGGCATGCCGCTTTTGTGCTGTTAAAACAGGATTGCCTTCTGAGCTTGATTGGAAGGAACCAGAGCGTGTTGCAGACTCTGTAAGCCTTATGGGCTTAAAGCATGTAGTTATTACTGCAGTAGCACGTGACGATCTAAAGGACGGAGGGGCAGCAGTATTTGCCGAAACTGTTCGTGCAATCCGTAGGAAAAATCCATTCACATCAATCGAAGTGCTACCATCAGATATGGGCGGTGTATTTGAAAACTTAAAAACATTGATGGATGCAAAACCAGATATCATGAACCATAATATTGAAACGGTTCGACGTTTATCAGACCGTGTAAGAGCAAGGGCAAAATATGAACGATCACTAGAGTTTTTACGGAGAGCAAAGGAAATTAATCCAAATATCCCTACAAAATCAAGTATCATGATTGGTCTTGGGGAAACAAAAGAAGATGTTATCGAAACGATGGATGATCTTCGTGCGAATAATGTTGACATTATGACAATTGGACAATATTTACAGCCTTCGAAGAAACATTTAAAAGTAGAAAAATATTACCATCCAGACGAATTTGCGGAACTACGAGATATTGCATTTAGCAAAGGATTTAGCCACTGTGAGGCAGGACCACTTGTTAGATCTTCTTACCATGCAGATGAACAAGTAAATGCTGCAAAAGCAAATCAGCAAGCGAAGGAAGCTTAAAAGCAAGGGGCAAAAAAGCTCACAAAAGTAAAATAAGCGGAAAATTTCCTGTTATAACCAAAGTGGTGCTCGCTTTTGGAAAAATAAGGGGAGATTTTCCTGTTATGAGGGGTAAAATCCGCTATTTTCGAATTTTTAAAGAAGATAGGCGGAATTTCTCCTTTTATTTAAGCCTTTTTTAAAAATATTGGTCTTCTGTCAAGAAAGTGGACAATATAAATCGAGACTTTTTTAATAAAACAC
>NZ_JAKTTI010000011.1 GCF_022427965.1 Fredinandcohnia quinoae | reverse complement strand
ATTCAATTATAAACTAAATCTCGTTTTCCAGTGTCCACTTTTAAGACTAACCTCAATATTTATGAAATAAAAGGAAATTTTCCGTCTATTTATTAGTCTGGATTCTAAAACATAAAAAAGCAAGCGAATTATATGCTAATTCGCTTGCTTCTGTTTATTTTTCTATTTCTAAAACGGTAAGTTCCGTCTAATCTGATGCAATCATCTATTTAGTATTTGGGTTTTTGAATCGATCAGGTAAGTCCTCCATGTCCCGTTGATATTGTGGGTTTATTCCATTTTCATCTTCACCATTTGCATCCTCTATATCATTTACTTTTTTACCTTGAGGAGATTTTAACATCCTTTGAATGGTTGAAGTAATGATTTGATCAACATTTCGATTGGTCGTTTTAAGTGGCGCAAACCGCTCAATCTCCTTTATCATCGCTGGATCATCTGAGACATATACATGGTAAAATCTTGGGACAACGGACATCGCAGATAATTTTACCTGTTCCGCAGTTTGGAACCGATCTTCTGAATCAGTCTGATACGCAATAAGTACTTCCTCATCAGTTACTAAAGTTGCCGCATCATGAACATTAGGCATTTGGGTACTTATTTTGCTAATTAGATCAGCAACCTTTTCTCTATCAAGTGTGGGCATTGTATCATATACTTTCGTATCACCAGCAATTGGACTTTTCTGATGGCGTACATAACCAAAATCAGCATTTTGGTTTTTATGATTTTTTCCATCATTGTAGAGGTCAGTCCGATCTGCAATATTTATTGTATTTCCGCTTTTCTCATATATACTTGATTTTGATTTTTCTCCTGTATTTGCACAACCAGATAATGCTGTTAATACACAAAGACCTGTAATAATCATATATTTTTTCAAGTCTTACACCCCCTCAATCTTAGAGTGACCCATTCTTCTAAAATTTCCTCTAGTAATTGATGGAGGATTGACAATATTTTGTGGTACAGTATAACTAGTAGTTGATACGATTGTGAATATGAGGTGAAATAATGATTTGTATTAATAATTGCTGCTATGAAGTTGTAGAAGAAGGAAAGAGCGGCTTTAATGAAGAAGCCTTTAAATCAAGATATAGTGATATTTTAACAAAATATGATTACATAGTGGGTGATTGGGGTTATGAGCAGTTAAGGCTCAAAGGTTTCTTTGATGATCATAATCCAAAGGCAGCATTCGATACAAAAATTAGCACTCTTTCAGAATATTTATTTGAATACTGTAATTTTGGCTGTGCATATTTCGTGGTAAAAAAGGTAAACAAAAAAGGTGCAGGCATTTAATAATGCCCTCACCTTTTTCTGCATCTAGCTCTAGCGCTAAACCCTTCGAAGTCAAATTACGTGTGGCAAGAAAAGTCAAAGAGTAACTTTTTTTCGTCAGAACATTTGCTTGTTGGAGCTATCAAGGAGCTAGCGCAATTGTTTCTTAATATTGTGGTTCAGTATCTACATCTGGATCATCATGGGTTGGATGTGCATCAGGATATTGGCGTGGTATATTTTCATGAAGTGATTTATTCTCATAGTTGAACGCACTATAATATCGCTGTCCTTCTTCCCATGGTGAGCTTTTATTTTCGACTGGCTCATTTTTTCCTCTAGGTGCCCCATAAGGTCCTTCGGGTAATTCCTCGCCAGTTAAATATTCATGCATGATCTCGACGTTTGAAAAGTCAGAATACTGTTTTTCCCTTTTCTTATTGTTAGCCATTTCGAAAACACCTCTACTTATTTCTAGCTATAAAGATAGTGTTTCCGAGTATTAAAGTGAATATGTTACATAATTTCATACAAAAATGAGCGTAACTCTTCTGCATCCTCTTCAGATAATTGATAAGCATGCTCAATGTAGCCAGGTTCATCTAAATCATCTTTTCCAATGATTGCATATCGATTTCCTAATAAATTTATGACAATTAGTTTTCCATAATACCGATCAGAGCGAATGATTGCCAAATCAAATCGCTGGTGCTCACCCATAAAACTAATGAATCGTGTGCTAGTATCAATCGTATCATCATATAAAAAGAAACGTTCACTCATGTTAAAAATCCCCTTTTGAATAATAAATAATATTCTATGCTACACCTATCATAGCATAATAAGAAAATGTCATTTGTATTTATGATAAAATAAATAGGGTACAATTAACAATATAAACGAAAAGGTGATACCGTGTATTTTGTCGATCGGGAAAAAATAGAAAGAACACTAAAATTTATAGAAGAGCATCTTTTATTATTTAACAACCATTCGGTATGGACAAGCATCATTGAAAAAAAAGCACTAGAACGTATTTCACAGCTTTTAATTGATGCAGTTTTAGATGTTGGAAATTCGATGATTGATGGTTTTATCATGCGTGACCCAGGAAGCTATGATGACATTATAGATATTTTAGAAGATGAAAAAGTTATCACCTCCGCTCATGCGAATCAATTTAAAGATATTATCCGACTACGGAAAATACTAGTTCAGGATTATTTAGAGGTAAACCATGATGAACTGATCCTAACGATAAGAGAGAATCTTACATGTGTTCAGTCATTTCCGCAAGCAATAAGAACGTATCTTGAAAATGAACTTGGCCCAGTTTCGGCTTTTTCAAATTAACGAAGTGGTGATAAAAAATGAAAACATATAAAGGTTATTTAATTGATTTAGATGGCACGATGTATCGTGGTAAAGAAAGAATTGAGGAAGCAAGTGATTTTGTAAAGGCTCTGAATGAAAGAGGGGTTCCCTATTTATTTGTAACAAATAATTCATCAAGGATGCCTGAGCAGGTTGCCGAGAAGTTAAGAAAGTTTGATATTCCAGCAACAACAGAACAGGTATTTACAACGAGTCAAGCTACAGCTAATTATATCTATGAAAAAAAACAAGAAGCAACAGTTTATGTAATTGGTGAGGAAGGAATACGTAATGCCGTATTGGATAAGGGATTTACGATCCAAACTGAAAATCCTGATTTCGTTGTTGTAGGTATCGACAGAGCCATTACATATGAAAAATTAGCTTATGCATGTTTGGCTGTAAGAAATGGGGCAACATTTATCTCAACAAATGGGGATATTGCAATTCCAACTGAACGAGGTCTTTTACCAGGAAATGGGTCATTAACCTCTGTCATTACGGTCTCGACTACCGTTCAACCAATCTTTATTGGAAAACCAGAGAAAATAATTATGGAGCAAGCTCAACAGAAGCTAGGTATTCCCTTAGAAGATACACTCATGATTGGAGATAACTATGCTACCGATATCATGGCAGGGATGAATGCTGGAGTGGATACGTTACTTGTTCATACTGGCGTTACCACAAAGGAAATATTAAAAGGCTATGATAAGCAACCAACATATGCAATTAACAGTCTAGATGAATGGATAGAAAGAATATAGGAAAAGGGGACAGAAAATTAATTCTGCCCCTTCTTTTTCGTATTAATTTGTATGCTCTGCTCGGTGTGCTAAGCGACTTGATGCGGAAGCGGCAATTGCCCCTACAATATCGTCTAAAAATGTATGACATTCTCCAGTAGACTTATCATTAAGTCGTTCTAAGATTCCAGGCTTTAGCTTGTCAATGTATCCGTAATTTGTAAATCCAATTGATCCATATACGTTTACAATTGAAAATGCAAGAATTTCATCAACTCCATATAGTCCTTCATCTGCTTTAATTGTAGAAAGTAGGGGTTCCTCTAATAATCCTTTCTCAGCAAGAATATCTAATTGAATCCCCGTTAATATAGCATTTTGAATCTCACGTTTTGTTAATACGCGATCAACATTATGAAGGCATTCCTCCATCTTAAGATTTGGATGATATTTTTTTTGTAGAAAAAAAACTAGTTCGGCAATATCTTGAAGGGTTACCCCTCTTTCTTCCAACGATAATCGTGCTTTACGTTCAATTTCACTCATTTTTTGTTCTTCAGCCATGGTCATCACCTAATTTCTTATTATTATAGTTAAAATATTAATTATTCTGTTTTTTCTAGTTTATCACAAGTAAATGGATTATGTGTCATATAGATGTTTTAAACATATGTTTACATATTATGTGCAGGGAGGGACTGAATATGAAAGAAGCCCTATATGAAAATTATAACCTAAGGATTGATAAGACAATTAATTTCTTTGGTTTTGAAGGGTTCTTCTACCGTAATATACTATATTGTATTGTGCCGAACTCAAATTTGGAACTGGAAGAAATTTTTGAACTAAAACAAATGAGTGATTATTTGATTCAAAATGGGGATATCCGTGTTGCATCGATTCTTCCAACAACTAGTGGACAATTAATTAGTACGATTAATGAACAAAATAGTATAGTTGTCAGATGTCCGGTACACGATAGAAGAACCAGTGAGTCAATTGGGAAGGAATTAGCGAGATTTCATAAGAAAGGAAGGAGCTTTCCATACAGGGTAACAAGATTAAGTCGAATTGGACAGTGGAAATATCTTTGGGAAAAGAGACTTGATCAAATGGAAATGTTTTGGAAGGAGAAAGTGAGACAGCATCCTGAAAATTCGTTTGAAAGATTATTTGTTGAAGCATTCCCATATTATATTGGATTAACAGAGAATGCCATACAATATCTTGTTGATACTGAGCTTGATGAGTACCCTGCTCCAATTGATTCCGCCACAATTTGTCACCATCGTTTTACTGAAATGACATGGGATAAAAATTATTTTTTTAAATTGCCGACAGATTGGGTGTATGACCATTATACGAGGGATATTGCTGAATATATTCGTGATCAACATTCTATCGGAGAAACGAAAATAAATAATCAAATTTATCATTTTATGAATGATTACGAGCGGGTTAGCCCATTATCACCATTTTCTTGGAGATTACTCTATGCTAGATTACTTTTCCCTTTACACTTTTTTGAATGTATTGAAGGATATTATCTTGTTTCATCAGAGGAAAAGATGAAGCGTGAAGAACAAAGACTTACAACCATCATAAATGACTCAAGTGACCATGAACGATTTTTATCGAACTTTTTCAATCAAGTAGGTGTTCAAAAAAGGAAGCTAAATCTTCCTGATGTAAGTTGGCTTGCTCGATAAGATTCCACCGATTAAAATATGCTAAAATATAAATATCTACTATTATATTTTGCTTAGAGGTGCTAACTTATGACAAAACCATACGTATTTATTACAAGGAAACTTTCGGATGACGTAATTGTCGCGTTGCAAGATGTTGCAGAAGTTAAAATGTGGCCTAAAGAGGAAATTGCTGTTCCTCGAGAGGTTTTATTAGAAGAGGCAAAAAAGGCAGCTGCAATTATAACGATGCTTTCTGATAAAATTGATGCAGAACTCATCGATGCAGCACCAAATTTAAAGGTAATTGCTAATCTTGCAGTTGGCTTCGATAATATTGATGTTTCATATGCAAATAGTAAAGGAATTATTGTTTGTAATACCCCAGAGGTATTAACAGATACAACAGCTGATTTAACATTTGCTTTGTTAATGGCAACTTCTAGACGAGTTGTTGAAGCTGCACAGTTTGTTAAAGATGGAAAATGGAAGAGCTGGAGCCCACTCTTACTAGCGGGTCATGATATACATCATAAGACAATTGGAATTGTAGGAATGGGGAAAATTGGTGAAGCTGTTGCCAAGCGTGCTACAGGCTTTGATATGGACATTTTATATCATAATCGTTCAAGAAATCTTGCAGCAGAGAAAAGTCTTGGTGCAAAGTATGTATCCTTTGATGAGCTGATTGAAACAGCAGATTTTATCGTTTGTCTTACTCCACTAACGAATGAAACAAGAAACCTCTTTAATGAAAATAGCTTCAAAAAGATGAAAAAATCAGCTATTTTTATTAATGTTTCTCGAGGTCCTGTCGCTGATGAGGATGCTCTGTATCAGGCATTAGTAAGTGGTGAAATTGCTGCAGCAGGGTTAGATGTATTTGATAAGGAACCAATTGATGCAACCCATCCTTTATTAACACTTACTAATGTTATTGCATTACCGCATATCGGTAGTTCGAGTACGGAAACAAGAGAAATCATGATGGCCTTATGCTGTGATAATGTCATTGCTGTTCTACAAAATGGGAAACCGAAGACACCCGTACGTATTTAATAATAAATGCTAAAATGAGCTCTTTTAATAGGGCTCTTTTTTTAAAGAAAAATAATTTTATAAATGAATAATTGTACATACAGCAGATGATTAAGCGTTTTCAGTCGAGAATATACAGAAAATATGCTCTTGTAAAACAATTGAATTATTATTATAATGTCCTTTATATAAATACAAATGTATTTCTGGGATACACACACTAGAGAGGTGGCTGGAGAAATGGAAAGTATTTCGGTTGGATTATTGGGATTAGGAACTGTGGGGAGTGGTGTTGTTACAATTCTACACAATCATCAGGATAAATTAATGCATCAGGTAGGATGCCCAATTAAGGTAAAACGAGTATTAGTACAAGATTTGCATAAGGATCGGAATGTACATGTGGACCCGACACTTTTAACAACTGATGTAAATGAAGTTATTAATGATCCTGAAATAGATGTGGTAATTGAGGTTATGGGTGGCGTGGAGGAAACGAGACAGCACGTATTGTCATCCCTGCGTAATAAGAAACATGTGGTAACAGCCAACAAGGATCTTATGGCATTATATGGTCCAGAACTCTTAGGTGTTGCTAGTGAAAACGGCTGTGATTTATTTTATGAAGCAAGCGTTGCAGGAGGAATTCCAATTCTAAGAGGTCTTGTAGATGGGTTAGCTTCAGATCGAATTACGAAATTAATGGGAATCGTGAACGGAACAACAAATTTTATTTTAACAAAAATGAGTAAAAATGGTAGTCCATATGAGGACGTTTTAAAAGAAGCCCAAGAATTAGGATATGCTGAATCAGATCCTACTGCAGATGTTGAGGGATTAGATGCTGCTCGGAAAATGGCAATTCTAGCAACACTAGGGTTTTCAATGAATATTGATTTACAGGATGTTCGTGTTCAAGGTATTTCTGCAGTTACTGATGATGATATTGATTACAGCAAAAGGCTAGGCTATACATTAAAGTTAATTGGCATGGCCCATCGAGAAGGAGAAAAGGTGGAAGTGAGTGTCGAACCAACACTATTACCTGATACACATCCACTAGCAACCGTAAATAATGAATATAATGCAGTATACGTTTACGGGGAAGCAGTAGGTGAGACGATGTTTTATGGACCTGGAGCCGGTAGTCTTCCAACGGCAACAGCTATCGTATCTGACCTAGTCGGTGTTATGAAAAATTTAAGACTAGGTGTTAATGGTAGAAGTGCAGTTTCCCCACAGTATGATAAAAAGCTAAAATCTGATTCTGAAATGTTCTCAAAGTACTTCTTGAGAATTCATGTTGAGGACCAGGTAGGTGCATTTGCTAAAATTACTGCAATCTTTTCAGAACGAGGTGTAAGCTTCGAGAAAATCTTGCAACTTCCTTTAAATGATAAAGAAGTGGCTGAGATTGTACTTGTCACGCATAAAACGTCACGTAAGGATTATGAGGAAATTTTACAGCAACTTCGAGATCTCCATATTGTAAAAGAAATAAAGAGTTCATATCGGGTTGAAGGGGATGGATTACAATGAGATGGCAAGGATTAATCCAGCAATATAGAGAGTATCTACCAGTTACAAATGAAACACCTAGATTATCGCTTAATGAAGGAAATACACCACTCCTTCCATTGCACACCCTTTCAGAACAACTTGGAATTGAAATGTATGTGAAGATTGAGGGCGCTAATCCAACTGGATCATTTAAGGATCGTGGAATGGTAATGGCAGTTGCAAAAGCGGTAGAAGAAGGAAGCAAAACTGTCATATGTGCTTCAACTGGAAATACATCAGCAGCGGCTGCAGCATATGCAGCTCGTGCTGGCATTAGATGTATCATCGTTATTCCAGAAGGTAAAATCGCAATGGGTAAGCTGGCACAAGCAGTTATGTATGGTGCTGAAATAATTTCGATTGAAGGAAATTTTGATCAAGCCTTAAAAATTGTTAGAGCGTTGAGTGAATCGTCCCCTATTACTCTCGTTAATTCTGTTAATCCATATCGGATTGAAGGTCAAAAGACAGCTGCTTTTGAAATTTGTGTTCAATTAGGGGGAACTGCCCCTGATGTATTAGCAATACCTGTAGGAAACGCAGGGAATATTACTGCATATTGGAAGGGATTCAAGGAATACAACGAGCGACACAAGACAGGATTACCAGAAATGCATGGATTTGAAGCAGAAGGCTCAGCAGCAATTGTTCGAAATCAAATTATTGAGAATCCAGAGACGGTTGCAACAGCAATTAGAATTGGAAATCCGGCAAGCTGGATTAGTGCGGTAAAGGCAGCGGAAGAATCGAATGGAAAAATAGACGAAGTATCTGATTCTGAAATCCTTGAAGCATACAAATTATTAGCAAGAAATGAAGGTGTTTTTGCTGAACCAGGCTCTTGTGCATCGATTGCTGGTATTATCAAACAGGTCAAATCTGGTGAAATCAAAAAAGGTAGCAAAGTAGTTGCTGTTTTAACTGGAAATGGCTTGAAGGATCCAAATATTGCAATAGAAGCATCATCGATTAAACCAGTCTTACTTCCTTGTGATGAGAAGGTTATCTATGAACATATTAGAGGGGCCGTTCTTCATGAAGTCTAAAAGATCACTGCAAATTACTGTACCTGGAAGTACAGCAAATCTAGGTCCTGGCTTTGATTCTTTGGGATTAGCTGTTAGTCGTTATTTAACATTACATGTAGAGCCCAGTGACAAATGGGAGTTCATACCGATATCTCCTATATTAAATGATATCCCTACAGGTCAAGAGAACTTGGTGTATGTAGTTGCTTCACAGATTGCAAGAGCTTTTAGTAAAGATCTACCACCGATGCGAGTTAATGTATCAAGTGATATTCCGTTAGCAAGAGGCTTAGGGAGTAGTGCAGCAGCGATTGTTGCGGCAATTGAGCTAACAAATGAAATCTGTGATTTACAATTAACAGATGATGAGAAGCTTCAACTAGCATGTCAATATGAGGGGCATCCAGATAATGTAGGTGCATCATTATTTGGTGGCTTAGTAATTGGTTCCCATCGTGGAAGCGAGAATACAGATCTCATTCGAGTGAACACGAATAGCTTCGAGATGGTTGTTCTTATTCCATCGTATGAATTGAAGACAACCGATGCCCGAAAAGTATTACCAGAACAGCTTTCTCATCAGGATGCAGTTAAAGCGAGTGCAATTAGCAATGTGTTGGTGGCAGCACTTTTAACGAATAATATTAAAATGATTGGGAAAATGATGGACCTTGACTTACTTCATCAACCTTATCGTACCTCGTTAATACGGGAGTTCGAAAAAATACGTGAAGCGGCAAAGCGACAAGGAGCATTCGGGGTTGCGATAAGTGGTGCAGGACCTACGGTTATATGCTTTGTTGAGAATGGCAAAGGAAAGGAAGTAAAAGCATCACTTATGAGTGAATTTGAGGATTTTTTAGTTGAGGAAATATCAATTGAAACAAAGGGTAGTACGATTTCTCGATTTGATTTACAGGATTAAAAAAGCGAAACCAAATTGGTTTCGCTTTTACTTGCTTTCATTCAAATGCGCCTTGGCGTATTTGTGCCCAGATTTTTTCGAGCTTGCTCGAAAAGCTTCCTTTAAAAATCTGAGGCATCCGCCGGAGGCTTTAAATTTATTCAGTCGGGGTTAGCCCCCACTGAATTGGAAACTGAGTTACATCCATCTCACCACTTATAGAAGTGGGAGACTTCTACTGAATAAATTTAAAATACTTGTTCAACCTCAACAACACCTGGAACTTCTTCTAATAAAGCACGCTCAATACCTGCTTTTAGAGTGATTGTCGAACTTGGGCAGCTGCCACAAGCACCTAGTAAACGTAATTTTACGATTCCGTCATCCACGTCAACTAATTCACAGTCTCCTCCATCACGCAATAAAAATGGACGAAGTTTATCTAATACTTCCTGAACTTGTTCTTTCATCTCATCAACCATTTTAATTCACTCCTTTCCTTATACCTATTATAATCAGTTTGAATCGAAAAATCTATTATTCAAATTGTGGCATTATATCTATGATGATTATAGTATTTATTTTATCATATTTTCTGTACAATGAAGATAAGAAAGACGTTTGAAAAGGGGAATCCTACATGATTAATAAACAAGTAGAAATTTGTGTTTATGGTGCGGAAGTGCTTTGTCCAAGCTGTGTGAATCTACCATCATCAAAAGAAACTTATGAGTGGCTTGAAGCAGCACTTAGTCGAAAGTTTCCGAATCAGCCATTCTCAATATCCCATGTTGATATTTATAACCCACCCACTGATGAAGCAAAAAAGGAATTCGCGAAAAGGGTAATTGAAGAGGATATGTTCTATCCAGTCGTAGTTCTTGAAGGTGAAGTTGTTGGAGAAGGAAATCCTAAGTTAAAAATTATTTATGCAGAAATGGAGAAATACGGATATAAGGAAAGTGAATAATGTGGATATGCCATTAGATGATTGATCTAATGGTCTTTTTTATGAAGGATTTTCTTAAGCGTTTAAAAAGATTAATCTAGTTGAATATTACCGAATATGAGAGGTGATGTGAATGGGTTGGAATCACCTCATAGAGAGTAAAAAACAGGAAACTGGTGATGTGCAAAGGTCGGAATCACCTCATGGAGAGTACACTGGCCGAACTATAAGAGTAAAAGTTGATTAAAACGGAAAAAAGCAGTGGGATTTTAATTAGATCCACTGCATTTTTCATATTACCCGTTGTGATACTTATACATCCATAATACCCCTGATTTTAATAAACGTGGAACTCGACCTGTTATTGCACGATCTGCAACTAGTCCAAAGCCATGTTTTTTGCCAAGCGAGCCAAGAATACCTTTTAATTTTATTGGTGGGAATTCTGATGGTGGCTCTTCGTTATTCCAACGTTTAACAAGAACTTGTACGATTTGTTCGGCCTGACCTTCAGCAAGCTGAGCGCTTGGCGCATGGGGAAGGCTTGCACAATCTCCAACAACATAAACATGTTCATCATTAGGTAAATTATGTTGTTTTGTAAGTACTACACGGCCACCAGCGTCTTTTTCAACGTCCAATTGTTGAACAATCTTACTAGGTTGGATACCAGCTGTCCAGACAATGACATCACATTCAACAGGTTCATCATTATTAAATAGCACTTTTTCTTCAACACTCGTGATGTTTGCATTGTTGATAATTTCAACTCCGCGAAAATCAAACCAATTTTCTACATATTCACTTAATCTTTCTGGGAATGCGGATAGAATATGGTTACCTCGATCTAATAATTTTATACGTAAGTCTGGTCTACTCTCGTGTAATTCGCTTGCAAGTTCAACCCCACTAAGTCCTGCTCCGACAATTGCAACAGTAGAACCGGGTGCTAGATTATTAACCTTTTGGTATGTCAAGCGGGAGCTATCGATTGTTTGAATACTACAAGAATGTTCTTTTGCTCCTGGAACATTATGAAATTTGTCTTCACAGCCCAAACCGATAACTAAGTCATCATATGATAATGGCTCTTGGTTATCAAAATGGATCAGCTTTGCATCTAAATCGATATTGGTAATTTCTCCGTATTTAATTTGCAAACGTGGGTGTTCAGGAAAGGCTACCCTTACATGTTGATCAGAAATAGCACCTGCAGCTAGTGCATAGTATTCAGTCTTCAGACAATGATATGGAACCCTGTCAACTAATGTAATCTGAAAGCCCTCAGGAAGTTGATTAGGCAATAGGCGTTGTAAAATTCGCATTCCACCGTATCCGCCACCAAGTATAACAAGATTTTTCATGCTGATGTCCCCTTCTTGTTCCTCTCATTAACATATGATTTCAGCTTTTAAAAACATATAAAAGTATGTTATTTAGGAAGATATTGTATAGATGTATATTAAAATTAGAAAACCTTTTCAAAATGACACTAAAAGTATAGCGAAAATGTGACGAAATAACAATATCATTTCTAAAATTAAAAGATTTCCAAGAGTTTCAGCTTTGACGAAATGGAGAAAAAGGGGTACGATAAATAGTTAGTAGTGAGGTGAAACCAGTGAAACCTATAATTGAATTTTGTATAAGTAATTTAGCTAGTGGATCACAAAAAGCGAGAGAAATTCTTGAAAAGGATCCTAATTTAGATATTATAGAATACGGTTGTTTAGGGTATTGTGGTAAATGTTATGAGTCATTATATGCACTCGTCAACGGGGATATCGTAACTGGTGAAACCCCAGAAGAATTAGTCACCAACATTTATGAATACCTTGAAGAGAATCCAATGTTTTGATTGATCATTTCGAGGTAGTTAATAGAATAAAAGCAGTGGGTTCAATCGAAATCCCACTGCTTTTTATTTTTACATTATCATGACTATCCAATTTTATTTTTTTCTTCACGAATCTCTTGCCATCGTTCCTTTGCCATTTCTACGATATTCTTTTCTTGAGTATTATCTTTTTGTTTCTCAATCACTTTTGAAAAATATTTGGTCGCTTGATCAGTATTTCCTGTTCGCCAGCTAACCTCGCCAATTAAATAAAAAAGACGTGTTACAGACATTTGTGTATTGAGAAAATCTGAATTTAAATAAGATTGAATATACTCTTCTAACGCAAGACTCATGAATCTATTTTCTTGTTCATCATTATGAATCGTTCTGTAAATCCAGGATAATCGCATATACAATCCAGCAATTGTTATATGTTTTTCTTCTTTTAGTGTTGCAGAATAGATAGCGAGCTTGTATGTGCTAATTGCTTTCTGAATCGATCGTTCTTCGCAATAATTTGAACCTGACCATTTTGCACAAATATTATTTTTGATTGCTTCAATTGTATTTGGTGGAAAGGATGTAGTGAATTCTTCCGATACGGAAAATCCACAATGAGGACAAACACTCACATAGTAGAGTAAAGGATTTAATGCTTCATTTTCATAATAGGAGCAAAAATCACTGTCATGTTTTATAGCTTTTACAAAGCCTGAACGTAATCTCTTAGTTTTATATCCCTTATTACAGATGCTGCATGTCTTTGATTTATCATAAAGCGGTTCTAATTCCATTGTTTTCCCTCTTTTGGCCAGTTGATATATAACCTATTATATAGATTCGATTGTTGAAATAAAAATATTTTGATTTTATGTGATATCGAGTAAATAAAAAAACTCCTCAAAAACTGAATGAGAAGTTTTACAATAAAAACGGGGGATACATTCAGTTTCGACAAAATGTAATGATTTATACAGAAAAAAGGAGAAATTGTATAGTTCGATTATTTGTAACTATTTCATTTTAACATTATACTTATAGTAATAACCCCGAAAAAATAAAGGAGGTTCTTTTAAATGAGTGAAAAGATTGTAACTGTTACAGAAGCGGCTGCTTTTCAAATAAAAGATATGATGAAGGAAAATGAAGAAGAGGGCTCTTTCTTACGAGTGGCTGTGAAAGGCGGAGGCTGTAGTGGACTTTCTTACGGAATGGGTTTTGAACAGGAAGTAAATGGTGATGACCTTCAAGATGAGCAGCACGGAATTGGCATATTAATTAAAAAAGAAGATGCTCCAATCTTAAATGGAGTAAAAATTGATTTCAAGCAATCCCTCATGGGTGGAGGCTTCACCATCGATAATCCGAATGCGATTGCTTCATGTGGGTGTGGAAGTAGCTTTAGAACTGCTACTGCAGTAGGTACACCAGAGGAATGCTAAGCAAAAAGAAGTTGGGCAAATGTCCAACTTCTTTTCTTTCCAATGTCTAGATCCAGCTTGTTTCAAAGGCGCTTGCGCTTTTCCTATTGTCTAGCTCCAGCGCCTAGGCCCTCGAGGTCAAATAACCTGATGCAAGAAAAGTCAAAGAGCGACTTTCTTGCATCAGAACATTTGCTTGTCGGGCCTAGCAAGGCGTTTGCGCTTTTCCTAATTAAAACATGCTTGAGCTGTGCAGTGGTTGTACTTTTGCTTTTGGATCGATGTAGGATTTTGCATTGTTAACTGCGGTAGGTGCTTCACCAAAACCACTCGCAATTAACTTTACTTTTCCAACATACGTACAAATGTCGCCAGCAGAATAAATTCCTGGAATATTCGTTTCCATTTTAGAATTTACAACGATTGAATTCTTCTCAATTGTTAAGCCCCATTCTTTAATTGGGCCTAATGATGAAACAAATCCGTAGTTAACAATTAGGGCATCGATATCGATTGCTTCTTTTTTATCACCTTTAACTTCCTCAAGAACCACTTGAGTAATCTTATCATCACCAATGATTTCAACTGGAACAAATGGTGTTTTAACCTCGACTTTTGAATTCATTAGGTTTTCAACGCTATGCTCATGAGCACGGAATTTATCACGACGGTGTACAAGCATTACCTTTTCAGCAATTGGCTCAAGCATAAGAGCCCAATCGACAGCAGAATCCCCACCGCCTAAAACCATTACCTTTTTGCCTGCAAAATGATTCAAATCATCGATAAAATAGTGTAGATTTTTTCCTTCGAATTGCTTTGCATTCTCAAGTTCAATCCTACGTGGTTGGAACGCACCATTTCCAGCAGTAATGATTACTGTTTTTGTATAATGAATTTCATTATTAGTTGTGAGCTTAAAATTGCCGTCTTCTTGTTTTTCAACTGTATCAACTGATTGCTCTAGGCAGACAGTAGGGCTAAATTTAGCCATTTGTTCCTTTAAATTATTAATCAATTCTTGTGCACGGATCTTTGGGAAACCAGCAACATCATATATGTATTTTTCAGGATAAAGGGCAGATAATTGTCCACCTAATTGTGGAAGACTTTCGATAATTTTTACACTAGCTTGTCTCATCCCTCCATAAAATGCAGTGAATAAACCTACTGGACCGCCACCAATAATTGTAATGTCATATACTTTTTGATCTTCCTTCATTTAAATCCCCCCAAGTATGTAAAGATAACAATGTAATGTTTTTATTGAAGTGTGACAACGCTTCAATACCCCTTCTTATAGTAACATAAATTGATAATAATATCTCAATCATATCGATGAAATCGTGGTAAATATGGCAATTTTAAGGACAATTATAGAATACGAATTGAAAGTTCTGTTACAAATCTCAAAACACTCTTGTTTTTTAAATATTCTTAAGTTTTAAATAGTGGCTTTTAGGCTTGAAAAACCAATATAAAAGGAATAATATGATATGTAGCGTTATAAAGTAATTTTCTATGTCTAAAAAAGTACATTTTTATGTACAGCTGTGATGTCTTAAGTGAAAGATATCACAAACTTTTGCGATAAACTTGTTAAACAGCAAAATATGAAAATTGACCCAATTGAGCCAATAATCAACAAAGAATTTAACAGGGCAATTGCAATAAAAATAGAGGCTGCGGTGGATGATAAATATAATATGGAAGGTCAAAGAAGAGAACTAAGATCTTTTTTGATTATCTTCACAGAGAGAATTGTCTTCCAACGTAAAAAAAACAGAAGGTGGATGTGATAGGGTTGAGAAAGCCGAAGATCGTAATTTTGGGGGCAGGATATGGTGGTCTTATGACCGCGACACGTTTACAAAAATCCTTGGGTGTGAATGAAGCTGATATTACACTCGTAAATAAAAATGATTACCATTATGAAACAACATGGTTACATGAGGCTTCTGCTGGAACATTACATCATGATAGAGTACGTTACCCAGTAGAAAATGTAATTGATCGCAGTAAGGTCAATTTTGTGAAAGGTACTGTTGCAAGTATTGATCGAGAAGGTAAAAAAGTAGTTCTTGAAGAAGGCGAATATCCATATGACTATTTAGTTGTTGCATTAGGTGGAGAATCTGAAACATTTGGAATTAAAGGTCTTAAAGAATATGCATACTCCATTACAAATGTGAATTCAGCTCGCCAAATTCGTGAACATATTGAATACCAATTTGCTACGTATAATACAGAAGAAGAAAAGCATGAAGACCGCTTAACAATTGTTGTAGGTGGCGCGGGCTTTACTGGAATTGAATTTTTAGGAGAGCTTGCTAATCGTATTCCTGAGCTTTGCAAAGAGTACGATATCGATCAAAACAAAGTACAAGTTCTTTGTGTCGAGGCAGCACCTTCAGCATTACCTGGATTCGATCCGGAACTTGTTGAATATGCAGTTAGCCTTCTTGAACGTAAAGGTGTAGAATTCAGAATTGGTACAGCTATTAAAGAATGTACCCCTGAAGGAATTATCGTTGGAAAAGATGATCAAGAAGAAGAAATTAAAGCAGGTACAGTTGTTTGGGCTGCTGGTGTACGTGGAAATAGTATTATTGAAGCTTCAGGCTTTGAAGCAATGCGTGGTAGAGTGAAGGTTGATCAGTTCTTACGAGCACCAGGACATGACGATGTCTTCATTATCGGAGACAGTTCTCTAGTAATTAACGAAGAAATCAATCGTCCATATCCTCCAACTGCACAAATTGCAATGCAACAAGGGGAAAATGTAGCGAAGAACATTTCGGTTCTTGTACGTGGCCAAGGTGAAATGCAAGATTTTTCTTTTGATAACAAAGGTTCTGTATGTTCACTTGGTGAAGACGATGCAATTGGTGTTGTTTTCGGTAAAAAAGTAGTGGGAACAAAAGCTTCATTCATGAAGAAAATGGTTGATAACCGTGCATTATTCATGATTGGTGGCCCATCATTAGTCATGAAAAAAGGTAAGTTTAAACTGTTATAATAAATCAAAATGGAGTAGTCATTGTGAAATCACATTTGACTACTCCTTTTTTCATTATTTTAAATATCGTTCCATAATAATTTATTTGTTGTTTCAATCTTACTAAAGATAAGGATACTATTTAATCAAAAGTACAAAATAAGAAGGTATAAGTAGAAAAATACATATGTATTCGCTTACACGATTATTTTTTAACTTATATAGTACTTTTCAATTCTCTAACAAAATGTTATATTATCTGAAAATTAGGATTTTTCAATCATGTAAAAAGGAGAGATTAATTCATGAAAAGTCAGCAAAGTGAAAGTAAAGAATGCGTGTATTGTTCAGGTAAAGGATATTTTCAATTAATTTTAGGTGGTTCAGAAACATGTACTTCCTGTGAAGGTAGTGGAAAAAAGTAAGATTTATGCAATGAATTTCGTTGACTGACCATTCACTCCTTTAGTACACTAAGTATGATTTGTACTGGAGGTGAAAGTCATGGAAATGAGTGTACCTGTCCTACTTATATCCATTGTATTATTTATTGTTTTATTTTTTGGAATTGGTTTTCTTTTAAATATGCTCTTACGTATGTCATGGATTATGGCTATAATCTATCCAATCGTTGCAATTGCAATTGTTCAGGATGTTAGTTTCTTCGATTATTTTAAAACACCAGGAACTGCCTTCAGCGCATTAATTGATAAATTCGGAGCACTTGCCGCAGCCGATATTATTATTTTATTAAGTGGTTTATTTGGAGCGGTATTATCTGGAATTGTGATTAAATCACTTCGTTCAAGAGGATATCAAATGTTTTAGAACCAACCTGACTAAAGCTAATCAAAACGTATGAAAGCATTAAAATTGCTTCATACGTTTTTTATATGCTTAAAGGCAAATTAGGATAATTTTCCACTCTTAATGAATATTTTTCTGACGATTAGGAAAGAAATAGATTCGTGAGAGGAGTGGAAAAATGAACAAACTAAATACAATAACGAGAAGAAGTGTATTGTCAGTTTTATTTGTTTTAGCGCTGTTTACAACATTTCAATCTTTTTCTGGTGTTGAAGCAAAGGATTTATCGGATTGGTTTGAGGATAACAGAGAGAGAGCTCAAGCTGTTGAAGAGAATTCAACAAGAAATATAGGGCTGTTTGCTAAGTTTCTGCAATTTGCTGGGGTTGAAAAGACATTAATTTCATCAAGTGAAGAGGTTGAAAGCTCATTAACACTTGAGGAAGCCATTGATTTTTCAAAATATCCATCAAGGACTGTTGTTGCAACTGGATATACGGCAGGGGTGGAATCGACTGGTAAAGATTCAAGCCATCCCCAATATGGAATCACATATTCTGGTGTAAAGGTAAAGCGTGATTTATATTCTACTATTGCAGCTGATTTGAATGTGTTTCCGCTAGGAACAGTTCTGTTCATTCCTGATTACGGATATGGAGTGGTGGCAGACAAAGGTGGGGCGATAAAAGGGAATAAAATTGACCTCTATTATGACACAGTTGCAGATGTGTATGAAAAATGGGGCAAGCGGACTGTAGAAGTATATGTTATTGAAATGGGTAATGGAAAATTAACGGAAGAAGTGCTTGCAATGAAGAATGAAGATGAATCCATGCAAGTATTCCGCCAACAATATATTGGAAAAAAGAGCTAAATGAACCGGCGAATCAAAGGAATTAGAAACTTTGATTCGCCGTTTTTACACTTGGTATAGATAGCAAAGTGGTAATGTGTTTGTTGTGCTACTTTAAGTAAGATAAAAAATAACAATCGTAAGTAGTATTCCAGATAATCCCCCAAAGAAAACTTCAATTGGTTGATGTCCTAGTAATTCCTTCAAATCACTTCGTTTCTTATCTTCATCAGATTTAGGCCACATTTTTGCTTCTTCTGCAAATCGCTGAAAGTCAGCTACAAGCTGATTTAATACTGTTGCTTGTTCCCCAGCATGGCGTCTTACACCTGAGGCATCGAACATTACAATGATCGCAAATACCGTAGCAACCGCGAATATTGGGGAATCGAGTCCCTGTTCGAGTGCGATTCCTGTCGTTAATGCTGTTACTGCAGCAGAATGAGAGCTCGGCATACCACCAGTACTAGTGACGAGCGACCAATCAATTTTTTTTGAAAGAAAAAAATGAATTGGCACTTTAATAAATTGTGCAAAGCCAATCGCTGCAAGTGCTGCCCAAAGGGGAAAGTTTTCAAATAGTTGCATCAAATACGCCCTTTCAAATAAAAATCATTATTTTCTGATAAGATGATATTTATAGTATAAAAGAAAACTGGGGGCGAGTGCAAAATGAATAATTACCCGATGGAATATTATGAGTTTTTTATTAAGTTTAATGAAGGGGATTATTATACTTGCCATGACTTACTTGAGGATATATGGATGACTGATAAGAATAATCTTTTTTTAAAAGGTTTGCTTCAGATGACAGTTGCCATCTATCACTATGAGTATGGAAATGTGAAGGGTGCTCGTCTTATGATGGATGCGGGATTTCGATATATTCAAAAGTATAGACCGTTTTATTGGGGGATTGACTTAGAAGAAGTGAATGAATTTATTGTAAAGTGTATTTCAATTTTACCCCTGGATATTGATCGAGTTCCTTTTGAAGAGGTTAATATGCTACCGAAACTTCCGTCATTAATATTATATTTGCAAGAAGACATTTAGATACTCGAAGTATCGTCCTTTTTCAATTATAATGAATATGACAGAAATTTGGAGGTGTGAGGATATGTTTACGGTTAAAAATGAAGTTGATGTAAAACAAGCACATGAGGCTTTGATTGTTGGGTTATTTTCAAAAACACAAAAGGTAACTGGTTTTACTAGTGAGCTGGACTCTTTACTTGATGGACAAGTTACTGAGCTATTAAAGGATGGAGATATATCTGCAAAGTATAAGTCCATTTCAAAAGTACATACATTAGGCAAATCAGCGACTAAACGCATTTTTTTCATTGGTCTTGGGAAAGAAGAGGAATTAACATTTGAATCCCTTCGAGAAGCACTTGGTAAAGCTGTAAAAACAGCATCAAATGGAAAGGTTGAAAGTTTGGCAATAACTCTTGATTCATTTATAACGGATGACCTTGATGCTGGAGATGTGGCACATGCTTTTGGTGAGGCATTTGCGTTAGCTACCTATAAATTTGCAGATTATAAGCAAAAGCCAAATACACCTGAAAAGAACATTGATGAAGTCATTGTCTATAGTGTGTCAGATTTAGATGAAGTTGAAGCAAGTGTAACCGTTGGATATGCCTATGGAAAAGGGACGAATTCAGCACGTTCGTTAGTGAATTTACCAGGAAATATGTTAACTGCTACTGATATGGCGAATTATGCAGTTGACTTAGCGAAAAAGTATGAGTTTGAGGTTGAAATTTTAGAAAAAGAGGACATGGAAAAGTTAGGCATGGGTGCATTATTAGCTGTTAATAAAGGCTCTGTCGAACCACCAAAAATGATTGTTCTCAAATACCAAGGAAAAGATGAATGGACCGATGTGATTGGCCTCATAGGAAAAGGTATTACCTTTGATACAGGTGGTTACTCAATTAAACCTAAGGATGGCATTGTTGGGATGAAATCTGATATGGGTGGAGCTGCTGCTGTATTAGGTGCGATGGAAGTAATTGGTGAATTACGGCCAGAGCAAAATGTCGTTGCGGTTATCCCTTCTACTGATAACATGATTAGTGGGGAAGCATTCAAACCAGATGATGTAGTTACTGCAATGAGTGGTAAAACGATTGAAATTTTGAATACTGATGCTGAAGGACGACTTGCTTTGGCAGATGGTGTTACATATGCGAAGCATCACGGTGCTACCTACTTAGTTGATGTGGCTACGCTAACCGGTGGTGTCATTGTTGCATTAGGAAATGATATTACTGGTGCAATGACCAATAATGAGGCGTTATTTGAAGAGGTACTTGTTGCTTCAGTAGAAGCGGGCGAACCAATATGGAGATTGCCAATTACAGAGAACCATAAAAAACGAGTTCGTAAAAGTAATGTAGCAGATCTTAATAATTCACCTGGACGTGATGGCCATGCAATCTTTGCGGGTACATTTATTGGTGAATTTGCGGAGGAAACGCCATGGGTTCACCTGGATATTGCTGGAACTGCAACTACAGGAAGTGCTCACGACTTAGGCCCAGCAGGAGCGACCGGTGTTATGGTACGTACGCTTGCAACTCTTGTACAACGCTTTGGTGAGGAATAATTATTTGAAATCCTATTTGGGTAATCCAGATAGGATTTTTTTGTATCGTGCAAATATTAGGTTAAACGAGCATATCTGGTGCTTATCGTGCAAATCTGGATCATACCGCGTATATTTTTAGGAATATCATACATATCTGGATCGTAACGCGTAAATCCAAAAAATCATACCGATATATTCCATTGACATAATTTTAAATATCAGGTATTTTTAATTTACTATTTTAGTTCTCTACCAATTTACCAAACTAAAGCACGCGGAGGAGTTTACATCATGAATGCAGTCGTATTAGCAGTTTTAGTCATGCTTATTTTAAGCTTATTACGAATAAATGTCGTTATCGCACTAGTAATCGGTGCTTTCATTGGAGGAGTATTTGGCGGTCTTGATATTGGAACGACCATACAAACATTTACTGATGGCTTGGGTGGAAATGCACCTGTGGCATTAAGCTATGCATTATTGGGGGGATTTGCTGTTGCACTTTCAAGAACGGGTCTTCCAGATGCAATCGTGAATATAGCCTTAAAAATGACTGGTAAACAGGGTGATTCAAAAAGAAAAGCACTATCAAAAGCTTTAATCCTATTAATCATTCTTGCAATCTCAATTTGTTCACAAAATGTAATTCCTGTTCATATCGCTTTTATTCCAATCTTAATTCCACCTTTGTTAAAAATATTTAATGAGCTACAAATTGACCGTAGACTAATCGCAACAGTGATCGCCTTTGGTTTAACAGCACCATATATTTTACTTCCGGTTGGATTTGGAAAGATCTTTCAAGGAATCCTTCAAACGAATATGGCAGAGAGTGGTTTAACAGTTAGTGTCAATGATATTCCATCTGCTCTTCTCATTCCGGTTATAGGAATGGTTGTTGGATTACTATTTGCGATTTTTGTTTCTTATCGAAAGCCAAGAACCTATCAGATAATTGATATGAATGAAAATCAAGAGCAAAAAATAACATACACAAAAAAGAGTATATCAATTGCTGTTTTAGCTGTCCTTGTTTCATTAGTCACTCAAATCTATCTATCAAAAATATTTGAAGTTGATGGTATGATTTTTGGAGCTCTTGCTGGAATCACAGTTATTTATGTGAGTGGAATAATGAAGATGAACCAGGCAGATGAAATTTTAACAGAGGGTATGAAAATGATGGCCTTTATTGGGTTTGTCATGATTACTGCTTCAGGATTTGCAAGTGTCATGCGCGAAACGGGTGACGTTGAAAGCCTTGTTGAAAAATCTGCTGCTATCATTAATGGCAATCAATCATTGGCGGCATTAATTATGCTATTTGTAGGATTATTAATAACGATGGGAATCGGCTCTTCCTTTTCAACAATACCTATCATAACAACAATTTTTGTTCCACTATGTTTGGAACTAGGATTTAGTCCAATGGCGACCATTGCAATTGTGGGAACCGCAGCTGCCCTTGGAGATGCAGGCTCACCAGCTTCTGATAGTACGCTTGGACCAACTTCAGGGCTAAATGTTGATGGACAGCATAATCACATTTGGGATACATGTGTGCCAACATTTTTACATTACAATATACCGCTCATCCTTTTTGGTTGGTTAGCTGCAATTATATTATAAAGCCATGGAGATTTTTCCATGGCTTCTCTTATTATGATACTTTTCTAGGTTCTGAACTTTGGCTTCTTTGATTCCGATTAATTGCATAATAAATCCTTGGAGTTACTAAGGCAGCAAAAATTGTGAAGGCGAGATCTTTGACGATAAACCATCCCATCACCTTCCAAGCGGTGACATACCCCATCCCAATTTCTAACCAATAATTTAATGCAAAATACATATAATTAGTTCCAATAAAATAATTTAAAAATAACCCTACAAATGAAGCAATTAAAAATGTTGATAGGCTAGGAACTGATTTTGAACTTTCAACGATTTTTCCTGCAAAATAGGCAACCGCTATAAATGATAGAACAAATCCACCAGTATTTCCAATAATGACACTAAATCCTGCCTCAAAGCCTGCAAATACTGGAGCCCCTGCAATACCGATTAGCATATAAACAAGCATCGATAATGCTCCAAGTCGACTTCCAATTAATAAGCCAGCTAAAATAGCAAAAAAAGTTTGCATCGATAATGGGACACCTGCAACCTGTAAAAAGGGTGCCCATGAGGTAATGTTTGCTCCAATTGCCATTAAGGCAGCAAACATACCGATAAGTGTTATGTCCAGAGCTCGAAATTTTGGTTTTGTAGTTGTCGTCATTTTAAATGTTAACCCCCTGTTTTATGTAGTTAACAAAAATAGTAATTGAAGGTAAATTAATTGTCAACCTAATTTTATTGTAGGTTTACATAAGAGAGAAGATTATTATTTTTAAAAAACAATTCATAATAAAATGTATCAAAAAGGATGTCCTCTAAATATAATGCCCATATCCGAGTACGGTTGGGAGTGTGTCGGAATGAGTTTAGGTATTTTGTTAATGGGCCTTTTTGTAGGTTTTTTGGTTGGTCTTACGGGTGTTGGTGGTGCGGCATTATTAACTCCGTTTCTAATATTAATTGGAATTAATCCACTATTAGCTGTAGGTACTGATTTTTTCTATAATTCTATTACAAAATTCTTTGGTTCAGTTCAGCATTTTAGGCAAAAGACGATAAATTTTACATTGGTTAAATATTTAGCAATAGGAAGTGTTCCAAGTGCAATTGTAGCTTTAATGATGCTGCAAATGATTGGTGATACAGAATATTTACAAGAGGTAATCATCAAACATGCATTAGGGTATGTATTAATTATTGTTGCAGTAGCAACGATTATTAAAACATTGTTTGGTTCAACATTTAAAACGAGTGAATACAGCTTGAAGCCCATTAAAAATAAAAGGACAGAAACAATCATTTTAGGAGCAGTCCTAGGATTTATTGTGGGGTTAACATCTGTTGGTTCTGGTTCTTTATTTGCACTTGCAATGATTCTTTTCTATCGATTAAAAACATCGGAATTAGTAGGAACGGATATAGCTCATGCCTTTATTTTAGTTACAGTGAGTAGCTTTTTCCATATTGGATTAGGGAATGTTGATTTCCTTTTAGTTGCTAATTTACTCTGTGGATCCATTCCTGGAGTTCTTATAGGCAGTACATTATCTGCTAAAGTTCCAGTTAAGCCATTGCAAACAATGATCGGTGTGATTATATTAGTAAGTGGTTTGAAGTTAATTAATTAAATTGATAACCTACCTTATGTTGTGTAAAATTACACTAGAAACCAATAAGGTTAGGTGTTGTTGAGTGGATAAGGATTATATTTCAAAATTGCTTTCTGAAAAGCTCAAACTAATTCGAATTGAAAAAGGATATACACAGGATCGGATGTCGGAGATTTTAGGACTTTCTAAAAAAACACTCGTTCAAATAGAGAAGGGAAGAAACCAAATAGGCTGGACGAGTGCAGTTGCTCTTTGCGCATTGTTTAGGGATAGTGAGATTTTACAATCCATCTTAGGCGGAGATCCAATTGATGTTATTGAAATTGTTGGCCGGAATGGGATTAATCGAGCAAAGGAAAGAACGATGGGTGGAAGGATTTGGTGGAAAGATATTGAAATAAAAGGTCATTTTCGTCTCCAGCAAAATATAATTAGTCAGCATTACCGTATTTTAGATGAAGAAGATTATCGGTGGTATAGTTCATTTGAACGAGAAGAAGCTGGGCAGCGCTTGAATGAATTATCAGGAACAGATTTAAATCATTAGAGGGAGGTATTAGCGCCTCCCTTTCACTCTCATCTTTTTCCATTATGACCTCCGCTCTAACTTCTAGTGATCATTGGTATATTCATCTATGCGTTCATTAAAAAATTTATTTTCGCCAGTGGCAAAATTAATATTACGAAGATCTAGCTCAGGATCTAACTGGCTAACATGCTGAACCTCTTTGCTTTTTGCATGATTCAAATCTTCTTTTTCTCTATTGTAATCCATCATATAAACCTCCTCGATAATTATCATTGCCTTATCTACAATCTTTTCATTCGTGGAAATAAAAAAACGTAGGTTAAAATTTACCTACGCTACCTCAATCAAAACTTACCTATACGTTCAACAATGGTGGCACCACTAAAGCCAGCGAAGGGCAATCGTTAATTGACAGCATTCAGTTTCGCCGATATTAGATGAGAGTTTTAAATTAATACCATCAGGATTAAATGATGTGTGTACTTTTGAGTGAATACCTGTTGATTTAATAAGTCGATCAACTTCTTTTAAATCTGAAATTTGTGCAGCAGACATTACTTTTTTTGCAAAAGGTTTGGAATCTGCTAAAGCTTTTAGGACAATACTTGCGTCTTTTAAAAGGGCTTGCATCGAAATTGCCGATTCGTTAAAAAGACTCGGATCAACCTCTGGGAGTTTTCGATGGATGTTGTCAAAATAAGATGTATAACAAGCTGGATATTCTGTTTCACGGTAATTCATAATAGGCTGATTTGTAATATTTGAATAATAACCGGGGTACATAACGGTAATCGGTTGTCCTAGGTTGTTAAAGACATATGGATGATGGTACAACAAAGTTACCTCCTTTTTTAAAAGTCCAATACAATATATGTGAACGAATCTATAAGGGTGCAATGAAGGAGTTTTCAGCATGAAACTAGTTGTTATCTTTTTATTTTAGTATAATAAAGCCGTATATCGTTCGTTCGTTTAAAATATGGTATAGTATGAAAGTATGTTTAACGACAAGCGTATTTGCAAATGCTACAGACATCAAGGAGGAAATATCATGAAACTAGGGTTAATAGGTCTAGGGAAGATGGGATACAATCTTGCCTTAAATATGAAGGATAAGGGACACGAAGTTGTTGCGAATGATGTGAATGAAGAAGCAGTCGCAAGAATTTCAAAAGAAGGGATAGCTACTGCATTATCTGTAAAAGATCTTGTCGAACAATTACCTTCTCCAAAGGTTATTTGGTTAATGGTACCAGCTGGTGAAATTACTGAGCAGGTTCTCGAAAATGTGTCAGGGTATTTAACCGAGGGTGATATCATAATTGATGGCGGAAATTCCAATTACAAGGACACACTTAGACGTGGGAAAATGTTAAAAGAAAAAGGAATTTATTATGTAGATTGTGGAACAAGTGGTGGTGTGGAAGGCGCACGTCACGGAGTATGTATAATGATTGGTGGAGAGAAGCAAGCTTTTGATCATGTTGAACAGCTATTTAAAGATATTTCTGTTGAAAATGGCTATCTATATACAGGAAATCCAGGGAGTGGTCATTTTCTGAAAATGGTACATAATGGAATAGAATACGGTATGATGCAAGCAATTGCTGAAGGCTATGAAATCTTAGACAAGAGTGAATTTGACTATGATTATAAGGAAGTATCTAGAGTATTCAATAATGGTTCAGTTGTTCGTTCTTGGCTTACTGAACTGCTGGAAAACGCATTTTCTAAGGATCCGAAGCTTGATGCTATTCGCGGGGTAATGAATTCATCTGGGGAAGGAAAATGGACAGTTGAAACTGCACTTGAATTACAAGCATCTGCACCAGTTATCGCGATGTCATTATTCATGCGTTTCCGTTCACAGGAAAATGATACTTTCCACGGAAAGGTAGTTGCAGCACTTCGAAATGAATTCGGTGGACATGCAGTAGTGAAAAGTGAATAGTGATTTGTGGGAGCTACTTGAATGGTAGCTCCTTTTTTTTGTTTACCAGGAAATTATAAGATTTAAACATGTGGATATCTATCTTATAATAAAGTTTATCTACGTTCAGCTCCAGCGCCTAGGCCCTCGAGGTCAAATAACCTGATGCAAGAAAAGTCAAAGAGCGACTTTTTTGCATCAGAACATTTGCTTGTCAGGCCTGGATACGGCGCTTGCGCTTTTGTTTCCGAAAACTTGGCTATAATGATAGACAAAGAAAGGAAGTGGTAAAATGTTAAAAATAATGAAGGGAATTGTAATCTTATTTTTTCTAGTGGGATGTACAGTATATAATGACAAGCAAGAGAACGATGACATACCAGTAGAAAATGTAAGTAAATCACTAATTGCTGACACAAAAGTAATTGCAACTAATCTAGATATCCCATGGAATATTACAAAAACTGGGCAGACCTTTTTTCTAACACAGCGAGTTGGAAAAATTGTTGAGATTGATGAAGCAACAGGAGAAAAAAAGCAACAAAACTTACAAGTTGAAGAATCAATTTTACATGAAGGTGAAGGTGGCTTATTAGGCTTTGTATTAGCCCAAGACTTTGAAACATCACGGGAAGCTTATGCCTACCATACATACAGCCAAGATGGGGAAATTCAAAACAGAATCATTAAAGTTAAACAGCATGATGAGGAATGGATAGAAGAAGCAGTTATCCTTGATGGGATTCCAGGCGGCGCAATCCATAATGGTGGCCGGATGCGAATTGGACCTGATGGAAAATTATATGTAACAACAGGTGATGCAGGGGAGCGTGATCTTTCACAAGATATCCAATCAGTAGCGGGAAAAATCCTTCGAATGAATTTGGACGGTTCCATCCCAAGTGATAACCCATTTGAAAATTCATTTGTATATTCCTATGGTCATCGAAATCCACAGGGGTTAGCATGGGATGAGCGGGGTCAATTATTCAGTACAGAGCATGGACAAAGTGCACATGATGAAATAAACATAATCAAACCAGGTAAAAATTACGGTTGGCCAATTATTCAAGGGGATGAACAGGCAGCTGATATGGAGACACCAATCTATCATACTGGTGAATATACATGGGCACCTTCTGGAATTGAATATCATAATGGGAAGCTTTATATTGCAACACTGCGTGATTCAAAAATAAGAAGCTTTGAAATTAATACAGATAAAGTAGATGTTATTTTAGACATAGAAAGTCGGATGCGTGATGTCTTAATCGATAATGGAAACCTCTATACAATTACAAATAATCGAGATGGAAGAGGAACACCACAACAAGGTGATGACAAGTTAATTCAACTAGTCTTTGAAAAAAATTAGAAAATTCCTAAATTCTCCTGTACAATAAAGAAAAAGGCTTGGGGGAGAAGTGGATGGATCTAAAACAAACGATGATTGATACTCTCGGTATAAAGATTGAAGAATTAACAGAAGAACGAGTTGTCGCAACAATGCCAGTTGATGAGCGAACTAGACAGCCATTTGGGCTTCTACATGGTGGTGCTTCAGTTGCCCTAGCAGAAACGGTAGCAAGTATTGGTACATATAATTTGGTAGACCAGGAAACAGAAGGATGTGCAGGCTTAGAAATTAATGCAAATCATATCCGTTCAAAAAAGGATGGGATCGTTACAGCGATTGCCACTCCACTTCATAAAGGGAAAACGACAATGGTATGGGATATCAAAATCGTAGATGAAGAAGATAGACTAATTTGCGTTTCTAGATGCACAATGGCAGTCCTTAAGCTTAGATAGAAAAAAGCGAGATGATTCACTCATCTCGCTTTCGCTTTCTCATCCTGATTCTTCATTTTCAAATCATCTTGGACACTTTTATCCCAAAGTGGAACCTTTGAATTGTACGCTGCTCTACTAATCAAATGACCAGCAACAGGCGAGGTCAAAAAGACGAACACTATCCCAAGTAGCAAGCGAGCATTCATATACCCTTCCTCAACCCAAAAGTATAAAAAGGCACCAAGTAAGATTGAAAGAACACCGAGTGTTGCGCTTTTAGATGCAGCATGGTTCCTCGTATATACATCTGGTAGTCGTAGAACCCCAATCGCACTTAGGACACTCAGGAGCGCACCGAAAAGAATAATGACTCCAAAGACAATCTCAAGAATCTCGTTCACGTTCAATCACGACTCCCTTCTCAAGAAACTTCGAAAAGGCAACGGTTCCGATAAATGCAAGAATCCCTAATAATAAAATAATCTCAAGAAACGAATTTGAACGAAGAATAATTGAAATAATAGCCGTAATTCCAATTAGATTTATCCCAATTGCATCTAAGGCAATCACTCTATCAGGAGTAGAAGGTCCTTTTACAACACGGTAAATGTATGCAAGTGTTGATAGAGATAATAATAGTAGCGAAATATTAAGTAAGAGATCAAACATTATCGGCTCACCTCCATAATTGCCTTTTCGAACGAATTTTTAATTGAATCGATTGCTTCGTCCACATCACTTATATCCATCGCGTGAATATAAAGTATTTTCCGATCATCCGAAATATCCACAACTAATGTTCCAGGAGTAAGTGTGATTAGATTCGCTAATACAGTAATTTCCCAGTCCTTTTTTAACTCAGTGGGTAATGCAAAAATTCCTGGTTTAATATCAAGCTTCGGTTTGATAATTACTTTGAAAATCGCATAATTTGATAAAACTAACTCCCGTATAAAAATTAGCATTAACTTGATTACAGCCCACACATTGAGGATATAAAATCTAGTAGAAAAATACCGTCTTAATGTGAAAATTAACAGGAGTCCAATCAGATACCCACCAAAGAACGAACCAAAGTCGTATGAATTTCCAAGGAACATCCATGTAAATGCAATAAAGACATTAAGTAGTAATTGCAATGCCATCTTATCTACTCCTTTAAAACTGCTTGGATATAGATAGTAGGATCCGCTAATCCTTTAGCAGCTTGATCAATATACGGATAAAACCATTCAGCACCAATACCAAGTGTGACCGAAATGGCTACTAGAAGAGTAATCGGAAATAATAAACCATTTGTCGTTCCTTTTTCTTCTTCCTTCTTAAGCTTTGCTTCACCCCAAAAGCCATTAATAAAAATTCTCATGACTGAGTATAGAACGAGTAGACTAGAGAGTAAAATTGCACCAACAAGGACGTAATGTTCGGCTTGTAGTCCACCTTGAACAATTAATAGCTTGCCAATAAAACCACTAAATGGAGGAATACCTGCTAGTGAAATCGCAGCAATAAAGAACATCCACCCAAGATAAGGATGGTGAGTAATTAAACCACCCATTTTCCTTAAATTACTCGTCCCAGTAATGACAACCATTGCGCCAACTAATAAAAACAATGCTGCCTTGATCATCATATCGTGTACCAAATAATAAATTGATCCTGCAAGAGATGTTGGCGTAAGGGTAGCAACCCCTATTAAAATGACACCCACTGCGGTGAGAATATTATAGATAATAATTTTTTTAACATCCCAATGTGCAACTGCACCAATAACACCTACTAAAATAGTGAATCCAGCAAGAATCCCTATTAATGTATGGGTAAACCCTGTATCATGGTAGAAAATGATTGTAAAGGTCCGAATAATTGCATACACACCAACCTTTGTTAATAATGCACCGAACAGGGCAGTTATCGGTATTGGTGGTGCATGATAGGAGCCCGGCAACCAGAAAAATAATGGGAAGATTGCTCCTTTTAAGCCAAATACAATTAAAAATAAAATCGAAATGACCGTTGTAATACCCGGCTGGCCTATTTCACTAATCTTAGCTGAAAGGTCAGCGATATTTACCGTTCCAGTCACTGCATACAGATATGCCACTGCAATAACGAAAAGAGCAGAAGAAATGACGTTTACTAAAATATATTTAATTGATTCACGTAATTGAATCTTCGTCCCGCCGATAACAATTAACACATAGGAAGACATTAACATGACCTCAAAGAATACAAAGAGGTTAAAAATATCACCTGTTAAAAATGCACCAAGAACCCCGACAGTTAAAAATTGTACTGCTGCATAGTAATAGTAAGATTCACGTGCCTTACCAATATTTCTGAAGGAATATATGAGACAAGTAAAAACAATGATGCTTGCTGTAAGAACAAGTATCGCTGCAAGCATATCTGCAACTAGAACGATACCAAATGGTGCCTTCCAGCTACCAAGCTGCAATGTTTGAATCCCGTCAGTGAATACAGTTTGTACGAGATAACCAGCTACTAGTACAGTTATCAATGTTGAACAAAAGCTAATCCATCTTTGAACCTTAATATATTTATTGAAAAAGATAAGGATAATCCCAGTTAGTAATGGGATTAGGATCGGAAGGATAACAACATTATTCATCATTATCACTTCCTTTCAATAAATCCATATTATCTGTTCCAAGCTCCTGATATGCTCGATAAGCAAGAACTAGAAAAAAGGCAGTAACCCCAAAGCTTATCACGATTGCAGTTAAAATAAGTGCTTGAGGAAGTGGATCAACATACTGCTCTGTCCCTTTCACAAGTACAGGTGCACTACCTTGCTTTAATCCGCCCATTGTTAAAATCAATAAATGAGCACCATGGCTCAGTAAGCCTGTACCAATAATAATTCGAATCAAACTTTTTGATAGCATTAAATAAGTTGCTGCTGCAAAAAGGATTCCGATTACAATTGAAATTAAAACTTCCATTAATCATCATCCTCTCCGATTGTTTGAATAATGGTCATCGTTACACCGACAACGACTAAGTACACACCCGTATCAAATAATACAGCAGTCGCTAGCTCGGTTTCACCGAAGATGGGGAGATCGAAATGACCAAAGGAATGTGTTAAAAATGGTACTCCGAATAGAAAGGAGCCAATTCCAGTTCCAGCTGCAAATAATAGACCAAGAGCAGCGACCTTCTTAAAATCAAATGGCAGAATTGTCGTGATTGTTTTTAAATCAAATGCTAATAGCAGCAAGACGATTCCTGCTGATGTAATCAATCCACCTACAAATCCTCCGCCAGGTGAATTATGGCCTGCAAAAAAGAGAGTAAGGGAGTAAGCAAAAATAATGAAAACAGTAATTTTTGTTACGGTTTGTAGAATCAGATCATTCGTTTTCATTGTCCTTTCCCCCTTGATAAGCGTAGTCGAATCATTCCAAAAATCCCAAGTGCTGCAATTCCTAACACCGTAATTTCGAATAAAGTATCGAAGCCACGGAAATCAACTAAAATGACATTGACGATATTTTTACCGCCAGCTTCCTTGTAGCTATTTTCAATAAAATAGCTTGAAATGGATTCAAATAATCGATTGCTATTTGCTGATAAGGCAATCAGTGTAACAATCGTTCCCACACCTAATGATATGACCAGGTTTGTAACTTTGAAACGTAGCTTCTTTTCCTTCTTCTTAAGTTCTGGAAGGTAATAAAAACATAGCAAAAATAAAGCAACAGATACAGTTTCGATCACAAGTTGTGTTAATGCTAGGTCTGGAGCTCGGAATAGAATAAAGAATAACGAGACGCTGTACCCAACAGCACCAAGCGCAATAATTGCTGTTAATCTTGATTTGGCAAAAAGAATAGTAACGACTCCAGCAACTAAAACAAGTGAAAGAACAGCCTCATATAGCCTAATTGGTGCAACATGTGTTAAATCGATTGCGAATGCATCCTTAATAACTAATGAACTTCCCAATGCCAAAATGAAAAATGAGAAAATGACAACTAAATAATCGCGGATTACCCCAGTCATATAAAAGCGATTTAGAGTTGAAGCTGTTTTTTCGATTGATAGTAACACATAGTCATATAAATTGTTGAGTGTTAAGCGCTTTGAAAAGACATTATATAGTTTTGACCACTTCGCCAAAGTTAGGAATAATAAGGCTCCAAGTGCAAAGACACCTAACGTCATTTTTAGTTCAGTATTCCAGCCGTGCCAATATTCAATTTCAATTGCTGCCATTTTACCTTCAACAACCCTTGGCATGATAGAGGCAACAGCAGGTTTAATAATGCTTGGCACTAGAAGATTTGCAAAAAATCCAAAGATGATGACTAAAGAAGCTAAAATAATTGGTGGGATCAAAATTCCAATCGGCGCTTCATGTGGCTTCTTCGGCAATTTTTCAGCTTGAAGCTTGCCTGTAAATGTCTTAAAGACAAGAATCATACTATAAACAAATGTGAACACACTTCCAACCCAAGCGATAATAGGGAAGAGAACACCCCATGTTTCCATATTGAAGATATCAAGAGTTGTCACATTCACCATCGCTGTAAAGAACATTTCCTTACTTAAAAAGCCATTAAATGGTGGGATCCCAGCCATTGAGAATGTACCAATCACAGCTAATGTGAAGGTAATTGGCATTATTGACATCAGTCCGCCAAGCTTACGAATATCCCTTGTCCCTGTTTCATGATCGACGATACCAGCAACCATGAACAAGCTTCCTTTAAAGGTTGCATGATTGATTAAGTGGAACACAGCAGCAACGATTGCAGCCATGTATAGATTGTCAGGTACATCAATAAAATGAATTGCTGCTGAACCAATTCCAAGTAATGACATAATCATCCCTAGTTGGCTGATGGTTGAATATGCCAATATCGCTTTTAGATCTGTTTGTTTAACTGCATTGAAAGACCCCCAGAAGAGTGTGAAAAGACCAAATGATGAAATGATCCAAAACCACTCACTCGAACCGGCAAATATCGGGCTCAGTCTTGCTACTAAATATATCCCTGCTTTAACCATTGTTGCTGAATGTAAATACGCACTAACTGGAGTAGGTGCTTCCATCGCATCAGGCAACCAAATATGGAATGGAAATTGTGCTGATTTTGTAAAAGCACCAAGTAATACAAGTAGCATTGCTGGAATAAACAGTGGATGATCAGGTAAGGTACTAACTTGTGGAATCATTTCACGAATACTAAATGTATCTGTCATGATTGAAAGTAATATAAATCCTGCAAGCATTGACAGTCCGCCGAATACGGTTATAAGCATTGATTTTTGTGCTCCATAGCGAGACTTTTCACGAGTATACCAGTATCCAATTAATAAAAATGACGATAGACTTGTAAGCTCCCAAAAGGTATACAGTACAATGATATTGTCAGAAAGGACTACTCCAAGCATAGCTCCCATGAAGCAAAGCAAATACACGTAAAACGTATGTAAGGATTCCTTGACCTTAGATAAATAGTAAATAGAATAGAGGACAACTAATGCACCGATCCCAGTGATTAAAAGAGCAAATAATAGTCCTAACCCATCTATATAGGCAGTAAAATTAACCCCAATTGATGGAATCCAGTTTGCCGTTTTAATAACCGTTTTTCCATTCATTGTCTCGTTCAAAAATTGAAGAAAATATGTGAATAAAAAAATCGGTAATAGTAGTACAAACCAACCAGTATGTATCTTATGTATGTATTTACGGAAAAAAGGTACAAAAACAGCCATTAAAAATGGAGACAAAATGGCCCAATGTATGAGTGACAAAACACTACCCCCTCTGTATGTATTAATCATTATAGTGTGTGTTCAAAAAGGAGGACAAAAAGAGCCGAGAAGGTCAAGGCGGCGAAGCTACGAGCAGCGGAATGTATGCTTTTAATACATGAGCAGCGCAGAAGTGAGCCAACGAAGAGATTCGACAGCTATTTTTCCCGGACTTTTTGAACAACCTCTTATAGTTCAAATTATATACTAAAGGATTTGAACTTGCATGCTTGCCACCTTCTATTATCAGGCATTTCGACCAAAGTTATTAAATAAGTAGAAACACGTATTAAAATGCAAAAAAAATTTTTTATTTCGTATAAAAATACACTCATAATTAAATGCTAGTAGCAAGAGGTGATTCTTTGTGAACGCAAGAAAAATGATCGTGGCAGTATCAATTTTTTGTATACTATTCATTGGAGCAGTCATATTGAATGTGCAAACAAAAAGTAGGAATGTAGTGGAGATGGGGGACAGAAATACTAAGTCTTTCCAAATTCAAACAATAACCAATGAAAATAAAGCTGATACGTTAAAATTAAGACCAAGGGAATATATCAGGATTTATTCAGAATAGAAAAAATGGATGAGAACATTGTCTCATCCTTGTACACTATTCCTTCTTACAATTGGCAATGGTATTGATTTATTATGAAACATCATAATTAGTAGGGAAGATAATAGTGTAACTAATAATAACAGGAAAGCAGCAAGTAAGTTTGAGCCAGTTTGTAGACCTGCTGTTAAATCTTTAGAATGGTCTGTAATGAAGCTTTTAATTTCATCATCAGTTGGAAAATTGGAGAGTAGTAAAAATTCCTTATTATCAACATCGTAATAATAGAAATCTCGTTTCTTTATATAGAATATTCCATCACGTTGTAATTTATATTCCACAAGTGCAACGACGACATTCGATGTAATTGACTCAATTTTTTCTTCATTTTCTTCTGTGTTAGGGTCATCCTTTGATACAACAGTTGTTACTTCTGCTTGTTTCGAAACTGATTCAATTATTTGTGCAGAACCATTGTGATAATAACTTGCTTCTTTTAGCTTTTCATTTACTGCATTGGTAAAATCAGAGTTCGCAGCATCATTCCCATTTGCATAGATAGCGCTAGGCTGCAGCATTAAAACGAATCCTATTAGACAAGCAAACATAATCTTTCCCATCATACCCCCACTTTCTTTTCATTTTCATAGCTTCTATACTATGTTTATTTCATAAAAAAAGATTTACGACTAAAATTAAAATAGTTTATTAGTGATTCGAAAAGTGTGATAAAATATTTTGATGTTATGTATTTTGTTCGAGAATGTATGTGAGGATTTAAATCATGAAAAATACGTATTTTACAGGTTATTTTCCACTTATATCAATCATGCTTTTTAGTATTTCACTCGCAATTTATACTGAAATCAATGCATTGGTACTATTAAAGCAAGTTGGTATTTATCGTGGAATGCAAGAGTTCTTTTCGGTAGCTGGAATTAATTTAGCGATTTTCTTTTTATTCTTTTTGTTCTATTTCATGTTATTTGCAGCATTAAAATTAATAGCGGATACATTATTGGAATTATCTTTGTTGTTTTTTTCTAAGGATCGTAAAGGGGATAGTTTGCAGCGAATACGAATGGGTTCAACTTTTTATCTCGTAGGTGCTGTAGCATCTTTATTTTCAATTAACTCCTTGTATGGGATTATCGGAATCTTTTTCCTTGTTACTGTTATTTATTTTATTTATTTTGTGTATAAAATTCATGCCACCCTATCATTTACAGGATTAATCGGGATTGTTTTTTTTCATATCTTGATTTGGTGTACTTTTTTTACGACAGTCATTTATTTGTGTATAAAGCTGTACAATAGTATGATTGCGAGTTTACCGATTTAACTTTATTCAGCAGAAGTCTCCCACATCTATAAGTGGTGAGATGAATGCAAACGGGTTTCAATTGAGTTGGAGTTCAAACACAGACTGAATAAAGTTAAAGCCTCCGGCGGATGCCTCAGATTTTTAAAGGAAGCTTTTCGAGCAAGCTCGAAAAAATCTGGGCGCAAATACGCCAAGGCGCATTTGATATGAGAAAAAGCGAGTTGATTATTCACTCGCTTTTTTCATTATATCTCTCCAAATTTGAATTTGTGGTTTAATACGTTCAACCTTACGGATACTTTTGGATTCATCATTACCAATCCAGACACCGGCTGTGTAATTACTTGTCATCCCGATAAACCAAAGATCCTTCACGTTATTAGTAGTCCCTGTTTTACCTCCAATATAGCTAGTTTGAAAGTTTGCTTTTTTCCCTGTCCCAGTCGTAACGACTTCATGTAAGATGGAACGCATCTTTTGATTTGCAGCCTGACTCCATGCCTGAATTGGCTCATCATGCCATTCATAAAGAGTGTTTCCATTCAAATCGGTTACCCTTTTAATTCCATGAGCACGAATAAACTTTCCATCATTAGAAAATGTCGTAAATGCATTTGTCATTTCCAAAGGGGACATACCGTATGAAAAGCCTCCAAGTGCTGCCGGAAGACTTTGGTCAGCTGGAACCACTTTTGAAAACTGTAGCTTTTGCAAATATGAAAATGCAGTTTGTACACCTAAATCGTCTAATAGTCTAACAGCAGGCGTGTTGTATGAATTTTTTAAAGCTGTCTTTAAGCTTACATAACCATATTGCCCTCCACCATAATTCTTCGGGCAATATCCATTTTTGCAAAAATTATTAGCATTGATCATTTTTGATACAGATGCACCAGTTTTATCAAAATAGGGTGCATAGACTAATAATGGCTTAATCGATGATCCAGGTTGTCTAAATGCTTGATAGCCTCGATGAAATGAATATTTCTGATAATCTTTACCCCCGACAATGGCAACTAATTGATTTGATGTATGATCAATAACTGCAGCAGCACCTTGAATATCATGATAGGGTAGGCGAGTTTTAACAGATTGGACAGCAGCATTTTGAATAGTCGGGTCAAGTGCAGTTTCAATAATAACACCAGATGTAAGAACAGATTTTACCTTTTCATCAAACTTTTTCTGAAGTTTTTTACGTTCATTTGTATCTTTTTCTTGTTCTAAAATTTGATAGTAGCCTTCCTGGGTCCAAATCAATTCTTCAAATTCATTCATAATGTAAGTTGAATAATCAGGATAGAGGTCCGGGCCAGTAGAGATTTTGAGTTTAATAGGTTCTTTGAATGCGATATCATATTGGTCCTTAGTGATTACTTTTTCATTTAAAAGATTTGTTAGGATTCTTTCCTGTCTTTTTTTTGTATTTTCAAAATGAGTGATAGGATTATAGACAGTTGGGTTATTAGGAATAGCACTAAGAAATGCTATTTTTGCCAATGATGCATTTTTAATCGATTGATTAAAATAGTAACGGGAAGCTGCTTCAATTCCATATACCCCATTTTGATAATAAATCGCATTGATATATAAGGCTAGTATTTGATCTTTCGATAACCTTCGTTCAAGTTGATATGAATAAAGAAGTTCACTTAACTTTCGATTATATGTTTTTTCTGTAGTTAAAAATAAATTCCTGGAAAGCTGCTGGGTGATTGTGCTTCCTCCTTGTTCGATGGACTCACTTTGAAGATTAATAAGAGCAGCACGACCAATCCCTGTAATATCAAAACCAATATGCTCATAAAAATGTTGATCCTCAATTGAAATAAATAACTCTTTGACAATTTGCGGAATTTCATCGAATGGCAATACAATTCGATTCTCGCTTTGGTGGATGTCTGATATTACTTTTCCCATTGAATCTTTAATAAAACTTGTTTGGTTTAAGCTTACCGTTTCAATTGGAATTTTATCATCAAGCACCTCTGGTAAACTATTCGCTGATTTTAATTCTGTATTTGCGTGAAATAATATAAATATAAAAAATATAAATGTAATGAAGATAATTGAAAATCCAGTTAATGCTCTCATAAAAACACTCATCTCTAGCAGACTTTATTATTCTATTATAAAAAAACAGATGGCATCTGACCATCTGTTTTTTACGATAATATTCTATGCTGCATGATGTTGCGATTTTTCTGATTGTCGAACGACACTCATCCAGAGGATGACAGCACCAAGTAAAAACAATCCGCTTGTAACGAAGAAAACAGATGAGATTCCGAAAAATCCACTAATGATTCCCCCAGTAATTGGACCAATCACATTTCCGAGGAATTTAAAGCTTTGATTATAGCCCAACACTTCACCTTGCATTGAAAGTGGTGCCACTTGGCGAATATAGGCGGTCATACATGGAATGATGCCACCTACTGCCATTCCGAATATAAACCGACAAAGGACAAGCTGCCATAAATCGGTAACGAGTGCTTGCGGTATGAACAAAATCGCAGCAGCAATCATTAAAATCATTAAAATACGCTCATGCCCATTTTGATCGCCTAATTTACCCCACTGTCTTGTAAATAATAAATTTCCAAAACCAGTTGCTGAAAATGCTAAGCCTGCTAAAAAGGCGATATTACTTGAACTGCTCAATTCAGTAACATATAGAGCAAGTAATGGCTGGATGCTAAAATTACCAACTTGAATTAAGAAGGAAATAAAGATAATGGTTAGTAAGACGGGATTATGAAAGATATGGACTATTACTTCTTTTCTTGTATATTTCTTCAGCTTCAAGCTTTCTTCAGTTGGACGTACCTCTTTCACACCAACTGCAACTAATAATGTTGCTAGTAGAATGACAGTAGATGTTAAAACAAATGTGTATTGAAAGCCGACGGCATCCGCAAGCATACCGCCAAGTAAAGGGCCAAATAGACTACCGGATACATTCCCCATTTGTAATGTACCAAGGGTTCGGCCAGCAATTTCTTTTGGAGTTTGCGCAGAAATGAGCGCAAGAGATGTAGGAATAAATCCAGTAACTGCACCCATAAATAGGCGTAGAAAAAACAATTGACCAACAGATGTCACATAGCCCATTAAAAATATGCTAATTGCAATTCCAGTTCCAGTAATAAGTAAGATTTTCTTATAGCCATTTTTATCCCCAAAGCGTCCCCATAGTGGTGAAATAAAAAAAGCTGTTACGAATGTAGCAGCAAATACGAAGCCTGCCCAACGTTGTACATAGCTCTCAGAAAAATTGCCAAAGGTTTCAATATATAACGAGAGAAAAGGCATAATCATTGTGGCACTAGCAGCAATAAAAAAGTTCGCAAACCACATGATCATTAGATTTCTTTTTGCTGTTTGGATAGTAAACACCTTCTTGATTCGAATATTTCGGTTTCCTAAATATTATAGAATATTATTTCGAATTTTTAAAGTGTTACGATTATATATATATTTTTAAATATATTCTGAATAATTGTGGAAAACATGATATAATTGGTTTAATTACTTCATGCTCGTTAAACTTTATTCAGCAGAAGTCTCCCACATCTATAAGTGGTGAGATGAATGCAAATTATTTTCCAATTCAGTGGGGGTTCCCGACTGAATAAAGTTATAGCCTCCGGCGGATGCCTCAGATTTTTAAAGGAAGCTTTTCGAGCGAGCTCGAAAAAATCTGGGCACAAATACGCCAAGGCGCATTTGATTAAATAAAGGAAAGGGTAGCGAAGGAGGAAAGAGAATGGATGATAAACACCAGTATTTGTTTATTGACTTCGAATTTACAATGCCGGAGGGAAAATATAACCCGCATGGTTTTTATCCGGAAATTATTGAGGTTGGACTAGTTTCTGTCATCAATCAAAAAGTGATAGATCAATTTTCTTCATACGTTAAGCCTGTTAAATTCCAGACATTAACTGAAAGATGTAAATCATTTTTGCATATTACGCAAGAACAAGTGAATAATGGACTATCATTTGTTGACTTGGTTGATAAATTTGCTCAGTGTGAGGGTACATCTCCAAGTACAATTATTACGTGGGGAAATATGGATATGAAGGTACTTCGTCATAATTGTCAAAAGGCAGGAGTTCAGTTTCCTTTTAAAGGAAAGCAGCGTGATTTATCAATGGAATATAAACGATTTTTTGGTGATCAAAATCAAACTGGATTGTGGAAAGCTGTACAGGAGTATGGGAAAGAAGGGACAGGCAAGCATCACTGTGCATTAGATGATGCATTAACAACCTTGAATATATTTAAATTAGTTGAAAATGATAAACGGTATTTAGCTAAGCCAGAGCCAACAACAATTGGAGACCGTGTAGATCTTTCTAAGCTATTAAATAAATTTGCTTTATAAAAACCAATTTACTTATATGAGTAAATTGGTTTTTTATTGTTTTCCAGGAAATTATAAAATTTAAACATGTGGATATCTTTTAATAAAGTTTATCTACGTTCAGCTCCAGCGCCTAGGCCCTCGAGGTCAAATAACCTGATGCAAGAAAAGTCAAAGTGCGACTTTTTTGCATCAGAACATTTGCTTGTCGGGCCTGGACAAGGCGCTTGCGCTTTTGTTCTTTGCAGCCTCTTCGTATGCAAGAATTGACAATCTGTTTTTAAAATGATTCAGATTCCAATAGGTTATCCTAACACCAAGGAGGGATGCGGTTTGTTTATTGGACATAAATTTGAAGGGGACCATACGATTATTTTACATATGGATCCCAGTCTTCATGAATTTTCAAGTGAATTTGGTGTGCAAAACGATGGAAAGAAGACACATTTAAGTGAAAATATAAAAACATATCTTGCTGAAAAGGTACCGAATTTCACCCCGAATCTGGTAAAGGTTGTCTTAGGTACAATTGTTGTCGCTTCAATTCCGTTTGTAGGAGGACACTCATCAAAGGTTAAAGCAGCAAGTAATGATACTCCAACGGTTCAAACCCTTTCCACACATACTGTCACAAGTGGAGATACATTATATGGAATTGCAAATAGATATCATCTTTCTGTTAATCAACTTATGCAATTAAATAACCTAACTAATCATACGATATATCCAGGTCAAACTCTGAAAATTAATGCCATTTCCAATACAAATTCGTATACAGTCAAAACTGGGGATACTTTATATTCTTTAGCAAAAAGTAAACATATAAGTGTTGACCAATTAAAGCAATTAAATCAATTAACATCAAATACGATCTATCCTGGACAAACATTAATTTTATCTGGGTCGGCAGTAGCAGGTAGCACTTATACTGTACGCGCAGGGGATAGTTTGTATGGAATTGCAAGAAATCATAATATAAGTGTGGAACAACTGAAAAGAATCAATAACTTATCAAGTAATACTATTTTTATTGGACAAACTCTCAATATTTCAGGTACTACTCAAGAAGCTCCATCACAGGATAACATGATTCAAGTTAAGCGGGAGCTAGTCCAGGATGCTTATCATTATATTGGAGTACCATATAAATGGGGTGGAACAACACCAGCTGGATTTGACTGCTCAGGCTTTGTTTCCTTTATGTTTGACCAGCATGGGATTGATATTCCACGTGTTACATCTGGAGATTATTATCAAATGGGGACAGCTGTTTCAAAAGGTAATCTCGAGCCGGGGGATCTTGTATTTTTTGCGGTGAATGAACCCGGTAAGATATCACATGTAGGATTTTATGTAGGTAACAATGAATTTATTTCAGCGACTTCATCGAAGGGAATCGCTGTTGTTTCATTGGATAATGTGTATTGGTCAAAATACTATGTAGGTGCAAAGCGGGTCGTGTAAGTTCGGGAATACATCTCGTGCATATCCCGATTCCTTTCGTCATAAACAATAAAACTGGGCCCAAATAAGGCCCAGTTTTACCTGGAAATTTGTAATATGTATAGTTAAATCACGCACATCATAGAGTTTTACTTAAAATAATCCTTCTCCAATGATGATACACAATCTAAACTTCGTTTTGCCCACTCAGTACCCTCTTCTTCTAAACCAAGTTTCATTTTATTGATTGCATCTCGCAATGATTCCTTATATTCTGGAATTGACTCTGTATATAAACGAACCATCTTTTTAGGGACATTTGTTTGTTCATTAAATGCTAATGCTCGACGTTCTTGGAAAAATGGAACATTAACATCTTTGGGTGAATGAATATCACCTTGCATCGGATGCCTCAATACCGCCTTCACCTTAACGAGATAGTGTTCGGGACGGATATTTGTAATTTCTCCAATATATTTTCCTGTTTTATAGATTCCGGTAACGACATCACCTATTTTAAATTCCTCGTGATTCATGTAACCACTCCTTTTCCATACATTATACTTAATCTTGTGATACACTTCTAGGAAAGAAACCTTATATGCTATAATTAGAGGGGTTCATAATAAGTGGTTGAAAGGTAGTGTGGAAATGCTGCTATATAATATTTTATATTTGTTTTTATATTTTCCAGAAGATAAATCAGAATATATTCCTGCTGCGATAACGAGTATTATCTTTATTATTTTTACAATATTAGCGACACGATTTTTTATTAAGCATTCGAAAAAAGAGGCTGAAAAAACAAGAGAATTAGAAGAAAAAATCATGAATAATGAAAACGAGAATCTTTAAACTTACCGGGTGATTATATGGAAATTAGAAACACAAATATTGAATTAATGATATTGCTCCAGGAGTGGGACCCATTCGGACATGGGGAGGGTTCCTATGAAACAGAAGCGGTAGATGTCATTCAGGCTGTTCATCAATTGGATGATCCAAAGAAACTAGCTAGAAAAATCCAAGCAATTTATGAATTTTCGTTCGAAGAAATCATTCCACTCAATGAATGTGAAGTGATTGCAACAAGGTTACTTCTGATTAAAAATAATGCATCATGCGAACTTTAAATAAAGTGGTCGGCACACAACGCCAACCACTTTATTTTATTCTAGATTCATTCTTTGATTACAGAGAAAATTCAAAATGTGGGTATAGACTTCTTCAGGTCGTTCTTCCGGTACGAGATGTCCTGTATTTTCGAGTGCAATAAATATTGAGTTCGGCAAGTCTTGGTGAAGTCTTTTTCCAATTGAAACTGGTACTACCTTATCCTTCTCCCCCCATATGAGAAGCGCAGGAGTCTTTATTTTATGTAAATCTTCCGGGGGTAAATCTCCTTCACGTTGACGAATCATTCGAGTTAAAGCCATGAAGATTCGATGATCTAAAAAGGGTTCAGAATAACCATTAATCATTTCTTGATCAATAAGAGAATGATTGTAGACGACATTAAGCAAGTTATGCTCGACACCTTGTTGCTCCAGCCGACGCTTCACTATTAAATGGAAAAAAGGGATGTAAGAAGAATAGATCAATGGCTTAGCCATTCGTTTTAAATAGCCTGAACTACTTAATAACACAAGTCCATTCACTAATTCTGGTTTTTGCAATGCTGCATACATACAGATTTGACCACCCATTGAATGACCTACAAAAATTGCCTTTGAAATATGAAGCTGTTCTAATAGTTGAATCATAATAATGGACATATTATGATATGAATGCTTGAAACGGGTCGACTTTTCACTTTTACCAAAAGGAGGTAGATCGATCGCAAGCACTGTAAAATCCTTTTCCAATAAAGGGATAAGTCTCCGAAAGCTAAATGTTGATGACAAAAACCCGTGTACAAGTACAATTACTGGTTTATTGGATTTATCTCCAAAAAGTTCATAATATATATTAATCCCGTTAACCTTTTGCGTAAATAAATGATTTTCCATCACTTTCCACCTGCCTGACCTTCTTAGTTTTTCCTTGTTCAATAGAATAACTCTAACAAAAAAATATCATTACCTCAAAAAAAGTACTATTTTAAAATAAAAAATTTGATATAATTATGAAAAAATTCTAACTCATTAGGAGTGAACGACATGGTTTTACATGAAACTGAAATTGAAATTTTAGGCATTATTGAAAACAATGGAAGATTACCGATTGAAACAATAGCAAAGATGGTTGGCAAAAGTATTGAACAAGTTGAAGAGATCATTCAAAAACTAGAAAGCTTAAAAATCATTGTTGAATACAACACAATTGTGGATTGGCGCAAGGTTGAGGGACATGAAGGGGTAACTGCGATGATTGATGTCAAGGTAACACCTAAAAGAGGGGTTGGCTTTGATGATATCGCTGCAAAAATCTACCGATTCAAAGAAGTTAAATCTGTCTACTTAATGTCTGGAGCCTATGATTTATCAGTTGTGATTGAAGGACGAACAATGTCAGAGGTTGCACATTTTGTTTCTGAAAAACTGTCTACACTAGATTCAGTTCTATCGACAACAACTCATTTTATACTGAAGAAGTACAAGCATGATGGAACTATTTTTGATCAAGGTGATGAAGATAAAAGGATTGTGGTGTCACCATGAAATCAGATAAATCTCGCTACTTATCAAACATTGTAAAGGAACTAAAACCATCAGGAATCAGACGTTTCTTTGATCTTGCAGCAAATATGGAAGGGGTAGTCTCACTTGGTGTTGGAGAACCTGATTTTGTAACACCATGGTCCATTCGAGAGGCAAGTATTGCATCACTTGAACAAGGCATCACGTCCTATACAGGAAATGCAGGTTTGATTGAACTAAGAAGAGAAATTTCCTATTACTTAAAGAGATCCTTTCAGATCGAATATTCGCCTGAAACTGAAATTATTGTCACGGTTGGGGGCAGTCAGGCTCTAGATCTTGCACTGCGGGCGATTGTAAATCCTGGTGATGAGGTAATTATCGTAGAGCCTACTTTCGTATCATATGCTCCTCTTGTTTCATTGGCGGGTGGTGTTCCTGTACCAATTCATACGAAACGTGAAAACGAATTTAAATTACAACCAGAAGAAATTGAAAAAGTGATTACGAATCGAACAAAGGCAATATTAATTTGTTCTCCGAATAATCCAACCGGAACAATGTTAAATAGACACGAACTTGAAGCAATTGCGAAGATTGTTGAAAAGCATGATTTATTAGTGATATCTGATGAAATTTATGCAGAACTATCATATGAAGATCAGTATACGAGTTTCCCAAGTATTAAGGGAATGTATGATAGGACAATTTTAGTTTCAGGATTTTCTAAAGGCTTTGCGATGACCGGTTGGCGTCTAGGTTATGCCGTAGCACCGAAGGAAATCTCGCAAGCAATGCTTAAAATTCATCAATATACAATGATGTGTGCTTCTACGATGGCTCAATATGGTGCGATTGAAGCACTCAAGAATGGAATGCAGGATGTTGAGCATATGAGAAAAAGCTATCGCCAACGCCGAAACTATTTTGTTGCTTCTTTACAAGAGCTTGGCCTTTCTTGTCACATGCCTGGTGGTGCATTTTATGCATTTCCTTCGATTCAAAGCACTGGCTTAACGTCAGAGGAATTTGCTGAACGATTACTAATGGAGGAAAAAGTAGCGGTCGTACCAGGGAATGTATTTGGTGAAAGTGGTGAGGGCTTCATTCGCTGCTCCTACGCTTCCTCACTGGAACAATTGCAAGAAGCCATTAAACGAATGGGACAATTTTTAAATAGATTGTAATTAACAAAAAAATGGACAAAACCTTTATAAGGGTTTTGTCCAAACAACAAAAGGGGGAATACTAGAAAGCCTTTTGTTAGTAGGTTAGCCGCAAATAAGAAATATATACATATACTTACCTCATTTACCTCTTTTTTTGCAATTTTTATCCCCATTCTTAAAATTCTATGAAACATTTCGTTATATTCCAACGTTACATGATTGAGAAAAGGGGGTCTTTCATATGGATGAAGAAGATCTAATACGACTTGCAAGAAAAGGTAATATGTCTGCCTTTCAACAATTACTTGAACAATACTATCCTGTCGTTGAGCGTTTTGCTTATCAATTGGGTAATCATAAAAACGATATTCCTGATATTACACAGGAAGTTTTTATCCGAGTCTATCGCTTTTTAGATCAATTCTCACAAGCAAAGTTTTCTACATGGTTATATAAAATCACATTGAATGTAACAAGAGATATGGCAAGGAAAAGAAGCCAACATCTTAAAAAGGTTTTAAAAATAAAGCAAGAACATATTGAACAGGTTCCTGAAGTGGAATCCTATATTTTGCAAAGTGAAGAAGATCGGAATTTGCATAAATGTCTACAAACACTTGATGAAAAATATCGTATACCAATTATCCTGTACTATTTTCATGATAAAAAATACGAAGAGATTTCCGAAATCATGTCCTCCACGCTTTCGACTGTAAAAACGAGAATCCTACGAGGAAAAGCGCTGCTTAAAAAGGCTCTTGAGGAATTAGAGGAGAGGGAGGGTGAAATCCATGGATGAGAAAATGTTTGAAGAACGGTTGACTCAATTAAAATCTGCATATAATGAAATGCCCTCAGTAACAAAAACAGATGAAGTGATAATGAAAATAAAAGAAACTGAAAAGCCTGTTTGGAAACGAAAATTTCATCTACCTTATGTAGCAAGCTTTATCGGAGTACTCATTCTTGGTGGGATTTTATCAACTCAATTCATCTCCGAATATAAGGAAAAATCAAATAGTGAAATAATCCAGCCAGTAAAGGAAGAACAGGTCACAAAGAGTTTAATAGAAGAACATGCGGATGAACTTGAAACATTTTATCAAAAGAGATTGAAAGAACTACAAACTGAATTAAATTTGGACAAAGTTGAGCGTTTTTCATTTGTCATTGAAGCAGAGGAGAAGGTTAGAAATTTTCGGGAGTCTTCACCACTTATTTATGCAAGTGAAAAGAACTTATCAATTCGATATGAAGAAGTAAAGAATGAAATTGATCGGAAATTAATGACACCTAGTCAGGAAATATTGTTACTTACAAAAAGTGAAGAAAATATTCCAGATGAGGAAATAGATGAACTTCTTAATAAGCAGAATGAATTACTTTCGGTATTTCAAAGCAACTGGACAGAATTGTATTGGGAATATTATAAAGGTATACCAAACCATGATGACCTTTTAAATGTCCTAATGAATGATAAGGAATTTCAAGGCACTGATATTGGTAAACTTGCTCTGGATTTAGTTGAAAATGGTTATGATGTGATTAGTTTGGAGGGAATGCCAGAAGTTGCCGTAAATTACAAAAGTGGGGTTAGCAGCCTTCCAAAAATAAGTGAATCGATGAAAAAGTATTTAGAGATTAAGTCATTAAGGGTTGCTGCTGATGGTGGACTTACAATTTCATGGAATGAATTATCAGATCTTATTATTGAGATTGAGAAACTTATTTTAGCTAATAATCAAAGCTTTATCCGCAACGAAGATTTAATTACATTATATTCTCAGTACTTTAACTTTTATATGTATGATCGTCTACCTAATTCATCCATATATGAAAATGATTTATTAAAAGATGAAGTAAAGAAAAGCTATGAGCGGTTTATTTTGTTATATAAAGTTAATCAAGATACAAATTCAGGGAGGGCAATCGAAGCCTTTTATAAATTATTAGAAGAGAATGATTTCAAGCGGGTAACTGAACAAGTTCCTCGCATTCCTCAATTAGTAATAAAATAAAATCATTTGATAAAAATTACCTCTTCATAATTTAATCTGATATGGAAAACCTAAAAGTATGAAATATTCTTTGATTATATGCATAAAATATGATAAAATTTAAAATTGCGTATAAAATAGTGAATAAATTAACGGTTTAGGAGTGTTACCATGTCAGAAAAGTTTGAAGTAGGAAGTGTTGTCAAAGGTAAAGTTACGGGGATTCAAGCGTACGGAGCTTTTGTTGCGTTAGATGAAAATACTCAAGGATTAGTTCATATTTCAGAAGTAACTCATGGCTTTGTAAAAGATGTAAATGAGCATCTAAAAGTTGGCGATGAGGTAAATGTGAAAGTTTTATCAGTTGATGAATCTAAAGGTAAAATCGGTTTATCAATTCGTGCAACAGAAGAAGCACCAGAAAAGCCAGTTGCACAAAAATCAGCAAAGCCAAAGAAGCGCCCAGCACAAGTTCAATATGAAGCTCCTGAAACACCACAAGGCTTCAATACATTAAAAGATAAATTAGAAGAGTGGATTGAACAATCCAATCGTGAAGATTTAATTAAGAAATAACTAATCAATGATAAAAGAGGTAGCGAGTAAGTAGCTACTTCTTTTATTTTACTTTCTTATCTTTTTTCGCGATAATCTTAAATTAAGGAGGCGATTTTCATGAACAATTTTACATATTATAACCCAACAAAGCTTATTTTTGGAAAAGGGCAAGTTGAACAATTAAAGGTAGAAGTGCCGCAATATGGGAAAAAGGTGTTGCTTGTATATGGTGGGGGTAGTATAAAAAGAAACGGATTATATGATCAGGTGTTGGCGCAGCTTCATGAAGTAGGCACAGTGGTTTTTGAATTAGCCGGTGTAGAGCCGAACCCGCGTCTATCAACTGTAAGAAAAGGTATTGAAATTTGTAAAAAAGAGGGTATTGAATTTATATTAGCAGTGGGTGGCGGTAGTGTAATTGACTGCACGAAAGCAATCGCAGCAGGTTCAAAGTACGATGGAGATGTATGGGATTTTATGACACGGAAGGCAGCAGCCAAGGATGCCTTGCCTTTTGGTACTGTTTTAACCCTTGCAGCTACTGGTTCTGAGATGAATTCAGGTTCTGTTATTACAAATTGGGAGACTAATGAAAAATATGGATGGGGCAGTCCACATGTTTTTCCTAAATTTTCGATATTAGATCCGGTGAACACATTCACAGTTCCAAAGGATCAAACTATCTATGGAATTGTTGATATGATGTCACATGTATTAGAACATTATTTCCACCATGTTCCAGGTACGATCACTCAGGATCAATGGTGTGAGTCGGTTTTACGAACAGTGATTGAAACAGCTCCAAAGTTGCTTGATGACTTAGAGAATTATGATCATCGTGCAACAATCCTTTTAAACGGAACCTTGGCATTAAACGGAATGCTTAATATGGGTTATGCAGGGGATTGGGCAACACATAATATTGAACATGCAGTTTCGGCTGTATATGATATTCCTCATGGAGGGGGACTTGCGATTCTATTCCCACATTGGATGATGCACGTACTTGACGAAAATGTGAATCGTTTTAAACAATTGGCTGTTCGAGTATTTGATGTTGATCCAGAAGGCAAAACAGATCGTGAGGTTGCACTTGAGGGCATCAGCAGGCTAAGAGATTTTTGGAATCGCATTGGGGCACCCTCAAGATTAGCCGATTATGACATTGGTGAAGAGAATCTTGAATTAATGTCAGAAAAAACAGTTGTCTATGGTGAATTTGGCCGATTTAAAAAATTGAACAAAGAAGATTCCTTAGAAATATTGCGCGCATCACTGTAGTTTAAGTAAGGAAAAGGCTCATACTAGTTGTTTGGGTCTTTTTCTTAGTTGTATTATGACGAATGTGACCGTGCTCGCGTGCCCGCTACGTTGGGAAATTAAGTGAAATGGTAACGGAAGATGATTTCACGTGCCCGCCACGTTGGGAAATCGAGTGAAATGGTAACACAAGAAGATCTCGCGTGACCGCCATGTTGGGGAATCGAGTGAAATGGTAACGCAAGAAGATCTCGCGTGCCCGCTAGGTTGGGAAATTAAGTGAAATGGTAACGCAGAAGATCTCACGTGCCCGCCACGGCGAAAAAACAAGTGAAATGGTAACACAAGGAGAGCGCGCACACCGGCAATGGTGGGAGTCGAGACGAGTTGAAAAGGAATAACAGTGTATCTGATGAACTTTTTTAAAATATTCACAATTGGTTTCGCTTTCATAACGTACATGCTCTTGATTTACTCAAATGCATTCGTTAAAGTGAAAGAAGCATTAAAAAAAGGAGGAATTGAATATGACACATGTTCGTTTTGATTATTCAAAGGCTTTAACATTTTTCAGTGAGCATGAACTTACATACTTACGTGATGCAGTTAAGGTAGCACACCATTCCATTCATGAGAAAACAGGAGCAGGCAGTGATTTTTTAGGATGGGTTGACCTTCCTTCAGAATATGATAAAGAAGAATTTGCACGTATTCAAAAAAGTGCAGAGAAAATTAAGGCTGATTCAGATATTTTATTAGTGATTGGAATTGGTGGTTCTTATTTAGGTGCTAGAGCAGCGATTGAATGGCTTAACCATTCCTTCTACAATGCACTAACAAAGGAACAACGCAAAACACCACAAGTGATTTTCGTAGGAAATAGTATTAGCTCTACATATATGAAAGATTTAATGGATCTTCTTGAAGATAAGGACTTTTCAATTAATGTCATTTCAAAATCTGGAACAACAACAGAGCCGGCGATTGCTTTCCGTATTTTCCGAAAAGCTCTAGAAGAGAAATATGGCGTGGAAGAAGCACGTAAACGTATTTACGCGACAACTGATAAAGAACGCGGTGCACTAAAAACATTAGCAAATGAAGAAGGCTATGAGTCGTTTGTAATTGCAGATGATATTGGCGGCCGTTATTCTGTATTAACAGCTGTTGGCTTATTACCAATTGCTGTAACAGGTGCGAATATTGAAGCGATGATGAAGGGTGCAAAGCAAGCAAGTGAAGATTTTGCAAAATCAGAGCTTGAAGAAAACCCTGCATACCAATATGCTGCAGTACGAAATGCATTGTACAATAAAGGTAAAACAATTGAAATGCTGATTAACTATGAACCAGGGCTACAATATTTCTCTGAATGGTGGAAGCAGCTCTTTGGCGAAAGTGAAGGAAAAGATCAAAAAGGTATTTTCCCTTCTTCAGCTAACTTTTCAACGGATCTACACTCACTTGGACAATATGTTCAGGAAGGTAGACGTGACTTATTTGAAACAGTGCTACACGTTGAAAAATCCCGTCATGAATTATTGATTGAGGAAGAAGATAGCGATCTCGATGGATTAAATTATTTGGCTGGAAAATCAGTTGATTTTGTTAATAAAAAGGCATTTGAAGGTACGATGCTTGCACATACAGATGGTGGTGTCCCTAACCTTATTGTTCATGTTCCAGAATTGGACGAGTACACATTTGGCTATCTTGTCTATTTCTTTGAAAAAGCATGTGCGATGAGTGGCTATTTATTAGGCGTTAATCCATTTGACCAACCAGGGGTTGAGGCATATAAAGTGAATATGTTCGCACTACTTGGAAAACCAGGATTTGAAGAGAAGAAGGCAGAATTAGAAAAGCGTCTGAAATAATGATAAAAAAAGGAGCGTAACTGTTTACGCTCTTTTTTTCCTAAGTAATTTAACTTTTAATTAACAATAGATAATCACTCTTTCGTATTTCAAGAGAGAGTGGTGGATTAATAATTACATCATCTACTCGTTTTATTCCGATTAAGATTTTACCTTCGTTAAGTAGCTTCTCACTACAGGTCTTGAATGACATCCCAAACAAATCAAAGGTAGCCTCTATAAAATGGAGCTTGCAGCCGTTAACACCAATGAGTAATGATAGCAAAGCTTCTGAAATACCATGTGAAGTGATGCTGTTGACCATTACAAAGCTAGCAAGTCTATTCGTTTGTAGAATTTCATCAGCCCCACCACGCCTCGCATTATTAATCTGCTGTGTCGTTAAAATTTCAACAATGCAATAGATTTCAGGATTCAATCCTTTTATGGCAAGCAACGTAAGGATGGTGATCATATCGGCTTGTACTTCATCTTTACTTTGGTCAGCTGTAATTAGCACCATTTCGGCTTGCTTTACATTTGCTTTTTCTAGTACCGCATCATGAGTAGGGTTTCCTTTTATAAAATGCACATGATTGGTAGGGAGTGGATTTTTTTTCAAACTCTCATCGACTAAAATAATTTCAATATTTATGTTAGATGCTGCAATCTTTGAAATTGTCTCTTTTACACGTTCGTTCCATCCAATGATTAAAACATGCTTATCTCCTTTATATGACACCTTTCCTTCATTATACGAATTTTGGTTGATAAGTGCAGAAGTTGAAATGGTAACAAAATAAGTTGAAACTAAGCCAACCCCAATAAAGATAAGAAGCATTCCAATCATTCTTCCAGTTATTGTTACTGGAGCGAAATCACCGTAGCCAACAGTTGCAGCAGTAACGATAGCCCACCAGACACCTTCAAATATAGTAGGGAATGTTTCAGGTTCAATCATATGTATAATCGTACCAAACAAAGTAATCACAATGATGACAATTGTAAGCATTTTAGAAAAGATTGACCATCTTAAAAATGAAGCTAAAGGACTAGTCGTTCGCATTTTGATCATCCTCTTTCGGAAGAAATGCTAGAACTTCTTTAATTATTGTATTAATTCTTCTTGTGATTTCTTCGTCACCAAAGGTACCCTTTGCCTTTTCAATCGCCTCAATTACTTCTGACTCAAATTCAAAAATTGGTTTGTCTACTTCCGAATCATTGTAAAGCTGGATTACGGCATCTAGCCCTTCATTAAGCTTATCGATTGAATCACTTAAAGTTTTCTTATCTGTTTCATTAAGTTTCATGCCGACTACACCCCTATTTTTACTCTTCATATATTTAGTTTGTGCAAAAGCCTCAACATCTTACATAAAATACAAATCGTATTGACATGACCTCCTTGATGTCGAAATTTTTTTTCATTGAATTCAACTTTCAAGCATACATATAGGACAAGCAGAATTAGGGGGGAATGTTAAAATGGCATATCCAGGTTCAAAGGGATGGTATGTGAAACAATTGAAGGAAAATGGGATTTTACAGCATCCAATTGATCGGAAAAAATTAGAGTTATACAAGACATCTGAGTTAAGGCGACTTTATTTTGATAAAGTAGCCAAAAAAGAACAGCCCTGACAAGGGGAAAAAACAGAGTAACGAAATTGTTACTCTGTTTTTTTAGGATTGAAGTAAAAAATATGAAAAATGAGCGTGAATGGTTGCTGTTATTTTTAATTCTCCGGGTTGGATGGGTGTTGCAGCTTCACTTTTAGCGAACATAGTAGCTTGAAATGGCATTGGTGGAGGCATTTGACTAACTTCTTGTACAAGAATAGGAATAATATTCACTTTTACACCCATCTCATTCGCAAGTGCGGTTGCTTTAGCTTGTGCATTATTTAGGGCTAATGCTAGAGCTTGGCTGTAGTAATTTTGGGGATTTTTTACAGAAAAGTCTATGCTTGTTACAGAATTAGCACCATTTTTTATAGCAGTATCAACAATCATTCCTGTACGAGCTAGATCATTATTTGTTATTTGTAACATGTGAATGACTCGATATCCACGTAAAGTCTGTTTAGAATTTTCATAGTCATAAACCATTTCAACCCGATAATCGACTGTTTTTATATTCTCCTTTTGGATACCAAGTGCGGAGAGTGAGTGGATAACAGATGCAACTTTTTGATTATTTTCCTGTTGTGCAGTTGTTAAATTTTCATTTTCAGTTATGACCCCTAAAGTGATTGTTGACATATCAGGGTTGGCAGAAACAGAGCCTTCACCAGTTAGTTTTAAGAGATTATTGTCATTACGTATGTGAGGGTTACGATATGAAGTAGTGGGTAACCAAGGTAATTGGTTATACATTTTTCTACCCCTTTCCATATAAAGATGATGATCTATACAGTTTATTAACGGAAATTTTGGATGTGTACAAAATTTAAAAATCATTCGTACACAGAAAAAAGATATTTAAGCTAATATTGCATTAAATATCTCATCACTAATTTCCTATCGTATTAATTACTTACCATATTAGACTTATTCCATGACTCACAAATAAAACGAGCATCAGCTGTTAGAAGCTTTTTAGCTTCAGCACGTTCAAATAGGCTTGGATGTTCAGAATAAATTCGTTTTGCAACCGAAAGCTGTAGGTCACGTATATTTTGATTGACAATATATAAAATTTTTAATTCCGTAGTAGTTAATGAATCGAAAGCACCAGATTCTTTTTCCTCTTTAATGATCTTTACCAACTGTTTTGCATTGTCATTTAATAAATGATAATTCCTCACTTCAATTAATCGCTTCCATTCCTGAAGGATTAAAGCTCTTGCTCTACTATAATTTTTCTCAATAACCATTTTATTAATAAGTCGAGTTGCACTTTCAATTTTCAATCCATCCACCCAATCGTTAGTAATATTTACCTATATATTATCTGAATATTTAGACCCAGTCAATAATACTTCGCTAATATCATGGTATAAAGTTCTAATAAAAAAAACACACAAAAAAACAGACTCTATAAAGAGTCTGTTTGGTTTACGTTAATTAAGCTTTAACAACGTTAGCAGCTTGGTCGCCACGGTTACCTTGAGTGATTTCAAAAGTAACTTTTTGACCTTCTTCTAAAGATTTGAAGCCTTCGCCTTGGATAGCTGAGAAATGTACGAATACATCGTCTCCACCTTCGCGCTCGATAAATCCGAAACCTTTTTCTGCGTTAAACCATTTTACTGTACCTTCAAACATGTTTGTTGCCTCCTTGCGTGTAACCACACATAATTAATATCATTCTTGCTTATTTATTATCCAGGCGAAAAGACTTTCCCTACATACCGAACAAACAAAAATAATTCTATTTCATCATAACAGAATAAAAGAAATTAAGCAAATGGTAAAAGTAATTGATTTAACAACTGTTAAGAGTATGAAATAATTAATTGAATTTATAATCCAAATTTTCTGATAACTAATTTTAAAAAGTGATATAATAAATAGTAGCAATTCAAAAAAAGAGAGGTCTTTGTTCATGTTAACAAAAATTCCTAAAGATATTTCACTGCCAGCCCTATTGTTGGATGTTCAAGCATTAGATAGTAACTGTCAAAAGATTGCGAGTCAAGCAAAAGGGAAGAGCATCCGTATTGCTACGAAATCTGTTCGCTCCATTCCTGTATTAAAAAGATTGTTAGCTTCGAATCCTATATTTCAAGGACTAATGTGTTATAGCCCACATGAAGCTATTTTTCTAATAAAACAAGGGTTTGATAATCTTTTATTAGGATATCCATGCTGGGATAGAGATGCGCTTAATCAAATTTCGATCCTTAATCAAAGCGGCAAGAGGATCATTTGTATGATCGATGCGATTGAGCATGTTGACTATTTAGATAAAATCGCTAACGAAACGAATGGGCTATTTTATCTATGTATAGATATTGATATGAGTACTTCATTTCCTGGAATTCATTTTGGCGTTAGACGGTCACCAATTAAGGATGCTGAGGGAGCCGTTAAGATTGCTAGAAAAATAAAGAAATCTTCAAAACTACGACTCCTTGGAATTATGGGATATGAAGCACAAATTGCTGGAGTTGGGGACAAGGTTCCTGCTCAATTTTTTAAAAATAGAATCGTAAACTATCTGAAGAAGAAATCAATTATTGAAGTGAAAGAACGAAGAAAGAATATCGTGCAAGAGCTAAATAATGAAGGTTTTTCGCTTGAGTTGGTGAATGGTGGTGGAACTGGAAGCATGCATACGACTACCGAGGAAGATGTGGTGACAGAGGTAACGGTTGGTTCTGGTTTTTATTCTCCATTGCTTTTTGATTATTATCATGACTTCCAATATAATCCTGCATTGTATTTTGCGCTGCCTGTTGTAAGAAAGCCAGCACCCAATATGTACACATGCCTTGGTGGGGGATATGTATCATCAGGGCCGTCTGGTAAGGATAAGACGCCAAAGCCTGTTTTTCCACTTGGTGGTGAACTTCTCCCTTTGGAAGGTGCTGGTGAGGTTCAAACTCCTGTTTATTATGAAAATGAAAAATTAGAAATCGGTGATCCAATTATTTTTCGTGCTGCGAAAGCAGGTGAGATTTGTGAGCGTTTTAACGAAATAATCTGCATTGAGCATGAAAGAGCTGTAGACCAATATAAAACATATCGTGGAGAAGGAGTAAGCTTTTTATGAAAAAGATGAAACAAGGACAAACTTGGAAAAATTGGGCTCATACGAGTGAAAGCACTCCAGAAAGAATTTTCTATCCTGCTACAATCGAAGAAGTTTGTGAGATTGTTAAGGATGCTGGTAAACAGAAAAAATCAATTCGAGTAGTTGGAGCAGGTCATTCGTTTACAAAGTTAGTTCAAACGGATGTTTGGCTTATGTCACTTGACTTACTGAGTGGTATAGATTCGATTGATGAGGAGAACGGGACAGTAACTGTACTAGGTGGAACTCGCTTATTTCAGATAGGGGAGGAACTTGGTAAACGTGGGTATGCACAGGAAAATCTAGGGGATATTAATGTTCAAAGTATTGCTGGGGCAATTTCAACTGGTACTCATGGAACCGGAATCGAATTTGGTAACGTATCAACTCAAGCCATTGAAATCGTACTAGTAACTGCATCAGGTACTATTTTGACTATTTCAGAAAAGGAGAATTCAGAGTATTATAAGGCTGCCCTTGTATCCCTAGGGAGTCTTGGAATTATTGTAAAAGTAACCTTGAAGATCATTTCATGTCCAATATATGAGTATACAAGCCAGAAGGTGCACTTCTCACAATTAGAAAAACAGCTTAAGCAATTTGTAAAATCAAATCGTCATTTTGAGTGCTATCTTTTTCCCTATTCAGATATTGTCCAAGTAAAGACAATGAACATCAGTGAGCGTAAACCTCAAAGTCTAAAACTTCATCACTTTCAAAATCTCTTACTAGAAAACTATTTATTCTTCTTAATTTCAGAAATGTGTAGGCTGTTCCCAAAAAGTAGTCGTTTTTTTAGTAGGCTATCAGCAAAGGCAGTGGGTAGTTCATCAATTGTAGCGCATAGCTATCAATTATTTGCCACTCCTCGAATTGTTCGATTTAGGGAAATCGAATATTGTATCCCACTAGAGCATATGGGCGCTGCTCTTATTGAGGTTAGGAATCGTATTGAAGAAAAAAAGCATAAGGTTCATTTTCCGATTGAATGTAGAACAGTGAAGGCAGATGATATTTGGCTCAGTCCTTCGTATGAGCGAGAATCTGCATATATTGCCTTTCACATGTATAAAGGGATGCCATATGAGTCATATTTTCGTGATATGGAAGAAATTATGAAGAAGTATGAAGGTAGACCTCACTGGGGGAAGATGCATAATCGGAAATTCGCAGAACTATCAGATACATATCCGAAATTACCTGAGTTTCTGGAGATCCGACAAGAGCTAGACCCCAATGGCGTCTTTTTGAACGAATATGTAAAAAAATTATTATCAATATCATAGAAAAACACGAATGTAGCAAGACTACATTCGTGTTAATTTTGTTAGTTGCTAGCAGAATGCAATGCTTGTTCAATATCTACTATCAAATCATCAACGTGCTCTAAGCCTACTGATAATCGTAATAATCCATCGGTGATGCCTCTTTTTTCTCTTTCTTCCTTTGGCATTGCCGCATGCGACATTTGGGCTGGATATGAAAGAATGGATTCAACAGCACCAAGGCTGACGGCGAATTTGGGTAGTCGAAGATGCTCAACAAATATCTTCGTAGTTTCTTTATCTGGTAGTTTAAAAGAAAGTACGGCTCCAGCACCTGATGATTGTTTTACATGAATATCATGCCCTGGATGAGAAGGAAGACCAGGATAATACACGTCTTCAATTAATGGATGTTCACTTAAATAATTTGCTATTTTTGTAGCAGAATCAGTCGATTGTCGCAAACGAGTACCTAATGTTTTTATTCCTTGGATTAAAAGATATGAATCATATGTACCTAAAATGGCCCCAAATGAATTTTGAATAAATGCTAATCTATTTCCAAGCTCTTCATCTTTAGTCACGGCAAGACCAGCGATAATGTCACTATGCCCTGATAAAAACTTAGTAGCACTATGCAGTACGACATCAACACCAAGATCGATAGGATTTTGGTAAAGTGGTGTCATAAAGGTGTTATCAAGAAAAGTTAAGCAATTGTTTGCTTTTGCGATTTTAACAACGCTTTCGATATCTGTAATTTCTAAGCAAGGATTTGAAGGTGTTTCAATGTAGATGACCTTTGTGTTCGGTTGAATAGCCTTCTCAATTTCGGCGAGCTCTGTCATATTGACGAATGTATGGTCAATATTGAACTTACTTAGCACTTTTGTTACAAAACGGAATGTTCCCCCATACACATCTTCAGAAACGATTACATGATCGCTTGCAGACAGAAGCATGAAAGCGGAAGAAATAGCTGCCATTCCGGAAGCGAATGCTAACCCTCTTGTCCCGCCTTCTAATTCGGCTATCGTTTGTTCCAAAGCTTGCCTCGTTGGGTTTCCAGAACGACTATAATCAAATGGTCCATAATGATCAAAGCTTGCTTGGTGAAAGGTCGATGATAAATAAATAGGAACATTAACCGCACCTGTTCTTTGCTCAATGTCTTCACTTGATGAAGCGTGAATGAGTTTTGTTTCTAATTGATCCTTGAACGTGCTCATTTTGCGATTACCTCCTGTTCTAATGTCGAAAATACTTGATCTAAATCCGCAATAAGATCATCTGCGTCCTCCACCCCAACAGAAAAACGCAATAATCGATCACATACTCCACGGCGGATTCGCTCTTCCCTAGGAATATCAGCATGTGTTTGTGTAGCTGGGTAAGTTATAAAACTTTCAACACCACCAAGGCTTTCAGCAAAAGTAATTAGTTGTAGATTTTCTAAAAAGGGAGCGATCCATTCACTGTCACTAAGACGGAATGATAACATACCACCTTTTCCAGGATAGAGAACATCGGTCACTTTCGGTTCATTCTGTAAAAATTCAGCAATCTTTTTTGCATTTTCCTCATGCTGTTTCATTCGCAATGCAAGTGTTTTTAATCCTCTAACTAATAACCATGAATCAAATGGAGATAGAACTGCACCGCTAGCATTGTGAAGTGTTGTTAGCTTTTCACATAATGCCTCCCCCTTAGCAACTACTAATCCAGCTAGAACATCATTATGCCCACCGATGTACTTGGTCGCACTGTGGATCACGATATCTGCACCATCCTCGATCGGCCGTTGAAGATAAGGAGTTAAAAAAGTGTTATCAACAATTAGTAATAAATTGTAATCTTGTGCAAGTTTTGAGTATCTTTTTATATCAATTTCTTGCATTAATGGATTTGTTGGCGTTTCAATGAAGATCGCCTTTGTTTTATCTGTAATTAATTTCTCAACTACCTCGACATCGGTAAAGTCAGAATATGTTGTATGGATTCCATATGCTTCCGAATAATATTTAAGTAATCGGTATGTTCCACCATAAATATCCTCAGGTACAACTAATTCATCACCAGTACGAAAGAGGGAAAGTACTAATTGGATCGCAGCCATTCCAGAACTACAGGCATAGCCACAATCCCCTGATTCTAAGTTTGCAATCCCCTCTTCTAGAATTGTTCTAGTTGGATTCTTGGTGCGTGTATAATCATAACCGGTTGACTTCCCTAGTCCTTCATGCTGATAAGCAGTAGATAAATAAATCGGTGGGTTTACAGCACCAGTAGTGTTGTCACTATGATTTCCTAATTGCACTAATCTTGTTTTTAAGCTTCTTTTCGTCATGTTACTCATCCTTTTTAGTAAAATGGGTAAAAAAAGTAGGGACCTCCTAAAAGAAGAAGGTCCCTACAATGGAAAAGAAACTTCTTATCTTCTAGGTTTGGTTACCTATTGGAATTAGCACCGGACCTTGTTTAGAGGCTGGTTGCTGAGACATCATAGGGCCAAATCCCTCCGTCTCTCTTGATAAGAAAAGTATGTAATTTTTCGGAAAATTAATTTCCTTAACTTTATTACATTTTAAAGAATAAAACAAGAGAAAAATTAAAAAGAATTATTGTTTTAACATGAAAGAAAAAGTTGTATGATATAATAATAAACATATAAGATTAGTCGGATTAAGTGTTAAGCATAGGACTAAATAAGAGTTTAATGCAAAGGAGACAGTGAATTTATGAGATTTCAAGATTTTAAAAGTTTGGAAGAAAGACTTGAATTAATGACCGAGCTTTCGGGGCGTTTTTTAACTAGAGCTGCAAAGGTGGATGAGGAAGGAAGCTTTCCGTTCGAAAATATTGCCGATTTGAAAGAAACCGGTTATACATCATTAACGCTTCCAAAAAAGGTTGGAGGTGAAGGGATATCCCTTTATGAGCTAGTACGCCTACAAGAATGCATCGCAACAGGGGATGGACCGACAGCATTATCAATTGGCTGGCATATGGGAATAATTCAAGATCTTGGTGAAAAAAATTCTTGGAAAGAGTCCATGTTCGAAATGATTTGCAACGAGGTCAAAGAGGGAGCTCTTATTAACAATTGTGCATCAGAGCCACAAACAGGAAGTCCAACTAGGGGAGGAAAGCCAACAACGTCAGCTGTGAAGGAAGGCGACTATTGGATCGTTAATGGTCGAAAAACATTTACGACAATGTCTCCTGTATTAGATTATTTTAATGTAACGGCTACTATACAAGAAAGTGGAGAGGTAGGATATTTCTTAATTCCTCGCTCTACTCCCGGTGTAGAAATTCAAGAAACATGGGATAGTATTGCCATGAAAGGAACAGGCAGTCATGATTTAGTTTTAACTAATGTGAAGATTTCTGAGGAGTACTTAGTTGAATGGTTTGAGCCAGGAAATAAAGGGTCATCAGGATGGTTGCTCCATATTCCTGCTTGCTATTTAGGTATTGCACAGGCAGCACAATCTTATGCAATTAATTTTGCGAAAGATTATTCCCCTAACAGTATTAAGGGATCGATTATCGATATTCCGACTGTACAACAAAAAATTGGTGAAATGGAACTAGAATTAATGAAGGCGAGACATTTCTTATATTCAGTTACGAAACAATGGGACCAATCAAATGAAGTAGAACGTAATCAAATGAAACCAGAATTAGGTGCTGTCAAGCTTGCAGTAACAAATGCAGCAATCAAGATTGTCGATCTTGCGATGAGAGTAGTGGGGGCACGAAGCTTATCACTTAAAAATCCACTTCAACGCTATTATCGTGACGTACGAGCGGGTCTTCATAATCCACCGATGGATGACATGACGATTATGTTACTCGCGAAAAATGCGATAGGGAATAGGTAAAGGAAAGCCACCATTACAATTGATGGTGGCTTTATATATTATAAATAAACTCTTCAGGCTTAACCCTTTTTAAAAATTGTCTTGTTCTTTCTTCCTTTGGCCGTACAAAAATCTCCTGAGGGGTTCCTTCTTCAACTACGACTCCACCATCCATGAATATAACTTTATTTGCGACATCCTGGGCAAAGGACATTTCATGGGTCACTACTAGCATTGTGGTTCCTTCCTTTGCAATATTTTTCATGACGGTTAACACTTCACCGACTAGTTCTGGATCAAGTGCGGAAGTTGGTTCATCAAAAAGGATGATATCTGGATTCAGCGCAACTGCTCGGGCGATTCCGACTCTTTGCTGCTGACCACCTGATAATTCACTTGGGTATGAATTATATTTTTCCGATAGTCCAACTTTGTCTAAAGCCTTTTTACCAATTTCAATTGCTTCAGCCTTAGGAACCTTTCTACCGATAATAAGTCCTTCGGTTACATTCTCCAATGCAGTTTTATTATTGAATAGATTATAATTTTGAAAGACAAAGGCGACTTTTTGTCTAATTTTATGAATTTGTTTTTTTGATGCCGTTTTTAAGTTGACCTCAATTTCTCCGGAAATTGCCTGCCCTTTATCAGCTTTTTCAAGGAAGTTAATACATCTGAGTAATGTTGTCTTCCCTGAGCCACTTGGACCAAGAATAACGACAACATCACCCTTGTCTATTTTTAAATCTAAGTCTTTAATAATTACATTATTTCCGAAGGACTTGCTGATATTTTTTATTTCTAACATAATAATCATCTCCTTAGATACTCGCCGTTTTATACCTGCTTAATCGCTTTTCATACAGTTTAAATGCGTACTCTACTAAACTACAAATTAGTAAGTAGACGAGAAAGATATCAATATAGGCCTCAACATAATTGTAGCCAACATTTGCAGCAACCTTAGCTTTTAACGTTATTTCCTGGAGTGAAAGTGCATAGCCCAAAGACGTTGCTTTGATTAGATTGACGGTCGCTGTACAAATATTCGGTAATGCTATGACCAATGTTTGAGGGATGATAATTCTTCGAAATGCTTGGAAGTTTGTTAGACCGATAGAATGAGCTGCTTCCAACTGTCCTTTACTTACAGTGCTAATCGAGGATCGGAACACTTCAATCAGAATCGCTGTCGTATTTAATGAAAAGACGATAAATGCATACCAAATAGGATTGACATCATAAACATTCATATCGATTTTAAATTTAGTAAAAAAGGAATCGAGTAATAATGGGACACTATTATAGATGATAAAAATTTGGACAATAACTGGTGTTCCTCGTACAAATGATACATACACTTGTGCAAATCGATGTAAGACGGGAATTCGATTGATTCTTGTTAATGCAAGTAGGAAACCTAATGGGAGCGCGATTAATAAGGATACGACCGTAATGAGTAAGGCAACCGGAACTCCTGATAATGCAACAAAAAAGGTATCTATTAAAAATTGAACATCAAGACCTTGCGACACTTTCTCACCACCTTAAGTTGTTTTAATGATTTGTTTGCCTTTGCTGAAAATCTTTTCTAATTTCAAGAAGGTTTGTTCAATTGCAATTGAGAGGATCCAATAAATAATTGATAAACCAATATATATTTCCAATGCATGTGCATTAATATTGCCAGCTATAATCAGATTGGCCTTCCCCATAATATCGATTAGACCAATCGTATAGGCTAATGATCCTTCTTTCATAAGCTCAAGTAAGCTATTGCCGAAATTCGGCAAGGCAACGACAAACGCCTGTGGTAAAATAATTCTCCAATATGCTTGAATAGGACTTAAGCCGACACTAACTGCTGCTTCAAATTGACCTTTATCAATTGCTTCATAGGATGAACGGATTACTTCAGACATTAAAGCTCCGAATTGAAGGGTGAAGGTAATGACAACAAAGACAATTGTCTCGACATTATTAAGGTCGACTTTGAAATTACTAGCAATTGCAGGGAGTCCGTAGTACACAAGAAAAAGCAGGACAATGGATGGAGTACAGCGTAAAATCGTTGTATAACCGTGAGCTATTTTCTGTGCAATTTTATTTTTACTAAGTTTCATGATCGCCAAAATGAAACCTAGAATCGTTCCGAATAATACGGATAGAACTGTTACTAAAAAAGTTACTTTTAAAAAAGGAAGTAACATTGGGATGGACTCCCAAATATAAGTTGCATTAAAATACTTTTCCACGTTTTCTCACCATCCTTATTAGTAGAAAAAACTTGTCTCCCTATAAACTTAGGTGTGATTTCACCCCAAGCAAGAGACAAGTTTGCAGCCACTATTTTCAAAAAGTCTTGTTATCTATCAACGGTGTCAAGCACCTCAAACAAATCCCTGCCATAAAATTCTACACTTTGTTCATTCGTTTTCTTTTCTTCTTTAAGCTGCTTGATTGCTTTATCATAAGCATCGGCAAAGTCTTGTTCTTTTTTGTTAAATAAAGGCCATGTTTTAATCACGTCAAACTCGTTGTAGATAACATCATTTACTAAGTTATGATAAGCGCCATCCTCAGCTTTCACTTGTTTTTCAAATGGTCCTTCAATCATCACACCACCGTCGACACGACCTTCATTCACCCATTGAACGACATCAACAGAGAATTCATCACCTGCTTTTAATTTCACTGGATTGTCAGGGTTCGCTTGGTTGTATTCATCGATAATCGTATATTGTGCATTATTCGCAGCTATTGGTGCTAATGTTAGTCCAGCAGATGCAAAATCAGTTAGGCTCTTTATATGTTCATTTTCCTTTTTTAACACAAGTCCTGCACTACTTAAGCCAAGAAATTCCTTTGGGTATATAAATTTTTCCGTTCTTTCCTGTGTCCAGAATGCATTTTTAATCCCAACTTGATATTTACCTTGTTCAACCCCAATTAAGAGATCATCACTTGTTGTTCCAACATATTCGAACTCATAATCTGGAAGTAATTCATCCACTAATTTCATGACCTCCACATCGTATCCAGTAGGATTGCCATTTTCATCTAACCAAGAGATGGGCTTTGATGCCTGATCATAGGCTACTTTTACCTTCCTAACTCCTGAATCATTACCAGAAGCTGAATCAGAACCGCTGGCGCATCCTGCTAGAAGGACAACTGTAGCTAAAGCTGCTGTAAAAAGACTTGCTATCTTTTTAGTTTTCATAATTCATAACCCCTTTTGATTAATTTAATTCCTAGTTATTTAATTGGATTAGTAAGATATTAGCATTCTATGAAAAAACCGTCAATGTGTTTTTAGAAAATTCTTTTGATTAAATTATTTGGATTTTGATGAGTATAATGAAATACGATCATTAGATTCAGTTCGGTGAAAATAAAAAAACGAATGAAGCACAATACAGCTTCATTCGTTTTTATTTTGCTATTTATTTTTGATGAAAAAAATCTTTAAATGCTTGAGTGATTTCAATTCCTTGGTAGATGAATAAACCTGTTGCAGTAAGTGAAAAGAAGCCAATCATTAAAAATCTGAACCACATATCGTTTCCTCCTTGATTTTTTAATTTGAAAAATCAAAGAGCCTTGCCCACATAGTTCGACTGATAAAAAATGGGTGGAAATAATATATCTTTTCGCACGAGCATCCCGGCATAGCTTCTGGCAGAGAAGAGTTTTAGAAAAATAATGATAAAAATAGGGTCGATAATTATGCTCAGCAATTTTTGCTTCCCATCATCCAAAAGTGGTAAGCTATCAGCTGAAAAGCCACTAATGATTGTACTGCTTTCTTGAATATCAGCAGATTTCATCGTGTGGAAATGGTTATGAGTAGTAGCGAATGACAATACTGCAAGCAGTGAAACAAATACAATCACCCATTGTTTCCTCATTGAAATTCACTCCTTTAGAATGTAACAATCATACATCATCTTAAAAAGTTATGCTACAAAAAAATGCTGACAAAAAGATCCTCATTTCGAGGATCTTTTTCGACGTTTAGAAATAATGTACTGCAGTAAAACAACTATGATTAAGATGACCCACCAAGAAGAATGATTATTTTTTCATCATCTTTATCCACTTCTATCTTGTCTTCCATATTCACTTTTGTATGTGTAACTTCTTCCTTTTTTGAACTAGTAATTCATCAAAATCACAATCATGGGTTTGCTTTAATACTATAAGTCTAGTATAATAGGAATTTGTATTTTTGAAGGAAAAAACGTAACTATTTTCTAATAATGTTAGATATATGTAAATATGGAAATAGGGGTGTTTTTAAGATTAAAAGTATGAAATGAAAGGTGTTAATCATGTATTTTGAAAGTTTGCTAGAAGAAGAGAATCTTACTAAAAGCCGCTCTGAGGTTCAGAAGGATTTAGAGGAACTTCAATTTCAGATGTTTCGAATGCAGGAGAATATAAAAGAAATATCAAAGAGACATCAAATTATTGGGATTGACCAAACAAAGGAAGAAAAATGGGTCATCGTATCTGCGCTTGATGATGGGCGTCGTTGTCAAATTATGTTGAATGATTGTGTATCCGCTTACCGTGGGAAATGGGAATTTTCACTGCATGCCAAATATATAGATGATAATGTGATTCACATTGGTGATATTAGAGGTCCTGCAAATCAAGGTTATGGTTCCATCTGTATTAATTATCTTAAGGATATAGCAATTGAACAAAATATGCCTACAATAACTGGAGATATTGCACAGAGAGATTGGGACCATCTAGATCGCCTTGTCTACTTTTATACAAAGCATGATTTTGATGTAGAAATAGACCATGAAACGAAATCAGGAGAAATTATTTGGAGCAACTAAATCAATATAATTATTAGAGGTGATCGTGATCACCAAAGCACGGAAATCACCCCTTGAAAACAGAAGGATTAAGGGGTGATTAAAACGTGTGAACCCCCCCCCATGTCCAATCAATTTGAATCTCTACCCGTACAATAGTGAGAGAATGTATTTAACTACGTACGGAGGGATTCCTATGATTTATAAAAAAATTACCTATCGCATTAATCCCCAGAATGTAAGTGAAATCATTCATTACCTAAATGAGATTATCATACCGAGCAATATTAAGAATGGAGCCAAGCTTGTTGGCCAATGGGTTACTGACTCACATAATGATGTAATTTCCATATGGGAATACCCAAACCAAAGTGAGTTCCTCAAAATAGAGGAGCGTGTAAAAAATGATGACCTATACTTAAAAGCCCCATTAGATGAACCACCTTTAATAGAATACCTAGAAGAATTTATGTACACGACAAGCAAATACGACTTTCCGATGCATTCGGTAACAGTAAGTGGATATATTACAAATGAAAAAGATGAAACCCTTTTGGTAAAAACTTTTTGGCGTTCAGACACATGGGAACTACCTGGTGGGGGTGTTGATGAAGGGGAGACCCTTGATCGCGCATTGTACAGGGAGATTTTAGAAGAGACTGGTATTCATGTGAAATTAGATGGAGTTACAGGAGTTTATTCGAACGGAAGTACGATTGCAATTGTTTTTAAAGGAAAATATAAAAGTGGAAATGTCAAGACCTCGTCAGAGACGAAGGATGTCCAATTTGTAAAAATTGATCAAGCAAATTTCACAAACTATATTACACGTGGAAAATTTAAACCTAGAGTGCTAGATGCAATGAATGGTCGGTGTGTGCCATATGAAGCTTTTAAAGTTCGACCCTATCGGCTATTAAACCGATTCGATAATGATATATGATAGTGCCTCAACAGAAAGATAGTAAACTGTTGAGGCGTTATTTATGTTAATATTGGTGTAATAATTGAAAATGTTAAAAACTTATAGAAAAGAATGATAAAGGTTGGAATTAGTGCAATGACTGGTGATGCATTATTCGGTCAATCTAACTATTTTAAAAAAGAGAAGGAACAAAATGTTTAACGACTATTTTATAACTGGGGAGTTCTATACATGCAAAGAAAAATTGAGGGAAAACAAAGGCTTTTAAATAGCAATGGTGAGCTAAATGATAAGGGCTATGCGACAGAACTCATTCTTGACTATCATCGTGATGACATTAAGGCTCGTTCATATCGAATTAAAGAATGGGATTATTATTTGATCGCAAATGATGATTTTGCGGTTGCACTAACGGTCGCGGATAATTCGTATATGGGATTAATAAGTGTATCATTATTGGATTTTCAAAAGCCTTGGTATAAAACTACAAGTATTATTAAGCCTTTTACCTTTGGTAAGCTAAAGCTTCCTTCCACATCGAAGGAAGGTGATATAGAATATCATGACAAAAGAATACAAATTTCGATCACTCATGAGGATGGGAATCGAAGACTCAAGTGTAATATGAAAAAATTTACTGATATTCAAGATTTTCAATGTGACATTGTCCTTAAAAATGAACCGAAAGACTCGATGGTAATTGCGACTCCATTTGCTGAGGATAAAAAAGCCTTTTATTATAATCAGAAGATTAATTGCATGACAGCAGAAGGCATTGCCTTATATGATGGAAGGGAATATCGATTTGATCCAGCCACATCATTTGGAACATTAGATTGGGGTCGTGGTGTTTGGACTTATAAGAATACATGGTATTGGGGATCTGCATCTGGACTGGTCGACAGCATTAAGTTTGGCTTTAATATCGGATACGGCTTTGGTGATACGTCGGCAGCAAGTGAGAATATGCTTTTTTATGATGGAATTGCTCATAAGTTGGAGGAGATAACTTTTCACATTCCGATGATCGGTGAAAAATATGATTACATAAGTCCATGGACTTTTACATCGGGCGATGGACGCTTTGAAATGAATTTTACCCCTATTCTAGATCGTAGTGATTATACATCAATCGGTTTGATTGCTAGTGACCAGCATCAAGTTTTTGGCAAGTTTAATGGTAAAGCCATTTTAGATGATGGGAAAGTCCTTGAAGTTCAAGATTTACTAGGCTTTGCAGAGCGAGTATATAATAAATGGTAAGAATTATAGACGCGGGAACAGTTCTTGCGTCTTTTTTGCTGAATTTTTTGAGAAATCCTTAAAGAGATCCAGCACATACTATTGACAACTTCAAAAAGTATGTTAATCTATAATCGACAGACAGTCGGTCGGTCAAAAAGAAGGAGAAGATGTGAAAATGAGAGTTGTAAAAGAGGCGGAGGAGCGCAGGAACGAAATACTTGATGCAGCGGATGAGCTCTTCACCCAGAAAGGCTTTGATGGCACAAGTACAAAAGATATTCTCGAAAAGGTCGGGATTGCAAGGGGAACGCTTTATTATCACTTCAAGTCGAAGGAGGATATTATGGATGCGTTGATTGAAAGACATAGTGATAGTCTTTTGGAGGCTGCCCGGATAATCGCCACAGATAAGAGTATTCCTTTAAACGAGCGTATGATCCGTACTGTAATGGCTTTAAATATCAGTGGCAGCAGTAGTGGCAAGGAAATCAAGGAGCATATACATAAGCCTCAGAACGCGCTCATGCATCAGAAAATACAAAAGGTCATCATCAACTCCGTTCCTCGGATATTAACGAATATAATCCGTGAAGGTATTGAGCAGGGGCAGTTCAACACTCCGTACCCGTATGAATGTATGGAAATGGTGATTGCGTACACGAATACCATTTTTGATGATGATATTGTAGAAATGACAAATGAGGAGCGTGTTTCACGCATAAAAGCGCTTATTTTTAACCTAGAAAGGCTGCTTGGTACTGAAAGTGGAAGTTTATTGTATGTTATGCAGATGTTTGGTAGCGGGAATGAAGAATAATGCTTTGTGTTGAAAATATCGCTTAGTATCATAAGAATTCTTCTATCAAATTAAAGAGAGTCTAAAAAAGGGGTATGCAGTTGGGAGGGAAAATAATGTTTTTGAAAATGATAAAAAACGATTTCACCAGAAACAAAGTGATCACAATGACCGTATTTGTTTTTATTACGATGGCAGTTATTTTGGCAGCAAGTGCTATCAATAATATTGCTAATCTAATTCAGTCAATGTCGGAAATGAAGGAACGTTCAAACCCAGCTGACATAACCCAGATGCATTCCGGAGAATTCAATCAGGCAGATATCGATCAATTTACAGAAGAACAGCGAGAGAATGTAATGATGCAGGAGACGATGGTGCTTCTGACATTTGACGGAAGTCAGATTCATTATGGTGAAAATCAGACGATGGCTGGAACCATACAGGATATTTCCTTCGTTGTACAGAATCAACAATTTGATTTTATCTTGGACTTGAACAATGAAAAGCTTGTTGTTAAGGAAGGAGAAGTCGCAGTTCCAATCTATTTTATGGAACAATATGACTTGAAAATCGGCGGGACGATAACCGTCAAACAGGGAATGTATGAGAAAGAGTTTATCATTGCAGATTATGCAAGAGATTATGAGATGAATTCTTCACTTACATCATCAAAGCGGTTTGTTATGAATCCGGCAGATTTTGAGGAAATGCGTGAAACATATGAAGGGGAACTAGAGTATTTAATTGAATTCAAACTGCGCGAGAGTGGGGATGCTAATGCTTTGAAAACTGCTTATATTGAAGCAGGCCTACCAGCAAATGGACCTTTAGTTGATGGACAGATCTTTTTGATATTTAATGCTCTGTCAGATGCCGCTGTGGCTTTGGTCATTATCCTGATCAGTATGCTGTTGATATTAATTGCGTTTCTAAGTATTAGACTTACATTTTTAGCGACAATGGATGAGGATTTAAAAGAAATAGGTGTTATGAAAGCAATTGGTATTTCTAAAAAAGATATTAGGAATGTATACCTTAACAAATACAGACTACTGTCAGTAGCAGCTGGTATTTTAGGTTATCTGCTTTCTTTCCCAGTTGCCAATCTGTTTAATGAGCATATGAAACTGTATATATCCTCAGATTTATCAGGAAACTTAAAATTCATTCTAGCCCTTATAGCTCCACTTATGGTCTATTTTATGATCGTCATGTACTGTAAGAAAGTAATGAAAAGAATCGATAAGATTTCAGCGGTAGAAGCATTGCGTTCCAATATTATGGAGCAAGGGAGAAATAAGAAAAATCGTTTCCGATTGCTTAAAAATAAATGGTTCAGCACGAATATTTATATGGGGCTACGGGATGTATGGATACGATTTAAATTATATCGGTTACTGTTTTTTATATTTGCTGTTTGTTCGTTTATAGTTATTCTCCCATTAAATGTGTATAACACGATGAATTCACCGGAGTTTTCAACATATATGGGCATTGGAAAATCCGATATTAGAATCGATCTTAGAAAGTCAGATACAATAACAGATGATTTTAATAATCTACAGCAAGAACTACTAGCTGATTCAGATATTGAAAAGTACGCTGCTTTTATAACAAGTTCTTACCAAATCAAAAATGCGGATGGTTCCTGGGATTATATAAATATTGAAGTTGGAGATTTCACAGTATTTCCATTGCAATATTTAGAAGGGAGATCACCAGAAAACGAAGGTGAGATCTCACTTTCCTATGCAAATGCGACGAAGGAGGGATTAAACAAACAAGTAGGAGATGAAGTGGTAGTAAAGGCTGACGGGACAGAAAAGACGTTAAAAATAACAGGTATTTATCAAGATATTACAAATGGTGGGAATACAGCAAAAGCGGATACTAGTCTTGGTATAAATGCATCAGCAGTACTTTGGTATATTGTGAGCATGGATGTGACTGAAGGCGTTAATATAAGCGAGAAAATGAGCTACTACCAAGGTAATTATGATTCTGCACAGGTAAATGATATCCAAGAATATTCTAGCCAAACACTTGGAAATATGATAGACCAGATGAAGATCATTGTAACCGCTGGAATCATCATCGCAGTTATCGTTCTTATATTAATTACTGCTCTATTCCTTCGAATGCTATTATCAAAAGATATGTCTCAAATTGCAATAATGCGAAGTATAGGCTTAACTTCTCAAGAGATTAGTTATCAATATATGGCAGGGACTTTGTTGGTACTTGTATTAGGAATCATATTTGGAGTTATGGCTTCCAATTATTTAGGGGAGTTTCTGGTAAACATTGGTATGTCTTCAATGGGAGCAACAAAAATTGAATTAGTGACTGTCGTCTGGCAGACATGGCTTCTTTGCCCAGTTGTATTGATTTTAATAGTCGGAACTACCATATATTTATCCTGTAAGATAACCGTAAAGGAAGACCTATCTATTATTTTGAGAAGTTAGTAGACCTTTGGCAGGTGACAAATATATGAAAATGAAATAGTCTCCTGCCCTCTTATCTATTTTTACATTTGCATGGGAGGCATATGAATGAGCACAATATTAGAAGGAATAAGTATGAACAAAAATGTAGAACTAGGAGATAATCATGAGCTTCGTATTTTAAAAGATATAAACTTAGAGATTGAAGAAGGTGAATTCGTATCGATTATGGGGCCATCTGGAAGTGGTAAATCAACACTGCTTTATAATATGAGCGGTATGGATCGGGTTAGTTCAGGCAGTGTAAAGTTTAGAGGTAGTGATATTACCAGTCTTAGCGAGGAGAAAATGGCACAGCTTCGATTGAAACACATGGGTTTTATCTTCCAGGATATTAATCTGCTTAAGAATCTCTCACTGATTGACAATGTGATGTTTCCTGCTCTGATATCAAAAGATGTGGAAAAAAATAAGGTAAATCAAAAAGCAAAAAAGCTACTGAAAATGACAGGGATTGACAAGCTGGCAGATCATAATATTACGCAAGGATCTGGAGGACAGCTACAGAGAATCGCTATTTGTAGGGCGTTGATTAATAATCCAGATATCATATTTGGTGATGAGCCGACTGGTGCATTAGATTCAGAATCGACCGAGGATATTATGTCAATTCTTGCAGAAATAAATAGAAGAGGGACGACGATTCTACTTGTAACACATGATGCCAAGGTGGCAGCAAAAACTGAAAGAGTATTATATATGGTAGATGGAAGTATTGTTGCTCAAAAGATAATGGGTAAATACGATCCGCAGAAGCAAGATAGTAAGAAAAGAGAGGAAAGTATTTTAAATTGGATAGTTCACTAGAATTTGGAAATTTGCAATCATGTTACTAAGATAAAAAAAATCCTTGCAAGATAAAAAAAGATGTGATATATTACATTTTGTTAATAAAAAAATGACTAAATTCCTCATTTGGTCAAAAGGTCAAAAAGTGAGGTGTAAGAGGTGGCGGTTGATCGAAGGCAATTAATCATTGATGCTGCTACAAAATCCTTTTCTTTATTTGGGTATAAGGCAACAACGATGGACCAAGTTGCAAAACTAGCAAACGTTGGCAAAGGAACAATTTATACATTTTTTAAAAATAAGGATGAATTGTTTGGTGACATCGTAAATACCTTGATTAAAGATATGAAGGCTGTAGCGGAAAAAGCAATAAAAACTGATAGTTCTTTTCATGATAATGCTAATCGTGTGCTATTCGAATTGCTTGAATTTCGAAAATCACACCAATTAACGATTAAGCTTTTTCAAGAAGAAAGGGATATCGGTACACAAGCTGTAGTTGACGTTGTGCAGCGTGTGGAGCAAGCCATCATTAATTATATGAAGGGAATTATTCAAGAAGCAATTGACCGCGGCGAAATTAAAGAATGTGATCCAGAGATTACAGCTTTTGTTATGCTGAAGCTATATGTATCATTAATTTTTGATTGGGAAAGAAATCATCAACCACTGGTTAAAGAAGAAATTTCCCAGCTTTTTGAACTATATTTTTTCCATGGCTTGTCAAAATAAATAAGAACTATGATACAAAGGGTTCTCTTATTCAACCTGTAGAGCACCCTTACAATTACCACCAAAATGACCGAATGAACAAAATGGTCAATTATAATTAGGAGGCTGAAGTCGATGAAAGGTTCGTCTTTTTTAGCAGAATTAAAACACATCTTTTCGAACCGGAAAATCCTTATTCCGATTTTAGCCGTAGCATTCGTACCAGTTTTATATGCTGGCATGTTCTTATGGGCTTTTTTAGATCCATACGCACATATGACAGATTTGCCTGTAGCAGTCGTGAATCAGGATGCGGGTTCCGATTTTGAAGGAGAGCATCTTCAATTAGGAAAAGATTTAGTAGATAAGCTTGAAGATAGTGAAACATTCAAGTTTAATATGGTCTCAAAGGAAAAAGGATATAAGGGTCTAGAAAATCAGGACTATTATATACTAGTTGAGATTCCAGAGAATTTCTCCGCAAATGCAACAACATTGCTTGATGATCAACCAGAAAAATTAGAAATCAAATATGTTCCAAATGAAGGCTCAAACTTCCTCTCTGGTCAAATCGGTGAAACGGCAATGGAAAAAATCAAAGCTGAAATATCAAAGAAAATTACAGCTACCTATGCGGAAACGATGTTTGATAAAGTAACTGAAATGGCAGATGGATTGGATCAAGCAAGTGATGGTGCCGGTCAGATACATGATGGTGCAGTGAAGCTTGAGGATGGTTCAAAAGCATTAAAAGATAATCTTGAAGTATTAGCATCCAAATCAATTGAGTTCAAAGATGGAATTCAAAAAGCAGCAACTGGTGCAAATGACCTAGCTGCTGGAACTGACCAAGTGAAGACAGGTCTTGGAGAAATTGAGGCAAAACTCCCAGCATTAATCGGTGGAACCCAAAAAGCACAGGCTGGAGTCGAGCAAATGAAAGAACAACTTCCTGGGAAAATTGCTGAAGGAATTAATGAGCAATTACAGGGAAGTGTAGGAAAATTAAATACAGGTGTTGACGAATTTGAAACACAGCTTGGAAATGGCCTCTCTGCTGGATTAACTGAAAATATTGCTGAATCCCTATCTAAGCAATTGGCTGCTCAACAAATGGAGATGATTTCTAAGTTACCAGAACAGGTAGTTAATCAACTCTATCCTGTAAAACCTACAGCCGAATTGTTACAAAAGCAATTGAAGGCACAACTCCTTCAAAATTTAAAACCAGGAATTGAACAAGGGGTAAAAGGTGGATTAGACCAAGGATTTACTCAATTTAAATCAGAACTGAATCAACAATTGCTTGGTGCGACAAATGGTATTGAAGATCAATTAAAAGCACAAACAGCACCAGCATTTAGCGAATTAGCAACTGGTATCGGAGAAATCAATAAAGGTCAACTTGTCTTACAAAAGGGTATCAATCAATTATATGCTGGATCACAAGCCCTAAATAAAGGTGCCAGCGATCTAACGTCTGGTATGAATCAACTTTCTGATGGAGCAGGACAAATTCAAGAAGGCTCTGGTAAGCTTGCTGATGGTTCGAAGGAATTAAATGAAGGTACTGTAAAATTGGCAGATGGTTCTACCGAATTATCTGACAAATTAACAGATGGTGCTGAAAAGGCAAATTCTGTTCATGCCACAGATGATACGTATGACATGATGGGTGAACCCGTAACTGTTGAAAAACAAGAAATTAATAAAGTGCCTAACTATGGAACTGGTTTCGCACCATATTTCATCTCATTAGGATTATTTGTAGGTGCATTACTTATTTCAATTGTATTTGCACTTAAAGAACCAGTTGTTAGACCTAAAAATGCACTTGGATGGTTCTTCAGTAAATTTGGTGTTATTGCGATAATTGGTATTATTCAAGCTATATTAGTAGATTTTATTCTACTAGTAGGATTGAATATCGAAGTAAAAAATATTTTCTTATTCTTTGTAACGTCAGTCATTACTAGCTTTGTATTTATGACATTGGTTCAAATGCTTGTTACGATGATGGGAGACCCAGGAAGATTCATTGCAATTGTAATACTCATTCTGCAATTAACAACAAGTGCTGGAACATTCCCACTAGAATTAATTCCGGACGCATTGCAACCAATCAGTGCATTGCTTCCAATGACATATTCAGTTCAAGCATTTAAAGCTGTTGTTTCAAGTGGTGACTTTGCATTTATGTGGCATAACAATGGAATTTTATTAGCATATACGGTAGCGTTCATGCTAATCACATTAGGTTATTTTAAAATTAAAATGAAACGTCAAGTAAATATTCCTGCTGCTGAAAACGTAGCATAATCAAAAGGAAGTGTGTCTCATTGTGGGCATGCTTCTTTTTGTTTTTACACATTTTGTTTTCTGAATTATATAAAAATTAAATTGACAAATGAAAAAAACTAGTCATATAATAAACTCAATTGAAAGCGCTTAAAATGGGAGGGGTGTAAAAATTATAAATAAGAGGCCGAAGTACTTTTATCGCCAATTTTCATTGTTTGTTTTAGTTGGAACAGTTGCCATAATCCTATTTAATTGTATTGCTTTTTTTATTACAAAGAACTCCTTGGAAGAAAAAATCACGGTTGAAAAACAGGGGAATATCTACCAGATGATGAGTACAATCGAACAAAAACTGCAGAACTTGGACTATACTTTAAACTCTTATACGAGAGGCTCATCCTTTGAGAGAATTATCCAACATGAGCTAACAGCCAAGCAATTTGACGTTTATCAATCCATTAATAAACAATTAAACTATATTTCATCGTTTGGCCCTAATCAGACTACAGCAGAACTTGTAAGTCTTGAGGGAAACTGGGTTATTGATAAAAATGGGTTGAAGCAGTTGACTAGGTCACTGAGGGAAGAGATTAAGTCTGATTATCTTTCATTGCCAAATGCTTCGACATGGTTAAAAAAGGATTCAAAAGATAAGACGGTCAAGCTAGTAAAGCAATTGCCACTTTTTAAAACGAATAAATATGGCGTACTGATCGTTAACTTTCCAATTGAATCGCTGTCTAATCTCATTTATCAGCAAGCACAGTCAAGTCCAATCTCTATATATAATAAGGATGGTAACCTTATTTATCAGAGCAAAGAAGCTTCAGATAGTGGTGCTCGTAATGAAGTTGTAACTAATTTAATTAATATTGGAAACTTGCGAACTGGCGTCGAACAGGTTGAAGGGAAGAATGGGACCTATAAGGTTGCCTATTCAAAGTCCTCATACAATGGCTGGATTTATTTCACGGAAATTAATAAAACTGATTTAGCGGGTGCGATGAAACCGACAGTTCTGGGGATTGTTTTTATGAGCCTATTTATGTTAACGTTAACATTTATAACTGCTTATCTTTATTCGGATTATTTTTCTAAACCGATTCGCGACTTACTTCAATATATCCCGAAAAATAAGAGTAATTATAAGGATGAATTCGAGTTAATCGGTCAATCTGTTCGTGAGGTTATTGATAGAAATGAAGTGTTAAATGCGATTGTTACAAATCAGGCAGAAAATTTGAAGACTTTATTTATGCTGAACCTCTTTCACGGGCGTATTACTGACAATGAGGTAGAGGAAAAGATTCAAAGTTTTTGTTATCCGGCAACATGGGGCAGCTTATATGTGTGGGCAATCCAAATTGATGATCTAGATCATTCAAAATTTACAAGAAAAGATGAAGATGTACTCATGTTCGGAATCAACCGGATTGTTGATGAAGTTATACCAAAAGACAATCAATTCACTCCAACCGTACTTGATTCTAATCTACTTTGCACAATCTTCATTTGTGAGGAAGAAGACTGGGATCACCATTTGAAATTTATCAATCAGTACACTGAAAAAATTCAAAAACAGGTGATGGAAAAATTTAATTTATCCATTAGCGTCGGCATAAGTAGACCATTCAAGCAATTAACGGAAAGTGTATATGCTCTGGAGCAAGGAATAGATGCCTTGAAGTACCGCTTGAAGGTTGGGAAAGGGTCCATTATTTTTTATGATAGTATTGCTGCAATTTTCAATAATCAAATTCGCACATCATTTCCAAAGAAATTAGAGAATGAATTATTTGATCATATCAAAAAGGGGGAAAGTAAAGAAGCCATTGAAGTATTACACATCATTCTCATTGAGCTCTTTAAAAGTCAAAATCCACATGAACTTGAAATCAATATAATGAGATTTATTAATGATTTAATGGGATTTATGCAAATTTTAGGAATGGAAACAATGAAGCTCGGCAATCACAAATCGCTGTATGATGCAGTATCCAAGATGAGGACTGCGGAAGGTATCGAGATGTTTGTCAAAAATAAAATCATTTATCCAATCATCCAGACAATTAATGAACGAACAAATTCACAATACAAAACAATCTCAGAAGAAATTGTCCATATTATTCAAAAGGAATTCGATACGGATATTTCACTTGAGAAAATCGCCAACCGGCTTCATTATAACCCTAGTTATTTAAGCAGTATTTTTAAAAAGGAATTTAACCAGTCATTTAGTGAATATTTGACACTGTACCGCTATAATATGGCGAAAAAATGGTTAATCGAGACAAATACATCAGTAAGGGAAATAGCAGAGCGTTTGCAATATAATAATTCGCAAAATTTTATTCGCTCCTTCCGTAAAATCGAAGGAACAACACCTGGTAAGTATCGTGAACAGCATAGACATGATTTGGTAAACTTTTAAGTATGAAATAGGGTAAGGAAACCTACAAGCTAGAGGGTTTCCTTACCTTTTTTGTGCATTAATCAACTTATCCTTTTACAGATCCTAGGTTAGCACCTTTAACAAAGTATTTTTGAATGAAAGGATAGACGATGAGCATTGGAACAGTTGCGATTACGATTACAGCCATTTTAATTGTTTGTGCAGGTGGAATAACTTCAACCGATGTGTTGTCACCCTGAACGCCACTAGAAACAATAACGATTTGACGCAGTAACACTTGTAACGGCCATTTTGCCGAATCATTGAGGTATAGAATGGCTGTAACGTATGTATTCCAATACGAGACAGCATAAAACAATGATATTGTTGCAATCGATGGAAGTGATAATGGAAGAATGATTTTAAAGAAAATCTTGAGATCATTACAGCCATCAATCTTCGCTGATTCTTCTAAGCTATCAGGTATGGCTTGGAAGAAGTTTCTCATGATAATTAAATTGAAGGCGTTAATTGCTACTGGAAGAATTAACGACCAATAAGAATTAATTAAACCTAAGCTTTTTACAACAATGAACGTTGGAATCATTCCACCGCTGAAAAGCATTGTAAACACGATAATAAAGCTGATCGCACTTCGTCCAACTAAATACTTCCTTGATAAACCATACGCCATAAAAGCGGTTAATATCATACTGACAAGTGTCCCAACCCCTGTTACACCGATTGAAACAGCTAACCCTTTAAAAATGGTAGGAGTTGATAAAATAAATTTGTAGGCATCTAAGGAAAATGTAGTTGGAAATAGAATAAATCTTTTCTCAATAACCTCTTGTGTCGTTGCAAAGGAGCTGGCGATCACATTAATAAATGGCAGCAAGCAAATAAGTGCAATCAAAAGTAAAAGAGCATAGTTGATTGTATCAAAAAGAATGCTGCCTACTGATTTTTTTTTCATTGTAGTAGTCCCTCCTATATAAATAAGTGTTTTCTCTGTATGAATTCAATATAACAAGTTGTGAAATGGTGGGTCTATAATCATTACATCACAAATGTTATGAATTGCTCTTGATTGAAACACTTAATGAAGAAGGAAGGGAAAATGGCTTTTTTCGTAATGTAGATGTCCGAATATCCGACAATGATAATCATTTGAAAATAAATAATCATCTGATTAGTTATTGATTAGTAAGCGCTTTCTAATCTGTTGGAACCAGGGATTCTGACGGGATGATTGTAGACGTAATGGTTAGTATCGTATTACTTTTACAATACAGCGAGTCACACAAGCTAAATCAACAAACCTGGGCGCAAGTATAGAGGAGGCATAAAGAAGTGAAAGAAAATGTTAATGTCATTCAAAATCAAATGAAACCAGCAGTGTACATTCCAAGTAAAGCATCCCTAAGGAAAAGGAAACTCGCAAGCATTGTAAAAAATCGATATTTATACTTAATGATCATGCCAGGCTTCCTGTATTTTATTATTTTCAAATATATTCCGATGGGTGGAATCATCATTGCCTTTCAAGATTACCAACCATTCTTAGGAATTAGGGATAGTGAATGGGTCGGGTTAAAGCATTTTATACGGTTATTTACAGAACCAACCTTTTTCATGCTATTAAAAAACACACTAATCTTATTCGCGCTAAATTTGTTTGTTTTTTTCCCGATCCCAATTATTTTGGCATTGATGTTGAATGAGGTACGCGTAAAGTTATTTAAAGGGGCAGTCCAGACAATTATCTATATTCCGCATTTCATGTCATGGGTAATCATCGTGTCAATTTCATATGTATTCCTGACACTTGATGGCGGTGTATTGAATGAAATGCTTGCAAGCTTCGGTGGCGAAAAAATTGCCTTTTTAACGGATCCAGATTGGACACGTACGCTCTATATTTTGCAAGTAATATGGAAGGAAATGGGTTGGTCAACGATCATTTATTTGGCAGCGGTTACAGCTGTAGATCTTCAATTATATGAAGCGGCAAAAATGGATGGGGCAAATCGCTTCAGACAGATTTGGCATGTTACCCTCCCTGCAATCCGTCCGGTTATCATCATTTTATTAATTTTAAAAGTAGGCGATACACTTGAATTAGGCTTTGAACATGTGTATCTACTATTAAACTCACTTAATCGTGAGGTTGCAGAAATTTTTGATACGTATGTGTACACGGCAGGACTTAAAAATGGCCAGCTTAGCTATAGTACTGCAGTTGGTGTATTTAAAGGAATCGTAGGACTTATCCTTGTAATGATTTCTAATCGCATTGCGAAGAAGTTTGGGGAGGAAGGTCTGTATTAAATCATGTGATCTAGTAATGGGGTGATTAAGATGGAGAAAATGGCTGAACGGTGGAATTTCATTTGTATACGAATTTTGCAGCTTGCTTATTTAAATCTACTATGGTTCTCATTTACTTTATTGGGACTTGTTCTGTTTGGGATTGGTCCTGCAACATTTGCGATGTTTACCGTTATTAGAAAATGGATTAGGGGAAATGCAGATGTAGCGATTTTTCCAACCTATTGGAAAGCATATCGGGAAAATTTTAAGGAAACAGCTAGTATTGGTTTATTATATGCCGTTATAGGTCTCATCCTTTATACTGACTTGCTTTATGTCCAATCACTTTGGCTACGGATTATCTTATTGATGGTTAGCATTTGTTATCTTATCTCATCCCTTTATATTTTTCCGGTCATCGCTCATTATGATTGGAAAAGTGTAGTGTTGAAGATTAAATGTTCCTTTTTATTTGGAATTTCGTATTTCCAATATTCGTTAATGCTAATCGTGATTTTGGGTGTTATGTGTGTGATACAAATAATCGTCCCAGGGTTGCTATTATTCTTTGGAATTAGCGGTGGTGGATATGTCATCATGTGGTTTGCCAATCAGGTTTTTATGAGAATGGAAATACAGGCGGGTCTTATAGAAGAAGAGAATGCTAGAACAACATGAAGCAAACCAATTTAAAAATTAACAATTAGGAGGTGATGCAAAAAGTAGACTGTTAGAATGATAGTATGAATGGATCGAATATAACAAAGGGGAGGAAATGTCGAATGAAGAAAAGGTTTGTACCAGTAATAGCTAGTGTCCTACTTGCATCTCAATTCCTGCTTGCTGCATGCTCGAATGATAAAGAGAAAGTGGACGGTGAAGAAAAAGATAAAGAGAAGACTGCCGCTTATGATCCTAATTCTCATCTTGAAGTGAGTTGGATGGCAATGTTACATACTCCAACCGCTCCAACAGATGTTGTATTGGATAAAATTGAAGAGAAAACGAATGCAACAATCACCTTTAACTGGGTTCCAGATGCATCGAAAGAGGAGAGAGTTACATCTGCCCTTGCATCAGGGGAATTAGCGGATATCGTATCATTGACGATGTTGACAAATTCTTCTGTACGAACTTCCTTAAAATCGGGGATGTTCTGGGAGGTAGGAGAGTATTTGGATGATTATGAAAACCTAAAATTAATCTCTGAGGATGTACGTACAGCTGCATCCATTGAAGGAAAACTATACGGAGTACCATATCAAAAAAACCTAGCAAGATCTGGACTAGTCATTCGTCAGGATTGGTTGGATAAATTAGGTTTGCCGGTTCCAGAAACATTGGATGACTTATATGAGGTTGCTAGAGCCTTCACAGAGGACGATCCTGATGGGAATGGCAAGGATGATACAGTTGGATTCGGAGATCGAAGTGATTTGAGATACAGTAGCTTCAAGTTGCTTAGCTCTTACTTTGGTGCACCAAATGGATGGAAGGTAGAGGATGACGGTTCTTTTATTTCAGAAGTAGAAACACAGGAATATAAAGATGCAATGGATTTTTCAAGAGATATGTATAAAAACGGTTATCTAGCACAGGATTTTGCTGTTACAGCGAAGACAGATCAGCAAAATCAATTTGCTCAAGGGAAAACAGGCATATATACAGGTATAGTAGATATTAAAAATTTAAAGGATTTAGCAAAAGGACTTCAGGATGATATGGACTTAGTGCCTGTGAATAAAATAAAGAGTCCTGATGGTGATTACCACGTTTGGTCCGAAAACAGTGGTGTTGGTGGATTATTAGCATTCCCTAAATCAGAGGTGAAAACGGAGGCAGAATTAAAACGTGTTCTCCAATTTGTTAATGACCTAATTGATAAAGAAGTTTATATGCTAATGACGGGTGGAATTGAAGGAGTTCATTATGAGCTTGAAGCAAGTGGTGCTATTAAAATCCTAGATACTGATACTTGGAAAAATGATGTTCAACCATTCTCTAGTCAAAGGCCAAGTGAAGTCACCCATAGCTTAGTAGATGCTGATCCTAAGAAGCAATTAGCAAACGAGCAAATTAGTGAAAACTCAGATTTTGCTGTCCTTGATCCGACTGTTCCGTTAGATTCAGCAACAGCTAATGAAAGAGGTACAGAGTTACAAAAAATCCTTACAGATGCGACAATCAAATATATTATGGGCGATATTGATGAAAAAGACTTCGAAGCTGAAGTGAAGAAGTGGAGAGAAGCTGGCGGAGATCAAATGGCGAAGGAATATGCCGAGGCATATAAAAAGTCACAGAAATAATGTGTTTAATTGAGGGAAATTAGCGGGATTATAATTCTACTAATTTCTCTCCATTTGCTACTAAGAGTATGAAAGTTAGCACGATTGCACGTCATTAAAGGAGGATTGTTCATGGGAACTCAGACAATTATAAAAAATCCGATTTTACCCGGATTTAATCCCGATCCAAGTATAATCCGTGTGGATGATGATTATTACATTGCAACATCGACATTTGAATGGTATCCAGGTGTACCAGTATATCATTCAAAGGATTTGGTTCATTGGCGACATCTTACCAGTATTTTAACCAATCATTCAAATTTTGAAGGGAATCCTGATTCATGTAGTGTTTGGGCCCCTGCAATTAGCTATCATGATGGAATCTTTTATTTAGTTTATACCGATGTAAAACGAAGCAAGTATCCGTTCAAGGATGCACATAATTATTTAATTACAGCCACTAATATTATGGGCCCGTGGTCAGAACCAACGTTTTTAAATAGCGGTAACTTTGATCCTTCTTTATACCATGATGAAAACGGGAAAAAGTGGCTATTAAATGTGTATTGGGATTATCGCATTGACGGAAGAAATAAATCAGCAGGAATAATGATGCAGGAGTATTCTCCAGAAGAGCGAAAACTTATCGGACCGATTCATAAGGTGTTTGACGGAACAGAATTAAGAAAGACAGAAGCTCCACATATCTATAAACATAATGGCTATTATTATTTGTTTACAGCGGAAGGCGGTACAGGGAAAACACATGCTGTCACTGTAGCGAGGGCAAAAGAAATTACGGGTCCATATGAAGTGGATCCACAAAACCCAATGTTAACTTCAGCCCACAATGAACAGCTCTATTTGCAAAAAGCAGGGCACGCAAGCCTTGTACAAACACAAACGAATGAGTGGTATATCGCTCATCTATGCAGCCGTCCTATTCATGGAAAACATTCCATTTTAGGAAGAGAGACGGCGCTTCAACGGGTGAATTGGACAGAGGATGGCTGGCTTCGTCTTTCTTGCGGAGGAAATGAACCAGAAGTGGAAGTAAAGGCTCCAAATCTACCCCTTCATTCTTTCCCAGATGATAAAAATGAAATGGATGATTTTAATTCAGATACTTTACATAAAGTTTGGAATAGCCTCCGGTTTGCAGTAGATCCTTCATGGTGTTCACTGACAGAACGAAAAGGCTTCTTAAGAATTAGAGGTGGGGAATCAATTCATTCCCTTTTCAAACAGCATTTAATCGCGAGACGACAAACTGATTTTAGCTGTGAGATAGAAACGTCGCTCGAATTTGCTCCAGAGTCATTTTTACAAATGGCTGGACTTGTACTCTATTACAATACAGATAACTATCTATATTTCTATCTTTCCTTTGATGAAGAGAAAGGCAAATGCCTCGATGTGATGAAATGTGTGCGTGGTGAATTTGAATATATTGGTAAGCGTTTGCCTATTGAGGGAACAGGGTGCAGATTAAAGGCACTTATTCAATTGGATGAAGTAACTTTTTCGTATGCAAATGACGATGGGGACTGGTTGACGATAGAGGATACGTATAGCATTGCCCACCATTCTGATGAAGGAAATGGGTTTACTGGAAATTTTGTCGGAGTATGTGTTCAAGACATGCAAGGAACAAAAAAACATGCAGACTTTGATTACTTTTACTATAAAGAAAAGGAGTGATTAAAATGGTCCAAACAGAGACACTTCAATGGGCACAAAAAATGGCAGATTCCGTTATGGTTCGAACACCGTTTCTTTTCGAAAAGGCATATAACCAAAAGTGGTCTTATGATTATGGGGTTGTTCTTAAGGGTTTCGAATTAGTATGGAAATTGACAGGAGACCGAAAATATTTTGATTATATGAAAAAAAATATGGATTTCTTTATCAACGAGGACGGGAATATTCGAGGGTATGATCTTGACCATTTTAATATCGACCATATTAATAATGGGAAGGTGTTGCTGACAATTTACAAAGAAACAAAAGAGGAAAGATATAAAAAAGCGATTGATTTATTGAGGGAGCAATTGAGCTTACATCCACGTACTTCTGAAATGGTGTTTTGGCATAAGAAAATTTATCCATATCAAATATGGCTGGATGGACTGTATATGGGAGCTCCTTTCTATGCGGAGTATGTGAGGGAGTTTGGAGATGCTGTGGAGTTTTCCGATATAACAAAACAGTTTTTATTATGTGCAAAAAATACGGAAGATCCAAAGACTGGTCTTCTCTATCATGCGTTTGATGAAAAAAGAGTGCAGCCTTGGTGTGATCCTAAAACAGGCCTTTCGAAAAATTTCTGGGGCCGTTCGATGGGTTGGTTTGTGATGGGTCTTGTTGATACGCTTGATATAATTCCAAACACTCACCCCGATTATCCTGCATTATGCTCGCTCTTAGAAAAAGTCCTTATCGCGTTGAATAATGTTCAGGATAAAGATTCGGGTGTGTGGTATCAGGTACTGGATCAAGGTGGACGTAAGGGGAATTATTTAGAAGCTTCGGCATCAGCAATGATCCTGTATGGAATTGCAAAAGGAGTTCGCCTAAATATTCTCGGTGAAAAATGGCAAGACGAGGCGAAAAAAGTGTATGAGGGCGTTATCACAGAATTTATTACTGTTACACAGGAAGGCTTAGTCAATCTAAATAAGACTTGTCAAGTAGCGGGCCTAGGCGGAGCAGATCAGCGGGATGGCACGTTTGAATATTATATTAGTGAGCCAATCATTACAAATGATCAAAAAGGAGTAGGGGCTTTCATTTTAGCAGCTGCTGAGATGGAAGGGACAATTTTGTCCAGCATTTAACAGGAAGTAGGCTAGTAGGCTACCCGATGGTCAAAGAGTTATTAAATCATAAAAGGAGGATGACTCGAATATGTCAACCATGACAATCAGCTTGTATGATATTCAAGCATTTGGAGCAATCGGTGACGGGAAAACAGTGAATACTAAAGCAATTGCTAATGCGATTAATGCATGTGCCCAGGCTGGTGGCGGTACAGTGTATGTTCCAGCTGGCTGCTTTCTAACAGGTGCAGTCATTTTAAAAAGCAATGTGAATCTTTACTTGGAAGCAGGATCCACACTTCGGTTCAGTAATGATATCAATGAATATCAAGTTGTACATTCACGATGGGAGGGTGTCGCGAAGCAAGTATATGCTTCCTGTATTTACGGAGAAAATCTTGAAAATGTCTCGGTGACTGGACATGGACTGTTAGAAGGAAATGGCGCTTTTTGGTGGGATCTTTTTCGAAAAAAGAAAAATAAATATGCTAGACCAAAGCTAGTCAGCTTTGATCATTGCAAGCGTGTGCTAATATCCGGCGTGAAGATGATCAATTCCCCGAGTTGGACTGTTAATCCAATATGCTGTGAGGATGTCACGGTTCACAATGTGACGATTATTAATCCTGCCGATTCTCCTAATACAGATGGCATTAATCCAGAGTCATGCCGGAATGTACGTATTTCCGACTGCCATATTGATGTGGGAGATGACTGTATAGCGATTAAAGCAGGCACAGAGGATACCCACAATCGCATCCCATGTGAGAATATTACAATCACCAACTGTACAATGATTCATGGACATGGCGGCGTTGTATTAGGAAGTGAAATGAGTGGTGATATTCGTAATGTGACGATATCCAATTGCGTATTTGAAGGAACCGATCGAGGGATACGATTCAAATCAAGACGTGGCCGCGGTGGTGTTGTTGAAGATATCCGTGTCACGAATATTGTTATGAAGGGAGTTATTTGTCCTTTCATACTAAATTTATATTATTTTTGTGGTCCTCGGGGTAAGGAAAAATATGTTTGGGACAAAGAGCCATACCCTGTGACAGATGAGACACCTGCGTTTAGACGAATTCACTTTTCAAATATCACTGCACGTGAGGTCAGTGCAGCAGCAGGATTTATATATGGACTTGCGGAAAGGTATGTTGAAGATATTTCCTTTGACAATATTTCAGTCGCGATGGCTGATGATGCTAAACCAGGTATGCCTGCGATGATGTCTGAACTTGAACCAATGAAGCAGCATGGCTTCTTTTGCAGTAATGTGAATGGGATTAGCTTTCAACGCGTCCAAGTCAGCAACCATGAGGGACCTGCCTTTTATGTTGAAAATAGTATTGATGTTGAGTTTGTTGATTGTAAGTCAAAGTTTCCTCGCACAGAAGATCCACTGGTCGTGCAAAAAAACGTTTCTGTGTCGGAGTGACTAAAGGTGTTTAAGGAAAAAAATCGTCAAAAGCTGAAAGCATTGTTGGGGGATTGGCCAGTTCGGGGCGAGATTTCTGTGAAAAAGTGGAGTGAAGAAGAGAAAGACGGCTATATTTTGGAAGTTTTACAGATTAATATAGACGGCTATGACTCTTTGCCAGCTTATTTTGCAAAGCCTACGGAAATAAATAAGCCAATGCCAGTTGTCTTATTTCAACATTCACATGGTGGAAATTATGTGAAGGGAAAGGATGAAGTGCTACATTCGAGTGATTATTTGCAAAAAACTTCATTCGCGGAACAATTAACAGGCATGGGCTACGGAGTGTTCTGTATCGATATGATTGGCTTTGGTGAAAGAAGAGGAAAAAGTGAGAGTGAAATTTTCAAAGAAATGCTTTGGAAAGGGCAAGTGATGTGGGGCATGATGATCCATGATCAGATTCGAGTGCTTGATTATTTGCAAACGCGTGAAGATATTGATTCATCAAGAATCGCAACATTAGGTATGTCCATGGGAGGGCTGATGGCGTGGTGGCTTGCGGCATTAGATGAACGGATTCGAGTTTGTATTGATATTTCAGCACAGGTTGATGCAGCAACACTAGTAGCCAATCGAGGACTCGATCATCATGGTTTGTATTCCTATGTTCCTAGTTTGCTTAAGTATTTTCAGACATCTGACATTCAAGCTTTGATCGTTCCTCGTCCACATTTAAGTCTTGTTGGCAATCATGACAGACTCACTCCATCTGCTGGATTAATTGTGATTGATGAAGCATTAACAGAGGTGTATGAAAAAGCAGGGAAGCGAGAGAACTGGAAGATGATTCGCTATGATTGTGGACATATTGAGACTGCTGCAATGCGAGGAGAGCTATGTGCTTTTTTACAGGCAAATTTGTAGATTGATAGAATCAATGTAACTCGAATAGGAGGACATTCTATGATAGTGGCTAGTGATGGGAGTGGTCAATTCACATCCATTCAAGAGGCAATTGACAGTATTCCAGAAGATAATAAAAAATGGATTACGATTCAAGTAAAGGCAGGCATATATGAAGAAAAGCTTGTCATCAAGAAACCATTTATTGCCCTTGAGGGAACAAACCGAGATGAAGTGAAAGTGGTATATGGTGATTATGCCCAAAAAATCATGCCAAATGGTGAGAGCATGGGGACATTTTCCTCATATAGTTTTTTAGTCACTACTGATCATTTTGTAGCGAAACACATAACGTTCGTTAATAATGCTGGTCCAGGGTCAGAGGTCGGGCAAGCTGTCGCTGCTTATATAGATGGGGATCAACTAGAATTTCACCATTGCTCATTTGTTGGAAGTCAAGATACTTTATTTACGGGCCCATTGCCTCCGAAGCCAATTGAAGGTGTAAGGTTTGGCGGTCCAAAGGATAGCTGTGAAAGAAGAGTAGGTAGAAGTTATTTTTACGATTGTTATATTGAAGGAGACATCGATTTTATTTTTGGCTCTGCGACATCGGTTTTCAGCAAATGTGAGATTTATAGCATTGATCGAAAAAATGAAGTAAATGGTTATATTACAGCGGCCTCCACACCAGTTGATGAGGAATACGGATATATTTTCATTGATTGTCGTTTAATAAGTGATGCCGCACCGGAAACCGTTTACCTAGGAAGACCATGGCGAGACTATGCAAAAACGGCTTTTATCAATTGCTGGATGGGTGAGCATATTAAAGCGGAAGGCTGGCATAATTGGGATAAGGAACATGCTGAACAGACGACGTCTTATGTGGAATATAATAGCCATGGACCTGGTGGGAGTATGGATAACCGTGTAAAATGGGCGAAAACTTTGACTGCAAACGAAGCAGAAAAGTATCGAATTGATCAAGTCTTCCATGTTGATGAGAATTGGCGTGGCTGGAGGGAAGAAAAGAATGGAAAATGAAAAGGAGCAATACCGTATTTTTATCGCTGGTGATTCAACTGTGGAGGATGTTCCATCAGAAAAAGGCAATACACAGGGGTGGGGCCAACAGCTTCCGAGTTTTTTTTCGGAAAATGTCAAGATCATTAATGAAGCAAAGGGTGGACGTAGCTCGAAAAGCTTTATTGACGAAGGACGGCTGCAAAATATCCTAAGTGAAATTCAAAAAGATGATTTTCTTTTTATTCAATTCGGCCATAATGATCAAAAAATCGAAGATCCAGCACGTGGCACAGACCCGTATACTACGTATCAAGAATATTTAACACAGTATGTCGTGGGTGTACGTGAAAAGGAAGCAATACCGATTTTTATTACATCTGTAAATAGAAGGAAATTCGATGAAGAGGGGAGATTTGTGAATGGTTTGGGGGACTACCCAGATGCGATGCGTCAATTAGCCTTCACATTGAATGTACCTTTACTCGATCTATGTGAAAAATCAAAGGAACTATATGAACGACTTGGTGTTGAACAAACTAAGCAGCTATTTGCCTGGTATGAGTTAGAGAATCCAGACACCTCATCTGACAATACCCATTTTGGACGTTATGGAGCAAGAGAAATTGCAAAGCTAGTCATTGAGGGGATAAAGGAGCTGCAATTGCCTTTTGCCGAGTTTATAGTAGAAAACGAATAGTTAGACTGTTCGGAATACAGCGAAAGCTGGAAATTGATTTCTAAAAACTAAATAGGTAGAATAGTAATAAGTGAATGTTAACGTTAACAATTAATTGAATGGGAAGGTGTATGTGTGGAAAAGTTTATGGGTGAAAACTTTTTATTGAAAAATGATACGGCAGTCACTTTGTTTCATGATTATGCAAAAGAAATGCCAATTATCGATTATCATTGTCATTTAAGCCCACAGGAAATCTATGAGAATAAGAAATTCAAAAATATTACCGAAGCATGGTTGTATGGAGATCATTATAAATGGCGAGTGATGCGAGCAAATGGGATATCAGAAGAATTGATTACAGGTGATGCTAACGATTATGAAAAATTTCTTGCGTGGGCAAAAACGGTTCCGATGACTATTGGCAATCCATTATACAATTGGACTCACTTGGAATTGCAGCGTTTCTTTGAAATTGATGAAATTTTAAATGAGCAGAGTGCACCAGGAATATGGGAGAAGACTAATTCACTCTTAAATGGAGAAGGTTTTGGTGTAAGGGATTTAATCACAAAATCAAAAGTGAAGGTTGTTTGTACAACAGACGATCCGGTAGATAATCTCCAATATCATTTGCAACTAAGAGAGGAACAAGACTTTCCAGTAGTGGTCGTTCCAGGATTTAGGCCGGATAAAGGGTTGGAAATCAATCGAGATGGTTTCCTAGAATGGGTAGAAAAATTATCGGAAGCTGCGAATATTGAGATTGTAACATATGAGGATTTTCTAGCTGCACTTGATGAGCGCGCGCAATTTTTTCACTCAGCTGGAGGTGTCGTTTCCGATCATGCATTAGATTCAATTGTGTATGAGGAAGCTACATTAGAAGAGGTTACGAAAATTTTTGCTGAAAGATTAATAGGAAAGAAGATTAGCATAACATCTGAAAAGAAATTTAAGACATATACATTAGTATACTTAGGGAAGCTCTACTCAGAATTAGGATGGACCATGCAATTCCATATTAACGCACATCGTAATAATAATACGAAAATGTTCAAGAAGTTAGGGCCTGACACAGGTTATGATTCGGTGAATGACGACCCAATTGCAAAGCCTCTTGTCCATATACTTGATGCACTGGACAAAGAGAATCAATTACCAAAAACAATCCTCTACTCATTAAACCCGAATGATAATACGATCATTGCCAGTATTATAAATAGTTTTCAAGATGGTCAGACCCCAGGAAAGATTCAATTTGGAACAGCTTGGTGGTTTAATGACACGAAAGATGGCATGCTTGAGCAAATGAAAGCATTATCTAATGTAGGCTTATTGAGTAGATTTATCGGGATGCTGACCGATTCGAGAAGCTTTTTGTCTTATACAAGACATGAATACTTCCGCCGAATTGTTTGTAATATGATTGGTGAATGGGTGGAAAATGGTGAGGTACCAAACGATTTGGTGCTGCTTGGTGGAATTGTTCAAAGAATTGCTTATTATAATGCTAAGGAGTATTTTCAATTTCCGGAATTAGTTCATGTACATGAAATTTCAGAACCACTCCTATGAAAAAATTCTGATTTCTAAGGCTTTGGATTACGCAATGTATGTTAAAATAAAAATATATATGACAACGGTTTCATTATGGAATAAGGAAGGTTCACAGCATGGTCACAATAAAAGATATTGCCAAACTAGCCAATGTATCACATACAACTGTATCACGTGCACTTAATAATAGTCCGTTAATTAAAGAGCCGACAAAGCGAAAAATTCTCGAAATTGCCACTCAGCTTAACTATACACCAAATTACAACGCAAAAAGTCTTGTTATGCAGAAATCACACACTATCGGACTCTTTTTCACTAGCATAAGCAATGGTACCTCTGAGAGCTTTTTGGCAGATACCATTAAGGGTGTGAATAGTGTAATTAATGAAAACTATAATTTATTTGTCCGCGGAATTGATGATTATGAGGAATATTCTTCAATCAACTCACAAAGGTTTGACGGGATCATATTAATGAGTCAAAGCATCGAAGACAATTCCTTTATTTATCATGTTTACGAAAAAGGAATTCCACTTGTAATCTTAAACCGTCACGTCGATGATGAGCATACTGTCAATATATTATCAAATGATCAAGAAGGCTCACGTCACGCAGTTGAATATCTGATTCAAAATGGCCATACGCGTATTGCCATTATTGAAGGGAAAAAAGGTTTCAAATCAGCGCAGATAAGGAAGGAAGGCTATCGAAACGCTCTAATTGAGCATGGGATTGTGATAGAAAACGAATATTGTGTGGAAGGAAATTATGATATGGAAAGCGGATATCTTGCAATGGAGAAACTACTTTCCTTGAAAAATCCCCCTACGGCAGTCTTTTGTTCCAATGATAATATGGCAATCGGTGCGATGAATGCAGTATTTGCGAAAAATTTGAATGTCCCAAATGACCTATCAGTGATTGGCTTTGATGATATTGGTTTTGCTCAATACACAACACCAAGACTTACGACCGTTAAGCGTCCAGTTGAACAAATTAGTGTAAAGGGAGCGAGAAAGCTACTTTCATTGATTTCAAGTGAGGATCACGAGGGTGAAAAGTTATTCATCCATACGGAATTAATGGTTAGAGAATCTGTTAAAAAGCTTGAATAGGAACGCATGTATTTTTGGGTTTACAAAAATGTTCACGTGTGCATTAAGGAGGGGATAAAAATATGCAGAGGCTTTGTAAAAGCACCTATACAGATTTCACTATACGTCCTGAAAAGATTCTTCAGTTCGGGGAAGGGAATTTTTTAAGGGGATTTGTTGACTGGCAAATCCAAGTGTTAAATGAGCAAGCTGATTTCAATGGAAGTGTTGTTGTCGTTCAGCCACGAGGCTCGGAGAAAATTGCACGATTAAACAAGCAGAATGGGCTTTATTCTCTTTTCTTACAAGGGATTAAGGATGGTCAGGCAGTTAGTGAGCACATAGTCATTGATGCGATAAGTAGAGGGATTAATCTAGCTACGGATTATCAACAATACGTTGAACTTGCAGAAAAAGATGAGCTTAGGTTTATCGTTTCCAATACGACAGAAGCGGGAATTGTTTTTAACCATGGGGATCAATTGGAGGATATACCACAGAAAAGCTTTACTGGGAAACTAGCTGCCTTTCTATACCATCGCTTCAAAGCCTTTTCAGGGGATATGAACAAAGGTTGCGTCATTATTCCATGTGAGCTAATCGAAAATAATGGAGAGATACTGAAGGAGGTAATCCTTCAATATGCTTCATATTGGAAGCTTGAGCAGGAATTCATCGACTGGCTTGAGGATGCAAATACGTTTTGTTCTAGTTTGGTAGATCGTATCGTACCAGGCTTTCCAGCGGATTCATTTGAAGAAAAAACGAAAGTATTAGGATATCGGGACGACCTAATGGTAGTTGGAGAACATTATCATTTATGGGTTATTCAAGGGCCAGAATGGTTGAATGAACAATTACCTTTTCGAGAAACAACTCTCAATACAATCATTGTCGATGATTTAACCTCTTATCGGGAAAGAAAAGTACGAATTTTGAATGGTACCCATACGGCATTAACTCCTGTTGCATATTTATCTGGGATTGATACGGTTGAAGAAGCTGTGAATGATCAAGAAATTGGTACCTTTATTACTGAACTGATTAAAGAGGAGATCATTCCAACCCTAGATGGGTCACCTGAGGAGCTTTTAGCATTTGCAAATGAAGTGGTAGACCGATTCAAAAATCCATTTATAAAACACTATTTACTAAATATATCTTTAAACTCTATCTCAAAGTTCAGAACACGAAACCTACCCAGTCTACTAGATTATGTGAATCAGAACGTTGATTTACCGAAAAGAACAGTCTTCGCTCTTAGTACCCTGCTTTATTTTTATAATGGGAAGCGGAACGAAGATGAAATCTTATTACAGGATGAGAGTGAGATCCTACAGTTCTTTCAAACTGTTTGGCAAAAGTTTGATAAAGGAGAGTTGGAATTACAAGAGCTTGTTCAGATGGTGCTTGCGAGAGAACAACTTTGGGGAATGGATTTGACGATGGTCGTTGGATTAAAAGAGACGGTTGTTGAAAATCTTCATAGCATTATTCGTGCAGGGGTGAAGGAGACACTTGCCGATCTACAAATTCAGCTTATAGAAAGGAGGGAGCATGCATGAAGGACTTCTTGCATATCAATGAGACCGACAATGTCATTCTCGCTTTACGAGATTTCCAGCAAGATGAGATTTTAACGATTAATGGAAGCACCATTCGATTAATGGAAGTAATTAAAAAGGGGCATAAAATAGCGATTGATAACATTAGCATTGATGAGCACATTGTAAAATACGGCTTTCCAATTGGGCATGCCATGAAAGAAATTTCGATTGGGGAATGGGTTCATACGCATAATACGATGACAAATTTATCAGGTTCAGAAGACTACCAATATGTACCTAAGCAGGTCGAAAATCGCTTCAAAAATGAAAACCGGACATTTATGGGCTATCGTCGAGGAAACGGAAGTGTCGGAATTCGTAATGAACTTTGGATCGTTCCAACAGTAGGATGTGTAAACGGAATAGCTGAAAAAATCTTAAAACGCTTTGAGAAGGAAGTCGGCAGTCAGAGCCCATTTGAGCAGTTGCTCGTGTTGAAGCATAATTATGGCTGCTCCCAGCTTGGAGATGATCATGAGAACACGAAGAGAATATTAATGAATGCTGTCAAACATCCAAATGCTGGTGGTGTGCTAGTGCTTGGACTTGGGTGTGAAAATAATGAGTTACCTGAATTTAAGAGAGCACTCGGAGAGGTAGATGATGATCGCATCAAATTTCTTGTCTCTCAAGAAGTTACTGATGAAATCGAAGAAGGTTTCAAACTCGTGATGGAAATCTATGAAGCTGCTAAAAATGATCATCGTGTTGAAGTTCCATTGTCAGAGTTGAAAATCGGCTTAAAATGTGGTGGTTCTGATGGCTTTTCTGGAATAACTGCAAATCCTCTACTTGGCATGTTCTCAGACTATTTAATTGCTCAAGGAGGAACAACTGTCTTGACCGAGGTGCCTGAAATGTTTGGTGCTGAGCGGATTTTAATGGAACGCGCTGCTGATGAGGATGTTTTTCATAAGATAGTCGATCTTATCAATGATTTTAAGGAGTATTTTCTCAAACACGATCAACCAGTATACGAAAATCCATCACCCGGAAATAAGGCAGGCGGGATTACAACATTGGAGGATAAATCACTAGGATGCACACAAAAGGCCGGAACTTCAAGGGTTGTTGATGTACTGAATTATGGAGAAGTCTTAACAACAAATGGCTTAAACTTATTAAACTCACCTGGCAATGATCTCATTGCTTCAACTGCGCTTGCGGCTGCTGGCTGCCAGATGGTTCTGTTTACTACAGGTAGGGGAACACCATTTGGTACCTTTGTGCCAACCATGAAAATTTCGACAAACTCGCAAATTTTTGAGCTGAAACCCCATTGGATTGATTACAATGCAGGAGTATTGCTAGATGAGGGCGTTCTTGCAGATGAAGTACTGAATGATTTTGTGAAATATATCATTAAAGTTGCGAGCGGAGAGTTTGTAAACAATGAGAAAAATGATTTCCGCGAGATTGCTATTTTTAAAAGTGGCGTAACATTGTAAGAAGTAGGATAGATATCCCTTTTTGGAGGAAAAGCGAATGAACAAGCTGAAGGTATTAACAAAATTAACTGAGTGTGGAGTAGTGGCTGTTGTAAGAGCAAATACGATGGAGGAGGCACTTCTAATTTCCGAAGCTTGTGTGAAGGGTGGGATATATGGAATCGAAATTACCTTTACGATTAAAGAAGCGGAAGCAACGATTAAAGAGCTGTCTGCTCATTTTTCTGACAGATCAGAGGTTGTGATTGGAGCAGGCACAGTATTGGATGCAACAACTGCAAGAATTGCAGTTTTGGCTGGAGCACAATATATTGTAAGCCCTTGTTTTGACAAAGAAACAGCTAAGCTTTGTAATTTATATCAAATCCCTTATATGCCTGGCTGTATGACAATCACAGAAATGAAAACAGCACTCGAGTATGGGGTCGATATTATTAAGCTATTCCCTGGCAATGCATTTGGACCTGAATTTGTAAAAGCGGTGAAGGCTCCTCTTCCACAAGTGAATATTATGCCAACAGGTGGGGTCAGTCTTGAAAATATCGATCAATGGATGAAAAATGGCTCTGTTGCTGTAGGGGTAGGCGGTCATTTAGTTGCGCCAGCAAAGACTGGAGACTATGCAAAAATAACAGAGTATGCAAGTCAATACGTCCAGAAAGTAAGAGAAGTGAGAGAGGGAATATGACGAAGAAAATAGTCACATTTGGGGAAATGCTACTTCGTTTTTCAACTAGTCAAGGAGAAAGGCTATCGCAGGCTCATCATTTGACTGCCCATTATGGTGGAGCTGAAGCAAATGTTGCGGTATCGATGTCACATTTTGGCTATAAGTCGTTTTTAGTAAGCAAGGTTCCAAATAATCCAATTGGTACAGCTGCTTTAAAGCATCTACGGTCACATGGCGTGTACACAGATTATATCTTTGTAGGTGGAGAAAGATTGGGGACGTATTATTTGGAAGCGGGGGCTGGGGAAAGAAGTGCACATGTCACATATGATCGGAAGTATTCTAGCTTTTCACAGCTAGAAAAAGATGAGATAAATTTAGATGAAATTTTAAGTGGTGCAACGTTATTTCACGTGTCAGGAATAACGTTGGCTCTTTCACCAGAATTAAGAGAATTAACACTATTAGCTCTAAAGAAAGCAAAAGAACGTGGTGTGAGGACGAGTTTAGATTTCAATTACCGTGCAAAGCTATGGAGTCAGCAGGAAGCTTCTGAGGTGATTCAAGTATTACTCCCATACATTGATATTTGTTTTTTTGGAGAATTGGATGCGGTGCACTTATTAGGGTTGGATCATATGGATGACTCACTGCCAATGGAAGAAAGATTGTTACGCTATTATACAATCATTTCCAAATTATATCCTGATATGAAGTATATTAGCTCTACCTTCCGTACCGTTATTTCGGCATCAAGCAATCGACTACAAGGCAATCTATTTACAGATGGTACATTGTATCAATCTAAAATTCATCATATCGAACCAATCATTGATCGAGTAGGCGGTGGAGATGCATTTGCTGCAGGTATACTGTCTGGAATACTTGATGAGCTTCCACCGGAACAGATCGTATCATTTGCAACAGCTGCTTCAGCCTTAAAGCACACGATTCATGGAGATTGCAATGCTTTTTCAAAGGATGAGGTTATACAATTTGCAAATAGTGAATCTGGGAAAATTGTAAGATAGGAAACTACAAATATTTTTTAAAAAAGGAGAATGAAAAAATGGAAACACGTTATGCACATCATCCCGATGATATGAAAAAATACACGACAGATGAATTGAGAAGAGAATTTCTTGTGGAAACACTATTTGAAGCAGGGCAGGTTCACTTAACCTATACACACAATGATCGAATGATTTTTGGTGGAGTAACACCTGCAACTGAGGAATTAACAATAAAGCTAGATAAGCAATTAGGAGTGGACTATTTCCTAGAGAGGCGTGAGCTTGGCATTATTAATATTGGAGGTGCAGGATCTGTTGTAATCGATGGGAATGAGTATGATATGCAATTGCGTGATGGTTTATATGTCGGAAAAGGAACAAAGGAAGTGTTATTCCGTTCAAAGGATGCTACAAATCCAGCGAAGTTTTACATAAATTCTACCCCTGCACATCATACGTATCCAACAGTGAAAATTGATATAAATAAAATCGACCCACTACAAATGGGTGATCCAGGCACATTAAATGAGCGAAAAATTTATCAATACGTTCATCCAAATATTTGTGAAAGCTGTCAGTTACAAATGGGATTAACGATGTTAGCACCAGGAAGTGTTTGGAATACGATGCCATGCCATACACATGAACGCCGGATGGAGGTTTATCTATATTTTGATATGGAGACAGATACAAGAGTATTCCATTTTATGGGGAAACCAGAAGAAACAAGACACTTAGTGTTGAAAAATGAGCAGGCTGTCATTTCACCAAGCTGGTCTATTCATACTGGAACTGCAACGAGTAATTACACATTTATATGGGGAATGTGCGGAGAAAACATTACGTACGGTGATATGGACCATGTTAAGATGGAGGATTTAAGATAGCTTCATGAATTAATGAGATAATGGGAGGTTTATAGATTGATTAATCAATTACACTCATTTTCCCTTGAGTATTTTAGCTTAGTAGGGAAGGTTGCTATTGTGACAGGCGCCAATAAAGGACTCGGGCAAGGATATGCAGTGGCACTTGCGAAGGCCGGCGCTGATATATTTGCCGTTTCACGCAGCGGGGATTGGGAAGAAACAAAAACTTTAATTGAAGAAACGGGACAGAGGGTTACGTTTTTTCAAGCTGATTTGAGCGATAGGGAAGCGGTTAAGCAGGTGGCTTCCCAATGTGTGAAAACATATGGAAAAATTGATATCCTCGTCAATAATGCTGGAACAATCCGCCGCTCGCCGATTATCGAGTATAAGGAACAGGATTGGGATGATGTTATCGAAATTAACTTGAACTCTTTATACCTTTTAAGTCAGGAAGCAGCCAAGGTCATGGTGGGGCAGAAAAGCGGGAAAATTATCAATATTGCTTCGATGCTTTCTTTCCAAGGTGGAAAATTCGTACCGCCATACACAGCCAGTAAGCATGCAGTGGCAGGCTTGACAAAAGCATTCGCTAACGAGCTCGCTGAATATAATATTCAAATCAATGCGATTGCTCCAGGATATGTCGCTACAGATAATACGGCGCCAATCCGTGCAGATGAAAAACGGAATGCAGAAATTCTTTCAAGAATTCCTGCTGGTCGCTGGGCAGATCCCTCCGACCTGATGGGGGCAGTCGTGTTCCTATCTAGTAAAGCTTCGGATTATATGAACGGACATATTTTGGCCATTGATGGTGGATGGTTAGCTAGATAAAACCATCTTTGAGAAAGAAAGGTGAATAAAATGAATCTTGGGATAAGAGGACATGATATTGCAAGTAGTTCATTAGATGAACTTGTTAGGAGGATTGCCAGTAAAGGCTTCACATCTGTTCAGCTTGCATTAAGCAAATCTTTACCCCAAATCAATACGGAACTAGGCAGTCTTTCACCTGGCCTAGCCCATCATATAGGTGATAAGTTTCAAAAACAAGCAATACAAATCGCTGTCCTAGGTTGTTACATTAACATGATTCATCCTGATCTTGCCAAAAGAAGAAATTCATTGGAACGATTTAAAGAGCATATCCGATTTGCAAGGGATTTTGGTTGCAGCATCGTTGGAACAGAAACAGGGAATGTCCTCGGAAAGGGAGGATACACAGAAGAAAATTTTAAGGAGAAACCATTTCTCGATGTTGTTGAGAGTGTGAAGGAGCTTGTTGCAGAAGCAGAAAAGTTTGGAGTCATTGTAGGGATTGAAGCGGGAATGAACCATCCAATTTATTCTGTTCAAACGATGAAAAGACTATTAGACTGTGTAGATTCAAACAATCTTCAAGTCATTTTCGATCCAATGAACCTTCTTACTATCAAAAACTATGAAATACAGGAAGAGATATTTGCAGAAGCATTGGAAGTTTTAGGCGACCGAATCGTCATCATTCACGCCAAGGACTTTATTGTTGAAAATGGCTCATTCAAACAAGTTGAGGTAGGAAAAGGTCTTCTAAACTATGAAATGCTATTTCCGCTTATAAAGGCAAAGAAACCACACATTCACATCTTGATGGAAGGCACAAAGGAACCATATATCGATGAAGCAGCGGCGTATTTAAGGGCAAAGTATGAAGGAAGAAGATTAAGCTCCTGTTGAGAACAGGAGTTTTTTAATGGAAAGATCTTTCCTTTCTGCCTAAGGGCAGCGAACGTCTCCGTCTTCGACCATTATGAACCGACAATCGTATTGTTTTGATATTAAAAATAACTGAATTGAGGAAAACTTATCGGCATATTGTACTGTTTTAGATAGAAGAGGTACGGAAAGTTTGGAAATATGTTGAAATATGGTGCGGGTAAACCTCATACTTGATTTTACGGCTGTTATTTTTATAATACGGTCATTATTCTGCTATTGTACCTATATAGTAGACAGTTTTAGAGAAACAACCACTCTCAAATT
>NZ_JAKTTI010000010.1 GCF_022427965.1 Fredinandcohnia quinoae | reverse complement strand
TGGTGTGAGAGGGTCGAACGAATCAAAATTCCGATTCGTTCACTCTACTCGATTTCTTCTTCAGCTTCTTCTTCCGTATAGGGATCGATCTCATATGGAGGTAGATCCCCCCAAATGGTCATTAAACCTTCATCGTCTAATGAATCTTCATAAATTTCATGTTGCGTATTTGGATAAATTGTAATGTTTTTTCCATCTATATCTGTTCCAATAAAATTTTCATAAGCTTCAACATAGCCTATTGGCTCATCTGCTTCGATATATGTTTCATTGTAATCATCAACTGCATCAACGAAGTCAGAGGGCGATTCGGATGTACCATATCTTGCTACATCCTGCCAAGAATCTTCAGCGTCAAACATGACAGCATCCCGATCATCGTATACAAATTTCCCCCATGGAGGTGATAAAATTTCCTCTTCAATTGGTCGAACATGGGAAGTAACTTGGGATGGGCTATGTTCAATACAAAAAGTTGTGGTAGGAATGGCTTTTAGTCGATCGATTGGTATATCTTTGCCACATTCTTCACACTTCCCATATGAACCATTTTCAATTGCTTGTAAGGCGTAATTAATTTCCTTCAGTTCTTCCTCTGAATGTTCATTAAGGGCAATATCCTTCTCTCTTTCGTATAGGGCAGAGCCGTTATCAGCAGGATGATTATCGTAATTAGATAACTCCCCCATTGTTTCATGAACAGATGCATTTTCCAAGTCGTAATGGTCGCTATTCTTTAATAGTTCTTCAACGCCTTGCTTTGCTTTTATCAACTGTGAACGGAAGGTTGATAATTGCTCCTTTGATAGCATATACAAGCACTCCTTCCAAATGTATTGTAGGCATGTGCTTATTATTTGCTTAAAAAACAAAAACATAATTGTAAAATTGTTCTTATCATAAAAAACGTAAGCTGCAGAGTTAACACATAACCATTGTGTAAATAATACGGTAAAAGTAAAAAACACGGTCTAATAGACCGTGTTTAGATATAGTAGCTTAGAAAGATTCCAATTGATAATAAAAATCCGAAGATTGTATTTGTTTGTGCTGTTGCTTTCATAGCGGGCATCATCTGAATCGGTTCCGATTTGCCGATAAATCCTTTTGTTGCTTGAATGGCTTTTGGAATACTTAATAATACAAGCAGGGACCAAAGCGGTGCAACACCTGTAAAAGCCAATACAACGGTCCACACATAAGAAAAAATAAAATTAGCTGCTAAAAACTTAATTGCATTATTTCTTCCAATTAAAATGGCTAATGTCTTCCGACCATTCTCTTTATCTCCATCTAAGTCCCTGATATTATTTGATAAATTAATCGCTCCAACTAAGATCATAATTGGAATGGAGACAAGGATACTTGTTGAAGTAACGGTCCCCGTTTGAATAAAGAAGGATATTAAAATAATAATAAGTCCCATAAAAAATCCTGAAGCAAGCTCCCCAAAAGGTGTATACGCAATTGGGAATGGTCCACCAGTGTATAAATAGCCAACAGCCATACAAATGGTTCCAACAAGGGCTAACCACCAGCTGCTATTCATACAAATATAAACTCCAAGCAATGTTGCGAAACCAAAAAAGGAAAAGGCAAGGTTCAAAATAAACTTTGGCTTGATTCCGTCTCGTACAATTGTCCCACCGATCCCAACAGATTCAGCATGATCCAAACCGCGTTTATAATCGAAATATTCATTGATCATATTTGTTGCAGCTTGAATTAATAAGCATGCTAGAAGCATGATAAGAAATAATGGAATATCAATGCTTGTATCTAAAAAAGCTAGCGCTGTTCCTATTAATACTGGAACGAATGCCGCTGTAAGGGTATGCGGTCGCATTAATCTCCACCAAACTTGAAAATCATTTGCATTTTTATTAGAAAGTTTATGTTTTGGTTGGATTTGAGGTTGCATAATTTAACTCTCTCCTTTCCATATACCAGTAAAATTGTGTACGTATGTCCATAGTAAAGTTTAGTGAATTGATATAGGGGTGTCAATGGTTTTATGTGTCAAAAGACATTAGAGAGAATGATCTCTATATATTATATAGGAAGTAAGTGGTCATAAGGCGTATTGATATGGTAGAATCATGATTGTTGACACTGTAATTTTAGCGGTGTATGTTAAATTAGAAATTATTATTAAAAAATAATTTCTAATTAAAATAATCAAGGCTTATATGAAAGCAAATGATATAATAAAACTAGAAAAAAACATACATTAACATAATATTCATGTTGGAATGGTTTCGGGGGGATTAGATTTGGTTATGATTCAACAAGGAAGTATGAAAGCTTATATACAAAAAGGTATTAATCGTTCGAAGGAAATGTCTACACCAATCATCGTTAGTCGGGTAAGAGAAATAAAGAACATTGACCCCCTTTTGTTCTTTGATGCTGGGAAAAAGGATTATCTAGGTGAACGTACTTTTTGGGCAGACCCAACTAATCAAACAATTATGGTCGGATTAGGAAAAGCATATACGATAAAAAATGATGGTTCAACAAACCGATTTGGACGGATAGAATCAGATTGGAAACGCTTAATTAAAAATCAAATTGTAGTCGATAACTATGCACCGTATGGAACAGGTCCGCTATTATTTGGGGGCTTTTCATTTGATCCATTGAAAGATAAAACGGGCCTATGGGATCGTTTTTCTGATGCTCAGTTTGTATTGCCTTTATTTATGTTATCAATCATAGATGGAAAAACGTGGTTAACAACAAATGTCGTATGTCAACAAGACATGGACAATGAATGTGAAATAGATTTAATAGAAGATACTCTCCTTACCGCTGCTGTAAAAATACAGATTCGCACCGAAGAATTTCCGTTTGAAAAAACAGAAATAGAACCGGTAAAATGGATGGATTCAGTTAAAGAAGCCGCTAAAAATGTCCGTGATGGGGAAGTTGAAAAAATTGTATTAGCTAGAGAAATTAGGGTGTTATTCTCACAATCAATAAAAACTGAGAGTGTGTTGGCTAATCTTAAAGAACAGCAACCGATGAGTTATTTATTTGCATTTGAAAATGGGGAATCGTGTTTCATAGGTGCTTCACCTGAAAGATTGATTAAAAAGGAAAAGGATGAGTTTTTAACAACATGCCTTGCCGGTTCGATTAAGAGGGGAAAAACCCAATCTGAGGATGAAAGTTTAGCAAATGAGCTATTAAGTGATCAAAAAAACCTTGTTGAACATGATGTAGTCGTTCAAATGATAAAGGAAGCAATGCAAGGAGCTTGCACAGAAATTACTTCCCCAAATGAACCGGGAATCTATAAAATGCGAGATATCCAACATCTATTCACGCCTGTAAGTGGTCGTTCCAAGGATGGTGTTTCGCTACTAGAAATGGTGAAAAAGCTGCATCCTACTCCAGCTTTAGGGGGGCAACCACAACAAAAAGCGATTGAAAAGATTAGAGAACTCGAGCTTCTTGACCGTGGCTGGTATGGTAGCCCAATCGGTTGGATTGATGCACATGATAATGGAGAATTTGCGGTTGCTATTCGTTCAGGTCTTCTTCAAGGGAATGAGGCATATTTATTTGCTGGGTGTGGAATTGTCGGTGATTCTGAACCAGAGAGTGAATACAATGAAACAAATATTAAGTTTAAACCTATGCTGTCTGCATTAGGAGGCAAAATTAATGAAGTCGACGAATAATACTTTAACTAGTTATGTTGCATCATTTGTGGATGAATTGGTACGTGTTGGAGTTAATGATGTGATTATTAGCCCAGGATCAAGATCAACACCAATGGCTATCTTAATGGCAGAACATCCTACTATGAATGTGACAATTAATATTGATGAACGTTCAGCAGCTTTCTATGCACTCGGTGTTGCAAAAGCGAAACAAAAACCAGTTGCGATACTTTGCACGTCTGGAACGGCTGCCGCTAATTATTTCCCAGCAATTGTAGAGGCTTTTAATGCAAGAATTCCATTAATTGTATTAACAGCGGACAGGCCCCATGAGCTGCGCGATGTCGGTGCACCTCAAGCCATTGACCAAAATCAATTGTATGGCAATTTTGCAAAGTGGTTTGTTGAAATGGCTATTCCTGAAGATGCAGAGCAAATGCTTAAATATGTTAGAACGGTTGCAGGACGGGCTGCTGGTAAGGCAATGTCAGCCCCGGCAGGTCCTGTTCATTTGAATTTCCCATTTCGTGAACCGTTAGTCCCTAACTTGGAAATGAACAACCTTTGGGGACAAGGTAGACAAGAACGTACAAAGCATGTCAATATTTTAGTGGGAAAACCAAAAATCGATGAAGACGAAATCGGCCATATTGTAAGCATCGTAAAAAATGTTACGAAAGGGCTTATTGTTTGTGGTGCACATGATGATCATGAATTTGTCGATGTAGTCACACAGCTAGCAGAAAAATTACAGTTTCCAATCGTAGCAGACCCATTATCGCAGCTAAGAAGCGGGGAGCATTCAAAGTCTCTTATTATTGATGGATATGATACGATTCTTCGTAATCCAGAATTCTGTGATGTGTATAATCCAGAACTGATTATTCGTTTTGGGGCGATGCCAGTATCTAAAGCACTTATGCAATATATTCAAAAGCAACCAAAGGCTACACAGATTGTAGTGGATGGTGATGGGGGTTGGCGTGAACCAACTCTGACTGCAACAGAAATGGTCTACTGTGATGAAGTGGAGTTTTGTAACACGTTAATAAAGATGACCACTGAAAAGGATCGATCTGACTGGGTCGACACTTGGGTACATATTAATAACATCGTAAAAGAAAGTAGTTCATCAATCGAAGATGAGCAAAGCTTATTTGAGGGAAGAGTATTTACTGAGCTCCAAGAGATTATTCCAAGAGATGCCACATTATTTGTTGGAAATAGTATGCCGATTCGTGATCTCGATACATTTTTTACTAATAATGAAAAACAATTAAAAATAATGGGGAACCGGGGGGCAAATGGAATTGATGGTATCGTTTCAACTGCACTTGGAGTTAGTTCGCAAAATCCCCATACAATTTTAGTAATAGGCGATCTTTCCTTTTATCATGATTTGAATGGGCTTCTTGCTGCTAAGCAACATCATCTAGACATAACGATTGTAATCATCAATAATGATGGTGGTGGAATATTCTCATTTCTACCTCAATCAGCAGAAGAGAAGCATTTTGAAGCATTATTCGGAACACCGATTGGACTTGATTATGAGCATGTAGTCAACATGTATGGTGGAACATTTAATCGTGTTAAAAACTGGGAGGGCTTCAGAACCGCAATTAATAACTCCATTACATCAAAAGGACTATCTGTAGTTGAAGTGAAAACCGATCGGAAGGAAAATGTCGCAATCCACAGAAAAATGTGGAGTAAAGTTTCCCGGGAAATAAATGAATTGATTAAAAAGGAATATGGAAATGCTTATAGAAGCGAATGAAATCGATTACTATGTAGAAATAGTAGGAGAGGGAGAGCCACTACTCTTTTTGCATGGGTTCACTGGCAGCAGTAAGAGTTGGAAGCAAATTGTTTCAATCCTTCAATCGGATTTCCAATGCATCCTTATTGATATTATTGGCCATGGCATGACAGACAGCCCTAGTGATTATAAGCGGTATGAAATCCAAAAAGTAGCATGTGATATATTGTCGATACTTGATTCATTGAAAATAAAGACCATTAATTTAGTTGGTTATTCAATGGGGGGAAGACTGGCAATCGCAATCGCCACCCTCTATCAAAATAGAATTTCGAAGCTTATTCTAGAAAGCAGTTCCCCTGGTTTACAAACTGAGGAAGATAGAAAGACTAGAAGACATGCTGATGAAAAACTTGCTATGAAAATTGAGAAGGAAGATATTGAGCAGTTTGTTCATTATTGGGAGAATATCCCGTTATTTTCTTCGCAAAAAAAGCTGCCACTAGAAACTCAATTTGCTATACGAAATGGTAGATTAAGTAATTCAAATATAGGCTTGGCAAATAGCTTGCGAGGAATGGGAACAGGTGCTCAAGACTCATACTGGGGACATTTAAGTCAACTGGAGATACCTACACTTTTATTATGTGGGCAGCTTGATGAAAAGTTCTGTAAGATTGCTGAAAGTATGAAAAATCAACTTCCAAATGCAAGAAAGATAGAAATTAATGGAGCAGGACATGCAATTCATGTGGAGAATCCAAAGTTTTTTGGTAAAATAGTAAGTGAGTTTGTAAATGGTCATTAATATCTGATCAATACAATACATATTAAAATACATATAAGGAGGACAAGCTTATGACAGTAGAATGGATTGCTGAACGTAAATATGATGAGATTTTGTATGAAACATATAACGGAATCGCAAAGATTACAATTAACCGTCCAGAAGTGCGTAATGCATTTACCCCGAAAACAGTAACTGAAATGTATGATGCTTTTGCATATGCAAGGGATGACTCTAATATTGGTGTTATCGTACTTGCAGGTGCAGGTGATGAAGCATTTTGTTCAGGTGGAGATCAAAAGGTACGTGGACATGGTGGATATGTTGGTGAAGACCAAATTCCTCGTCTAAATGTACTGGATCTGCAAAGATTAATTCGTGTTATTCCAAAACCAGTAATTGCTATGGTTTCTGGTTATGCAATTGGTGGGGGACATGTATTACATGTTGTTTGTGATTTGACGATTGCAGCAGATAATGCAATTTTTGGGCAAACAGGTCCGAAGGTTGGTAGCTTTGATGCAGGTTATGGTTCAGGTTACTTAGCTCGTATTATCGGACATAAAAAAGCACGTGAAATTTGGTTCCTATGCCGTCAATATAATGCACAAGAAGCTCTAGACATGGGATTAGTAAATACTGTTGTTCCTCTTGACCAATTAGAAGCTGAAACGATTAAATGGTGTGAAGAAATGCTTGAGAAGAGTCCAACTGCACTACGTTTTATCAAAGCTGCTATGAATGCTGATACAGATGGGTTAGCAGGTCTACAACAAATGGCTGGAGATGCTACATTATTGTATTACACAACTGATGAAGCGAAGGAAGGCCGTGATGCGTTCAAGGAAAAACGCAAGCCAGACTTCGGTCAATTCCCACGTTTTCCTTAATACAAAGACAGCTTGATGAGATCCTTTCATCAAGCTTTTTTTTCAACGGATAAGAAAGTATAAACTTTCTTATCCGAATAAGTGCAACTACGGCTCTGCTGTCGCCTAAAAGGCTCTGCAATCGCCGAGTTTTCTTTATAAATGGTGGACAAGGGGTTTTATAAATGACAACTACAGAAATTCCAAATTGGTTAGAGCAACGAGCTTTTTTAACACCAGATCGAATCGCAATAAAAACAGAAACTAAGGAAATTACTTTTCTACAATTACATAATCATGCCCTAAAAAAAGCAAATCAATTAACATATGCTGGTGTAAAAAAGAATGATGTTGTGGCCATTTTAATGAAAAACAGCATTGAAATGATTGAAGTCATCCATGCCTTAAAATATATTGGAGTCATTACCGTTCTCCTTAATACAAAGCTTTCAAATCAAGAAATTGAATGGCAGCTAATTGATTCTAAAACAAATATGTTAATTACAGAGGCATCCTTTCATGAAAAAACCATTCATTTTGATAAAAATAGATTATTTATTGAAGATATGCCTTCATTGCCTGAAAAAGCTTTTGAGGTTGAAAAAACATTCTCCATAGAGAAGACCGATACAATCATGTATACTTCTGGAACAACTGGTCAACCAAAGGGTGTTATGCAATCATATGGGAACCATTGGTGGAGTGCGATTGGTTCAAGCTTAAATCTAGGGCTGCATCAGGATGATCGATGGTTAGCCATCGTTCCTTTTTTTCATATAAGTGGACTTTCCATATTATATAAAAGTGTTATTTATGGTATTACAGCTGTTATCCACGAAGGCTTTGATGCGAAGAAAGCCAATGATGCAATTATGAAGTATGGGGTAACAATTGTTTCAGTTGTTAGTGTGACACTGACAAGAATGATTGAGGAGTTAGCAGGTCGAACATATCCGAAAAGCTTTCGATGTGCGCTGCTAGGAGGAGGACCTGCACCGAAACCACTATTGGAAGCGTGTATTGAGCATCAAATACCTGTCTTCCAAACATACGGAATGACTGAAACAGCATCACAGGTAGTCACTCTTTCACCCGAATATAGTATTTCGAAATTAGGTTCGGCAGGGAAACCGTTATTTCCTGTCCAAATCAAGATTGAACGAGACGGTATTATTGCTGAACCAAATGAAAGTGGGGAAATTGTTGTCAAGGGGCCTAATGTATCAATTGGGTATTTTAACAGACCTGATGCAACATCTGAAGCAATAAAGGACGGATGGTTATATACAGGGGATATTGGCTATGTCGATGATGAGGGCTTTCTTTTTGTTCAGGACCGGAGATCAGACTTAATTATATCAGGTGGCGAAAATGTGTATCCTGCTGAAATCGAAGCTATATTACTATCACATCCACATATTACAGAAGCGGGTGTAACTGGTGTTGAAGACAAGCAATGGGGGCAGGTGCCAATTGCTTTTATAAAACTAGCTGAAGAAGGAATTTTGAATACAGATGATGTCATCTATTTTTGTGAAGGAAAACTAGCCCGCTATAAAATACCAAAATCTATTTATATTGTAGACACTCTACCAAGAAACGCATCAAATAAATTATTGAGAAGAAAGTTAATCGAACTTATAGAAGGTTGAGGACATATGAAAATAAAAAAGATAACACTTCACCTTATTGAACAGAGACTACTTTCGCCTTTTGTATCTAGTCTGGGAAAGGTGGACTTTCGTGAGAGCATTTTAGTAGAGGTAGAAGATTATGACGGTTTGGTTGGTTGGGGAGAGGTTGTTGCTTTTTCTTCCCCATGGTATACGGAGGAAACAATTAAGACTAGTTGGCATATAATTGAAGACTTTTTTGTGAAAAGTCTACTGTATGAAGAAATTGAGCATCCAAATGAACTACAAAGTCGCTTCCAATCTGTGAAACGAAATCAGATGGCGAAGGCTGGCCTTGAAATAGCAATTTGGGACTTGTATGCAAAAGTCCAAGGTATATCACTTTCAAATGCTATTGGTGGAACGAAGGATAAAATTGAATCAGGTGTCGTAGTAAGTATTGATACGTTTGAGAGAATGCTTGGAAAAATACAAGTACATATTGATGAAGGGTATAAGAGGGTTAAAATAAAAATAAAACCCGGCCAGGATTATGAGATACTTAAAGAAATTAGAAAAGTTTATCCTGATCTTTCATTAATGGTTGATGCAAACTCAGCTTACACACTAGAAGATATTGAGAGATTAAGAGCACTAGATGAGTTCAAGTTAATGATGATTGAACAGCCACTTGCTGCAGATGATATTATTGACCATGCGAAATTGCAAAAAGAAATAATGACTCCAGTTTGCTTAGACGAGAGTATTGTAACCTATGAAGATGCTCGCAAGGCGATTGAAATGGGAAGCTGTCGGGTAATCAATCTTAAAATTGGCAGGGTAGGAGGGATTTCTGAAGCGATTAAAATCCATAATCTTTGTTTGGAGCACCATATTCCTGTATGGTGTGGCGGGATGCTTGAGACAGGAATTTCAAGAGCTCATAATATTGCACTTGCAAGTCTTCCAGGCTTTACAATCCCAGGTGATATATCCGCCTCATCACGATATTGGTCGCAGGATGTTATTAAGCCAGAAGTTATAGTAGAAAATGGGTACATTCATGTTCCTAAAGAAGCTGGAATTGGGTTTGAAGTAGATCGGATACGAATACAACAACTAACAAAAATGAAAAAGGTATTTTAAGAAGTCGGGAAAATTAAATTCCCGGCTTTTTTTAATTTCGTAAAACATTCTAACTTTGTCGAAACAAAAGAATTGACAAATGTTTTCTTAGGGATTAAATTTTGTACTAAGGAAACTTTTTATCGTTCATGCATAAAAATAGCTTATAAGAAAAATAGGGAGAGGAATAAATATGACTTCAGCAATCTCAATTCATGATTTGCATGTTTCGTATTATGGAAATGAAGCTGTTAAAGGAGTGAGCCTCTCGGTTGAGGCTGGTAAATTGGTTGGGATTATTGGTCCCAATGGGGCAGGTAAGTCAACATTTTTAAAAGCGATGTTAAATTTAATACCAAAAGATAAAGGGGAAATAAAAGTTCTAGGGCGGCCAATTAAAGAAGTAAGAAAAAAAATTGCATATGTCCCACAGCGAAATGATATAGATTGGGATTTTCCGATCACGGTTCTTGATACTGTACTAATTGGCACATATCCACATTTAAAAGTATTCCAGCGACCAAAGAAAAAAGAAAAAGAATGGGCTATTCAATGTCTTGAAAGAGTCGGGATGCAGGAGTTTAGTAAAAGACAAATTGGTGAATTATCTGGTGGGCAACAGCAACGTGTATTTTTGGCAAGAGCACTCGCGCAAAAAGCAGATCTCTTTTTTCTGGATGAACCATTTGTAGGGGTTGACGCTTCTAGTGAAGAAACGATAGTCAACATCCTAAAAGAAATCTGTAATCAGAATAAGACAGTTATTGTAGTCCACCATGACTTAAGTAAAGCAAATGATTATTTCGATGAATTGATTTTATTAAACAAAGAATTAATCAGCTATGGAACGGTTAAGGAAGTATTCCAGCCTGGGGTTATTGAAAAGGCCTATAAAGGTCAGTTTGCATTCATGAAGGAAATCGGGGTGACCATATAATGTCTTTTATTGAAGCGATTATTCAGTACGGATTTTTACAAAAGGCGTTATTAACATCAATTATGGTCGGAATCATTTGTGGGGTAATCGGCTGTTTTATCATCCTTAGAGGAATGGCTCTAATGGGGGATGCGATTTCACATGCAGTATTACCAGGTGTAGCGATCTCATATATGCTAGGCATTAATTTCTTTTTCGGTGCTGTTTTTACAGGATTACTAACAGCGATAGGGATTGGATTTGTTACTCAACATAGCCGAATTAAGCACGATACTTCAATCGGTATCGTATTCACAGCAGCATTTGCATCAGGGATCATCATCATTACGATGCTGAAAAGCAGTACAGATTTGTATCATATTTTATTCGGTAATGTATTGGCTGTCAGATTATCTGATATGTGGATTACATTAGGAACTGGAATTATTGTATTAACGGCTGTCAATTTATTTTTTAAGGAATTGTTGGTTACATCATTTGATTCAACAATGGCGGCTGCCTATGGATTACCAACACGTTTCATTCATTATTTTCTAATGACATTGCTTACAATGGTGACGGTTGCTTCCCTTCAGACTGTAGGAATTGTCTTAGTTGTTGCGATGTTGATTACACCAGCAGCTGCTGCATACCTGTTAACAGAACGTCTATGGGTGATGGTTTTTCTGGCTGCAGGAATAGGTGTGATTTCATCAATAACTGGTTTGTACTTTAGTTTTACTTACAACTTAGCATCCGGTGCAGCCATTGTTCTTGCAGCTACAGCCATATTTATTTTAGTTTTCCTATTTTCCCCAAGGCATGGACTAATCTGGAAGACGGTGAAAGCGAAGCGGAAAAAATCTGCTTTAGTATAGAAAGAGGAGGGTAACAAAGAATGAAAAAAAGTATGCTGTTCATACTACTATCCATTTTTGCAGTATTTTTACTGAGTGCATGTAATGAAAAAAGCACGAGTTCAAATTCAGATGGTAAAGTCCAAGTTGTTACTACGTATTCAATTGTCTATGATATTGTCAAAAATGTAGGTGGAGACTTAGTTGAAATCCATAGCCTAGCACCAATCGGATCGAATCCTCATGAATATGATCCACTGCCACTTGATGTTCAAAAAACAACAGATGCTGATGCCGTTTTTTATAATGGACTTAATCTAGAAGCGGGTAATGCATGGTTTGATAATTTGATGGAGACTGCCGGAAAGAATGGCAAAGATGCACCTATCTTTCAAATGAGTAAAGGGGTTAAAGAAAAATATTTAACGACGAAAGGGAAGGAAGGGGAGGAAGACCCTCATGCCTGGTTAAATATAGAGAATGGAATTATATATGCTGAAAATGCAAGAGATGGTCTCATAAAGGTTGACCCAGATCATGCAGATACTTATAAAAAAAATGCCGATGAATATATTACAAAGCTTAAAGAACTTCATGAATATGCAGTTGAGAAATTTAATAAGCTCCCTGAAGAACAACGGATACTTGTAACAAGTGAAGGTGCTTTCAAATATTTTAGTGAGGCATATGGGTTTAAAGGTGAGTATATTTGGGAAATCAACCAAGAGAATCAAGGTACACCTGATCAAATCACAAGAATTGTAGACATCATTCGCGAAGAGAAAATTAAAGGTTTATTTGTAGAAACGAGTATTGATGCACGCAGTATGGAAGCTGTTTCTGCTGAGACTGATACACCGATAATGGGAAAAGTATTTACTGATTCGTTAGCTCCTCCTGGTGAAGACGGTGATTCGTATATTTCGATGATGGAATGGAATATAAATACGATATTAGAAGGATTATCACAATAAAATTGGAATGCGATATATTTTTGACGTATGGGCCCTCTAAAATAAATGAACCAATAGTGGCTATATTAGATATAATAATAGTTAATTATATTAGTTTTTGATTAATTTAAAGTGCATAATTTATCATTAATCTAAATAAAAGAATAGTAATCGATGTATCAAATGGAGGGAATAATATTATGTTTGATTGGTTTGCCAGTCTTTCCCCTGTAAATCAAGCTCTTATCGGTAGCTTATTTACATATGGGATGACAGCTTTAGGTGCGGCTTTGGTGTTTACAACTAAAAACGTGAACCAAAAATTCTTAGATAGTATGTTAGGTTTTGCGGGTGGAGTCATGATCGCAGCAAGCTATTGGTCACTTCTTGCGCCAGCTATCGAAATGTCTGATGGTGGTGCATTACCAAAATGGGCTCCACCAGCTATTGGATTTCTATTAGGGGGACTCTTCCTACTGCTTGTCGATAAGCTCTTGCCACATGTTCACCCAAATAAGCCAATGGAAAGTGCAGAAGGTATCCACCCAATGAAAAAGAGAAGGAGTACATTGCTGGTTCTTGCAATCACGATGCATAATATTCCTGAAGGTCTTGCGGTTGGGGTTGCCTTCGGCGCTGTAGCTGCGGGGTTTGAATCGGCAACGTTAACTGGTGCCATTGCATTAGCGATTGGAATCGGTATTCAAAATTTGCCTGAGGGTGTTGCAGTGTCCATGCCATTAAGACGAGATGGCATGTCCCGTAAAAAAAGCTTTGTATATGGTCAATTCTCTGGATTAGTTGAGCCAATTGCAGCAGTGATTGGGGCAGCATCTGTTATTTATATTGAACCGTTATTGCCATATGCATTAAGCTTTGCAGCGGGTGCGATGATATTTGTAGTAGCAGAAGAGGTTATCCCAGGCTCGCAGGAAGAGGGAAATACAGATCTTGCATCAATCAGTTTAATGATTGGCTTTGCTGTAATGATGATTTTAGATGTGGCATTAGGATAGTAATGTCGAATTAAAAGGGGAGCAGCATTTTATTAGCTGCTCCCTTTCGTATAAATGTCTAGCTACAGCGTTTTTTATTATACCTCTGGAGTTGGAGTTGGGTTCGCATATCCTTCTTTATATTGTTCATCAATCATTGTTCGAATTTCTTTGATTGATTTTCCATCTTGATATTCCTTGATTGATTTTGCAGCAATTTCTAAGCAGACATTACATTTTGTGCCATGGTCATCCCAGACAAGGGAGCCATCTTTTTTATTATCAAAAACAAAGCAATCATAATTATCTTTATGACCAACAGAATCGCCACACCCACAATAACAAGGCATACTTTCTAATAGCTCTTGATTTTCTGCAGCAGCTGTATAAATAACTGACATTTCTTCTGGGAATTTAGCTAAGAAAGCAGGTAAATCTTCTATAGACTCCGTTTCTTCGCGAATATCACCTAGTTGTGCTGCTTGATCATCGTGCTGCTCATCTTTATGTGAAGAATCAGTATCGCTTGAACACCCGCTAATAATCATACTTGATAGTAAAAATAAACTTAGTAATACACTTTTTATTTTCATAAAGTACATCCCTTCACAAATATTGTATGAATTTAAAATAACAAGAAATAGGTGATATAGCAATTTTTTGCTGACTTTGTCATAGAAAAGTCACATATTAAGTAAGCCTTCCGAATTTAACTGAACAAGCATTTTATTCGAATGAATAACCAGCGCTGTGAAGGTAAATCCGGAAGGCATTTAACAACATGGGGTTGGGAGCAGAATACATAAAAAGGACAACTGATAACACGAGTATCAGTTGTCCTAATCTGTTTAGGTTTACTCTTCTGGGGTAAATGTTTTACAATCTGTTTCACTTTGCTCTGATGCCGTACTGCCTGAATGACTTACCACGTAGATGGCATCTGCTGCACATTTATTTCCTGATTTCCAATAATGACAATTATTAACCTCACAAAGAACATCTTGTGCCAATTTACTACACCTCTCTCAATATGATATGGGTCTAGCACAATTATTTTCCCCTTACATGAGCGGTGCATACAGCCAGTTACTTGTAAGATAAGTAATTAATGGGATATTAGTTTAAAGCCTTCTTTAAGGTTTCACTATTTTTACGCATTAAGCTAAAATAATCTTCATTATTTTTTGTTTCCTTTTCTGTAATTGATTCTAAATTATGGAGTGTAAGACTTTTAACTCCAATTTCATTTTGAATGACCTTGGCAATTTTTGATGTAACATTTTTCTCAAAAATAACATAGTTAATTTCATGCTCTTTGGACCATTCAATAATTTCTTTAAGTTCTTTTTGAGAGGGTTCTTCGGAAGGTGATAAGCCGGTTATGCTATTCTGTTCGATACCATATCGTTCTTCCCAATACCCATATGCAGCATGAGCTACAAGAATTTCCTTTGTTTTGGAACGATCAACTATTTGTTTGAATTCCTGATCTAATTTTTCTAAATCAATTTTTAGGCTTTGAAAATTTTGTTCGAATTCATCCTTAAATTCTGGATGCAAGTCACTTAATGCTTCTTTTATATTTTCAGCAAGTGTTATCGAAAGAACTGGATCTAGCCATACATGGGGATCAATATCACCATGTTTATGATGATCATGATTATCCTCATCCTCATGAGCGTGATCACCTTCATCTGAATGATGATATTCAATGTTTTTCCCAGCTTCGATCAGTTTTACTTTTTCATTTTTTAATGTTTTTTGTGCGGTCGTTACAAAACCTTCAACCCCGACACCGGTATAAATGAATGCATCAGCATCTGCAATTTCTGTCATTTCCTTAGGTGTAGGTTCAAATGAATGAGCATCAGAACCAGGAGGGTATACACTTTCTACAAATACATGGTCACCACCTATTTTTTTCGTAAAATCTGTTAATGGAAATACCGTCGTATATATCATTAGTTTATTGCTTTTATTTTCATCTTCATTTTTACCTGCCTCACATGCAGTTAGAAAAGAACATAGTAGTAGTACTGATAGTACAAAATATAATTTAGCTTTCATATAATCTCCCTTCAGTGTTATAAGAATGTAAGTTCTAAGACATTATATCGTAACAATTACGATTTGAGAACAAAAAGATATTATTATTTTAAATTTGAACGATTTTATTCACAAGTATTCAGTTTTTATCGTAATTACAATGAAATATTTTCCTTTCAATGAAATCTTTTGATAAGATAATAGTAAATCTGATAGAAAAAGGTGATAGGATGGCTTTATTAGATCAAATTTTGGAACATAATGAAACCTTCGTTGAATCAAAAGAATATGAAAAATACCGAACAACCAACCTTCCAAATAAGAGAATGGTAATTGTAACATGTATGGATACCCGATTAACTGAATTACTGCCAAAAGCAATGAATTTTAAAAATGGTGATGTGAAGCTTGTAAAAAACGCTGGGGCTATTGTTACTCACCCTTTTGGAAGTGTGATGCGTAGTATCCTCGTCGCTGTCTATGAGTTGAATGCAGATGAGGTTTGTATTGTAGGGCACCATGATTGTGGAATGAGTAATATTAATTCTAAAGAGATTTTAAAGAAAGTCGTTGATAGAGGGGTATCTCAAGATAAAATTGATACGATAAAAAATTCGGGTCTTGATCTTAATAAATGGTTTTATGGTTTCGAGAGTGTCGAGGAAAGTGTAAAGCATAGCGTGAACATGGTGAACAATCACCCATTATTACCCGCAAATGTTCCAGTTCATGGTCTCGTTATTGATCCTGGGACCGGTAAGCTTGATGTTGTTGTAAACGGGTATTAAAAAATAATAAGGAGACGAGGCTATAAAATCATCACTTTTGATGCTCTTTTGCCTCGTTTTTCTCTGGAACAAAATCGATTCCGCCAGGATGAAGCGGATGACATTTACTAATTCTTTTAATCGTAAGCCATCCTCCTTTAATCGCACCAAAGCGTTTAATCGCTTCAAGTCCGTAATGTGAACAGGTCGGATAAAATCGACAGGTTGGTGGTTTTAACGGTGAAATGAATTTTTGATAAAATCGTATAATCCCGATAAATACTGATTTCATTACGATATTTACTTCCTTCTTATAAGAATACTTATACTATAGCATTTTTTACTTTTAAATTAAATTGATGAAACAAATCTGAATTCACGTTATGATAGAATAGTACATAATTAAAAGGAGTGATTTTAATGCCATCAGTAGAAAGCTTTGAACTAGACCATAACGCGGTAAAAGCCCCTTATGTGAGACATTGTGGTGTCCATAAGGTAGGTAGTGACGGCGTAGTTAATAAATTTGATATTCGCTTTTGCCAGCCCAATAAACAAGCAATGAAACCAGATGTGATTCATACACTCGAGCATTTATTAGCAATTAATATTCGGAAGCACTCTGAAAAATATGATCACTTTGATATAATCGATATCTCACCAATGGGTTGTCAAACAGGCTACTATTTAGTTGTTAGTGGGGAGCCGACAGTGAGTGAAATTATCGATACTTTAGAAGATACGATGAAAGAATCACTTGAAATTACTATAGTACCGGCGGCTAATGAAAAGCAGTGTGGCCAAGCGAAGCTACATGACCTTGAAGGGGCAAAGCGCTTAATGCGTTTCTGGTTAGAGCAGTCTAAAGAAGACCTTCAAAAAGTATTTGGATAAGTAATAAAAACCTCACTTTTGTGAGGTTTTTATGTGAAAATCATACTAACGTCCGTATTCCTTTGCAATCATTATTTTTTATTCGTTTCAACCTTGGTTTGCTCCTCAAGATGTGTGTTATCTCCAAATTGATCAACGGTATGTTTAAATTGATATGCTTTTGAAGTTGTAACCACAGCTAATAAAAGCACGATAATAACAATTATGAACGAGATAATTAATATCGTTAACATGTTTTCCTCCTACTTAATTCTTTTCTCCATTTTAACATGGTACATAACGTAAAAAGTATAAAAATACCCGTAGTTCCTCAATTTTTACAAATGTATGAACCTTTCTACTTAAAACTTATAAAAAATGGATGTTTTGGTATGATGAAATGGGGGTACATTAAAAAATAAGGAGGAGATTTTGATGTCTACACAATTAACAGAAATTGTTAACAAGCAGATTGCTAACTGGAGTGTGTTGTACATTAAGCTACATAATTATCATTGGTTTGTAAAGGGCCAGCAGTTTTTCACGCTTCATGTCAAATTTGAAGAATTCTATAATGAAGCAGCACTTCATATTGATGAATTAGCGGAGCGATTATTAGCGCTAGGTGGAAAACCAGTAGCGAGAATGCAAGAAATTTTGGAAGTATCTTCAATCAGAGAAGCAAATGGTGATGAAAGTGCAGAACAGATGGTTGAAACAATCAGTAATGATTTTTCAATCTTAACAGGTGAATTAAAAGAGGGAATGAAGGTAGCGGGAGAAGTAGATGATGAAACAACTGCTGATATGCTACTTTCGATTCATCAAGGTTTGGAAAAGCATATTTGGATGCTAAAATCATTCTTAGGAAAATAATATCAATTTTTAGGCCTCCTACTTAATCGGTAGGAGGATTCATTTTAAATAGTAACTATTCAGGTATTACGTTATACTGAGTTAGGAGGGATTAAAATGAATATTAGTAGTATTATGTCTAATAATGTACTAGAGCTTCAAAGAACATTAAGTATGAATCTTCTTAAAAGCCAAATGGCAACACAGGCTGCTCAGGCTGTAGTTATGCTTGAGGATTTTAATTCCTCAGCAAAAGCGGGTACATCCGCTCCACATCCTACTCTTGGAAAAAGCGTTGATATTTCAGGGTAGATATGCATAAGCTGACTTAGTTCAGCTTTTTTTAATGGATTGTTTTCATTTGATCAACTGTTAACATTTTAGCGTGGCCAATCCCATCGCGGGCCATTTTTGCTTTTAAATTTTCGATCATATAAAAACCAACAAGATTATATAATTCTTGATCACTTAACTCAGCAATTAAATCAAGCACATCTTCACGATTTAATTGCTCAAGAACTGAAAAGGCAATGATATCTGCATCCTCTTCATCACCCGTTAATTTATCGCGATATGTTTTATATAAATCATCAATAAGCTTCACTTTTTTCATCCCCTTTTCTCAAGTGCTTGCAAATTAGTATATGGGTTGCATTAAAAAATGATACGAACTTTAATAAGATTAATAATAGGTTATCACTATTTTTGAGTTAGTGGAATATTTTTATCTGATGAAGAAAAAGATAAGTTAACTAGCAGAACTTCATAAGGGGTGAAAATAGTGGGTCAACCGAAAAAAACATATTATATTGCAGTAGGAAGTGGAGAGATTTCTCAAGTGAAATCTGCATCCTCCTATGAATATAAAATCGAAGCAACTGATGATGAGATTAACCAGTTGCGGAGTTTGTTTACTAATAATTATGGAAATGAAATAGGAACGTTCGTACGCGCACATATTCCATTTCGTGAATACCATCATGATCCAGATAATGATGCCTATGACGGTACTATGCAAAAGGTATTTCAAATGATATATGATTTAGGGGATGAAGAGGCAAGAGAGCATATTCGTTCAGAGGGAATATTGGAATAATATAGGTCATTTCTTCAATGAAGTGACCTTATTCTTTTTGATGTGATATGATAAGAAAAAATAAATGATAGAGGATGTTCAAAAAGTTTGGTTCATCCTCCTTTTTGAACAAACATATAGGGAGTAAGGCTACAATGATCGTTTTTCAGGATGCATATCAAAATGAAGTAAACTTATCTTTTACAAAAAATCCTTTTTCGAATAAACCTAAGCATGTGTGGGTCTTATGTAAATTACAAAATCAATGGCTTTTAACAAACCATCGAGAAAGGGGATTAGAATTCCCAGGTGGAAAGGTAGAAGATGGGGAAACTCCTGAGGAAGCTGCAATCCGTGAGGTAAGTGAGGAGACAGGCGGCAAGATAAAAAACTTACAGTATATTGGCCAGTATAAGGTTTTTGGTAAAGGAAAAACAATCGTAAAAAATATTTACTATGCAGTGATTGATGAGCTCTTACCACAATCCACTTATTATGAAACAAAAGGTCCGGTCCTGCTTACGACAATTCCCTTGGTAACCATTCCAAAAGATCGCAAATATAGCTTTATTATGAAAGATGATGTGTTAAGATATAGTCTAGCTTACGTACATCAATACATAGAAAATAAAAAAATACTTCTGGATTGAAAAACCATTTACGATGAAAGATGTGAATGGTTTTTTTGCCTCGAAATAAATATGAAATATCTACTACTTGAAATGGTATTCAAAAATGTATAATATATTTTTCTATAATACTATGATGGCGTATACACGGAGGATGTGATGAAATATGGCTGGAACTTTTGATTTAAATTTTCAAAGAGTGCTTATGGAAGGCATAAAAGAAATTGTATATATTATTAGGGTTGGAGAAAACTCTGATTTTTATGTGGACTTCTTGAACCGCACTGCGATGGAAAAGTCGGGCATGTCTCAAAGTGTATTAGGTCAATCAATTCAGGATATTTTTCCAAAAGAAAAAGCAAGCATTTTATATGAAAATTGCAAAGAGGTTGTTACTAGTCAGGATTGTGTAAAATATGAACAATTTATAGAATCACCATTTGGTGAGAAGTTTTATTATGAAATAACATTAAACCCTATTTTTGACCAATTAAAGAAGTGTACTCATATTATCTTATTGGCTAACGATATTACTGAAAAAAAGTGGGGACAGTTTGAAATAAAAGAGTATTGGGAAAGGCTGCTTGAAAGTGAAAAGCGATTTCGAATCATTGCTGAAAATTCCCAGGATTTGATTACATTACTTGATAACAAGGGAGAGATTATATATGCTTCCCCTTCATATAAGGATGTTTTAGGATTTGACAGTCAAGAGTACATTGGGAGATTATTTTTCCATAATGTTCACCCTGATTATATAAATGAATTAGAAAAGGCACTTTCACTGTCAATGAATGATGGTACTCCTTTCAAATTACAGATAAAACAACAAAATAAAAAAGGAAAAATGATTTGGTGTGAGTCACATGGAACACCAGTCTTTGATGATCTGGGTGAATTCATACACATTGTTGTCGTTACAATTGATATTTCACTTCAAAAAGAATATGAATCAAGACTTAATTATTTTGCTTTTCATGATTCATTGACAGAGCTACCAAACCGTCGCTATTTTAAAAACTGCTTGGAAAAAGTATTAGAAAATAGTCATGAAAAATTGACGGAACTTGCGGTTATCATGACCGATATTGATCACTTCAAAAGCATTAATGACACAATGGGGCACGATGTTGGAGATGCAGTTATTGTAGAATTTGGGAATAGAATTAGAAAAAATATTCAGGATCAAGATATTGTGGCACGTCTTGGTGGAGATGAATTTGTAATACTTATGAGGGATGTTGAAGATTGTGATAATGCAGTTGAACGTGCGGAGAAAATTCAAAAAGCAATTCGAGAACCTTGGCATATTAATGATTTGGTCTTAGAAGTCACAACAAGCATGGGTGTAGTAATTGCACCAAAAGAAGGAGCAACTGTATCATCGTTATTAAAGGAAGCAGACTTAGCCCTATATGAAGCAAAAGAATCAGGCAGAAATTTGTTTACAATAAGGAAATGCTAACAATAAAGAAGCTCTCTAGTTTGAACTAGAAGAGCTTTTTATTAGTTTTCTTTCAAGCCATTCTACTCCTTGATACATTAATGTTGCACAAATAGCAATCATAAGGAGGCTTAGTAGGACAAGGGTAAAATTAAATACTTGGAAACCGTAAATAATCAAGTAACCAAGTCCTTGCCGAGAAACGAGAAACTCACCAACAATTACCCCAACCCAGGATAATCCTACATTGACCTTCAATGTTGATATAATTGCTGGAAATGAAGCGGGGAGAACTGCTTCCTTAAATGTCTGAGAACGATTTGCACCAAAAGTTTGGAGCACCTTCAAATAATTTTGGTCTACTTCCTTGAAGGCAGTATAGACAACAATGGTTGTGATAATGACAGAGATAATCGTCCCCATCGCAATGATTGATGTGTATCCAGTTCCCAATGCCACGATTAATATAGGTCCAAGTGCTACCTTTGGCATTGCATTCATAATAACTAGATAAGGGTCAAGTATATTTGAAAGTCGGTCAGACCACCATAGAATAGCTGCGATAATGGTACCTAATAATGTTCCTAGAATAAAGCCAAGAACAGTTTCAAATAATGTGACTCCTAAATTAGAAAATAAAGAGCCATCAGCAGTTTTTGTTAAGAAAAGTGACCAAATTTTCGAGGGAGAACTGAAAATTAATGGATCAATCCATTGGAAATGACTTGCTAGTTCCCATAATCCAAAAAAGGTAATAAAAATTATAATTTGATAGAATCGTACTAGTCTTTTTTCTCTTTTTATTGCCGATAAATACTTTTTATGAAGGAGTTCAATGTTTAAGTTTTGCTTCAAGTTGGTCCAGCTCCTTCCATATTTCTTGGAATAGGTGAGAATAAGCAGGGTGTTGACGGACATTGAAAGGAGTAAGTTCTCTAAGTTCGGTCGGAACCTCAAACGTTTTAGCAATCCTTCCGGGCTTCGATGAAAGTAGAAAGATTCGGTCGCTCATCGCAATTGCCTCGCCAATATCATGTGTGACAAGTAATGCAGTCTTCTGATATTCCCGTAAAGTCTCTTGAACAAGATCTTCTAGTTTTAATTTCGTTTGATAGTCCAATGCTGAAAATGGTTCATCAAGTAGTAGGATTTTCGGATTTGTAGCTAAAGTGCGTACTAATGCAGCTCTTTGCCTCATTCCACCTGAAAGCTGTTTTGGATAAAATGATTCTACACCTTTTAATCCGATTTCTTCTAACAGGGCAAGTGTATCTTTTTTTGTTTGCTCTGTTTCGTTTTTCATTATTTGTAATCCAACGAGAATATTCTCCTCAATCGTCTTCCATGGAAATAAATAATCCTGTTGAAGCATATAGCCAATATATGACCTAGCTTTATCAACTAATTTCCCATCAATCTCGACCTTTCCTTCTGTGGGTTTAAATAACCCTGCGATGATTGACAACAATGTCGTTTTCCCACATCCACTTGGACCAAGAAAGGAGATAAATTCTCCCTCCTCGATTGCAAGTGAAATATTTTCAAGCGCTGTTGTTGTCGAATCTTTTGAAAAGTATACATGATGTACGTCTTCAATCTTCAAAAAACTCATAGAAACAGCTCCTATTTTGAGATTACTTTTTCCGCGATATCTGTATTTACAAGTGTGCCGTAGTCGATTCGTTTTGGAAGTTCACCGGCTTCATCCATAATGTCTTGAAGATTATTCCATGCTTCCTCGCTCAATACAGGGTTTGAAGCATAGGATCCTTGTTTTTTATAACGTTCTATTGATGAAGTGATTAGATCAATCGGTGTATCAGGGAAGTATTCCTTAACCGATTCCGCAATTTCTTCAGCGCTATGAGATTCCACCCATTGTTGTGCTTTGTACACGGCTTTTGTGAATTTTTCAACCATTTCTGGGTCATCCTTAATCGTGCTTTGTTTCGTCATGAAAGTAGTATAAGGAACTTTACCAGATTCTTCTCCAAATGATGCGACAATATAGCCTCTGCCTTCTTTTTCAAATAGACTAGCAGTAGGTTCAAATAATTGAACAAATTCTCCTGTACCGGAGGCAAAAGCACTTGAAATGTTCGCAAAGTCAATATTTTGAATCAGATTCAAATCATTATGTGGATCAATATCATTCTTTTTTAAGACAAATTCACCAACCATTTGTGGCATACCGCCTTTACGTTGACCTAGAAATGTACTATCTTTTAATAAATCCCAGCTGAAGTTATCAATCTTTTCTCTTGCAACTAGGAATGTGCCATCTGTTTGTGTAAGAGCAGCAAAATTAATGACAGGGTCTGTTGAGCCTTGTGCCTCGACGTAAATGGATGTTTCAGAGCCAACCAAGGCTACATCCGCTCCACCTGATATAAGGGCAGTCATCGTTTTATCTCCACCAGGAACGGTTGTTAATTCAACCTTAAGTCCCTCATCCTCAAAAAATCCCTCTGTAAGTGCAACATATTGTGGTGCATAGAATACGGATCGAGTAACCTCAGCAACTTTTATTGTTTGAATCTTGTCATTATTACAAGCTGCAAGTGGGATAATAAGCATCAGAGCTAATAAACTAAGTAAATAACGCATTTGAACATTCCTCCTTGACAGGTGTACTGTCAGCGATATATTTTTTTCACTAAGATAGAGTATGAAACGTGACAAAAATGTGTGATAGCCTATTTTTTCGATATTAATTTTGAAAGGTGTTAAAAAAATGAAAGATGGAACAATCATTAACAAGCAGAGTTTTCCCTCACCTAATCCAACGATAAATTTATTTTTAATTACATACATAAGTAAAGGTTTAAAGGTAAAGGGATTTTTAGCAGAACCAAAGGCATATGGGAGTTATGATGGATTTTTATATTTACGTGGTGGGATTAAAAATGTTGGAAAGGTGCGAGTTGGAAGGATCATTCAATTTGCTTCAGAAGGATTTGTAGTGATGGCACCTTTTTATCGGGGTAATCAAGGTGGGGAAGGAAATGAAGATTTTGGGGGCCATGATCGAGATGATGCGTTTGCAGCAATACGGGTACTAGAGGAGCAAGAAAAAACAAAGCCAAAACGTATTCATGTGTTTGGATTTTCACGTGGTGGAATCATGGCTTTGTTAACAGGTATTCATGAGCCGATGGTTTGTTCAGTTGTTACCTGGGGTGGTGTTAGTGATTTAACACTAACATATGTTGAACGAAAGGATTTGCGAAAAATGATGAAGCGGGTTATTGGAGGGACACCTACAAAATTTCCTGATCGTTATCGTTGGAGAACCCCATTATATGAGCTTGAAAAGCTTGAAGCGCCCGTACTTATTATTCATGGTGAAAGGGATCATAATGTATCAGTCGAGCATGCGTATCGGCTTGAAAAGCGATTAAAGGAAATTAATAAGAAGGTTGAGAGTTGGTATTTTCCAGAGTTTACCCATTACTTCCCACCAGCTGAAAACCGCAATACCGTGAAGCGACTTACAGAATGGATGAAGAATCGGCCTGAAAGGTAAAAAAGAGAGCAGCATGGAGCTGCTCTCAAATCATACTTATATTCTAGGTCCGCCAAGTTTTTCGATTTCTGTTGGTACGTCTTTGAATTTTTTAAAGTTTTCTTTAAATTTCATGGCTAGTTCTTTTGCTTTTACATAGTAAGTGCTTTGGTCTGCCCATGTTTTTGAAGGTTGAAGAACATCGTCTGGTACACCAGCTATATGAATTGGAATTTCTAAACCGAATATGTCATTTTTAACAGTTTCGACATGATTAAGTTCGCCCTCTAATGCAGCTTGAACCATTGCTCGTGTGTATGAAAGCTTCATACGGTTTCCTACACCATATTCTCCTCCAGTCCACCCTGTGTTCACAAGGAATACTTGAACATCATGCTCATCAATTTTTCTACCTAGCATTTCTGCATATACAGTTGCAGGAAGAGGTAAGAATGGTGAACCGAAGCATGTTGAGAAGGTGGCCTGTGGTGAAGTAATCCCACGTTCAGTTCCAGCTAGTTTACTCGTATATCCACTTAAGAAATGATACATCGCCTGTTCTTTTGTTAACTTACTAATTGGAGGCAATACTCCAAATGCATCAGCAGTTAAGAATACAATCGTATTTGGATGTCCTGCAATACTTGGAATGACAATATTATCGATATTATCAATTTGGTATGCAGCTCTTGTATTTTCAGTTAATGTCCCATCATCATAATTAGCAATTCTTGTATGTTCATCAATAACTACATTTTCTAGCACAGATCCGAAGCGAATTGCATCGAAAATTTGTGGCTCCTTTTCACGGGATAGATTAATGCATTTCGCATAACAGCCACCCTCAATATTGAATACTCCAGAGCTTGACCAACCATGCTCGTCATCACCTATCAGACGGCGCTTAGGATCTGCTGAAAGTGTTGTTTTTCCAGTCCCAGATAAACCGAAGAACAGAGCGACATCACCTTCTTGCCCTACATTTGCTGAACAATGCATGGAAAGGATATTATTTTCAGGCAGTACATAGTTCATTACTGAAAAGATTGATTTTTTCATTTCCCCCGCATATTCAGTTCCACCAATAAGGACTGTACGTTTTTCAAATGATATAATAATAAATGTTTCGGAATGAGTTCCATCTATTTCTGGATTTGCTTTAAAGGTTGGTGCAGAAATAACAGTGAATTCAGCTTCATGTGATAAAAGCTCTTCTTCAGTTGGACGAATAAATAGTTGGTGAGCAAAAAGGCTATGCCAGGCGTACTCATTTATTACCTGAATAGGCATGCGTACTTTTTTATCTGCCCCAGCATATCCATTAAATACAAATAGCTCATCTTTATTTTTTAAGTAATCAATTACTTTAGAGTATAAGTTATCAAAAACAGTCTCTGATATAGGCTCATTAACTGAACCCCAATCAATTTTGTCTTTTGTTGAAAAGTCCTCTACAATATATTTATCCTTCGGAGATCTTCCCGTATATTTACCTGTTGTAGCACGTACAGCACCAGTCGAAGTGAGAATTCCTTCTTTTCGATTCAACACTTTTTCAACTAAACCGGGAACAGATAGGTTTTTGAATACGTTTTCACCTTTTAATAAATCTGTTAGTAATTCACTTGAAACTTCAACTGAATTCATGTAAAAAACCATCCTTTATCAAGTTATTGTATAGTTATTAAAAGAAATAATATAATTAGTATAACACATTGATTGAAATAGTCTATACTATTTATCGTATTTTACGTTGCGTACTTATAAATAGTACCAAATATTTTTTAATTAATACATCGGCACACATACTATTGGTAGAATGACTAAATTTGTGAAGAAAGTGTCACAGTCTTATCTATTTAATTTACCCAATTCAGTTGACACTGAAAGCTTTATTACGTTATCATATTTCATTGAACGGATACTCTCTTATCCCGAGCTGGCGGAGGGACAGGCCCAATGAAACCCGGCAACCATTACTATCTAAATTTAAGTAAATTATTAGTACCTTGATTTTTGAGGAAAAGTATTGATTACTTGGATTTAAATGATAGTGATAAGGTGCTAACCTGAGCAAGGCATGACCTTGATCGATAAGAGTGAAAGGCGAGAATGACTATTAACCTTTCCTCAGAATTACGAGGGAGAGGTTTTTTTCTTTTATAAAGAATGTTCAAAAAGGAGGATAAACCGAACTTTTTGGACATCCTCTTATAGAAAATAGTTTAATTAACAATACTAAGGGAATGTAAGGGAATGAGTACCGTATCATAAAAGAATTCAGGGAATCGAAATAATTTTATTTCGAAATCTGAGAAAAAAGGAGGAAGCGTTTTTGACTAATAGACGCCGTTTATTTACGTCAGAATCTGTAACAGAAGGACATCCGGATAAAATTTGTGATCAAATTTCAGACTCAATTTTAGATGCGATCTTAGCTAATGATGCAAATGCTCGTGTCGCATGTGAAACTTCAGTAACAACTGGTTTAGTACTAGTTGCAGGAGAAATTACAACTTCTACATATGTAGATATTCCGAAAATTGTAAGAGAAACAATTAAAGGTATCGGGTATACCCGTGCAAAATTCGGTTTCGACTATGAAACATGTGCAGTTTTAACATCAATTGATGAGCAATCTGCTGATATCGCAATGGGTGTTGACCAAGCATTAGAAGCGCGTGAAGGCCAAATGACAGATGATGAAATTGAGGCAATTGGTGCAGGTGACCAAGGATTAATGTTTGGCTATGCTTGTAATGAAACAACTGAGCTTATGCCATTACCGATTTCATTAGCACATAAATTGGCTCGTCGTCTAACCAGAGTTCGCAAAGATGATGTGCTACCATATCTTCGTCCTGATGGTAAGACTCAAGTTACAGTTGAATATGATGAAAATGATAAGCCGGTTCGAATTGATACAATTGTAATTTCTACTCAACATCACCCTGAAATTTCATTGGAGCAAATTCAACGTAACTTAAAGGAACATGTAATCAATCCTGTTGTTCCTCAAGAGTTAATCGACGAGAATACAAAATATTTTATCAATCCTACTGGCCGATTTGTAATTGGTGGACCACAAGGAGATGCAGGTCTTACAGGTCGTAAAATCATCGTTGATACATATGGCGGATATGCTCGCCATGGCGGTGGCGCATTCTCAGGTAAGGATCCTACTAAAGTTGACCGTTCAGCTGCATATGCTGCACGTTATGTTGCAAAAAATATCGTTGCTGCAGGCCTGGCAGACAAATGTGAGGTTCAGCTTGCATATGCTATCGGTGTTGCACAACCTGTTTCCATTTCAGTTGATACATTTGGAACAGGAACTGTTTCAGAGGAAGTATTAGTAGACCTAGTGCGCGAGAATTTTGACTTGCGTCCAGCTGGAATTATTAACATGTTAGACCTTCGTCGTCCAATTTATAAGCAAACTGCTGCTTACGGACATTTCGGACGTAGTGATGTCGATCTTCCGTGGGAACGTACAGACAAGGCAGAAACTTTAAAGCAACAAGCAACGAAATAATGTTAACGGAAAAGCTCACCAGGGATGGTGAGCTTTTTGCATGGTATAGACTAAATCCCATATGGTGAGGAAGGTTCTATCTTTCTTCGTATTCAATTTGTTCTTTAATATAATCGGCATCATTATTATTGATTTCGAAATAATCTACTTCGTCCCAGCTTTCACCTGAACGCTCGCCAATAATGGCTCCTTCGTTGGTGAACCAAAGTCTGGAATCAATTAAGCCAGTAGACTGCTTAGGACTATTTACCATAATATAAACATCTGGATTATCTAAATTTGGATTAGTATATGAAATTTGCTTTTTATGAAGATATATCATGATAAAATTATCAACAAAGCTTTGATTTTCTGTATCTGTAATAACTTTTTCAATATCAATTTGTCCAGTGTTTTCCTTGTTATCATATCCAATTCTAATTTCCCGCGAAGGCTCATTATAGTTTACTTTTCCAGTCATGTATCCAACAAAAAAAACAATTATAATTAAAGCAATGCTACTTATTATTTTCACTGATTTAATAATAATCCCCCCCATTTTTAATATTTACATGTTCTAAATTCAGCTTGTGTTGTCCAAAAGTGTCCCATTACTGGTGTTCTACTTCATTCATATTAATCGACAGGGGACAATTTGCGGATTAATGGTATTAGATTTTTTTATTTCTGCAAACTTTTATAATACTGTCCTTTTTCAACGTATTCTCGTCGAATACGTGCCATGTCTTCTTTATCTTCCTCAGTCAATTCACGGATGACTTTAGCAGGTCGGCCAAAAGCAAGAGTATGTGGTGGAATCTTTTTACCTTGTGGAACAAGGCTACCAGCTCCAATAAAGGCACCTTCTCCAATCTCAGCACCATCAAGTACAATTGATCCCATACCAATCAATGCATCCTTACGAATAATTGAACTATGTAAAATAACCTGATGCCCAATTGTTACGTCATCCTCTACAATGAGTGGATTATTCGGGCTTTGATGCAAAATCGAATGATCTTGAACATTAACCCTTTTACCTATAATTGTTGGAGCGACATCGCCACGAATGACAGTATTAAACCAAATACTGCTTTCCTCGCCAATTTTTACATCACCTGTAATTGTTGTAAAATCTGCAAGAAAAACAGATGAAGCAATTTCAGGGTACTTACCATTATACGGATAAATCATGAAGGTCATTTCCTTTCATATAAATTGAAAAATACATGGAAATCATATAAGGTAAGTGTAGCAAACTTTACTATCGAAGGGGTGAAAATTTTGGTACCCACACATCCAATAGGATTAATGAAGAAGGTATATAAAGACGTCTTTCCACTCGTTCATAAAGAATTATCTTATTGGAAGGAAAAGGCTGAATCGATTCCAAATGAAGAACTCCGTAAGCAAGCATTGGCTAGTATAAAAACAAAAACTTTCCACTGTGAAGGCGGTTCTATTCTCGCACTTCTATCAGAGAATAAAATAGAGCAGTGTATACGATTTATTGTTGCCTATCAAACGATAAGTGATTATTTAGATAATTTATGCGATCGAAGTACTTCAATGGATCCAGTTGATTTTCGCTTTTTACATGATTCGATGCCAGATGCACTGACACCTGGTAAGGAAACAAAGAATTATTATCAATATCGAGAGGAACAGGATGACGGAGGTTATTTAACTGACCTCATTCATACATGTCAAAATGTATTAAACGATGTAAAACATTACGCTAAAATAGCGAGTTATTTGCAGGAGTTAGCAGGATATTATTGTGATTTGCAGGTACATAAGCATGTTCAGGTAGAAGAACGTGTGCCGCGTCTAGAAAAATGGTATCAAACCCATCAAGATAATCTACCTCAAATGGAGTGGTATGAGTTTTCCGCATGTTCAGGGTCTACATTAGGAATATTTTGCTTAGTTGCATATGCATTCAATGATGATTTTCAAGAGGAGATGGCAGTTAAAATTCGTGAGGGATATTTCCCATATATCCAAGGATTACATATTCTTCTTGATTATTTTATTGATCAGGAGGAGGATCGAGAAGGCGGAGATTTAAACTTCTGCTTTTATTACCAACATGAAAATCAAATGTTGAGTCGTTTAAAGCATTTTGTATTAGAAGCTGATCGTCATACTTCCGGTCTACCAAATGAAAAATTTCATCGCCTTATAAACAGAGGGCTTTTAGGATTGTATCTATCAGATGAAAAGGTTAGAAGCCAACGAAGTGTTCTTAAGGTGGCTAAAAAGATCATCAAATTAGGTGGGAAAACCTCATACTTCTTTTATATCAATGGACGAGCCTATCGGAAACTACAAGGGACATTAAGTTGAAAAAGAGATAGAGCAATTTTATATCGCTCTATCTCTTTTCAATTGCTATGATGAATGGTGGATTATTCATCTGATTTGTAAAACGGTAGGTTAAGACATGTGCAACTTTTTGGTCAATATTTGATGTATATTCAAGTAATTGATCTCGTTCGATTTCCCCTTGCTCGTGACCGTGGTAAATGACTAATACGATAATCCCTTCTGGTGACATAATTTCAAGCAATTGTTCGATTGCATGTATTGTTGACTGAGGCTTCGTAACGATATCTTTATTTCCACCTGGTAAATATCCGAGATTAAAAATAGCAGCTGAAATTTTACCGTGAAAATGAAGAGGTATAGTGTTTTTAATTTGGTCATGACTTTGGTTGACTAAGGTAACACGATGAGCTACTTGATTTTCTTTTAAACGGAAAGTAGTATTTTCAATCGCACTTTCCTGAATGTCAAAACCAAACACATGACCATTTTCCCCGACTAAATTTGCTAGCAATACTGTATCATGACCATTTCCTACAGTAGCATCAACAGCTATATCATTTTCATTAATGGCTAATTCTAATAATTTTCTTGAATAAGGTAAAATTCGGTCTAACTTCATATATTTTCAGCAACCTTTAAGTGGAATTTCCCTTGAAAGCTATTACGACGCTTTAATTCAGCATCAATAGTATTCAAGACCTCCCATTTATTCACACTCCACATTGGGCCAATCATTAAATCGATTGGACCATCACCAGTAATTCGATGAACAATCATTTCAGGGGGTAAAATTTCTAATTGATCACAAACTAAGCCTACATAGTCGTCAAAGGACAGAAATTCAAGGAGACCTTTTTCATATTGCTTAACCATTGCTGTCCCTTTTAATAGATGAAGGAGATGGATTTTAATCCCTTGCACATCAAGTTTTGCAACTTCACGAGCTGTTTCCATCATCATTTCGGGGGTTTCTCCGGGTAGGCCATTAATAATATGCGAACAAATACGAATTCCATGCTTTCTAAGTTTGTTAACTCCATCTATATAGCATTGAAAATCATGGGCACGGTTAATTAAATTTGCCGTTTTTTCATGAACGGTTTGTAATCCAAGCTCTACCCACAAATAAGTTCGTTCGTTTAATTCAGCTAAATATTCAACTACATCATCAGGAAGACAATCAGGGCGGGTCGCGATAGATAAACCGACAACGCCTTCCTGGTTTAAAACAGATTCAAATCTTTCACGTAGCACTTCTACAGGTGCATGTGTATTGGTATATGCCTGAAAATAGGCTAAGTACTTGCCATCCTTCCATTTCTCATGCATTTTATTTTTAATCGTATGAAATTGCGTTACCAGATCATCAGCACGGTCACCGGCAAAATCTCCTGAACCAGAAACACTACAAAATGTACAACCCCCATGTGCAACTGTACCATCCCGATTTGGACAATCAAAACCTCCATCTAGAGCGACTTTAAACACTTTATGACCAAAGGTTTGCCGTAGATGATAATTCCAAGTATGGTATCGTTTATCATCTGTTGCATAAGGGAATGCTTTTTCCTGAGACATATATTTCTCTCCTAACCTATATCAAGTGAGCCATTGAGTAAATAAACTACCGAAGGCACTATCTTAAAATTGTATCACGAGATAATTCCAATACTCAATGATATGTAACACATGTAGTAAAATTGGCAAAAGATTTCTGATAGAAGAATGTCAGGATGAACAAACTATAGAAGAGAAAGTGATGACTTCTCGATTGATGCATTTAAACAGGAGGGGAATAGAATGGCCACTCGACAATCGGTTGAAGAGTTTTTACAGCGATGTGAGGATGTACTTCGTTATGGACAAGAACAAATCACAACTGCAAGACAACAGGAGCATTATAACACGACAGAGTATACTGATGCTCAAATGCAATTAGAGGAAGCAACAATTGATCTTGCCAAGCTTGCACAGAGCTGTAATGGTCAGCAACGTGAACAACTCCATAGAATGAGACTGCAATTACAACAGCTTCAAAATGATATGACCTTAGATGAAAATATAATCCAAGAATATAAATTATAGGGGATGGAGTTATGAAAAAACGTTCAGATCAGAATAATCCTGAGCAAAAAACAAAAAATGGCATCAACAACAATGATATTGAGCTCGGTACTGACGATGATCCTAAAAAAATAGCCAAACAGAAATACTTAGAAAAGGGTCAACCGATCAAATCGAAGCAACGAACCGAATAATGTCATAAAAACGACAAGTGCAGGTCACTTGTCGTTTTTAAATGTCCATTTATCGGAATACTTTTTTAAATTGATATAACGTATGGAAAGGAATAAAATTATATTTTGGAAATCGAAATTTTATCATGTAAAGGGGGTATACATATGCCTCGTGCGCTTTGGTTAATCATAATTGGTATGATTATTAATGTGACAGGGTCATCTTTTTTATGGCCATTAAACACGATATATATTCACGATCATCTTGGAAAATCACTTTCAGTAGCAGGTCTTGTACTAATGCTCAATGCAGGTGCAACTGTTATTGGGAATTTATTTGGTGGAACACTTTTTGATAAAATCGGTGGCTACAAATCGATTATTGCAGGTGTAGCGGTAACACTCGTGGCGATTATTGGACTCGTTTTTTATCACGGTTGGCCTCATTACGTAATCTTACTAACGATAGTTGGTTTTGGATCAGGAATTATTGTACCATCTATGTTTGCTTTAGCTGGATCTGTATGGCCGGAAGGTGGAAGAAAAGCATTCAATGCGGTTTATATTGCTCAAAATATGGGGGTAGCTATCGGTTCAGCTCTAGCTGGATTTGTCGCATCATACTCTTTTGACTACATCTTTATCGCAAATGCAATTATGTATGTTTTATTTTTTTTCCTTGCATTATTGGGATATCGCGGATTGCATGCTGAAAAAGCAGGTCAATCAAGTATTCTTGAGCAATCAAAGGTCGTTAAAAACCGATCGAAGCTGAATGCATTATTAATTTTATCTATCGGTTATTTATTATGCTGGGTAGCTTATGTACAATGGCAAGCTACTATTTCTAGCTATACACAAGATATCGGAATAAGCTTGAAACAATATAGTCTATTATGGACAATTAATGGTGGATTAATTGTACTGGCGCAACCAGTAACTAATTTAGTGGTTAAGATCATAGCGAAGTCATTAAAAAAGCAAATTATAATCGGTATTCTTATCTTTATTTTTTCATTTATTGTTGTTTCGAATGCAAGCTCTTTTCAAGGCTTTTTAGTAGCGATGGTTATCTTAACAATCGGGGAGATGTTTGTATGGCCAGCCGTACCGACGATTGCTAATGATCTGGCACCTAAGGGAAGAGAAGGGTTTTATCAAGGGATCGTTAATAGCACTGCAACAGGTGGAAGAATGATTGGACCACTTTTAGGTGGAATACTTGTCGATCTATATGGTATGAGCGTACTATTCACCGTATTAGCTTTGTTATTAGTAGTATCGATTTTTACAACGATAATATATGATAGGAAAATTAAACATAAACAAGAGGAAATCGTAATAAGTGCATAAATAGAGGCAACCAGAATAATAAACTGGTTGCCTCTTTTGTTTATGAGATGTGTTGTTGATGAAGAGATAGGAAAATCTCTTCTAGACTTGTACACGAGAATTTTTCGTATAATTCTTCTAAATGTCCTTCACCACATACTTTTCCCCTGAATAAAAGAATAATATCATCCGCAATTTCAGCAATATCTCGCATAATATGACTACTTAAAATTACAGTTTTACCTTTTTCCTTTAACTCTTTGATAATTTGTTTAAAGGTTATGACCCAGTAAGGATCAAGCCCATTAGTCGGCTCATCCAAAATATATACATCCACATCTGCAAGTAAGCATTGAGCAAGATTAACCCTTTGGGACATTCCTTTTGAAAATGAACCTACCTTTTGATTCCGTTCATCCCAGAGGCCGACCTTTTTTATCACTTCATTCATCTTTTCTCTCTCACAACCAAGAAAGTTCCCATAATACATTAAAATCTCAATCGGTGTCAGTTCTCTAGGGAAAACCATTTGGTCTGGCATGTATCCGAATAGCTTTTTACCCTTTGTATGAAAAGTGACTGTACCAGATGTTGGTTTTTCAATTCCAGTGAGTAGCTTAATAATGGTACTCTTGCCTGCGCCATTTCCACCACATAATACAACACATCTCCCTTTTGAAATTGAAAAGCTTGAAGGGTGGAGAACGGTTTTCTTCTTATAATTTTTTGATATAGAATCCACCTTAACAATTGGTTCGATCATAATTTTCACCCTTTCCTTTTCATAATCTGATTTGAAAGGAAAATATTTATCCCAAGAATGATGAGGATTGAAATGACTACATACAATGTGAGTAAGCTTGAATTATTTCCCTCTTGTAAGATTAAATATTCAGGTCCGAAAATATATCCAGCATGTAAATGATTAATCGACCAAACTCGAATTGATTCAATTGGATTTAATAAAATCAATGTCAAGAGACCTTTTAGCTTATATGCATATGGGAATAAATCGATGACTGAAAAAATGAGAAATTCATAAACAAATAACACAAAGCTCCAGAAGAAAAATGAGAATGATAAGCCTTGCATTCGTGTTGTACTAATAGACCCAATCATCAGAGCTGCACCGGTAAAGACAATAATTAATAAAAAATGAAGAGCAATAAAAACGATATAAATACTTGCTGAGAATGAATGACCTAAAAGTGCTAGTACAAGCCCTGCAAGTCCATATGATAACCCTAGAGCAATCGATAAGGATAAGGTTAAAGCAGCAAATTTACTGACTACATAATACGTGAATGGAGTATTGTAGGTTTTATATAAGGTCAGCCTGCCACTTTCCTTGTCAGCAACAATGGATGTTACACCAAGGATTAAACAGATGATAGGGAGAATCCATAAAGCTAAATTCATAAGCATTGCAATTGCTCGGTTATAACCAGCCTGTAGATCCTCTTTAGATGTTGTTTTCTCGATTGCTTCCACACCGAAAAGAGAGGGATCTTTCCCAGAAGTATTGATTGACGTCCCTGATTCAAGCCCATAAGCCACTTCCGAAGGATTTGACTGAAGTGATTGTATACCATAAAAATATAATAGTCCCGCAAGCAGCATGAATAAAATAGTAAAACTAAGCAACCATTTACTTCGAAGTAAAAGGACAAGCTCATAATAAATCATTTTAAATAGAACTGTAATCCTCATTTCGTCTCCTCCATTTACATTTTAATGACCATGGGATTTATTCATATCCTTTTTAAAATCCTTCATATTTACTTGTAGAAGATGATCTTTCGTATAAAGATCTCCGCGATTTTCCTGTTGCCAATCTTTTGCATCTTGCTCAGATTCGAATGCAATGATTCCATAACTCATTGGGGTATCAATTTCAATTGAATGTATAAAATAGCTTGACTCCATATCAATCCATTTTTTTGAGTTATGATCATGGACATATGCTTCAGCGATTTTTCCATCTTTCTCTTGTAAATATGTGATTAAACAACCGATATCATCAAATTTCATCGGTGTCCCATCCTCTTTAATAATTTGAGCAGAGGCTTGTTCATTTTGAATACCCATATTACATGTATCACATGTATCAGAATCAAGATTAATTGCGACTGGCTCGTAGTTTTTAGCCCCGCATGCCCCTAGAATAAAAATAACGATTGATAATAGTACAATTTTAGTTTTCACTTTTTTTCCTCCTCGTTTTCCAAAGTAAGAATCCACTAAAGCATACGATTGAACTGAAAAATAAGATTTGAAGAAGACTATGTGAAGTTTTACTTTTTCTGTCATTAGTTGAATTAAGAAAATCAAGCTTTATGGGTGCTGGTGAAACAAGTGTATGCTCATCAATAATGAAATGATCAGCCGGAATAGGGGTGAATTGTTCAATTTTATTCCAAAGATAGACAGCAGGACTTTGGAAAAATACTTGCAACAATGGTTCTTTATTTGTCATGTTAAAAAAGATGTCCCCACTTTTATATGGAAAGTCAATAAATTCATCACCATTTAAATTAATTGAACGCTGATCATCCCAATAGTTTCCATAGCCATCTCGGCTAAATAGATTTTTGTTACCTGAAGCAGAAATGATTTGTTTCGTATTTTTATTAAAATTATTTAAATAAATGAGATTGGATTTTGATGCTTTTCCAAGGTCAAAACCGATATCATTTTGTTGAAAAGTATTAAATTCAACCGTATTTCGTTGTGCATTTTCAAAGAAGATTCCTTTGAAATTCCCTTTCATAACGTTTACTTTAATTACTGAATCAAAGGTGTCATATATGAACATCCCGGCACCATCAATGGTTGTATTCATATGAAGAATGTTTTCCGTGATGAATAAATCAGAGCTTTGCATAATCATTAAACCATTATGACTTTTCCTTACTTCATTTTTCGAAATAACAACGTTTTTTGAATCCATTGTGTGAATCCCATATCTAGCATTTTCAATTAGATTATTTGTAACTTCTCCATAGTCTGAATAAGAAACGTATATTCCATCTTGTAAATCATACAAATAATTATTGGAGATCTTTGTCTGTGGTGCATTTACTAAATAAATTCCAAATCCTTTGTGAACATCCTTACTGAAACTTGTAATTGTATTGTTCGCAATCTCGTTCCCGTAACCATCCTTAATATATATCCCATGAAAGACATTTTTGAACGAATTATTGATAATTTTATTCCGATTAGACTTAATATAAATACCAGCATTTTGGGTTCCACCACCTTCAATATGAAGGTTTTTTATCGTTACATTTTCAGCTTCAATGATGATGGGATATCCGGATGATGGTCCGATGATATGAGTACCATCCTTTCCTTGTAATGTGATTTCTTTATTGATTAAAAGCTGACCATGATATTCTCCTGCTTCAAGGGTAATCGTTTCGCCTGGCTGTGCAGTAACAATTCTTTCTACTAATTCATCAAAAGATGAAACAGATTGTAGTTGTTCTCCATGGACGAGCTGACTGCCCAAACATAAAAAGAGGAGGAGAAAGAGTAAAACTTTTCCCCTCATATCCTCACCCCATTTGTTCTCAGTTTTGTTAACTTTATTCAACGAGGGTTCAAACCCCGCTGAATAAAGTTAAAGCCTCCGGCGGATGCCTCAGATTTTTAAAGGAAGCTTTTCGAGCAAGCTCGAAAAAATCTGGGCGGCAAATACGCCAAGGCGCATTTGATTTAGTGACCCATAACAGCACTTCCGTCATCTTCACCTGTTGCTGTTACTTTTAAAATTGCTACTGCACCTTTAGTTGCGTGATTGAATTGATGAGTTACAATTGAATAGCTGCCTTCTCGAGTAACTGTGAATTCTACAACTGCGCCACCACTTGCAGGTAATAATACAGTTTGCATGCCTTTCATATGGTTATTCGGATTTCCATCGATATACACATCGTCAAATACTGTACCAACTACGTGGAAAGAGCTAACTTCATTTGGTCCAACATTATTTACATAAATTCGAACACGGTCCCCAACTTTAGCTAACAGTGGCTCATCTTTTAATGTAAAAGTATCCCCATTTGTATTTCTGTCGCCATCTTTAAGTGCTTTTGTAGAGAATACAACTTGGCTAGGCACTCCGTTTGTGAAATCTTCTAAGTCATTGTACTTATACCATTCGTTTTGGATAATTAGGAACTCCTTGTCAATTTCCTTATCAGTCGGGTATCCATTCTTTGGTTTTACAATGATTGTGCCGTGCATTCCATTTGCAATATGTGATAAAACAGGTGATGTACCACAGTGATACATGAATACTCCTGGGTTATTCGCTGGGTAAGAGAATGTTCCAGTTTCATCTGGCTCTACGTTTGCAAAATCCTTAGACGGAGAAGCATGCACTGCATGGAAGTCCATGCTATGTGGAATGGCTGGATCCATATTTTTTAATGTGAAGTTGATTGTGTCTCCTTCATTTACAATCACCACTGGTCCAGGTGCTTCTCCGTTAAATGTCCATGCTTTGTACATATACCCTTTATCTATTTCGATGTCAGTAATCTGTGCTGTCATTTCTACGTTTACTTCATTTGCAGAAACTCTCTCAATTTTTAGTGGGATTGGTGCTTGGTTAAGATCTTTGTGTGGAGCAATCACTTCCACCCCTTTTGTGCTTGTTTTTGTCTCGGCTTCTACCTTTTTCTCAATTGATAAATTTGAACTAGAACAACCAGCTAAAACGATTGATGTACCAACGAAAGAAGCTAATAATAATTTCATTTTTTTATTCATTTGAATGACCTCCACTATATTTATTGGTAATCGTTTTTACACCCTTATAGTATGATTTTGCAAACTGCCCAAGTGTGATTTACTTCACGCTTTTAGGTCAAAAGTATGTACAGTTTGTGAAAAAGTGAGCATATTAACAAGGTACTAATAGTGACAAGGGTTGAAACGCTATTCTAAAGCGGATTTTCGCCATATATTGTTCACAGATTTGGGTGAAAATGCTTTTGTCTGGGAGGGGAGCAAAGGCAACGCCAGGGTCTAGCGTGGTAACGCCGAATGAAGGTTGCTAATGCTGAAAAAAGTTGGTAAAGCCGAAAAAAGGTTGCTAACGCTGAATTAAGTTCGGTAACGCCGAAAAAAGGTTGCTAACGCTGAATTAAGTTCGGTAACGCCGAAAAAAGCATGCTAACGCCGAATTAAGTTAACTCCGTAATAATGATTGCATTGACTATAAAATAATCAAGACGAACAATACTCAATAGAGTGTGGAATTTGCCGGATACGATCATTTATATAAAATGTATTAGCTAATAATTACGTTTAAATTCTTATTAATATGGAGATTCTGATCTTAGTAGCCCAATTTTTACAAATTCACTTGCAGTAATTAGCTAAATTCTATACAATACAGAATATAACGAAATATGAATGAACGTTGAAAAGGAGTAGTAGTGTACGTAACACGTCCAAGAGAGTTGACGGCTGGTGAAAGTCAATCGTAGTTGGTACATGAACTCGCCTTTGAGTTATAAGCATGAACTGCTTTTAGCAAACTAGTGCTTATCGTGCCTATCCGCGTTAAGGATCAATGAAGTGAGTGCACAGATTTGTCACTAATGTGGGTGGTACCGCGGGAAGATTATACATATCCTCTCGTCCCTATTACAGGGATGAGGGGTTTTTTGTCTTTTTACATTAACGACATCAATTAAGGAGGAAGTCTAATGAGTTTCAATCATGAACAAATCGAGAAAAAGTGGCAGCAACATTGGGAAAAAAATAAGACATTTAAAACAACAGAAGATAAAGGAAAACGTAAATTCTATGCATTAGACATGTTTCCTTATCCTTCAGGAGCGGGTCTCCATGTAGGTCACCCAGAAGGCTATACAGCAACCGATATTTTAGCACGAATGAAGCGTATGCAAGGGTATAATGTACTTCATCCAATAGGCTGGGATGCATTTGGTTTACCTGCAGAGCAATATGCGCTAGATACAGGTAATGATCCTGCTGAATTTACCGAGAAAAACATTAATACATTCCGCAGACAAATTAAAGAGCTTGGATTTTCATATGATTGGGATCGTGAAGTAAATACAACCGACCCACATTACTATAAATGGACACAGTGGATTTTTACAAAGCTATTTGAAAAAGGCTTGGCATACGTTGATGAGGTAGCTGTTAACTGGTGTCCAGCACTTGGAACAGTACTTGCTAATGAAGAGGTTATTGATGGGAAAAGTGAACGTGGAGGTCATCCAGTAGAAAGACGTCCAATGAGACAATGGGTTTTAAAAATTACAGCATATGCTGATCGTTTACTTGAGGATTTAGAGGAGCTTGATTGGCCAGAAAGCTTAAAGGAAATGCAGCGTAATTGGATTGGTCGATCAGAAGGTGCACATGTAACATTCTCCATTGCAGATTATGATGAAACCTTCACTGTATTCACAACTCGTCCAGATACATTATTTGGTGCAACCTATGCAGTCTTAGCACCAGAGCATCCATTTGTTGCTAAAATAACAACTACTGAACAGAAGGCTGCGGTTGATGCTTATCTAGAAAAAGTTAAAAGCAAAAGTGATCTTGAACGTACGGATTTGGCAAAGGATAAAACAGGTGTATTCACAGGCGCTTACGCAATCAACCCTGTTACACAAGAAAAAATGCCAATCTGGATCGCTGATTATGTCTTAATGAGCTATGGAACAGGTGCGATTATGGCGGTTCCAGCACACGATGAGCGTGATTGGGAGTTTGCTAAGAAGTTTGATTTGCCAATCAAAGAGGTCGTTGCTGGTGGTGATGTTTCCAAGGAGGCATATTCAGGAGACGGCGAGCATGTTAACTCAGACTTCTTAAATGGATTGGATAAAGAAGAAGCGATTACTAAAATGATTGCATGGCTTGAGGAAAATGGGCGAGGTGAGAAACAAATCACTTATCGTCTACGTGATTGGCTATTCAGTCGTCAACGATATTGGGGTGAGCCAATTCCAATTATTCATTGGGAAGATGGCACAATGACCGCATTACCTGAGGAAGAGCTTCCATTAATGCTTCCAAAAACAACTGAAATCAAACCATCGGGTACAGGTGAGTCTCCACTTGCTAATATTACTGAATGGGTAAATGTTGTTGATGAGAAAACAGGTAAAAAAGGTCGTCGTGAAACTAATACCATGCCACAATGGGCGGGTAGCTGCTGGTATTATTTACGCTATATTGATCCAGATAATCACGAAGCATTAGCAGACCCTGAAAAATTAAAAGAATGGTTACCAGTTGATATATATATTGGTGGTGCAGAGCATGCGGTACTTCACTTACTATATGCTCGATTCTGGCACAAGGTATTATACGATATCGGGGTAGTGACTACAAAAGAACCATTCCAAAAGCTATTTAACCAAGGGATGATTCTTGGTGAAAATAATGAAAAAATGAGTAAATCAAAAGGGAATGTCGTAAATCCTGATGAAATTATCCATACACATGGTGCAGATACACTTCGTCTATATGAAATGTTCATGGGTCCATTAGATGCTTCAATCGCTTGGTCAACAAATGGATTGGACGGATCTCGTCGTTTCCTTGATCGAGTATGGCGTCTGTTTGTGGATGAAAAAGAAGGCATACATTCAAAAATCTCAAATGCGGAAAATGCTTCACTTGAGCGTGTCTACCATCAAACAGTGAAAAAGGTAACTGAGGATTATGAAGGTCTTCGTTTTAATACTGCGATTTCGCAATTAATGGTATTCATCAATGAAGCGAATAAAGCTGATGAATTACCTAAGGCTTTTGTTGAAGGCTTTGTGAAGTTACTGGCTCCAGTTGCACCACACTTGGCTGAAGAGCTTTGGGAAAAACTTGGTCATTCCGAATCAATCGCATACGCTGCATGGCCAGCATTTGATGAAGCAAAATTAGTTGAAGATGAAATTGAAATTGTCATTCAAGTGAATGGAAAAGTAAAAACGAAGCTACATGTCCCAGCAGATGCTACAAGAGAAGCATTGGAAGAACTTGCAATGGGAGATGACCTAGTTAAAGGTCAAATCGAAGGTAAAACCGTTCGAAAGGTTATCGCAGTTCCAGGTAAGCTAGTGAATATTGTAGCGAACTAAGGATTGTGTGTTTTATGCCCCTCATATGAGATGTGAGGGGTATTTTTTATGAAGACTTTCGGAACGTGGTATCGTGAATATTGTATACGTAGCAAGTGAATTTCGAGCGCAACGCTCATCTATTTTGAGTGGCGTGAAGTTAACTGGGGGAGAACGTATATATTCTGAGGAACGTGCAAATATTTTGTGTAGCGAGCAAATATTTTGTGTATCGTGCAAATATCTGGGGAGCGCGCATATATCTTGAGGGGCGCACATATATCTCGAGGGGCGAGTAAATATGCCAATGAACGCGCAAATATTTTGCGTATCGTGCAAATATCTGGGGGAGCGCGCATATATCTTTAGGGGCGTGCAAATATCTTGTGGAACGTGCAAATATGCCAATGAGCGCGCATATATCTTATTGAACGCGCAAATATCGAAAACATCGTGCATATTCGCAAAATCATATCTATTACGACTCTCAAAACAAACGGAAAGCCAATATTTTTCAACTAAAAAAAGCGTTTCTTCAAATTTATTTGAAGAAACGCCCTATTACTATTAATTTTACTCAACTGTTGAAAAACTAAAACCCCATTTTTTAATCATCATTAGTAAGAAACCTACCAATCCGCCAACAATAGCGGGTACAATCCATCCTAATCCAACCGAATACCAAGGTAGAATTGTGGAAAAAAGATCATTGATTACATTAATTTGAATGCCTGCAGCTTGTAATCCATCAAATAAGCTAATTATAAAAGTAAATAGGATACTTCCTTGATAAATTTCGCTTCTCCCTTTAAAAAGAGGGTGTAAAAATGTTAAGAACATTAAACAAATCGCTACTGGATAGAGTGTAACTAGTACAGGAACTGATATTTCAATTAATGTTGATAAACCAAAGTTTGCAATTATAGCACTGAATACAGTAAATACGATAGCCCATTTTTTATAAGAAACACTTGGAACAATTTTATTAAAGTATGATGAACATGCTGTAATTAACCCGATACTAGTTGTTAAACATGCGGCCATTACAATAAATGCTAGCAGTACCTTTCCAAAGGCTCCAAAATAATAACTAGATGTTCCTGCTAGAATGGCTCCTCCATTTTCAAGTTGTCCAAGCCCTTCAACACTTGTTGCACCTAAATATGCAAGCGAAGTGTAAATAATTGCGAGAAGAGCGGCAGCAATTAATGCAACTTTCATACTAAATCCCAAAATTTGCTTTCTAGTAGAAGCACCTTTTTCCTTAATTGTATTGATGATAATAATACCGAAGACAAATGCAGCTAGTGCATCCATCGTTAAATACCCCTCTTGGAACCCTTTAAAAAATGAATGATTCTGATAACCTTCTGAAGGTGCCTGAATGTCACCGATTGGATGAATGAACACAGTTATAATTAAAATCCCAATAAATAATAATAATAATGGCGTTAAAATTTTTCCAATGATATCTACTAGTTTTGAAGATTTCAATGAAAAATATAAGGTAACTCCGAAAAAGATAAGCGTGAAAAGTAATAAGGGTAGAAAACTATTTGTTTCACCAATAAATGGTTTGATTCCAATTTCATAAGAAACAGTTCCTGTTCTCGGGATTGCGAATAGCGGGCCAATTGATAAGTAAAGGGCCACTGTAAAGATAAGGCCGAAAAAAGGATGCACGCGACTTGCTAATGATTGTAGATCACTTTTTCCTGAAAAACCTAATGCTAATATACCCAGTAGTGGCAAGCCTACACCTGTTACGATAAAACCAGCATTAGCTGCCCAAACATTTTCACCAGACATTTGTCCGAGCATAACCGGAAAAATTAAGTTTCCAGCACCAAAGAATAATGCAAACAACATAAAGCCAACAGTAACAATGAATGGAAATGATCCTCTAGATGACATAATAAAACCTCCGTTAATCCAATACATATCATTTATTATATAAAGATAATAATTTTATAATTCCGACAACTTAAATCAAAGCTTTATAAAATGGTTTAATTTGTTGGTATTGAAAATATAACATATGTACCAGGTTAAAACAACAGTTTTCTGAAAATAAAGTTATATGTAAATATTAGCAAAAAATAATGTTAAAATTAGTTTAATATAACTTTTTCTGGTTATTACATCCTACAGTTACAAACAGTGATTTCATATTTAAACAAATAAAAAAGCCTGAGGACTACATTGAAGTCCTCAAGCTTTGATAAATTATTCAACCATCTCAGACTGCAAATAATGATAAATAAGCTTCGTTGTATTATCGATTGAATCCTTATGTGTACGTTCAAAGGCATGGGAAGAATCAATGCCAGGTCCAATTAATCCGTGAACGATATCATGACCAGAACGGATGGCAGCAGAAGCATCTGATCCGTAATATGGATAAATATCAAGCTTATAGCCAATTTCATGCTTTTCAGCTAATTGAGTTAGTTTTTTACGGAAGGCATAATGGTAAGGGCCACTCGCATCCTTCACACAAATCGATACCGTGTACTCGTCAGTAGATTGACCATCACCCATTGCACCCATGTCAACAGCTAGGTATTCTACAGTTTCAGGGGTGATATTTGAATTACCACCATATCCGATTTCTTCATTATTAGAAATAAGGAAGTGGGTTGTATATGGAAGCTCGATATTCTCTTCCTTAATTTTTTTGATTAATTGAAGGAGGATTCCAACACTTGCCTTGTCATCAAGGTGACGTGATTTGATAAAGCCGTTAGCTGTAACTTGAACTCGTGGATCAAATGAGACAAAATCTCCTACTTCAATGCCTAGAGCACGTATCTCATCTGCATTTTTCACCTTTTCATCAATCCGTACTTCCATATTATCTTGGTTACGTTCAGCTTTTCCAGCATCTTTGTACACATGGACAGATTGTTGATGCATTAAAATGGTGCCAGTGTACATTTTTCCAGCTGTAGTTTCAATTTGGCAATATTCACCCTCAATTGAATTGTATTTGAACCCACCAATTAGGTCGAGTTTCAATCTTCCATTTGATTTCACTTCTTTTACAATCGCACCCAATGTATCAACATGAGCAGTTAGCATGCGGTGCTTTTGATTGTCTTTTCCAGGGATGGTTGCGATAAGTCCACCCTTACGATTACGATATGTATCCACTTTTGCTTTAGTTAGTATTTTTTCCACAAAAGTTATGACTTCATTTGTATTCCCAGATGGACTAGGAATAGATACTAGTTCTTTAATTAGTTGAATCGTTTCATCAGTATTCGGATATGTCAATGTAGTTTCCCCTTTCATTTTGGCTAGTACTATCATACTCTTTTCATTTTGAAAATTCTAGAATAAGGTTTGACAATATTAAGTAATTTCACTAATATCTAATTAGATAGATATCTAATTAAGAGGTGAAGTAAAATGAATCAAAAAATATCTACTATTAGCGAAATAGAGAAGAATGAGGTTATCACAAACTTTTTCAAAGGTGGAAAAAGGCTCCAGCAAATTCCAAGTAAAGAAAAGCGGAAATTAATTTTATTGGAACATATCGTTGCGACTAGTTTTAAAAAGAATCATCTGTATTCAGAAGAAGAAGTGAAGGACATTTTAAAAGAAATCCATGAAGACCACGCATCATTACGAAGATATTTAATTGTGTATGGATTCATGAATCGTAGCAAAGATTGTAGTCAGTACTGGGTGAACTAATTGAACTGATGGTTTAACCTTTGTTATAATGTTTGGGATAAGAAAGAAAGGATGATAATGATGATTCCCGAAATAACCACTGAGGAGCTCAAACAAAAGCTCGAAAACGGTGAAAAATTAGCACTTGTTGACGTTCGCGAAGATGATGAAGTGGCAACTGGTATGGTTCCAGGTACAAAACATATTAAAATGGGCGAAATCCCAAATAATCTTGATTACTTTGACAAAGATAAAGAATACATTTTCATCTGTCGATCCGGCGGTCGTAGTGGAAATGTCTGTGCATACCTACAAGACCAAGGCTATAAAGTTCGCAACATGGTCGGCGGAATGCTGGAATGGGATGGGAAAGTTGAGTAAAAAAGAGTATTCGCACTCTTTTTTTTTATAATAATTATCAGAGTATTGTTAATATAAAATAATTAGTAAGGAGTTATAGAATCTATGAAACAAATCATCGCGCTTGGAGGAGGCGGCTTTTCGATGGAGCCGGATAATCCGTTGCTGGATACATATATTTTAAATCAATCAAATAAGGCTACACCCAAAATATGTTTTTTGCCGACAGCTAGTGGCGATGCGGAAAACTATATTACGAGATTCTATCATTTCTTTGAGAGACATAATTGTGAGCCTTCTCATCTTTCTCTTTTTAGCCCTCCTACGAGAGACTTAGAATCATTTTTATTAGACAAGGATATCATTTATGTCGGTGGTGGTAATACCAAAAATCTACTAGCGCTATGGAAAGAATGGGGTGTAGATCACATTTTACGGAAAGCTTGGGAGATTGGCATAATTTTGTCGGGAATAAGTGCTGGGTCAATCTGTTGGTTTGAAGATGGTGTAACTGATTCATACGGAGATAAGCTTGAGCCAATCGAATGTTTAGGATTTTTGAAAGGAAGTAATTGTCCGCATTATGATGGTGAAGAGGATAGGAGACCTGCATATCTTGAATTGGTGTCCTCGGGTGCAGTTCAAGGAGGGTATGCAGCTGATGATGGAGTTGCTCTACATTTCATCGATCAAACTTTTGTAAAGGCTGTTAGTTCAAGACCAAATACAAATGCATATTTTGTAAGCAAAAGCGGAAGCGAAGCAATAGAGGAAAGAATAGAAACAGTATTATTAGGAAGCTAGGAATATTTTATAAGGAGAACCATATGAGCATCGAAAATTACATTCAAAAAGCCGTAACTATTTTTAGTAAAACGATAGATTCCAATCTTATCGGAGTATATTTGCATGGATCATTAGCAATGGGATGTTTTAATACAGATTCAAGTGATATTGATTTGTTGGTTGTCGTCAAAGAAAAGCTACCATTATCAATTAAAAAAGTAATCATCAAAGAAATAATACAATTAGAGGAATCGACCCCATCGTATCCTATCGAAATGAGCATTATCACAGAGCGAACTGTAATAGATTTTGAATATCCAACTCCTTTTGAATTACATTATTCTATGGCACATAAAGACAAATACATAAATGATGAAAATTATATTTGCGGTAATGATTTGGATCCTGATTTGGCTGCGCATTTAGTAGTTATATACAACAGAGGTATCTGTTTGATTGGGAAACCCATATCGGACGTATTTAAACCAATTGATCCCCACTATTACATCCGTTCAATCCTATTCGATATAAATGATGCAATCGAAGCTATAGTTGAAAATCCAGTCTATTATTCATTGAATTTATGTAGGGTACTCTATTATTTAAGGGAAAAGGTGGTTTCATCAAAAAAAGAGGGTGGGGAATGGGGAGTAAGGTCATTACCAAGTCGATATAAAACTCTTATTTCCGATGCACTTGAAAAATATAAGTGTTCGTCTATTAATCGTGCATTTGACCAGGCCCATTTAATCAATTTTGCAGAATTTATGACAGCTGAAATCAATAAAGAGTTGAAGGGGTACTAACTCAATAAGAAGTGATTAAGCCCAAAATAATATAGAAGGCAATCCTCTAGAAGTATGGATTGTCGTCTATTTGTTTCAATGACTTAATATGTGGAACAACTTAGTATTTGAAAAACGAGTAAAAGAAACCACACAACGGTAGAGAAGTTGAGAAGTGCATGAAAAAGACCTCATATTCGAGGTCAAAAATTAAAATTCAATCTTCTTCGATAGTAAGGGTAGTATAAAATTCATCAACGATAGGATAAATGGCTGGTTCTGTATGATAATAATGGCCATTCACTCGTGTTAATGCAAAATGAAAAGTCTCTTCTCCATTTTGATGAAGTGAAATCCCATAATCTAATCCACTTCTTGACTCTTGATTTTCATCTGGAATAAATTTAATGTCTTTTATATCATTCAAAAAATCATTTATTACCTTATTATCTTCAATTGTTTTTTGATACCCTGTGCTTCCATCGACAATTGCGATTTTAGTAACTTTACTCAAATCTTTTTCATAAAACTGTGGTAATGTCTTTGTCTCCAAACTGCATCCGGTTAAAACTATGAAAATAAGAATAACAAACAACCCACATACTCGTTTCGTATGAAATACCCCCTTCAAAGTTTCAATAGCACTGACTGACTATTATGATAATTTTAACAGATTTTTTTAAAAATTCTATATCATAAAACAACATCTTTGCGATAACAGCCTTTGTATTTGAAGTTAGGTTCAAGTACAAGAAGGAGTTTCTCCTTAATTAAGAGAATTAGATTATTTAACATGGTTTCCGGAGGACATAATGAATACTTTCATAAAAAATGTAAACAGCTTAATGAAAATGCACTCTGATGGAATTTTAGGCGGAGAAATAATGCCAGAGGATGTATTGATTGATGTGGTTAAAGAAGATGAGCTAATGGATGTTATAACACTAGCAATGGCATTAAACTATCAAAGAAATGCTTATACATTATGGAAGTCAGTTGTACAAGCATATCAAGACCCGGTGACTAATTGGATTTTTAGTCCGACACTTGTTGTAAACAGAAATATAGATGAACTGCGTGAGGCATTGCTTCTACATCGTGTCGGATTACAACCGAATCGACATCCTGTCATTTGGCACCGTGTAGCAAAAGGAATATTTGAGTCTTCGGATAAAGGAAATGTGGAAGGATTGATTAAGTGTGTTCATTCTGACATCGCTCTTTTAAAAGAGATTATGCAAGGTGATAGAAAATCAGATTTCCCCTATCTCTCTGGACCAAAGATATTTAATTATTGGTTGTATGTATTGGAAACTTATACAAATGTTTCATGGAAATCTCGTGAGCTAATCACGATTGCACCAGATACGCATGTTTTAAAAGCTACTGTAAAATTGGGATTATGTTCTGAAGAGGTATTAAACGGTGGGGCAGATGACCGACAGACTGTTGCAACCGCTTGGGAAATAGCTCTTGCTGGGAGCGGCATAGCACCGATTGATGTCCATACTCCCTTATGGTTATGGAGTCGTGCTGGCTTTCCACCACTTATGGATTGATAAGGGGAGTTTAAAAGGTCAAAGCATTTTTTGTGGAATTAATTGTATTAATAGTTTTCCCGATTTTTTGTGTTTGAATAGGTGCCATCGAATCGTTACATGTAAGAAAGGTATTTTTGCAAGAATGTCGAAATAGATATTAGAAGTAGGATTTTTCTCCAAGCATTATTCAATTAAAGGTGTGTGTTTCATGAAAAAGAAAACTGTGGTTTCGGCTTCCATTTTTTCAATCATTATTATTCTGATTTTCGTCAACTTATTTAAGGATGAAGTTTGGGAAGAAAACGCAACTAAGTTAAAAGCTTCATTTCATCCAGTAAGCGGCAGTGCGATTATTGATGATTTCGCAACATGGACACCATTTAAATGGGATACACTATACAGTTTCTCTCCATACACTTCAAAGGACATCATCTATAACACTGTGGGATATAAATGGGATAAGATAGATGAAACTGTAAGTGAAGGTATGACCCAAATTGTATTTGTAAATGATGGCAAGGTAGTATGTTATTTATATGGTCATCCGGAAAATAATAATATTGGATTTGACTTTGGTGAATATACGGGGAATTATATAAAACTTACAAATGAACAAAAATTGCGTTTTAAAGTTACTGAACTAAACAATATCTATTATTTGGATTATATTAAATAATCTAGGGGTATGTACTTAGTAAATAATGAGTTCATACCCTAGTGGTTTCTGCTTACTCATCTCAATCAACTGGAAACCCACTTCCATCAATTTCAACCAAATTTGCTGGTCTATCCTTTCCGTTAATCCATTCAGAATATGCAGCTTTTTCACCTTTCAGGAAATCGTTAAGGAATGCAATGGTAAGTTCATTAATTGTTTTAGTTACATCTGGGGTTTCAGCTCCAGATAACAGTCTACCAATTGTTGAAAATGATAGATGATTGGCACCTATTACTTTCATAAATGAACTACTTGCTGGGAGAAAATCATACATGTTCTTTTGTTTTTCTATAAATACCCTAGCAATTTCCTCACTTGTTTGAGCATCATCTCCTCCCGAAATTGCTTCAAGATACTCTTCATAGGAAGAAGCTTCTTGGCGAAGATTAAGAACAGGGATATTTGGTATCTTGTTATCGACTAAAAACAAACTTGCATCATATAAAACAGCACAGGATAAACGTTCATCAATAGTAGCTAAATTGAAAACAGTAGCCCCACCAAGGGAATGTCCCATCACACCAACTCTATTAGTGTCAAATATTCCATTAAAGAACTCCTCTTGATTCCATTTTTCAAGATGATCTAATACAAGACTTGCATCCTTCATTCTTGATTCTATCTGTGATTGATCATCAGGAAAATGTTCAGCTTGAAATATAAACTCTCCATCAGGAAAAACGGTGGCAAAACTATCATATGGGACACTAATAGCCACAACGATATATCCTTTTTGTACAATGGCACTAATACTCTCTATGTATAAATCGCGATCGATTCCAAAACCTGGAGAAAATAGCAAGACTGGATACGAAGTATTTTGGACTGGCTCTGCATTTTCCTTAATTGATATTATAACTTCCTTCAACTTTTCTTCATTAATCCCAACCATCGAGAAGATTTCAATCGCCTTTTCAATAGCAGGCTCGAATAATGATGTAAGAGGTTTATTTGTTGTATTTTCATTTGTAGGGTAATAAATACTAACTGGGAAAGAATGAAACTCTTTACGATCATCAAAAACTTCTTTTCTATCGAAATCATCAATTACTTTGATTACTCTACCAACCTTTAGATTAGAAACCATACGAATTATACCTCCCCTTCGACTTTTGTATTTATACGGCTAAAATGTAAAAAGGTTTCATCGGAAATACTTTCTAGACTTTTTTTGACATTAGGACTCGAAAAAAATAATATAATTGATGTATAATATAATCTGTGTTTAAGGCTGGGTTGTCCCATTTATATTAATTAGTTGAATCCTTATTAGATAAATTTGAAAGTGAGATGGAATTATGGGTCGTAAGTGGAATAATATTAAAGAAAAAAAGGCGTCAAAGGATGCGAATACGAGTCGTATCTATGCAAAATTTGGACGTGAAATTTTCGTAGCAGCAAAACAAGGCGAGCCAGATCCAGAATCAAATCAAGCTTTGAAGGTTGTACTTGAACGTGCAAAAACATATAGTGTACCGAAAGCAATTATTGACCGTGCAATCGAAAAAGCAAAAGGCGGTTCTGAAGAAAACTATGACGAACTTCGCTATGAAGGCTTTGGACCAAATGGATCAATGGTTATCGTTGATGCACTAACAAACAACGTGAACCGTACCGCTTCAGACGTGCGTGCCGCATTTGGTAAAAATGGTGGTAACATGGGTGTGAGCGGATCTGTAACATACATGTTTGATGCAACAGCTGTATTAGGTATCGAAGGTAAAACTGCTGATGATGTGCTTGAAATTTTAATGGAAGCAGACGTGGATGTCCGTGACATTATGGAAGAAGATGATTCAGTTATTATTTACGCTGAACCAGAACAATTCCATGCTGTTCAAGAGGCGTTAAAAAATGCAGGAATTACCGAATTTACTGTAGCAGAACTAACAATGCTAGCACAAAATGACGTAACACTACCTGAAGATGCACAAGCAAAATTCGAAAAGATGATTGATGCGTTAGAAGATTTAGATGATGTTCAACAAGTTTATCATAATGTGGATCTTGGTGAGTAATAAGAAGATGTTAAAAGCTTGGGTGTTAAATTCCCCAAGCTTTTTATTATATAATTTAGCATGTGTTAAAAAACTGAATTTTCACTTTATATATGATGAAATATACATAATTATCATTTATGATTAAATGGCATACGAATGTAAGTATATAAAACTTTAAAGGGGAGGTTCGCTTGACTGATAAAAATCAATTGTCAATGAAAAGTATATTGTTGAGAATATTAATTATCTTTACGTTTACTTGCTTAATTTGGTTTTTTATTGGCCGCCTTAGCGAAACATTAGGAGAGGAATATAGTCGTATTAACCACTTCTTTATTGCGATGCTTACTTCTATATTAATCGTTATTCTTATTGATTTTGCAAGGAGGGTTGATCAAGTTTCATTTAAACAACTGATATCAACCACGATACGATCGAATATTTTTTCATTCCTCATAGGTTTTATTCTCTGGACAATTCCAGCAATGCTTGGAATTACTATATGTATATTGGTTGGTTGGGTTGATATCACGTTAAAAACAGATAGTACTCAACTTTTGTTAAGTATTATCATTTTATTTATTACTGTATTTTTGATAGAGGCATTACCAGAAGAACTTATTTTCAGAGGATATATTTATCGTTACTTAAATGTAATTTTTCCCCATTGGTCATCCCTCATATTGCAAGTGCTTTTGTTTTCATTATTTAGTTATATCATTGGGGCAATATACTCGATTGGACAGATTCTATTTATTCCCGGCTTTGCTTTAATATTAGGTTATTTAAGGGCAGTATCGGGAAATGTCTGGACATCAATTGGATTTCATGTTGCGATTATGACTGTAACGCAAATTTTAAGCCCACTTCATAATCATTTTGATGTTAGCGGTATGATAATACTCCAATTTTTTGCTTTTATATTATTTCCAAGTATAATCGGTGCCGTTGCGTTAGACTTTATTTATACAAATCATAAATGGGGCAAAAAAGAACCTATTTTGTAAGATTTAAAATTTTGAAATAAGTAATTGTAAGTGAAATGGCCCAAGGCATTTCTGCCTTGAGCCTTTATTCAATTCCCCATACCCACCCTCGTTATTCAAAATCAGTACGTGGTTGTAAGTTGTTATTCGTGATTTATACAGTTGTAAGCTGTACTGGGATAAAGTGTAATGCGGATTTGAACCGTAGCCTTCCCCAAAGCATACCAACTAGTAAAACATTTTTTTGTACTCGCCTTTTAAATAACTACCAGCTATCTAATTTATTTTAAATCTGTTAACCAATTCGTTTGCTGTAAAAGTGTATCAACAAGTCGATACTGTTTTGAAATATCATCAACCTGATCCTGTAATTTCTTCACATTAACCGTTGGAATGGTTTTAATCTCGGAATGGCTGTAGCGCATATCCATTATTGATGCTTTTTCAATAACAGCCTCTAAAATGCTCCTTTTCTTCATAAGTAATTCCCGATGTGTAATTGCATCTGAAATGGTTCCATAGTTAACTAATGTCGTTGTTGAATTTGTGTAATTGATTCGCATAACTAAGATCTTTAACGCTTTAATAATATTGTCCATTTCTAGTAATAAAGTGTTAGGATCTTCTGCTGGTTGTTCGCCTTCTTGAACTACGGTTGAGCGGAGAAGTCTTTCCTTCAATTGCGCCAATCTTTTTTGTAAGTCGGCTCTTTCCAATAGTGCTTCAGCTAATTTCATTTCACATCACTCCTTTATGTACAAGATACATAATACCAATTTGAATTCATTTTTTTCATATAAATTATGTCCGCTTGGACGTCATCACTTGTTGGTGGGTTTCCAGAAGGGTTATATACATATCCAGAAAAATTATCGATTACCCCTCGAGTATGGTAGAAAAATAGGAAGTCTCCTCTTTGGAAAATCTCATTTCCATCTGAAATAAACTTTTTATTATACGGAGTAGGAATTTTATATAAGTAGTCATTGGATGGTTCTAATTTGCCTTCATTAAACTGTTCGACAATATCCATTCTCGAATCCTTTTTTATTGCAAATTCAATTTGAAGTAGAGATGTACTAATAGGTTGATAGAGCAGAATTAAAAAGAAAACAAGATTTATACAAGTTGGTATGAAACTCATGATTGATAGGCTGCTCCGCTTTTTAATGATATGGATAACGGAAATAATCATTAAAATACTAGCTCCAATAATCGCACATACCATAAGTGGGAATAAAATAAAGGTTAATTGAAAGGTCGAAAAGAATGTAGTCCCTATTTTAATTCCGATGAGCATTACTAAAAACAGTACAGATACATATGCAATCCAATTTAGTTTTCTAGATTTCGCATTCTCCATCGTACATCTCCTCATTATTCAATTAACAATACTTTACCAAATAACAGATAATATGGGAAGAAAAATACAATGTGATTATTCCTACTTGTTCTTTAAACTGTAAGTTAATCTGATAGATTTCTAACAGAGGAAGACTTAGTAAAGATCTACCTATTCGCTATTTTTTTACTAAAATAAAACAGGTGGAATAAATCAAATTATAGATGTTATAACATATAATAATAGGTATTTTACTTCTAATTGGACTTAAATCGATATTATATCGAAATTATTACACAAATTTTTAGTAAAACATAAAATGAAAGCCTTTACTTTTAGTAAAAAATAAATATAATAAAGGATATAGAATAAAAGGAGGGAATATTATGAAAATATCGAAAATGAGGATTGCATTATTATTTTTCTTTTCAACATTTTTATTGATTTCTGGATGTAGTTCTTCTTCAAATGGGGATAATGAAGACAAAGATGGGAAGGTCACGATTCGGTTTGCAACTTGGGATTCCGAAGAAAGTCTAAATCTACAGCAAAAATTAGTGGATAAATTTAATGCACAGCAAGATAAGGTAAAGGTGAAACTTGAGGGGTATGGTGACGAGTACGATACAAAAATTGCAGCTGGAATGGGTGCAAAGGATGCACCTGATGTTATGTATATGTGGAATTATCCGTTATATAAGGATGCATTAGAGCCACTTGATTCTTATATAGAAAAGGAAGGAGCGGCATACAAGGATAATTTCTATGAGGCTCTTTGGAACTACAATTCCCAAGGTGGGACAACACTCGGTTTACCTGTTGGTTATACAACGCATGTCGTTTACTATAACAAAGCGCTTTTTGATGAACAGGGAATTGAATATCCACAGTCTGGATGGACTTGGGATGATTTAATAGAAACAGCTAAAAAACTAACAAATAAAGAAAAGAAAATTTCTGGATTTGCCTTTTCGGGGCAGCCGGATCCATATGATTTTGAAATGTTCCTTTGGAGTAATGGTGCATCCTATGTTGATAAGGATGGGAAATTAGATGGTAATGTAAATTCAAAGAAGTCCATTGAGGTATTTGAGATGTTTCAAAATATGTTGAAGGACGGATATGCGATCGCAACTGAGGGCTCTGGTTCTACAGAAATGAAATCAGGTAAAGTTGCTATGTTTGTTAATGGTGCATGGTCACTTGGTACACTAACGGAAGCGGGAATTGACTACGGAATCGTCGAATTACCTATGTTTGAAAATGGCAAAAATATCAGCATTTTAAGTTCATCTGGTATCGCGATGTCAAAGGATTCAAAGCATAAAGATGCTGCATTTGAATTTATGAAATTTTGGACTGGTGAAGAAGCAAATAAAGAAAGAATCGAATATGAACTTCCAGTTATTAAGAGTTTAGTAGAAAAAGAAAAGATTGAGGAAGATCCAGTTAAAAGTGTGTTTTATTCGATGCTTGAAAAGAGTGATGGGTATACCCCTGCTTCCTTTATCGTTGAGGATTGGAGTGGGGTATCAGAGAATTTAAGTTTAGTATTTGAACAAATTTTCAATCCAAGTACTTTAATGGAGCCAAAAAAAGTATTAAACGATGCAGCAAACCAATAATTTAATAGATGGAAAAGTATCATAATCCCAAAGCGAAATGGTGCTTTTCCTTTTATATAGTTTGTATAAATCTAATTCCGTGAGGTTTTTATATGATTATTACAAAAACGAAGAAAAGAAAAGGTTATAAATTAGTCGGTAAAAGAGTGCCATATCTATTTATTTTACCATGGATAATCGGTTTTTTGGTCTTTACTATAGGACCTCTAGTGTTTTCATTAATTATGAGTCTATTTGATTGGCCAGTTACAAGCAGTCCAAAATTTATAGGTATAGATAATTACAAAAAAATGTTTACTGCTGACCCGCAATTTTATAAATCATTAGTCATTACTTTTAAATTTGCATTAATTTTCGTCCCTCTTAATCTTATCGTCGCATTAATATTAGCACTCCTCATTACTCAACCTGTAAGAGGAATAAAAATTTTTAGAACAATATTCTATCTTCCGGCAGTAGTATCAGGGGTTGCGATATCAATTATTTGGGGGTGGATCTTCAACTCGGAATACGGAATTCTAAATTACTTATTATCATTTATTGGGATTGAAGGTCCAAAGTGGCTGATTGATCCGAAATGGGCGATTGTAACAATTGTGATAGCCAGCGCATGGGGTGTCGGAACAATGATGCTCATTTTCTATACGGATATAAAAGGGATTTCACCTGAACTATATGAAGCGGCAGCTCTTGATGGTGCTGGACCAATTAGGCAATTTTTAAGCATAACGATTCCAAGTATAACCCCTACCATTTTATTTAATGTGATCACATCTGTTATAGGGGCATTACAACAACTAACACTTGTATTACTTCTAACTGGTGGTGGTCCGCTTAAATCGACCTATTTCTACGGCTTGTTTGTATATAATAATGCTTTCAAACACCACAAACTTGGGTATGCAAGTGCAAATGCATGGTTCATGTTCATTATCATCCTATTATTGACATTATTAATCTTTAAATCATCCTCTGCATGGGTATTTTATGAAAATGAAGTGAAGAAGGAAGGTAAAAAATCGTGAAGATTACTAAAACTCATAAAATAATTGTCTATAGCCTTCTTGGATTATTTTCCCTTTACTTTTTATTTCCCTTTGCATGGGTGATATTGACTGCATTTAAAACAGAAGTGGAAGCCTTTAGTTTTCCACCTAAAATATTTCCAGATATTCCGCAGTTTCAAAACTTCATTGATGCATGGAAAAGCCAGCCATTTGGACTCTATCTTAAAAATTCAGTAATTGTCACTGTAATGTCTACTCTTGGACAATTAATATCATGTTCATTGGTTGCATATGGGTTTGCTCGGTATAACTTTAAGTACAAAGGCATTTTATTTATTTTGCTATTGTCCACAATGATGATTCCTTGGGACGTGACTATGATTCCACTTTATATGCAATTTAACTTATTTGGGTGGATTAATACATTGAAACCACTCATCGTTCCTGCATTTTTTGGATCTGCCTATTATATTTTCTTATTACGTCAATTTTTGATGAATGTACCAAAGGATTTAGAAGATGCAGCGAGAATTGATGGTGCAAATGAATTTCAAATATTTTATAAAATTTTTGTCCCAATCATGAAAGCACCTCTCATATTAATTGCTGTATTAAATATTTTAGTAGTTTGGAATGATTATTTAGGGCCGTTAATCTACTTGCAGGATCAATCCAAATACACGATGGCACTTGGATTGGCAGCATTCAAAGGGGTTCATGATCTTCAAATTCTACCAATTATGTCAATGACAATAATTATGATCATACCACCAGTATTAGTATTTATGTTTGCACAGAAATACATTGTTGAAGGGATTAGCGGATCAATAAAGTAAATAGATTTTCGGAGGAAGATAAAATGCTACGTGAAATGAAAAGATGGGAAGATATCCATCTGACTGGAATAAATAGGCTTCCTGCCCATACCGATTTTTATAGATATAAGAAATTGAATGATGCACAGACTTTTAATAAGAAAGTGAGCCGTGGTTACACGCTTTTGGATGGTAATTGGAAGTTTCTATATCTTGAAGCGCCAGAGTACTCTCCCGATAACTTTGAAAAAGAAGATTTCGATATTAGTAGTCTTGATGACATTGAAGTACCATCCTGCTGGCAATTAAAAGGGTATGGAAAGATGCATTATACTGACGTATTATATCCAATCCCAATTAATCCACCATATGTTCCGCAGGAAAATCCGACAGGCATCTATTTTAAAGAACTAAGCTTACAACCTCTTAATGAGGATGAAAGAATTGTTCTTAAATTTAATGGTGTAGATTCAGCGTTTGATTTATATGTGAATGGACAACATGCAGGCTACAGTAAAGTTTCAAGAATGCCTTCTGAATTTGATATTACCGAATTTGTAAGGAATGGAAGTAATCGAATCACAGTAAGAGTGTACCAGTTTTCCGATGGTACATATCTTGAAGATCAAGATATGTGGTGGCTTTCTGGAATATTTAGAAGTGTTGAGCTATATCGAATGAATCACCATACACTGCAAGACATTTTCATCGAGACAGTACCAGATGAAAATTATCAAAATTTCACATTGAAGATAGCAGGGAATTTCTTTACGAACATTATTTCAAAATTGTATGGAGCCCTCCTATTCAAAGGGCAGAAAATAGCTGAACTGCCTTTAGAAACTGAGAACGGTAAGTTTCAACTAAGTAAGGTAGTGGAATCACCTCTTTTATGGAGTGCTGAAGAGCCGAATCTATATACATTAATGATCGAATATAAATTACCAAATGGTAATCAAGAATATATCCCGTTAAAATTGGGGTTTAGATCAATTGAAGTTAAGGATAATGAAATTAGATTAAATGGGAAACGAATTTTCTTTAACGGTGTAAATCGTCATGATTTTAATCCAAAAATGGGTAGAACAGTTACCTACGAGGATATGCTTCAGGATGTTGTTTTAATGAAAAGGCACAATATCAATGCGGTTCGAACGGCACATTATCCAAATAATGATGCATTCTATGATTTATGTGATGAATACGGACTCTATGTGATAGATGAAGCAGATTTAGAATGCCATGGCTTTGAAAATACAGGGAATTATAATTGGATCAGTGATAATGAATTATGGGAGAATCAATATGTCGATCGGGCCGTTAGAATGGTCAAGAGGGATCGTAACCATCCGAGCGTCATTATGTGGTCGCTTGGTAATGAATCGGGAGCTGGTCGTAATTTTACAGCAATGTACAATGCAATTAAAGCAATTGACTCTACAAGATTGGTACATTACGAGGGCGATCGACTAGCGGCATATAGTGATGTTTATTCAACCATGTATACAAGGCTTAAAAGACTTGAAGAAGTGGGAATGGATGCAGAAGGAAAAAAACCACATATCCTATGTGAATATGGACATTCAATGGGGAATGGGCCAGGTGGTCTGACTGAATATCAAAACATGATGAGAAAATATCCGAGACTTCAGGGTGGATTCATCTGGGAATGGTATGACCATGGAATTGAACAAATTGATGGAAATGGGAATGAGTATTACTTATACGGTGGTGATTATGGAGATTTCCCAACGAACGGAAATTTCTGTATCGATGGACTCGTCTTTCCTGATCGCACTCCATCACCAGGACTTATCGAATATAAAAAGGTCATTGAGCCAATTGAAACTGAAGTAGTTGATTCTAATCTGTTAAAGATTAAAGTAAAAAACCTCTATGATTTTAAAAATCTAGAAGGAATTACTTTAAACATTAAGGCAGTTTCATTTGATGAATTGCTTGAGGAGCATGATCTAGTTTTACCTAAAGTTGCTCCTCATGAAGAACTAGAAATGACCTTACCGATCAATCTAGAAAAAGCACTACAACATGAAGATGTTCGTGTTTGTGTAAGCTATATGCTTTCAGATGATGAATTGTATGCAGATAAAGGCCATGAAATTACGAATGAAAGCTTTCTTGTTGAAGCAACTAGAATAGAGAAACAAGTAAGAATAAGTGAGAACAATTCGGATTATCATTCAGAATTAAACGTACATGAAGATCAATTGCATCTTCTGCTAGAAAATAATTCATGTAAAATCAAATTCTCAAAGGTCCATGGTACCCTTCTTTCATATAAAATTGATGATGAAGAAATTATTAGCAAAGGTCCTGAGCTCACCTTGTGGAGAGCAATCATTGATAATGATATGTATAAGAAGGACGACTGGATTAATAAGTATTTCTTGAAAAATGCGAAAGAGCAGCTTATTTCAATTAATTATGTAATGAATGATGGCTATGTTGAAGTAGAAATTGAAAAATATTTATCAGCTGTCAATCAGGCTTGGGGCTTTCATTTAATCTATCACTATCGAATTACGAATGAGGGTGTATTAAACCTCCGACTAGATGGTAAAAAAGTGATTAGAGGGACAGACATTCCTGAAATGCTTCCAAGAATTGCGATTCAAATGCATGTAAATAATGAATTTAATGAAGTGACATGGTATGGTCGTGGTGATTCTGAAAGCTATCAAGATAGTAAACGAAGCCAAAGTATTGGATTATACCGTAAAACCATTGATGAAATGCACACTGATTACGTGTATCCTCAAGAAAATGGTTCAAGATGTGATACATCCTTCCTTGCGCTATCAAAAGGAGATCATTCTTATTTGATTAATTTTAAGGAAATAAGGGATTTCACAATTCATGATTATGAAACGAATGCATTAGAAGAAGCAAAGCATAGAGGGAAAATTAGTAAGTCTCCATTTAATGTATTAACGATTGACTATAGACAAAGTGGACTAGGCAGCAATAGCTGTGGAGAAGAGCAGCTACCACAATATCGCGTGGGTGTTGAGGATTTTGAAATTCAATTTGAAATTAGAAAAATCAATAAAGCTGACCTAGTTGAAGAGAGTAAATTCTTTAGGGTTCAATAGATAAATAAGTAGGGGAAACCCTGCTTATTTTTAAGGAGGATTTGTATGTTACTTGATATCAGGGAAATTCCGTTTTCCCGATTTGGGTCTTATTTTTGTATTTCGAAGGAAAAGAAATCAGGGGACGTCTATATAAGGGATGTTCATGGTGGTGATGAGGCACCTTCACGCTTATTTAAGCTTGACGTACTAAAAGACGGTGTTGAACAAGAGTTTGTAGTCGATGCATCTGAAATTTCACTAAAACTCCGTTTGTATGATGATACAGACTGCTATGCAGAATTCATTATCCCTGAAGAAGATGAACTTCATATTGAAGTAAAAGGTGTAGAACTGCGACTAAAAGCAGAAAAAGTGAAATATGATACGTTAATGGAGCTTGCGGATGGGATGTATGAATACCACATCTATCCAAAAGAATTAAAATTGATGATTAAACAATTAAAAGGGAAGCTGATGGTTGATGCCCCTTGGAATATAATCGGAAATGATTTCGTTGATATTCGGATGGCAGATGGACACTTTATAATTGAAAGCTACCGTACCGTTTATAAAGAAAAGGATTATGTTGATTTTCAAACAGGAAAAAACAAAGTGGAAAAGATTTATCAGACGTGGTTTTCCACAATGAGTAAAGGAAATGGTAATTACTTACCTTCGATCGAAAGAGCTTCCTATATTACATGGTCAAGTGTAGTTCACCCCCATGGACTTTTAAAAGATTACGCGATGTATATGTCAAAGCTTTGGATGTATAATATTTGGTCTTGGGATAATTGCTTCAATGCATTGAATCTAGGGGAAAGTTACCCTGAATTAGCTTATGCACAGTTGAAAGCTTTCATCGACACTCAGGATGAATCAGGGGCATATCCGGATTTTGTGAATGATAAATTTGTTTCCTATAACTGCATTAAGCCGCCAATTTTTGCTTATGCATATGAAAAGCTTATGGATCAGCATGATTATTTTAAGGATACTGACAGAGTAAGAACAGTCTATGAATCCACTAAAAAAATAATGAAATACTTTGATGAATACCGAACATATCCAGGGCGGTTACCACATTATAAGCACGGAAATGACTCTGGCTGGGACAATGCTTCATTATTTCACGCCGGAATGCCAATTGAAGCACCAGATCTGACCTGCTTTTTAATAAAGTCATATGATATTCTTGCGAAATTTGCAATTCTTCTTGGTGAAGATACTGAAGCAGAGATGTTCAAAGAAAAGGCGGATCTACTATTTATTCTCTTAATGAACAGACTTTACGATGAAGAGGGCTTTTACGGGCGGGTTGGGAAAAATGCAGAGAAAATTAAGATAAGATCAAGCCTAATCCTTAGATTACCAGTTATAATAGGATATAGATTAGATAAAAGCATGATGGAACAATTAGTTGATGACCTTGAAAAGAACTTCGAGACGGAATTTGGATTGGCAACTGAGAGTCTATCTAGTCCCTACTATAAAGAAAATGGATACTGGCTAGGGCCGATATGGGCACCGGTCACATATCTGTTCATTGATGCCCTACAAAGCTATGGATATGAGGAAATTGGAAATAGAGTAAGAGATAAATATTTAAAGCTTACACTAGTGGGCGGGATGGCAGAGAACTTTGATCCATTAACTGGAGCGGGGTTGGTAGATACCTCCTTTACATGGACATCAAGTGTGTTCCTTTTACTATTAAGAAACCGTAACTAGAAAGATGGAGGAATAAATGAGGAAATATGTAGGAGAAATTTGTTTAAGTATTACAGCGATTATTTGGGGGAGCGGGTTTGTTGCAAGTGCGATTGCTCTTGAATCTTACACAGCCTATCAAACCCTTGCAGGGCGTTTTTTAATAGGGGTCATCTTGTTAAGTCTTGTTTTCTTTAAAAAGCTTAAGTTTATTAAGAGAAGTACGATAATAAAAGGTGTTATCATAGGGATATTTCTCTACCTAGCTTTTGCTTTGCAAACAGTCGGCTTACAATACACTACACCGTCTAAAAATGCCTTTTTAACTGCCGTAAATGTCGTGATTGTCCCTTTTATCGCATTCTTTCTATATAAAAGGAAAATGGATAAATTCGAATTAGCGGGTGCATTTCTCGCGATTACTGGAGTAGGTGCACTCTCTCTGAAACTATCAACAGAAATTAATGTAGGGGACCTGTTAACCTTATGCTGTGCGTTTGGTTTTGCATTTCATATTTTTTATACAGCGAAATTTGTTAAGGATGAGGATCCGATCCTACTTACGATTGTCCAAATGGTGACTGCTGCAGTTTTAGGATTTGTTGTTGTTCTATTAAGGGGAGAAATGAGTTTTCCTATGGCAAGTGAGGGGGTTTCCTCTCTTATATATTTAGGGGTATTCTCAACAACAATCGCCTTTTTACTACAAACTATTGCCCAAAAGTTCACAACAGAAACAAAAGCAGCTATCATTCTATCGACAGAAGCGTTTTGGGGAATGGTCTTCTCAATCATTATTCTACACGAAGTCATCACGTTTCGAATGATACTGGGGGCAACTCTTATCCTTTGTGCAATTATTATTTGTGAAACAAAGTTGTCTTTTATAAAAAGAAAAACACTAAAAGGATTAACATAATGATAACTTGGTTGGGAAATATTTATAATTTCCGTCCAATATATTACAATATAAATATACAAAATATTATGTTAGTAGGTATTAATGATGGCGACGATAAAAGATATTGCTGATTTAGCTAAGGTTTCAATAACGACAGTATCAAGAGTATTGAATTATGATGAATCACTAAATGTCTCACCCGAAACGAGAAAGCGAGTTTTCGAGGCTGCTGAGGAATTAGCATATGTCGTAACTCCTAAGAAAAAAGCCAAGAGTAAATGGAAAATTGGTCTATATTATTCATATTCTCTTGAAGAGGAATTAGTGGATACGTATTATCTTTCGATTCGAGTAGCATTAGAAAAGAAGCTAAAAAGAAAAGGAATTGAAATCTATCGGATTGGTAAGGACGATACGAAGAAAAGCCTTTCGAAAATTGATGGCATTATCTGCCTAGGTACTTTTAAAAGGGCCGATATTGACAAAATAAAAGATTTTGAAACTCCCTGCGTTTTTGTTGATTCAAATCCAGATGAGAATTTCTTTGATTCTGTTGTCATTGATTTTAATTCTGCTACTAAAAATGCACTCACCTATTTAACTGAGTTAGGCCATAAAAAAATAGGCTTTATCGGCGGAGTAGAAACAGATATGTATGGTAATAGGTTTAAAGATTTAAGACAGGATGTATTTGAAAAATTTTTAGAAGACAAAAATATTTTTAATGAGGAATTTGTAAAAATTGGTGGCTATAATCCTAAGGACGGCTACCTCATCTTGAAGGAAATGCTTGGGAAGGATAACAAACCGACAGCGTTGTTTGTTGCAAACGATACGATTGCTGTTGGATGCTATAAGGCAGCATATGAATTAGGGGTAAAAATTCCCGATGAATTAAGTATTGTAGGTTTTAACGATGTATCGTCTGCGCAATATATGGTTCCTCCATTAACTACAGTTAAGCTGTATACGGAAATTATGGGAGAAACTGCGGTAGATCTACTATTAGAAAATATTACATCAAGAAGGGAAGTTTTTAAAAAGGTTACCATTCATACAAAATTAATTATAAGGGGAAGTGCAGCTAATATAAACTGACTCCGCTTAAAATTTGACTGTTCCGAATGTTTTCACGAATCTCTGTCCATACTGATAACAGTATTGCGGAGGTGATGGTCAGTGAATTGTAAGGTTAAGTTATTTGATGAAGAGCATGAGGAGGATCTGGAGCGGGAAGTGAATCGATTTCTTAGTAAAATTGATGAGTCTGATATCATGGATATTAAATATCAGGTTGCCGTTTCTTGTAGTCAAAATAATGATCAAATCTTCTGTTTTTCAGCGATGATTTTATATAGAACCTAGCATGTTTAACTTTATTCAGCAAATGTTCTCATGCGACGAGTAATCGCAGGAGCAGAAGTCTCCACTTCAATAAGTGGTGAGATAAATGCAAATCAGTTTTCAATTCAGTGGGGGTTCAAACTGACTGAATAAAGTTAAAGCCTCCGGCGGATGCCTCAGATTTTTAAAGGAAGCTTTTCGAGCAAGCTCGAAAAAATCTGGGCACAAATACGCCAAGGCGCATTTGATTAATTAAAAATATGCTAGGTTCTATTATTAATTTCAGGCTTTAGCCTGTTTTCCTGCGTTTTCTCCAGCCAATCTCCCTGTTACGAGTGCAGATGTAATATTATATCCACCTGTATAGCCATGTATATCTAATATTTCACCACAGAAAAATAACCCTCTTGTCAGCTTCGATTCCATTTCCTTCGGATGAATTTCCTTAACAGAAACACCACCACCAGTGACAAAAGCTTTTTCAATAGGCAACGTCCCATTCACAGTAAATTGAAACTGTTTACAGTCCTTTGTAAAAGCCCGAATACTTTCATGGGCAAGATTTGCTGAGGTCACTTGTGGGTCAATTTGATTTTTCTCTAACAAAAATAATAAATATCTTTCAGTCAAGAAGCCTTTAAGAATATTTTTTAATGCTTTTTTCGGTTCTTCTTTGGCATTTCTAATAATATATTGGAAGATTTCCTCTTCATTCATATTTGGAATCGAATCAATGCTCACAGTGACCCGGTCTACATTAAACTTTTTCATCGTTTTAACTACAAATTGACTGCAGCGTAACACCGCTGGACCCGAAATCCCGAAGTGGGTAAATATCATATCCATTTTATGAGTGATGACTGTTTTACCTTTTGGGTTTAATACACTTAATGATACATCACGTAATGATAGCCCTTGAAGTGTTTTCTCTTTTATAAAATTTTCATTAGATGTTACAGGTACTTCAGTAGGGAAGAGTTCAGTGATTGTATGCCCTGCAGCTTTTGCCCACGCATATCCATCACCAGTTGATCCAGTATGAGGTACCGATTTTCCGCCAACAGCAATTACAATACATTTCGCCTCGATGTACTCTTTATTTTTAAAATAAACACCACTAACTTGTCCTTCCTTATACACTACTCTATCCACTGGGGTATTTGTTAGGATATCTACACGTAATATTTCTAATCTTTTCATGAGTGCATCAACAACAGATTGAGCTTTATTATTAACAGGAAACATACGACCGTGGTCTTCTTCCTTAAGCTTTACTCCCAAATTTTCAAAAAAACGAATGATATCTTCATTATTAAATACTGAAAAAGCACTATATAAAAATCGGCCATTTCCGGGGATGTGCTGGATGATTTCATCAATGGGCAGTCGATTTGTTACATTACAACGACCGCCACCTGATATCGCAAGCTTTCTCCCTAGTTTGTCTCCTTTATCTACAAGGAGGACCCGTGCACCTTGTTCAGCAGCAGCAATTGATGCCATTAACCCTGAAGGGCCTCCTCCGATTACTATTACGTCGTATTTCAAACGAATCACTCCTATCTTCTTTTAAGAGGAAGTTCAAAGAGTCGGGTAAAAATGACACATCGAATTTCTTCGTTGGCTTGCTTTTCCGCTCCTTGGAAAAGAAAAATACTTTTCCTGCGTGATAGAGCGTCTGCTCACGTATTCACTACATACGTTCCGCTGCTCAAAGCTGCGCCGCCTCGAACTTTCGACGCACAGGACGTGCTAGTGTCGGCGTCGCCACAGGACGTGGCGTCTTAGCCGACTCGGTCCTTTTTATCCTCCTTTTGAACACACACTTTAAGATACCATTTTTCATTAAAAGTGAAAAATAAACCTTTGAAAAAATTTTTTGTTTGAAAGTGACTTTTATCACGGAAAAAATACTATGAAAATTACTACTATTGAGTAGTATTGAAAAAGCGGAAATATTCAGAAGGAGAATACTATGAAAATTGGTTTAACAGGAAAAATTGTTGGAATTGTCGTTATGCTGTTTAGTCTATGTATCGCTATTGTTACAACATTTATCTATTCTACAGTATCAAAGCAGGTAGAGAAATCTGCTGGATACGAGTTAATTGGTTGTGCAAATATTACGACTGGAATAATAGAGCCGCGTCTTTTAGAGAGTGTAATAGCGGGAGATAAGGAAGATTTAACGAAGCTTGAGGAGCAAATAAGCTGGATCATAAAAAAGAAGCCTATTTTTCTTGATTCATATATTTTGAATTTTGATGGAAACATAATAGCTGCAGATGAAACGCTGAAGACTCAAGGATTTCAAGCCGGAGATACTTTTCATATTGATAAGGAAGCCATTCAAATGGTGAAGGAAATGAAGCATTCAGAGTACTCTGAGGTTTATTCATATGGTGGAATTGAAAGAATCACAGGATATGCACCAATTTTTAAGGATAATGATTCTTCAAAAGAGGTGATTGCTGTAAATGCCATTGATTTCGATGCAAAGATACTTAAAGAGCGGACATGGGAAACAATTAAACTACCTATTATTTTAAGTATTGTCCTTCCATTTCTTGTAGCATTAATTACGATAGGTATTGTAAGAAAGATTACATCACCGATTAAAGGATTAACAGAACATGTGAATGAAATGTCAAAAGGAAATCTCGATATAGAACCTCTTGAAGTACGTTCAAAAGATGAATTGGGACAGTTAGCAACGGATTTTAACAAAATGGTCACCCATTTAAGAGAACTCATTCGCAATGTCCATAATAATGCAGAGCAAATTGCTGCAACCTCTGAGGAAGTGGCCGCAAATACAGATGAAACGAGCAGATCAATTGTTGATATCGCAGATTCTATTCATTTAATTGCTGGTGGGACAGAGCATCAGGTAAGTAAGTTAAGAAACGCTAGTGAAAGAACATCATCTATTCGAACTGAACTAATAGAAATGATTGATAGAATTCAATTGGTTGAAAGATCAGCTATTGTTTCGACCACAAGTGCGGAAAACGGGAATAAGGTAGTCTCAAATATTATTCAACAGATGAATGAAATTGAAGCTCAGGCAATCTTGACAGGAGAGATCATTAGGAAATTGGATGAAAAGTCAAAAGAAATAAGTCATATTTTGTCCTTAATTACATCTGTAGCCAAGCAGACAAACTTATTAGCGTTGAATGCAGCAATAGAAGCCGCAAGGGCTGGGGAAAATGGCAAGGGTTTCCAAGTTGTGGCTAATGAGGTTCGAAAGCTTTCCGAACAAACCGGAAGTGCGGTAAGTGATATTTATAGTATTGTCTCAAATATTCAAGATGAGATTTCTGGAGCAGTAATTAATGCTAAAAAAAGTGAAACGACTGCCCAACATGGATATTTAATTGTACAGGAAGCTGGAGTAACATTTAAAAATATATCAGACTCCATTACAGATGTTTCGACGCAGCTAGAAACGATTTCTAATTCTGTACGTATGATGGACTCACATATGAATAAGGTAGTTAAAAGCTTGGAAGAGTCTGTTTCAATCTCAGAAACAACTTCTGAACGGACTTTAAATATAGCCGCAGTAACTGAACAGCAAAATGCATCAATGGAGGAGATTGCAGCCGCAACAAATATTCTTGCAAAGATGTCAGAAGAGCTAGAAAGTGAAACTGAAAAGTTTATTATTGATTAGTGGGTTAAAATACCAGGGAGGAGGCGTATTCGCCCTGGTATGTTACTATTTCAATCTAAAAATCTACCTCTAACTTCAGCAGGAGGAATCATACAGCTCTCCTTCTTTCCAAACCATTTATAGCGATTTTTTGCAATGACATCGTAAAATATATCTCTAATCGGGGACGGGATGATTAGAAAAATTGATAAAAAAGGGTACAGTCCACTTAAATTTCTACAAATCCGTAGGGCTGCATTTGATTTAATGTAAGCACGGTCACCTTCAATTAGAATAACGCTACTCAAATCTCCTTTTAATCCGTGTTTTTTAAGCAAATCCTTTCCAACTTCACCTTGTAAAGAAGCAAATTGATAATTTTCGTTGGAATCTCTTTTAATAATAAACTGGACACTGGAGTTGCAGAAATTACATATTCCATCAAATAAAATAATACGATTCATATTTTCACCAACTCGCATTTATTTACCTTTATAATATCATATGCAGTATTAATGTTGGTTCTGAAATACTAATAGACATTCTCTTTCTTATTGAATTTCCTTTCAATCAAGTCTAAACTATAACATGAAATGAAAGGGGAAATGAAATGAGTAATTATACACCATCAGTTACAGAGGGTATTTACCCTGAAGATGCTGGATGGACAGTTGAAAAAGGGAATAATGTCTTGCTTCTTTCTATCCCAGTCCTGACTGAAATTATGACCTATCACATATATACATTTGATTATACATGGCTTTATCATGAAGAGCTGGATGCTTATATTTTCTGTTTTCGATTACAAAATGATAAGGAATTTGCGATACTATTTCAAAAAGATCATGCTGGCATGTTGTTGATGGAGGGTGAGGCATACGAAGAATTTACACTCGTAATTACTGATCAAGATTTTAAAAAACTCAATGATGACAGCAAGTATATTACGTTATCTAATATTTCACTAGACAGACAAAAAATTGCTGGGTGGTAGTATATTGATTATGCTAAAATAGAAAAGTTAAGCGCATTTTGTAAATTACTTAAGTTTTTAATGAAAGATAGTCCTTTAAAAGAAGAATGGGGATTTCGAATGTCTGAATCAAAATTATTGCGTGGAACATTTATCTTAACACTTGGTACATATATCTCCCGAATACTCGGGATGATTTATATTTTTCCGTTTACCTACTTGGTGGGTGAGACAGGGATAGCCCTTTATCAATATGGTTATGGGCAATATACGATTTTTTTGGCAATTTCAACTGCGGGACTACCAATGGCAGTTTCGAAATTTGTTTCAAAATATAATTCACTTGGTGATTATCATACTGGTCGTAGGATGCTAAAATCTGGCCTTTTCGTTATGACAATTACGGGCTTCCTTAGTTTTCTATTGTTGTACTCACTTGCACCAGTGTTAGCGCCCATACAACTAGGCGGAGATAAAAGCGTCTATACTGCTGATGATGTAGTTTCTGTCATTAGAATGGTGAGCTTTGCGCTTTTAATTGTTCCAATTATGTCAATGATGCGAGGTTTTTTTCAGGGACATCAATCTATGGGTCCTACAGCTCTTTCGCAGGTAATTGAACAAATCGCTAGGGTTATTTTTCTGCTTTCGTCAGCTTATATTGTCATTGAGTTATTAGATGGTGGCATTAAGACAGCAATCGGTTATGCAACCTTTGCAGCATTTATTGGTGCAATTGGTGGCCTGGGAGTCATGATTTGGTATTGGTTAAAACGCAAACCATATCTAGATGACTTATTAGCTACTAGTAAACCACAAACTGAAATATCGACAAAACAAATATATAAAGAATTAATATCGTATTCAGCTCCGTTTGTTTTTGTTGGGCTAGCAATACCACTTTATAGCCTTATTGACCAATATACATTTAACAGGGCATTGAATTCTATTGGTGAAGAAGAGATTCAAAACTTATTTGGAATCGTAACTGGACTAGTTCCGAAGCTTGTCATGATTCCAGTCTCCATCGCAACAGCATTTAGTTTGACACTTGTACCAACAATTACAAAATCGTTCACTGATGGTGACTTTTCGCTGCTTAGAAAACAAATTGATAAAACTTTTCAGATTTGCGTACTATTAGTGTTGCCCGCGGTTGTAGGAATGGCAGTTCTATCATATCCAATGTATAATTCGTTTTTTGGATTAAATGAAGCGGGTGGGAATGTCTTAAGATGGTATGCTCCTGTTGCTATTTTATTTTCTTTCTTTTCGATTACTGCAGCTATCCTTCAAGGGATTAATAAGCAAAAATTCGCTGTAGTAAGTTTAGCAATAGGGCTTATCGTTAAACTAATATGTAATATTCCATTTTTAATTTGGTTTGGAGAAATTGGGTCAGTTCTAGCGACCGCACTTGGATATACGGTCTCTATTGCTTATAATTTTTGGATGATTTCAAGACATGCCCAATATTCCTTCTCCTTCTTTGTCAGAAGGTCATTATTGATGGGGATATTTGCATTCGTGATGGCAATCGGAATTGTATTAATCGAATGGTTGTTGTCATTTGGGCTTTCAGTAGATGAGAGTAGAGGTCAATCAACGGTTGTACTTTTAATAGGGGTCGTCGTTGGTGCTGTGATTTATTTATTTTTAGCCTATCGGAGTCGTTTATTGGAAATACTACTTGGTAGTAAATTTGCGTTTCGAAAAACAAGCAAGAAGGCTGTTGACTAATAACAGCCTTCTTTTTAACTAGAATACGAGTTCAAAAAGGAGGACAAAAAGAGCCGAGAAGGTCGAGGCGGCGAAGCTACGAGCAGCGGAATGTATGTTTTTAATACATGAGCAAACGTTCCTGCACGAAGGAAAAGTTCATTTCTTTTCCAAGGAGCGCAGAAGTTAGCCAACGAAGAGATTCGACAGCTAAAGTAATGCTTCTTGAATTTCCCTCGCACGAAGAAAAAGCGAATGCTTTTTCAAGGAATTTTTCCCGGACTTTTTGAACAACCCTTAATATGTTTCTTCTCGTTGTGAACCAAACCCAAGCCTACGTTCAATCCTGTCAACACGGCGATCTAATCGATCAAGTTCACGTTGCATCCGTTGTACTTCGCGTTCCAATTGATCGATACGGCGGTTTACATTTCCAGCACCGCCTGGCATTCCAGGGAAGAAACCTTGAGGTTGTTGACGGTAATCATAATAATACATAGTATCGCTCCTTTTATATTTAAGTTTAAAGTACGATATCAGTCTATGTATGGAGGGCACTTGTGTATAGACAAATTACCCAATCACCCAAAAGATAGGTATTAGCGGAGGATATGGAGGATTATTGAAATGAGAATTGATAAGCTTTTATCTAATAGAGGATTTGGAAGTCGGAAAGAAGTAAAGAGTTTATTGAAATCTGGAGCTGTTAAAATTGACGGGGTTGCAGTGAAGGATTCTAGTAAACATGTTAAATTGGACACAGAAATAGTCACAGTGAATGGTGAAGAGATTGTCTATAAGGAATTTATTTATTTAATGTTAAATAAGCCGCAGGGTGTTATTTCTGCTACTGATGACAACATGCATGATACGGTAATTGATCTTCTTGAAATGGAGGATATTGTTTATAATCCATTTCCAGTTGGGCGCTTAGACAAGGATACAGAAGGATTATTGCTTTTAACGAATGATGGTAAGTTAGCGCATCAACTTCTTTCCCCAAAGAAACATGTACCGAAGACTTATTTTGCGGTTATTGACGGGCATGTGACTGCGGAGGATATTGGGGAGTTTCAGAAGGGTGTCACCCTTGATGATGGTTATGTTACAATGCCAGCAGTGCTTGAAATTATTAGTGCAGGTTTACGATCTGAAATAGAAGTAACAATTAAAGAGGGTAAATTTCATCAAGTAAAACGAATGTTTGAAGCTGTTGGAAAACGAGTTATTTATTTGAAGCGGATGAAGATGGGACCACTACCACTTGATGAAACATTGGAGCTTGGTGAATATCGAGAGTTAACCGCTGAAGAGGTTTTACGATTGAAAAATGCAAATCAATAAAAATGTTCCTTAAACCAAAAGACGTGCGAAAAAGTTCGCACGTCTTACCTAATTGCCCTATAAATCTAAATAATACAATTAGAAAAGGGCAGTCATCTAAATAGTTGATTATGTATTTCTACGTTTGAAATGTATATAGTAAAAGGCTTTCTAGTTTGGATTTGTTAACGACCTTCTTATACCCCTTCAGTTGATAATTAGGATGATATTTTAACTTTCTTCTTTGTTATCGTCCATTTACCTCGACTAGGGCTACGAACCAAATCATTATATGCCAACACATTCAAATCACGCTGAATGGTTCTAGATGTTATTCCAAACTCGTCTACGAGTTCTTGTGTAGTAACAGTTCCTTTTTCATTAATAAACATGTAGACTGACTTGATACGGGTTAACATACGGTTTGTTGAAGGTTTCAAAAAACCACTCCTTATCAGTTTAGTGCACGTTCTAACACATGCCTCAGTCACTGCTCTAGAATTAAGTGATGTCTTGCCTTAACTTACCTAACCTACATAAATACACAGACAATATCAGTTTCAACAATTACATATTTAAGATATTCATATATGGCTTAATGACCACCCCATCTCAAATAAGAACGTTTAATCTTAAATATATAGCTATATCTGAATAGTATGACTATTTCTACATTAATTGTCAAAATTCTTTATATTTCTCTATTATTATCATAAAGTAATTCTATTATTCTGTATTTTACATTTTTGTTACATTTTTTTAAACGAAACCTTTACATTTTGCAAACGTATAAAACACGTGGAGGGATTATGTTGAATCAGAATTTATTACATATCAATATAGTTGAAGCAGGATATGGGGCTGATACGAAAATCTTACAGGATGTGAATTTTTCTATTAACAGAGGAGAGATTGTTGGGCTTATTGGACCGAATGGGGCCGGAAAAAGTACAACTATTAAATCGATTCTTGGTTTACTAGAACATTGTAATGGGAAAATAGACTTTATAAATAATCATACATATTCATATATTCCTGAAAGACCGGTTTTCTATGATGAACTTACATTGTGGGAGCATTTGGACTTGGCAGCAACTGTTCTGTCTATTAGCGATAATGAATTTAAAGCGCGAGCAGAAGCTTTGATAAATCGATTCCATATGGAGAATGTGATCCATAAGCTTCCAAGTTCATTCTCAAAAGGGATGCAACAAAAGGTTATGCTAATTACAGCTTTTTTGTTAAGTCCTGATATTTATATTATTGACGAACCATTCGTTGGCTTAGATCCGATGGCAATGAAGGATTTTTTAACTCTTGTAAATGATGAGAAAAGTCGGGGAGCAGGAGTACTCATGTCAACGCATGTGCTAGATACCGCCGAAAAAGTTTGTGACCGTTTTTTACTAGTTGCTGATGGGCATTTGAAGGCACAAGGAACGCTTAATGAAATCCAAGATCAAGCCAATCTACAAAATGGTACATTACTAGACTGTTTTCATGCGATTTTAGCAGGTGGAAAAAATGAAAGGATCTAGGCTGTTTATTGATCGATTCAAAAGAGAATGTAAGTTTCAATGGGGTGTTTTTCGCTCAATATTTGATTGGACGATAATTGTATATTTACTTATTCCATCTTTTTTCATTTTTAGCTACAACTATTTTACTTGGTGGAATCAATTACCTGGATGGTTTGAGAGCATACCAATTCATTTTATCTTAGGGGCAATTTACATCGCATGCTGGCAAGGGATAATAAGAACATATATGGAAGAAGCGGATCAATTGTTTTTAATTCAGAAGCATGTACTTATCGTCGAATTGAAGACATGGACAAAAAATGTATACATTCTTGGTTATGCAGTTAGCATCGTCATTATTCATCTCGTCCTTGCTCCCTTCCTCATTTATCAATATAACTTGAATTGGATTTCTATCATCTCCATGATTTTTTATTTTATTGGTGTTAAGGTGTTGATTCTCACCCTTAAACAATATTTTGATCATATGTGGTCTGTTTGGATGAAAGAAATTTTAAGTAATCTTACATTCATTTTATTAGGTATTGGCTCCATTACATTTGTAAATTGGAGTCTTCATACATCTGCATATTTCCTTTTAGCATTAGGAATCTTTATGATATTCGGGTTTTTACGACTCTCTACAATACGAATAAAAAATATAAAAACCTTCTCAAAGGACGTAATAATCGATCGGAGGGAAAAATTAAAGTATATAAAGTATATTTTTATGTTCTCTGAATTTGTCGAAAAGGAACATAAGCCTAGTAGGCGTGAACCTTTTATTTTTAAAAAGTCAAAGCGTATTTTTAAAAAACGTAGTCCGCAACATGCGATACGGGAATTATTTATCAAAGGATTTTTACGTAACAGAACTTATATTTTTCAGTTTTTACAAATGACAGGTATAACAATATCTGCAATTATTATCCTTCCTGCTATATGGTTAAAAGTAATTGTTTTACTTGGATTTTCAATATTATTTGGTGTTTGGGTAAAAGTTATATATAAACGAATCATTTCAAATCACTTTCTTATTATGTTAAAAAAGGATGATGACGTAAGATTAGAAACTGAACGAATTATTGTAAATCATTTTTCAATTCCTGTAATATGTGTAGTAGGAATCATATTATTCCTTGTTATTCTATAAGAAGGAGATAAAAACATGGAAAAAATTAATTGGCTAGATGAAGTATTAAAGCGGAAAAATGAATTGATAGTAGACACACAAGAATTTTTAAGAATAAAGAGCGTTCTAGATGAAGAAAATGGAACATCAGCAGCACCATTTGGTGAAGGAATTGACAAGGCACTTCATTATTTATTGGAAAAAGGAAGTGACGATGGCTTTACCGCTAAAAATCTTGATGGATTAGCTGCACATCTTGAAATGGGAAATGGTGAGGAACTACTTGGTATTCTATGTCATATCGATGTTGTACCTGAGGGTGATGGTTGGACAAGTGATCCATATGGGGCAGAAATCCGTGATGGAAAAATATTTGCTCGGGGCGCATTAGATGATAAAGGACCGACAATGGCAGCTTACTATGCAATGAAAATAGTAAAGGAATTAAATCTTCCTTTAGCAAAACGAGTTCGAATGATTATTGGAACGGATGAGGAAAGTGATTGGAGATGTGTGGACCATTATTTTAAGCATGAAGAAATGCCGACAATGGGTTTTGCACCTGATGCTGACTTTCCAATCATCTATGCGGAAAAAGGAATTGTTGATTTTGATTTCGTTCAGCACTCGATTTCAGAAACGAATGATTCTGGACTGAAGCTTGATTTTTTACAAGCGGGCCGACGCTATAATATGGTCCCAGATTTTGCAGAAGCAAAGATCCAAGGTCATGGAGATCTTCAGAAAATCGTAAATGAGTATAATGAATTTCTTCAGCAGCACTCATTACAAGGCCGAGGGTTGTGTGATGAGGATACACTTCTTCTACAATTGGAAGGAGTATCAGCCCATGGTATGGAGCCTGATCATGGTAAAAATGCAGGATTACTGTTGGCGTCATTTTTATATCGCTATCAGTTTGATAAGGCAGCACAAGATTTCCTTCATTTCACAAACGAATTCTTTGTTGGAGACTCTCGCGGCAAAAGCCTAGGAGTTGCTTACAGTGACGATATTACAGATGATTTAACCATTAATGTTGGAAAACTTACATATACTACTGAAAGCGGAGGCAGTCTAGGGCTTAATCTTCGTTATCCTGTTACGAATGATATAACTGAAACGAAAAAGAAACTTGAGGACGTCTGTGGTAAAGCTACATTTAAGCTTGAAAACTATAGTAATTCAAATCCGCATCATGTTGACAAGGATCACACTCTCATTAAGACTTTACAAAAAGTGTATGAAGAGCAAACAGGTGATGAACCCACTCTTGTTTCTATTGGTGGAGGCACATATGCAAGGTCACTTGAAGCAGGTGTGGCTTTTGGACCATTATTCCCTGGTCGACCAGATATCGCACATCAAAAGGATGAATATATCATCATAGAGGACCTTATTAAGGCGACCGCAATCTATGCCCAAGCCATTTATGAACTAGCAAAATAAAGATAATATAAAATCCACCTTCTTGAAGGTGGATTTTTCACCTTGTTTCGCTTTAGCTATAAGTTTGCTAAAATAAAAACATTATCATAAAGTATGGGGAGTGCACAAATGAATAAAATGGAGCACCAAACACATTACTTTCTTGCACTTGCTTTGCCAAATCAAACAAAGGCTCTTTTGGCAAAATGGTGTGAATTATTAGATCCGAGATTATCCTTCAAATCATGGGTTCACCCAGAAGATTATCATATAACACTTGCATTTTTAGGTGGCTCTTCCTCTTTTGCCCAATTAAATAATGTGAAAAGGGAAATGAACTCAATTTCAAAACAACACGATCGTTTCCAGCTTCAATTGAATCAAATAGGAACTTTCGGAAGAACAGAAAGTCCAAGAGTATTTTGGGCTGGTGTTAATGAAAGTAAGGAATTAAGTGCATTACAAAGGGATGTTCATCATGCATGTACAAACTTAGGATTTTCTTTAGATCAGAGACCTTATAATCCACATATAACGATGGCGAGAAAATGGAATTCTGAGCAATTGTTTCCGGCACACACAATTGAAAGTATTGTACAGCCGAAGGAAGAATTATGTATATTTACTGCAGAGCATATTGTGTTATATCAAACTCATATGACACGAGTGCCGAAATATCAGCCATTAAGTATATTTCCACTACAGTAAAAAGGGGTAAGCGAATGAAATACATCCTGCTTATAATCCAAGTCGGTATATTATATCTTTTTTATTTCGTGGGAAATCTTGTTCAAGAGTTACTTACCATTCCAATTCCAGGTAGCATAATTGGGATGTTATTATTATTCCTATTACTCAGTACTGGATTAATGAAAGAAAAATGGTTAGCTAGTGGTTCTCAATTTCTTATAACATATTTATCATTATTATTTGTACCTGCAACTGTTGGTCTTATTGATTATTTACCAATCTTCAAGGGAAAAGGTATTATTACAGTCGTAATTACTCTCGTAAGCACGTATTTAGTAATGTTTGTTTCCGGCATTATCGGGCAAGTAATTGCCAAAGGGAAGGAGCATAAGCAGCAAAAAGGATTTGAAGGGGGATTTGGTGCTTGAATAGTTTATACATGATTAGTTTTATTATTGGGACGATACTTGTGTATCAGGGTATGTCACTTCTCTATAAACGATTTCATTCCCCTCTATTAGTACCGATTGCAACTACAACATTTATTCTTATTATGTTTTTACTTTTATTCTCGATTCCATATGATACATATATGATTGGCGGGAGATGGATTGATGAATTATTAGGACCTGCGGTTGTTGCATTAGCTTATCCATTATATCAAAATCGAAAAGCGTTAAAAAAGTACTTTACACCGATCTTTGTAGGGGTAATTAGTGGAACAACTACAGGTATACTAACTGGAATCTACATGGCGAAACTTTTTTCAATTGATTTGAAGACGATGTTATCACTGACAACAAAATCTGTCACATCTCCGGTTGCGATAGATATTGCGGAAATGATTGGGGGTATACCTACATTGGCAGTTGTCTATGTAATGGTAGCCGGAATTTCGGGCGCGATGTTTGGGCCAATATTTTTAAAAATGGCGAAAATTAATCATTATATCGGTGTAGGGCTTGGTTTTGGAACTGCGTCTCATGGAATCGGTACAGCGAAAGCATTAGAAATTGGAAAAAGTGAAGGCGCAATAAGCTCTGTCTCGATGATCATCAGTGCGATATACGCCGCTATCATCTGCCCGATCATCATTCGGTTTTTTATTTGATGTAGGTATTAAAGCAAAATATTAATTTAAGCACATTGTTGATTGTAGCAGAAGGTACGAGACTCCTGCGGGAAAAGCGTGTCCAGGGGAGACCCCACAGGAGCATAGCGACGAGGAGGCTCCCGGACCGCCCGCGGAAAGCGAGTGGCTGTAGCGGAAATCAACAACAAAGTATAGTGCTGTTTGTAAAGTATGTTCGTTAGTTTTATTAAGTTAAAGGTGGAGTTATTAGTTGGGACAATTAATTAAGCTACAGGACTATATATCTAGATATGAAATTGACACATATCGGTACCCTGGGCAATTTATCCGTTTAAAAAAACAACAATGGGAAAAAGTGAAAAATGCTTGGGATGAAGGTGAACTCCATACTTTAGGAACAGCTCCCTCTGAAGAAGAGGAAAAGGTTGAGGAGGAGAAACCTTCTATTTTTCGCCCCTTCAAACGATTAAAAAAAAGCAAGGAAAACACTGGATTTGAAGTGAAGAGAGAAGGTTTAACTGTCCAAGATGACACCGACTTTTCATTTGTTTATACACATGAATTATCGACATTAGATGAAGTTAAACAATCCTTTCTAGATCATATTTTTAAGTTTCAAATGAAATGGGCCAGTTCAACGGTTAGAGAAAAATCATTCGTTGATCGAGGATTTTATTATGATGATGATTTGAAGTATTTTCTCCAACGATTTCCAGATACTTATCTAGTCCTATATAAACCCATTTTTCTATTAAAAAAAGCACCAATCGAAGTAGACATCATTTTAATTAGCCCAGTAGCAACATGGTGTATCACGCTTCTTGAAGGAAAAAAGAATAGTGTATTCATCGGGTCTAATGAACGTTTTTGGACTGAACGAAATGGGATAACAGAAAGAAAACAATTATCGCCACTAATTGGATTGAATCGGATGGAAAGAATTGTGAGGAAGCTTTATGCCCTCTATGAAGTTGAAATGCCGGTACATAAGGTTGTGCTTAATCGGACAGGTTATTTTGATTATCCACTGGTACCATATGATATCGAATTAGTTGAAAAAAGAAACTATGAACAGTGGTTTACATCGATGAGAAACCTTTCAACACCATTAAAGCATATGCAGCTAAAAGCAGCGAATTCCTTATTACAATATTGTCAGACAACATATGTACGTCGTATGGACTAAGAGAAGCAATGAAAGTATTGCTTCTTTTTGCGTTTTAAGTATTCGGAAATATATTGTCAAAATCGTATAATTAAAATACTATAAAAGAATATGTCATAGTGTAGAAGGTTGATTCTATGAAAAAACTATTTTTCATTGTAAATATAAAAGCCGGTAATGGTAGATGTATAAAATTGTGGAATAAATTAAAAGATGAGTTGGATAATCAAAATGTCAATTATCGGTCATTTTTCACAAAATATCCGAAGCATGCACAGGAGATTTCGAAACAAATTGCAACGATGTTTGATGAGAAAATAGATGCGATTATTGCGGTTGGAGGGGATGGTACAATACATGAGGTTGTTAATGGATTGGTAGAGTTTCCTTCGATAAAAATAGGTTATATTCCAGCCGGATCAGGCAATGATTTCTCACGAGGCTTCTCCATCCCTAAATCACCACAAGTAGCCTTATCTTTCATTCTTAAAAACAAACATAAAAATGGAGTCCTTCATGATATAGGAAAATTTAAAGTAAGTGGGCTTTCGAAACCACATTATTTTGTAAGTAGTCTCGGGGCTGGCTTTGATGCAGCAGTAGCAAAACTAACAAATGAATCTAAAATGAAAAAATACTTAAATAAAGTCAGATTAGGCTCACTTGCTTATGTTGGAGCAGTCGTCCGTACTTTATTTACTTATGAAAGATCTGAAATCACGGTTTCAATTGATGGAAAAACCAGTACATATCAAAATGTTTGGTTTATAACGATTTCCAATCAAAAATACTATGGTGGTGGAATGAAAATTGCACCAACTGCTAGTACAAAGGATGGCCAATTTGATGTTACGATCGTTCATAATTTGTCTCGTTTTAAGCTTTTACTTGTATTTGGAAGTGTCTTTTTTGGTAAGCATACAAAATTCAAAGAAGTAATCCAGGAAAAAGGCACAAATATTTTAATAGATTCGAAGCAGAAGATGCTAGTACATGCAGATGGGGAATTAATCGGGAAAGTACCACTCAAAGTATCTGCTGAACATAAAAAAATGTCATTTTTAGTAAAGAAATAGTAATTAGTACCTTTTAACTAAAAAATAATAATTTTACTTACCTAAAATGTCACTTTTTCTTGACTTTAAATGTAAAAAATCGCTAAAATATATAAATGATAACTATTGAATTTTTACTATTTCCCAATAGTTGTCTTTTTTATTTTTAATGTAGGAGTTGTTCGCAAGGATTATTGAATCCTTGAATGAAATCAACTATTAAATATAGGGAAATGTTGTGTTTATATTGAAGGTGAACTGGTTGGAATATGTATTAGGAAGTGAGTGGGAAATCTCTCCTGCAGGAGGTGCAACTGGGGATGCATATTTCGCTCATCATAATGGTAGAAAATTATTTTTAAAAAGAAACTCATCACCATTTCTGGCGGTCCTATCTGCCGAGGGAATTGTTCCAAAGTTAATTTGGACAAAACGTCTTGAAAATGGAGATGTGATAACCGCACAACATTGGCTAAGTGGTCGTGAACTAGAACCAGTTGAAATGTACGGGCAAAATGTGGCAGGACTATTAAAGAAGATTCATCATTCTGCGGAATTATTAGATATGTTGAAAAGACTAGGAAAAAAGGCTATTTTACCAAAGGATATTTTAAGTGAAATTCTTAATTCACTTATGATTGATAAGGAATTAAGACAAAGCCATATTATTAAAAAGGCACTTGATTTTCTTGAAAAAGAAGAAATGAATGTTCAATATGATTCACATGTTGTATGTCATTCAGATGTGAATCATAATAATTGGTTATTAACTGATGTAGACAAGCTATATTTAATCGATTGGGACGGTGCGATGATTGCAGACCCAGCAATGGACTTAGGCATGCTTCTGCACTGGTATATAAAGAAAGAAGACTGGCCATCTTGGCTCAGTCTATATGGCATAACGTTATCAGAACAGCTTTTACTTAGAATGAATTGGTATGTGATTGCACAAACTGTTCATTCAATAATTTGGTATAAATCAAAAAATAAGGAAAAAGAAGTAAAGCACTGGACTCATTATTTAAACCAATTATTAAGATAATTGATCAATATCTGAAATCCAATTTGACAATTGATTTTGATGGGACGTAATATGGTTTTCAAGTTGCTGTGTATACTTACCTGTTTGACTATACGTATAAACGTCTGTCAGAACATCTTTTACACTTTGTTCAATATTGGGATTAACTAATAATGATTGTATTAAGCGTTCTAATTGTTCACACTCTGCCACAGTACCACAGCAATCGAGTTGGTGATTGGATAAAATGTCCTTCAAAATGTCAATTTGATGTGTATGATTAATTGGCATGGCTGCACTTCCTTTTTGTAATGGTCATATATACTAAATTTCCATATATCATACAATTTTATTCAAGTGAAAATTGATCGCTGATACAGTCGATCTTTTTTCATGCATTATCATAAGAAATGAGGTTATAACATGCGCATGAGGCATAAGCCTTGGGCTAAAGATAAATTAGCTGCATATCCACAATTTGTTGTTGGAAATCCAATTGAATATAAAGGTAATTGGAAAAAAGCTTTTGGGAATGATAACCCGATTCATATAGAGGTTGGAACTGGTAAAGGTCGCTTTATTACCGAAATGGCAAAAGCAAATCCATCAATTAATTATATTGGGATTGAATTATCTGAAAGAGTGATTGTGGCGGCATTAGACCGATTAATTGAAGCAGAGGTAACTAATTTAAAATTAATCAATTTTAATGCGGAAAATCTTGAAGATTGCTTTGCCAAAGGTGATGTAGATCAAATCTATCTTAATTTTTCTGACCCTTGGCCTAAAACGAGACATGAAAAAAGAAGATTAACCTATAAAACCTTTTTAGCTAGGTATGAAAGAATACTTGTAGATGGTGGAGAAATTCATTTTAAGACCGATAATCGTAGTTTATTTGAATATTCTTTACGAAGTTTTTCAGAATATGGCCTTCTTTTAACAAATGTGAGTCTTGATCTCCATAATAGTGATTTCGAAGGAAATATCATGACTGAGTATGAAGAAAAATTTTCAAAAATGGGCCATCCAATATACCGTTCCGAAGTTAAATATCAAAATATGAAATGAATAATAGACCCATGACTATAATGTTCATGGGTTTTCTTTGTTTTTGGATGAGCGTAATAATCAAAAATTAGATTTAACAGAACCATATTTTTAAAAATTCACAGAAATGTTAGAATGGACATGTATATTTGAAAAAGGTGGGGATGAAATGGAGAAACTAAAGATTGGAGATATTACATTAACATGGCTTAGTGGTGGTATTACATATTTAGATGGTGGTGCTATGTTTGGAGTTGTTCCAAAACCACTTTGGACTAGAAAATATCCAGTCAATGATAAAAATCAAATTGAATTACGTACAGATCCGATACTACTATCAGTAGGTGATAAATATATTCTTATTGAATCAGGTATTGGAAATGATAAAATGTCTGAAAAAATGAAAAGAAATATGGGTGTTCTTGAGGAATCATCTGTAGAGCAATCTTTACAAGAACTGGGCCTTTCATCTAGTGATATTGATATTGTGTTAATGACTCATATGCATTATGATCATGCATGTGGACTAACGAAATGGGAGAATGATAGGCTTATATCGACTTTTGATAACGCTATCATTTATACATCTGATGTTGAATGGGAAGAAATGAAAAATCCTAATATCAGATCACGTAATACGTACTGGAAAGAAAATTGGGAAGCCATTCAGAGTCAGGTCCGTACTTTTCACGGTGAACAGGAGATTATCGATGGAATTAAAATGTTTCATACCGGTGGTCATAGTGATGGTCACTCGATTATCACGATTGAAAATCAAGGTGAACTCTTAATCCATATGGCAGATATTATGCCGACCCACGCTCATCAAAATGTACTATGGGTGATGGCATATGATGATTATCCAATGACTTCGATTGAGCAAAAGCAAAAGTGGATGAAAACTGGTATGGATAACCATGCTTGGTATAGCTTTTACCATGATGCACATTATCGTGCAATTAAGTGGGATAATAATGGGGAAATCATTGAATCTGTCAAAAGGGTCAGAGAGTAGAAAATAAAGTAAAGAAGCGTCATCTCTTAAAGAGGTGACACTTCTAAAATAGTTCCTGTCTTGGCATCTACAATGAATTCATAATGTTGGTCTTGCATATCAACTGTACGTGAAATTCCGCCTTTATATACTTTGTACAAGATTTCTGATTTTATGTAACTTTCTGGTTCCATTTGGATCCATGAGCCATCAATTGGACCATTCTTTTTAAATTCTTCTTTGACTAGTTTTAGGGCTTTTTCACCTGAAATTTCATATTGTTTTAATGCTTCCTTTACAATAAGTGCTCCAGCAAAACCGACACCAACACCGAGAATGAACTTTTTCCAGCTCACCGCAATCCCTCCTCAACTTCATAAGATAAGTATACATAAATTTTTGTTTCTTCGCACAGTAAAGTATGGAAAGCTGACAGAAATTTCGATATACTAAATATTATTATTATTATTATTACATAATAGTTTTACGTATCTTGCATATCCGAAGGGAGAAATAACAATGAAACAAGAAACATTAGAGCTTTTTAAAACGTTAACAGAGCTGCCTGGTGCACCTGGTAATGAACATCAAGTAAGAAAGTTCATGCGTTCGGAGCTTGAGAAATACTCAGATGAAGTTGTTCAGGATGGTTTAGGTAGTATTTTCGGTGTGAAACGTGGGGATGCCAATGGTCCTACTGTAATGGTTGCTGGTCATATGGACGAAGTTGGTTTTATGGTTACCTCTATAACTGATAATGGGATGCTTCGATTCCAAACCCTTGGTGGTTGGTGGAGCCAAGTGTTATTGGCGCAACGTGTACAAATCATAACTGAAAATGGTCCAATTGTAGGTGTAATTGGTTCGATCCCTCCACATTTACTTGAAGAAGATCAACGTAAAAAGCCGATGGATATAAAAAATATGATGATCGATATTGGTGCAGATGATCGTGAGGATGCAATTCGAGTAGGCATAAAGCCTGGTCAACAAATTTTACCGATTTGTCCATTTACTCCAATGGCAAATCCGAAGAAAATATTAGCAAAAGCATGGGATAACCGATACGGTTGTGGACTAGCTGTTGAATTGCTTAAAGAAGTAAAAGATATTAAACTTCCTAACACATTGTACTCAGGGGCTACTGTGCAGGAAGAAGTAGGTTTAAGAGGAGCACAAACTGCATCTACAATGATTAACCCTGATATCTTTTATGCCTTAGATGCAAGTCCTGCTAATGACATGACTGGTGATAAAAATTCATTCGGTAAGCTTGGTCAAGGAGCACTGTTGCGCATTTATGACCGTTCAATGGTAACTCACCGTGGAATGAGAGAGTTTGTATTGGATACTGCTGAATCAAATAAGATTCCATATCAATATTTTGTTTCCCAAGGTGGAACAGATGCGGGCCAAGTCCATATTTCGAACGAAGGAGTACCATCAGCAGTAATAGGTATTTGCTCAAGATATATTCATACACATGCATCAATAATCCATGTTGATGACTATGCGGCAGCGAAAGAATTACTTGTGACACTTGTAAAAGCATCAGATCGTGCAACAGTGGATGCTATTCGAAAAAATAGTTAACTTTATTCAGTAAGGGTTCAAACCCCGACTGAAGTTAAGGAACTCAGACTAAGAACGCCACATCCTGTGGCAACGTCTGAGTGACCCACGTCGTGTGGGCTTAAAGCCTACGACAGCGCAAATACGCCAAGGCATAATTGATTAAATAAGGGGCCTTATCGATATGGCCCCATTTGTTTGTATATTAATAAGAGGTGTATGATATGTTAAACATCGCAATCGGTACAAAAAATCCGACTAAGGTAGCTGCAATTAAACTAGGGTTTCAAGGAATCGATGCTCACTTCATTGAAACATCAGTACCATCTGGCGTCTCTGCACAACCATTAACAGATAAAGAAACAATTCAGGGTGCCATTAATCGAGCAAGAAATTCATTAGAAAAGGAAAATACAGATATTGGAATTGGTTTGGAGGGTGGAGTCTTTTCTTCAGATCATGGATTATTTTTATGTAATTGGGGCGCCATAGTAGATGGGGACAAGCCGCCAATTATTGCTGGAGGGGCGAGAATTTTACTTCCAGAAGAAGTAGCCAATGGAGTAAGAGCGGGAAAAGAACTAAGTGAAGTGATGGAGGAATACACGAAACAAAAAGATGTCCGTTCAAAAGAAGGAGCCATTGGAATTTTCACAAATGGCTATGTCAACCGAACAGATATGTTTACACATGTAGTAAAGCTATTAGTAGGTCAATATACCTATCGAATGAATAATTGGTAGGAATCCCCTTAAATAGGTTTTTGAATGAAAATAGTAGATAAGTATTGATGATAAGGAAAATAAAAGGTTATTATTAATAATAGATATTTTAAATTGTAAAGGGTGAGAGAGAAAAAAATGAAAAATGGGAAGATCCTTATTGTTGGCTTCTTTATATTAATGGCGCTATTGGTAGGCTGTTCTTCAATTGAGGATGAGGCTAAAGAAACGAACAAAGCTGTTGAACAAACTTTTAAAGCTGAACCAAATAAAACAAATAATGAGTATGAAGATATCGCATATTACCTTCCAAAGGATATGAAAATCGATAAAAAAGGAGATAATAACCTTATTTTTAAAAAAGGAGACCAAATATTTATCCTATTTGTCAATCCAAATGAAGGCAAAGCAAGCGATGCTATGTATCAATCAATCCAATCTAAGGATTCGAAGTTTGAAATTGATAAAACATTCAAAGATAAGGATCGTTTTGGCTATGTTAAGGCCTATGAAATAGATGATAAACTCTACCTGTTATCGGTAGGAATCGGTGGAGTCAAAATGACAACAGAAACAAAGGTAAGCGACATTACAGAAAATGCCACAGAAATGATGAAGGTCGTATCCTCAGTAAAATATTAGTCGACAAGCCCTCAGTTCATACTGAGGGCTTTTATTTGTTTTTAAAGATAATATATATCATAATAATAACAAATGTTCACTATTCAAGATGGAGGTTTTCTCATGAAAAAGTTAGAAAGTATTGAACAATATAATGAAATTATAAAATCTGGGAAAAGTATCTTTATGTTTTCAGCGGATTGGTGCCCTGATTGCCGAGTAATTGAACCAGTGCTTCCTGAAATTGAGAAGGCATATTCACAATATACTTTTTATTATGTTGATCGTGATGAATTTATTGATTTATGTGTTTCATTAAATATTTTCGGTATTCCAAGCTTTGTTGCATATGAAAATGAGGTTGAGTTAGGTCGTTTTGTTAGTAAGGATCGTAAAACAAAAGAGGAAATTGAGGAATTCATTAATAGCCTCTCTAATTGAGTAGCTACAATATTTTGAAAAGAGGAAACGAGGTATGGATTCAAAGAAATTAAAAAAAATAATCGAAGATAAATTATCGCGATCTGATTGGCAATTCACATTTGATCGGGAAAAGGATACATTACGAGTTGAAGATAAATCAACAAAAAAAGGCATTACAATATTACTTCCTGGTATTGTCGCAAAGTATGAGGCCGAAGGAAGTAAGAGTGTGGATGAAGTGATTTACTATATTGAGGAATCCTTAACCGTAATGAACAAACCACAGGAGCTATCAGGTAAGGAGAAGAATATTTTTCCTGTCATCCGATCAACATCATTTCCTACAGAAGCCAGTGATGGTAAAAAGCTATTATATGATGAGCATACTGCAGAAACTCGAATTTATTATGCATTAGATTTAGGTACAACCTATCGTTTGATTGATGAAGGACTACTTGATAAAGAAAAATGGCAGCCTGACCAAATTCGGGAAATAGCTAAGTTTAATATTCGTTCTTTAAATATCTCATATAAAGAAGATACTGTAGCGGGTAATATTTTTTATTTTATCAATACAAATGATGGTTATGATGCAAGCAGAATATTAAATGAATCATTTTTACAAAAGATGAATCAAAAAATAACAGGTGCAATGACAGTTGCTGTACCGCATCAGGATGTACTCATCATCGCTGATATTCAAAATGAAACAGGCTATGATATTCTTGCCCAAATGACAATGAGCTTTTTTACATCAGGAAGAGTACCGATAACTGCTCTATCTTTTCTCTATGAAGACAATGAACTTGAACCAATCTTTATTCTTGGAAAAAACCGTTCAAGGGAATAGTTGAAGGCTCTCAAAGGTCGCTAGTAGAACTAGTGGCTTTTTTTGCCTTTGCCACTTATTCATTTATTGATAAAATAAACAAAGAGTATTGCAAAATGGAAGAGTGATAAATGTGAATTGGATGAAAAGATTACTACAATTATTAAATTTGACTGATGAAGAAGAAATTGAACAAAAAGAAAGTGAATACAAGCCACAGCAAAAACACATTGAAGCAAAGGTAACATATGATTATCCGAAGGGAAATTTTCGTTTTCCATTAATTCCGGATACTCATTCGAAAAAAACAAATGCCTCAAATAGGCCAAAAGTTTCAAATCCGTCTAGAAAAAAAGAAAATAGAACCGATACAAATAGTAATAAATCGATAAAACAACCATTCAGGCCGACAGATATCCCTTCGGCAGTCTATGGATATGGAAAGCCAAAATCAAAGGAAGTTATTGAATTTGAGCTCGACCCACCTACTAGTATCGAGAACAAACAGGAACATATGCCTATTGTTAGTCAAGAGGAAGTGGCTGCATCTATTAATCTAGTAGATAATCAACAAATAAAACAAGAGTATTTCCAGCAGCCACTGGAACAAGTGGAAAGGATTGAAGAAGACGAATCATTAGAACCACTAGAGCAAGATCATTCCATTAATATTACAGATATCTTGAAAGAGTTAAAGGAAGAACCTGAAATAGAACAGCAGCAAGAAGAACTGCAAAACGAAGTGGATGAAGATTTAGACATAGAAGAACCAGAACTAGAACCAGACCCAGAACCAGAGGTGCAAGCTCGAAAAACTCCTCATGTTCCTTTCAATGTTATGATGCTTAAACAGGATAGGGACAAGTTAAAAAAGAGTGAGTCAATAAAACGGGAACCTGTTCCTCTAACGATAGAAAAAGAAGAGACTGAAATTCTCAACTATCATTTTCCAAAACTGGATGTTCTTCATTCACCACCTATTGAGCAAATAGGTGATAACCAATGGCTTGAACAGCAAAGAAATATTTTAGATGAAACATTACGTAATTTTAAAGTTCGTGCTAAAGTTGTGAATGTGACTCAAGGTCCGGCAGTTACGAGATTTGAAGTCCATCCAGAACCAGGCGTCAAAGTAAACAAAATTACCAATCTTTCAGATGATATAAAATTAAGCTTAGCAGCAAAGGATATTCGAATTGAGGCACCAATACCAGGAAAGAACACAATTGGAATTGAAGTCCCAAATAAGACGAGCAAACCAGTGCTATTAAAGGAAATTATACAAAGCAATGAATTTGCAATGAATAAATCACCGCTTACTGTTGCTTTAGGACTTGATATTTCAGGGAAACCAATTGTAACGGATTTGCAGAAGATGCCACACGGATTGATTGCAGGAGCAACGGGTTCCGGTAAGAGTGTGTGCATTAATGCAATGTTGGTGAGCTTGTTATATAAATCAGCACCACATCAAGTAAAGCTATTATTAATAGACCCTAAAATGGTAGAGCTCGCACCATATAATCATATCCCACACCTTGTTAGCCCAGTTATTACTGATGTGAAGGCCGCAACTGCTGCACTTAAATGGGCGGTTGAGGAAATGGAAAGGCGATATGAATTATTTGCGCATTCAGGGGTGCGAGATATTGGTAGATATAATGAAATGGTGAAAAAGTATGACGAAAAGAGTGGAGAATTGCCATATTTAGTCATCATTATAGATGAGCTTGCAGATTTGATGATGGTTGCACCAGGAGATGTTGAAGAAGCTATTTGCCGAATCGCACAAAAGGCAAGGGCCTGTGGGATCCATTTAATCTTAGCAACTCAGAGACCTTCTGTTGATGTTATTACTGGATTGATTAAAGCAAATATCCCAACAAGAATCGCATTTTCGGTTTCATCACAAGTTGATTCTCGAACAATAATAGACACAAATGGAGCGGATAAATTACTTGGAAAAGGGGATATGCTTTTCCTAGAAAATGGTTCTTCAAAACCAATCCGTGTTCAAGGTAATTTTGTCTCCGACGATGAAATAGAACAGGTTGTTGAATTTGTGAAGAGTGAAATGAAGCCTTCGTATATGTTTGAACAGGAGGAGCTTATTAAAAAGGCAAGTATTTCAAATGATGAGGATGAACTTTTCCATGAGGCATGTGAATTTGTTTTAGATCATGGTGGAGCATCAACATCTAGTATACAAAGACGGTTTCGCATTGGTTATAACAGAGCTGCAAGATTGATTGATATGATGGAGGATCAAGGAATTATTTCGGAATCACGAGGAAGTAAGCCGCGAGAGGTTCTCATTACTGAAGAAGATTTAGCAAATATTCAAGAAGATTAGATCTAAGGATTTGGGACGCTAGGTTTCCATGTTTAAAAGGAGTTTGTCAGATGAAAGAACTAGAATTAAAAATGCAAGGAAAAATAAAAAGATTAACAAATACTACGTTTAAATTTGATGAAAGAATAAAAGAAGGCTGGTTTTCAGCTGTATATTTTTTAAAAACAAGGGAAATTGTAAAAGAATTTAGACCGAATACAAATGTAACGATGCAATTTTTTCAAAAAGAACATGCAGTATTATGTGGGACTGATGAGGTAATTGCACTTATTAAGGAATTTGCAGAAGAACCTGAAAAGCTTGAAATCCATTCATTAAAAGATGGAGATAAAATTAGCCCATTTGAGACCGTATTGACTGTTTCAGGAGCATATCAAAGCTTTGGATATTTAGAAGGTTTAATCGATGGGATTCTTTCAAGACGAACATCTGTCGCAACAAATGTATATAATGTCGTAAAAGCTGCTGGCTTGTCTGGTATTCAAAAGCCTGTCATCTTCATGGGCGATCGAGATGATCATTTCACTCAACAATCTGGTGACGGATATGCTGCTTTCATTGGCGGCTCTTCTGCTCAAGCTACACATGCAATGAATGAATGGTGGGGGAAAGAGGGAATGGGAACAATGCCCCATGCGCTTATTCAGTTGTTCGATGGGGATATTGTCGCTGCAACGAAAGCATATCATGCTAAATTTCCAAATGATGAATTAATGGTCTTGGTTGATTATAATAATGATTGCATTACAGATGCTTTAAAGGTTGCAAGAGAATTTGGTCCTACTCTTAAAGCTGTTCGAATCGATACATCCCGTACGATGATTGATCAATATTTTCTACGCCATCAAGAACTACTTGGTACATTTGATCCCCGTGGTGTGAATCCAAAATTAGTTTTTGCATTACGAGAAGCGTTAGACAATGAAGGCTATAATCATGTGAAAATAGTTGTAACCGGTGGTTTTAATGAAGAAAGAATATCGGAGTTTGAGAAACAAAATGTTCCCGTTGATTTATATGGTGTAGGTAGTAGTTTATTAAAAATAAATATTGGTTTTACAGGAGACAATGTTCTTTTAAATGGTGAGCCAGAAGCAAAAGCAGGTCGGAAATATCGTCCAAATCCACGATTAGAAAAAGTAGAATAAGTAAGGGAATTGAAACTGGTAGGTAACATACTATCAGTTTTTTTGTGCATCATAAAACTATAGGGCTGATTTCCTAACAATCAATTTTCGTGGTTTTCACATTTATTTAATGGTATAATGAAAAAATGTGAGATGAATGTATATACATAATAATAATATTATTTATTAGCTATCGTAGTCATCCATCCATTAATGAGTTCAATTAGCAAAACTAGATGAACTTCATATACTGTCTTACAGATAGACGATTGTTGGAGGTTCTTTATATGACAGTTTACCACTTTGTTGGCATTAAAGGCACTGGCATGAGTTCTTTGGCACAGGTGCTTCACGATATGAACTATGAAGTTCAAGGGTCAGATTATGAAAAACGATTTTTTACACAAAAGCCCTTAGAAGAGAGAGGAATCTCCCTCTTGCCCTTTAGTAAAGAAAACATTCGTGAAGGTTTAACTGTGATTGCCGGGAATGCCTACCCTGATACTCATGAAGAAATTGCAGAAGCAGCACGATTGGGTTTACCCGTCATTCGTTATCATCGTTTTTTAGGTGATTTTATGGAGAAATATACTAGTGTTGCGATTACAGGATCTCATGGGAAAACATCAACAACAGGATTACTTGCACACGTTATGCAGGGAGCTGAACCTACTTCATATTTGATTGGTGATGGTTCTGGAAAAGGGTCAGAGAATAATAAATACTTTGTATTTGAAGCATGTGAATATCGACGCCATTTTTTAAGCTATCATCCTGACTATGCGATTATGACAAATATTGATTTTGACCACCCGGATTATTTTGCAAATGTTGATGACGTATTTAATGCCTTTCAGGAAATGGCATTACAAGTAAAAAAAGGTATAATTGCTTGTGGTGATGATGAACATCTTCAAAGTATTCAAGCAAAAGTTCCTGTTCTCTATTATGGATTTGCCGAGGAAAATGATTTTCAAGCACGTAATATTAAAAAAAGCACAACAGGAACTGAATTTGATGTATTTGTAAGAAATACTTTCTTTGCATCGTTTTCAATTCATGGATATGGTGATCATAATATTTTAAATGCACTTGCAGTTATCGCATTATGCCATTATGAAAATATTGATGTATCCATTATTCAAGAACGTCTGGAAACATTTCAAGGCGTAAAAAGAAGATTTTCCGAAAAGAAAATCGCAAACCAAATTTTAATTGATGATTATGCACATCACCCAACTGAAATTAATGCAACGATTGAAGCTGCACATCAGAAATATCCTGATCGTGAAATTATTGCAGTCTTTCAGCCGCATACATTCACGAGAACTCAAACATTTTTGGATGAATTTGCTTCAAGTTTAGGAAAAGCAGATCATGTATATCTTTGTGATATATTTGGTTCGGCACGTGAAAACAAAGGTGAGCTTTCTATTCATGACTTAAAGTCAAGAATAGAAAATGCAGAATTAATTAATGAAGAGAATACTTCTGTACTTAAGAAGCATGATAATGGTGTATTAATCTTTATGGGTGCTGGAGATATTCAAAAATTCCAGGAAGCCTATGAAAAATGCTTATAATAGTTAAAACAAGCCTAAATAGAAGGGGCTATGCAAAAACTGCATAGTCCCTTTTAAAATTATTTTAAGTTGTTAGGATTTAGTCCTTCTAGCTCAGGTATGACAAATAATCCATCTTTACGAATTAATACATCATCAAAATAAATTTCCCCACCACCGTATTCAGGTCGTTGAATCATAACCATATCCCAGTGAATATTTGATTGATTGCCGTTATATGCATCATCATAGCATTGTCCAGGTGTAAAATGGAAACTGCCATCGATTTTTTCATCAAACAGGATGTCTTGCATCGGGTGTTGAATATAAGGATTTACTCCAATCGCAAATTCCCCGATATAACGTGCTCCTTCATCTGTATCAAGAATTTTATTAATACGCTCTGTATTATTTGCAGTTGCGTCAATAATTTTACCATCTTTAAAAGTGAGCTTTACATTTTCAAATGTAAATCCTTGATATGGAGAAGGTGTATTATAAGCTAGTGTTCCATTAATGGAGTCACGAACAGGTGCGGTGTATACTTCACCATCAGGTATATTCATTTCCCCTGCACATTTAATTGCTTTAATACCTTTAATGGAGAAGGATAGATCTGTACCTTCGCCTGTTAATCGTACTTTATCCGTCTTGTTCATAAGCTCTACAAGGGCATCCATTGCCTTACTCATTTTACCGTAATCCAGATTACATACATCGAAATAAAAATCTTCAAATGCCTCTGTGCTCATTTTAGCGAGCTGTGCCATTGATGATGTCGGGTACCGTAATACAACCCATTTTGTTTTTGGTACACGGATTTCACGGTGAACCTTTTTGCCAATTGTATTGCCTTCAATCTTCATCTTCTCATCAGGAACATCAGCATGTTCATTAATGTTATTACCAGAACGTAAACCAATATAAGCATCCATTTTACTCATGACATTTGCCTCAAAATCAGCTATCATGTCAAATTGTTCTTCCTGGGCACCCAGAAGCAATGCTCGGTCTACTTGATGATCTTTTAATAATACAAATGGGTAGCCCCCAGCTTTATAGGCTTCATTAACTAGTGCAGTAACAAGTTCACGTTGAAGACCAAAGTTTTCAATTAATACTTTTTCTCCCTTTTGTAGGCGGACAGAATAATTAATTAAATTTCGAGCTAATGTTTCAATTCGTGGATCTTTCATGAAAGTGCCTCCAATATTTTTTATATGTACAAATTTTATTGTAACCGAAATAAAGAAAAAAAGTTTAATTTAATGCTAATATTACAGGAATTGAGTGAATTATGTCGAAAATGATATAATGAAGCGGTAATGATTAAATGTAAACAAAATAGGGCATGAAGGAAACAGGAGGAGCTACAACATGATAATAATTCTTTATTTAAGTGCAGCAGTTATTGCAATAGCCTTTTTGATACTAGTTATTTATTTATCAAAAACATTAAAATCTCTACAAAAAACATTAGATAATGTCGCTGGAACAATGGCAGGATTAGAAAAACAAATGGAAGGCATCACAAGTGAAACGACAATTTTACTACATAAAACAAATGAACTTGCAGAAGATATTCAAAGAAAGTCTGAAAGCTTGAATTCAGTTGTTGATGCTGTGAAAGATGTAGGGACATCTATACAAAGGTTTAATAAATCTGTCCACACAGTTACAGACAAAGTTGCTAGTGATATTGAAAAAAATCAAGAAAAAGTTTCACAGGTGATCCAATGGGGTAATGTAGTAATAGATATCTGGGATAAATGGAAGGATAAGAAAAGAAAAACTTCCCTTGATTCGAAAGAGGATACTTCAATTTAAATCTTTAATCATGAAAGGAGAATAACAATGGCTAAAGGTAATGGAGGTAAAACTTTTATTATTGGTACAATTGTGGGTAGTGTCGTAGGAGCTGCTACTGCATTATTTCTAACTCCTAAAAATGGGCAGGAAATACGTCAAAAGTTAACTAGTCAAGCATCCGTTGTGAAGGAAAAAACAAATTCCCTCTCTAAAACTATTTCTGAGCAATCCAATCAGATCATTAGTAAGGTCAAGGGGGGAGGAGCTAAGAAAAATGATGAGGTAGTACAGCAGCCTAATGAACAAAGTGAAACTGTATCCTCAAATACTTCAAATGAACAGCTCTTTCAAGCGAAATTAGCAGAGGCTCAGAAGGCATTAACAGATGCTGAAAGTGGCTTAAATCAATAATTTGTGAAATACATGGCAGAGTGCTAATCTATACTCGTCATGTATTTTATTTTGGGGAGGTAATTAAAAAATGAAAAAAATTGATTCTGTAGAGGAATTTACTGACATTCTGAAAACAAAACAAAAGTTTTTACTGATCAAACACAGTACAACTTGTCCAATCAGCAAAGCGGCATTTAATGAATATGAAGCATTTGTATCTGAGAATAAAGGTATTCCAACATTTTATTTATTCGTACAGGATGCAAGACCTCTGTCAAACTATATAGCTGAAACATTCAATATTAGGCATGAATCACCACAAGCCCTCTTATTTGATCAAGGTATTGTGACATGGAATGTGTCACATTGGAAAATAACCCGAAAAAGTTTGAATGAAGCAACTTCATAATCATATAGTAAAGTCCATGGAATTTATCCCATGGACTCATTTTTTTATTTTACGAGTTGTCAGGCCAGATAATATTTAGATGATCCCCTGGCGCAATTGGATCATGAAAAGTGCATTCTTCATTGTTTTTTAATAATGCAAATCGTCCGGCTGAGCTTGACGGTGGTTGTATATCAATAAATCTAAAGAGATCTTGGAAGATAAAAGGATCTACCTCTTTTTTTACTAATTGCAAATGATCAGCTTCATTAATAAAATCATCTTCAGATAATATAGACCCATTACGAACAAATTCATGTAATGGCTTACTTAATGTTATTTTTTCTTGATCAAAAAAGACAGGAATGGTTTGTTGTAATGTAATTTTTTGAATCTCCGCAAATCTTTTAACGGAAGGTTCCTCCCCGTTTTTAATTTCAAAATGGTCGTTATGAGCAAAAGGAGTTGAAAGTGGAATTTCCTTCCCGTTTTTATAAAACCTTCTAGAAAACTCTTTTACTTCTATCATTTTGTTATTTAACTGTACCTTAAATGGTAAAAGTTTTTTTAATAGACTCGCCTGTTTCAAGGTTTCGAGTGCTTTTTCAATTGTACTAGGATAATGAAACTGGATGTTGTCATGATCTTGTACAGGGCTTTCGCCATCGACATGAACGTTATTTTGCAAAATGCTTGCATTTACATAATAAGAGTGACCATTTAACCGAATCAACTTAGTAGGAATCTCATCAATCAAGTCTTTAATTTTTAATGCTGCTTGTGTACCATCTTCACCTTTAGAAACGAATAAATCATCTCCACCATATATTTCATCCGTCAATGAACAAGGAATGCCATTTTTTATTAATGTTGGTGGCTGACCATGTTCACCTGGTATTGTAATATTTTGATTGTTAACTGTAACAATCATTGCTATTCCAGGTTTGCCATAAAGTTTATTCATTTTAATGCCAGCAGCAAGTAGGCAATCACCAACGGTTAGTATTTTCATATCAAATAATCGTATGGTTTGATTGTTAACCGTAACACTGACATAATGTACAGGTGTTTGGTCAGATGCTAGCGCAATTCCAATTGGTGTAACTAATTCGGGTCCTTTTAGAACATCCTCTGGAATTAGTACTTGTTGGATTGCATCAATTCCTCTAATTGCGACACGATTATCTGGTAAGCCTAATAATGAGGCAAGCCGCTTTGGAAGCTCTGGTGTCAAACTACCTCCTCCTATAAGCATAACTGCCTTCGGTGGCTTCTGTTGATTTAATTCTAGAATTTCATCCCTGATTGAAATGGCAAGTTTATCGATAGCAGGGGAAATTTGCTCAATTATTTCTATTCTCGGCAATTCTGTCTCGAAGCCAAGTATATCAGTTATGGAAATGAGCTCATTTATTAAAAGCTCCCGTTTGGCCTTCTCTGCCAACGGGAAGTCTAACAATAACTGGTCACTAATTGCTTCTGTAATTTCGTCACCTGCTACTGGAACCATGCCATATGCGATTACTGTTCCTTCATCTGTAATTGCAATGTCTGAAGTACCTGCACCAATATCAACAAGTGCTACATTTAATCGTCGCATTGATTGTGGAATTAGAACGTTAATTGCAGCGATTGGTTCAAGTGTCAATGCCCCCATTTCTAGATCTGCCCGTTGTAATGCTGAAATTAAAGATTCAACGACAACTTTTGGTAGGAAAGTAGATATAATTTCAACTGAGGCAATATTTCCAGTTTGATCAATTAAACTCCCAATTTCCTGATTATCCAAATAATAATGGATCACGGAGTAGCCAACACAATAATAATCATAGCTTTTCTCTATTTGAAACTTTTCGGCAAGATTGAATTGAGCCTGCTGGACGGCGGTTAATTCTAAATGGACGATATCTTCTTTTTGAATTAATGGTTTTCCAGTTATATCAATAGAGCTTTTTGATCTCTCTGTTTTTAACGCTCTGCCTGCAGCAGCTACAGACACTTTTGATAGTTTGCCATGCTTCTCTTCTAATCCCGTTTTTATTTCCTGAATGACATCAGAGACTGCGAGAACATCATGGATTTGCCCATCTACCATTGCTCGCTTCTTATGTTCTCTAATCATTACATCTTTAATTGAATATATGGAATCTGTCTTTTCTAAAATAATTCCTACAACAGAACGGGTTCCAATATCAAGTGCAAAAATTGTACTTTTGTCTTCCATATTTCTTTTCACCCACATTTAAAAAATCAATAATTTCTTTAATACTTAAAAGCGTTTAATTGTTAAAGTTATATAGTGACATTGTAATTTATTTCGTTTATAATAAATTCTAATTACTAGAAATGTACCATAATTTCAAATTTAATGCGATAAGTTTAAGTGCTTAAACAAGAAAGGGAAGGGACGAGAGAGATGAGCAAAGCTGAATTAGACACGTTACGCGAAAGAATTGAAGAAATAAATCTTCAATTATTACAATTAATTAGTGAACGGGGAAAATTAGTACAAGAGATTGGTAAAGTTAAAGAACCTCAAGGGGTTAATCGTTATGATCCTGTGCGTGAGCGAAACATGCTTAATAATATTTTAGATAATAATGAAGGCCCATTTGAAACATCTACGATTCAGCATATATTCAAAGAAATTTTCAAAGCTGGACTTGAATTACAAGAAGATGATCACCGAAAAGCTCTACTTGTTTCAAGAAAGAAAAAGCCAGAAAATACAATTGTTAATATAAAAGGTGAAAAAATTGGTAACGGAAACCAATTCTTTTTCGTTGGCCCATGCGCTGTTGAAAGCTATGAGCAGGTTGCTTCAGTCGCTGAAGTTGCAAAAAGCCATGGCTTAAAACTTCTTCGTGGTGGGGCATATAAGCCAAGAACTTCACCATATGATTTCCAAGGTCTTGGTTTAGAGGGATTGAAAATCTTAAAACGTATTGCGGATGAATTTGATATGGCAGTGATTAGTGAAATCGTAAACCCAGCTGATATTGAAACTGCTGTAGAATATTTAGATGTGATTCAAATTGGTGCCCGTAATATGCAAAACTTTGAGTTATTAAAAGCAGCCGGTTCTGTAAAGAAACCAGTATTACTAAAAAGAGGCTTGGCTGCAACTTTAGATGAGTTCGTAAATGCAGCTGAATATATTATGGCACAAGGAAATGATCAAATTATCTTATGTGAAAGAGGGATACGTACTTACGAAAGAGCAACACGTAATACATTAGATATCTCTGCTGTGCCAATTTTAAAGCAAGAAACCCATTTGCCTGTAGTTGTTGATGTTACTCACTCTACTGGCCGACGTGACTTATTATTGCCGTGTGCAAAAGCAGCTCTTGCGATTGGTGCTGATGGTGTAATGGCTGAAGTTCATCCAGATCCGGCAGTAGCACTTTCAGACTCTGCTCAACAAATGAACTTTGAACAATTTGAACATTGGATTACTGAATTAAAAGCATTGCAAACAGTCAAAGCTTAATAACCTTAAAGTTCCTCCTACAAATATGTGGGGGGACTTTTTGTGAAAAGATACAAAAATTTGAATAAATATAGGCAAAGAGATTGCCCTAAAGACTATAGTATCGTATGATAATTTACATAAGTTAGACGTGACATCAATTATGTTTGTTAAGTCTGTACATACTATAGATAAATGAATTGGTAATGAGGAGTGTTTTGTCAATGAACGTGACAATCTATGATGTAGCCAGAGAAGCAAATGTTTCAATGGCAACTGTTTCACGTGTGGTGAATGGTAATCCTAACGTGAAACCAACTACAAGAAAGAAAGTATTAGAAACAATTGAACGATTAGGATATCGACCTAATGCAGTTGCGCGTGGTTTAGCTAGTAAAAAAACAACAACCGTTGGAGTTATAATACCTGATATTTCAAGTATCTTCTATTCAGAATTAGCAAGAGGAATTGAAGATATTGCAACTATGTATAAATACAATATTATTTTAAGTAATTCTGATCAAAACAAAGACAAGGAATTACATTTATTAAACACAATGCTTGGAAAACAAGTAGATGGAATTGTATTTATGGGTGGTAATATTACTGAGGAACACGTTGCAGAGTTTGAGAAGTCGCCTGTACCTATTGTATTAGCAGCATCAGTTGAACACAGTAATAAGATTCCCTCTGTAATGATTGATTGTGAACAAGCAGCCTTTGATGCGGTTAACGACTTAATTAATAAAGGACATAAACAAATTGCATTTGTTAGTGGTCCTTTGAATGAGCCAATTAATGGTGACAAGAAGTTAGCTGGTTATAAGCGTGCTTTACACTCAGCTGGCTTAGCTTTCCAAGAAGAGTTAGTAATTGAAGGCGATTATACATATGATTCAGGTATAGAAGGCTTTGAAAAAATTAATGAATTAAATGTAAAACCAACTGCGATTTTTGTTGGAACTGATGAAATGGCATTAGGTGTTATTCACGGTGCCCAGGATCAAGGTATTTCGATACCAGACGATATTGAAATTATTGGTTTTGATAATACGAGACTTGCATTAATGGTACGTCCACAGTTAACCTCTGTTGTTCAGCCAATGTATGATATAGGCGCAGTGGCAATGAGATTATTAACTAAATATATGAATAAAGAAAAAGTTGATGACCATATTGTTGTTCTACCACATCGAATTGAATATAGAAAATCAACAAAATAAAAAAGCCATGGCACATTTAGTTCATTGTGCCATGGTTTTTATTTAGGTCTTTTTTATTGTTCCTGATTGGATATAAAGCCTTTGATACAGTAATTTCATTTTTTTCTTCAATTTCTGCTTTTCTTGGGATTGGTTTATACATATTATCTTCATCATCCCACATAGCAGGAAGTGTTACCTGTGCTTTTGGTTGCCATTTCGAAATCCAATCTTGAGATAATGCTCCTGAGATTGAGGATTTACCAGTCATCTCAAGCCATATCATTGCCCATGCCCTTGGTACGACACGCCAAATATCATAACCTCCACCACCGACAGCAATCCACTTTCCATTACAATATTGATTGGCAAGATGGTGGGCAAGTTTTGGAATTTCCCGATATATTTTCATTGTAGCTGAAAGATGTGTTAATGGGTCATAGTAATGTGAATCAACACCGTTTTGTGTGAAGATCACATCGGGCTTAAAAAAATCGGTGATTTCCTTAAAAGATGTTGTATAAGCTTTAATCCATGATTCGTCCTCTGTAAAGGCATCTAATGGAATATTAAATGAATAACCGTAGCCACTGCCTTGCCCACGTTCTGTAATATTTCCTGTTCCGGGAAATAAATAACGGCCAGTTTCATGAATGGATAGTGTACAAACATTTGGATCGTCATAGAACGCCCACTGAACTCCATCACCATGATGGGCATCTGTATCAACATATAATACTTTTACATTGTATTTTTTTTGCATATATTTGATAGCAACTGCACTATCATTGTAAACACAAAATCCTGAGGCTTTACCTCGGAAGCCATGATGGAGGCCGCCGCCAAGATTAAGTGCACGGTTTGCCTTCCCTGTCATTACCTGATCTACCGCAGTAAGAGTGGCTCCGACAAGTAAGGCACTCGCAGTATGCATGTCAGTGAATATTGGAGTATCCTCTGTTCCTAATCCGTAATTTAAGCCAACCTCTTGTGAGAGCTTTCCTTCACCAGCAAGTTTCACTGCTTGAATATAACTAGGGTCATGAAATAGTTCTAATTCCTCATCTGTAGCCAATCGTGGAGGTATAATTTGTGATTCATCTATTGCGTTCATACTTTTTAATAATTCATATGTAAGCCTAACCCGGGTTTGGTTAAAGGGGTGTTCATTACTAAATCTGTATGCTAAAAATTGATCAGAGTATACAAAGACTGCCTCATTACTCATGACTGATATCCTGGAATATTAGGCCACATAACAGTATAGCCTTCTTCTTTTAGATTAGTAATAATCCCTGTTGGATTCATTGTTTGAACGCGGAATACTAAAACTTTAAAATCCAAATCCTTATCCGGATAAACTAAAACACTACTAATATTGACATTATATTTTTTAATAATATTGACGACTTCAGCAAGAACCCCTGTGCGATTTAAAACCTTTACTTCCAATTGAGACCCAGGTTGGTGTGCACCAGTTAATTGTACCAATGTGTGTAGAAGGTCAGTTTCAGTTACAATCCCAACTAATTTTCCTTCTTTTTCAATTGGTAAACAGCTGATACGGTGCTCATAAAAAATTGCTGAGATTTCCTCAACAAAATCAAGAGGATGTCCAGTTATGATTTCAGTCTTCATTATATTTGAAATAGGATTTTCAAGAGCTGCTTTCGGGTCATTTTCATTAAGGATAGAAGGTTTGGCATCACGAATATCTCGATCACTTATAATTCCTACCAATTGATTGCTTTCATTTACAACCGGAATATGTCTTATTTTCTCTTCATCAATTAGCTTAATAGCGGCTGCAATAGAATCAGTAGGTACAAGGGTATGTACTTTCTTTTTCATTATTTCCTCAACTATCATTTGAATCCCCCTCTTAATTAACAGGATATTCTAGTTTGTAAGTCTATAAAAATATTTTTAGTACATAAATCGATTCATAAAACGCAGTCTGTCAAATTGTTGTATTGTTTCATTTTCAATTCTCTTCCCAATTCTAGCCATAAGACAGTTCGCTGGATGAGAACTGATTTCGGGGTCATCAGTTGCAAACCATACAAGTCCCCCCGCATTCATCATCTTTTCCATTACTTTACGGTATTCCCAAACATTAAGACCAGTGCCTTTTAAATCCCAATGCCAATAATATTCAGTTGTAATAATGAGGTAATCTTCCATTGCATTGTCCATCATTGATACAGTAAGTAAGTTCTTTCCAACTCCTGAACCTCGGAATTTTGGAATGACTTCAATTGCCCCAAGTTCAATCAAATTCTCCATCTTTCCTTCAGACCATCTTTCTAATGGATCTGGATAAAGAAATGTTACATAACCTACAATCATGTGTCGATCCCTTGCTACGATGATTCGCCCCTCAGGTAGATCAGCAATCCCCACTAAAGCTTTTTGCTGTTGGATGGGAGGACGAAATGCTACAAGATCTTGGTGAAATTCATAGCTTGCGAGTGCTTCACCAGTAATGGGACCTTCGATAAGTAGATTACCATTCGGTGTTTTTAACTCTTTTGCATTATAGGTTTTTTTATGTATCACAATTTCACCACCGTATTGTTTAATCATCTCTTATTATTATACATGAAATCGAAAAGTATATCGTATTTTCACAAAACTTTCTTACTATTAAGGAATCTTTGAAGGCGAAAAGGTAAAGAAAAACTATTTTAAAAATTGTGAAAAAATCTTTTATATAATATAATAGATTAGAAATTAAGTACATAAGGAGGATGCATATATGAAGATGGAAACGCTGTCAGTGATAAAAGGAGATTATAATTTAAAAGACTATAATCAAGCATATGAAAATTTTGACTGGACGGAAGTAGAAAAGAATTTCTCATGGTCTGAAACAGGCAAAGTCAACATCGCATATGAGGCGATTGACCGCCATGCAGAAGGTGTAAGAAAAAACAAGGTTGCACTTTATTATCGTGATCCTTCCCGTGAAGAAAAATATACATTCAAAGAAATGAAGGAATACTCAAATAGGGCTGCAAATGTATTAAAACAGGCTGCTGATGTTGAAAAAGGTGATCGTGTTTTTGTATTTATGCCAAGATCTCCAGAATTATATTTTACGATTTTAGGTGCAATGAAGCTAGGAGCTGTTGTGGGTCCATTATTTGAAGCATTTATGGAAGGTGCTGTAAGAGACCGATTAGACGATAGTGAAGCGAAAGTAATTGTTACGACTCCAGCATTATTGGAACGTGTCCCAGTTAATGAACTTCCTGCGTTAAAACATATTGTCCTAGTTGGCGAAGAAGTAAAAGAAGATGGGAAAATAATTGACTTCTTGGGCCGATTGGAAACTGCAAGCAAGGAGCTTGAAATCGAATGGGTTGGCCGTGAAGATGGTATGCTTTTGCATTATACATCTGGTTCAACAGGAAAGCCTAAAGGTGTATTGCATGTTCATAATGCGATGATCCAGCAATATCAGACTGCTAATTGGATATTAGATTTAAAAGAAGATGATATTTATTGGTGCACTGCAGACCCAGGCTGGGTAACCGGAACGGTCTATGGAATGTTTGGTCCATGGCTGAATGGCGCATCGAATGTCATTGTCGGTGGACGTTTTAAGCCTGAAACATGGTATCAAACAATTGAGGATTATGGGATTACGGTATGGTATAGTGCCCCGACAGCATTTAGAATGTTAATGGGTGCCGGTGATGAGCTAGTGAAACAATTTGACTTAAGTTCACTTAGACATGTGCTAAGTGTTGGTGAACCATTGAATCCAGAGGTTGTTAGATGGGGAGTAAAAGTTTTTAATTTACGAATTCATGACAATTGGTGGATGACAGAAACTGGTGCACAAATTATTAGTAATTATCCTAGCATGGAAATTAAGCCTGGATCTATGGGCAAACCTTTCCCGGGTATTAAAGCAGCCATCGTAGATGATCAAGGAAATGAATTGCCTCCAAATCGTATGGGGAATTTAGCAATTTATAAGGGCTGGCCTTCGATGATGAATATAATCTGGAATAACCCAGAAAAATATGAATCATATTTTATGCCTAATGGTTGGTATGTATCTGGGGATTCAGCATATATGGATGAAGATGGTTATTTCTGGTTCCAAGGAAGAGTTGATGATGTCATCATGACTTCTGGAGAGCGTGTTGGACCATTTGAAGTAGAAAGCAAACTAGTAGAACACCCGGCAATTGCAGAGGCTGGTGTTATCGGAAAACCTGACCCTGTTCGTGGCGAGATTATTAAAGCATTTGTTGCATTACGTGAAGGCTATGAAGTATCGGATGAATTAAAGGAAGAAATCCGAGACTTTGTAAAAAAAGGCTTAGCAGCTCATGCGGCGCCGCGTGAAATTGAGTTTAAAGATAAACTACCAAAAACTCGTAGTGGAAAAATCATGCGACGTGTCCTTAAGGCATGGGAGCTTGATCTTCCAACAGGTGATTTGTCAACGATGGAAGATTAGAGTCTAAAAAAACCTACTATTTAGTAGGTTTTTTTACTTCATCATAGTTCTTATTCTCATTTGCTATTACTTGATTCTTACCAGATTCTTTTGCTATATATAATGCATAATCTGCTCTATGGAAAAGGCTTTGAAATGTTTCCTTATTCTCTTTCTTCCAAGCTGCAATTCCACATGAGATGGTTACCTTAGGATTCGATTGTTCTGCTACTCTTTGCACAAGTCGCTCTGCAATTGTATAACCAGCTTCCAGATCTACTTTCGGTAAATAGATTGCTAATTCTTCTCCACCCCAACGAGCCCCAATATCATGATCACGAATATTCTCTTTGATCAAATTACTTATTTGAATAATTGTTTCGTCACCAACTTGGTGACCATATGTATCATTTATCTTTTTAAAATTATCAATATCAATTAAAATAAATGTCCCATAAGCATCATCTTCCATTGATTTTTGAACCATATTGTCAAGGTGATTTCTAGAATAGAGTTTTGTTAAATAATCAGTGATTACAAGAGTTTCAAGTTCTTCACGTAATATAGAATTCGTAAAAGCCAATGAAGAGTGGTGGATTAAGGATTGTAAAAGCTTAAATTTATCAAATGAGAAAAAGTATGGTTTTTTCTGTAGGACTATTGCAAACCCAATGATTTCATCACGTTGGACCATTGGAACAGCCATGATGGATTTGTAAATTGTTTGGGTAAATGACATCTCGGTTTGTAAGTCACCTATAAAAATTGGCTCCTTTTGTTTCATTATCTTTGTTATGCAGAATTCCAAGTACTCACCACTCTGTTCATCTTCAAAAAACTCTGTGCTTCCAGGCAGTACTTCTGTATCACCCTGGGAATTAACTACGATAAAACCAACTTCACTTGCTTCAAATGACTTAATAATTTGTTCTGACATAAATGTCATTGTTTCTGTTAGTCGTAAATTTGAATTTAAACGATGTGATGTTTCATTAATAAGTTGTAAATCAGCAACTAATTGCTTAGATTGTTGATATAATTGCGCATTTTCAAATGCATTGCCTGCTGTGTTTGCGAGAAGCTCAATAAATCTAATTTCCGATTTTGGAAACATCATCGAATTGGGTGCAATAATTTCTAATACTCCATATACACCTTGCTTCCCTTTCAGTGGTGCATACATGATTGATTGTTTCTCCTTGATTGAATCTTTAATTTGAATTTTTCCTGTCACGAAAGCCTGCATTGCAGCAGTATTAACCCCGGTTTCGAACTGCAAATCTTTAATTGGTATAGCATCGTATGCTTTATTATCATGTGCGAGTAATAAGTAATATGTAAAAGATGGGTATACATCACGTAAAGTATGGATAACCTCAGCTAAAACATCATCAATTTCCATTGATGAATGAAACTTAGCTGTTACACGAAATAATTGTTCATATCTCAATTCTTCATTCTGTATTGTCATTTATATCACCTATATCTGCATTTGAATACTCACTTATATATCTATTATAAACGTTAATTTAAATATTTTCTCTATAAAAGATTAATTATATTCTTGAAATGTAATTTTATGCTCCTTAGCAGCTTTAAAAAATGATTTTATCTCGTAAACACAAATATTTGATTGACTTGACTTTGTGCTAAAAAGATCATATAATGGTCGTTGTGTAAAATATTGCGGCTTATGTGCTAGGTTTTTGTTTTATTTTGTTCCTCTTTCTTATAAGAAGGTGTATCTTGTAACTCTTGGCTGCTAGGGCGAGGATACATGAAAACAAAATAAGCATGAACGTACTAACACATCTGTTTTTATTTTACAACAAAATAAAAACATTGAAGGAGGAGTCATTCATGGCTCGTTATACAGGTCCAAGCTGGAAATTATCCCGTCGTCTTGGTATTTCATTAAGTGGTACTGGTAAAGAATTAGAAAAGCGTCCTTACGCTCCTGGACAACATGGTCCAAACCAACGTAAAAAACTTTCTGAGTATGGTTTACAATTACAAGAAAAGCAAAAGCTACGTCATATGTACGGATTAAATGAGCGTCAATTCCGTAACTTATTTGAAACAGCTAGCAAAATGCCTGGTATCCTAGGTGAAACTTTCATGATTCTTTTAGAATCACGTTTAGACAACCTTGTTTACCGTCTTGGATTAGCTCGTACTCGTCGTCAAGCACGTCAATTAGTTAACCACGGTCACATTTTAGTAGATGGCAAACGCGTTGATATTCCATCATTCCGTGTAAAACCAGGTCAAACAATTGCAGTTCGTGAAAAATCACGCAACGTATCTGCAATCAAAGAAGCTGTTGAAGCTACAAACTTTGTACCTGATTATGTAACATTTGATGCTGAAAAATTAGAAGGAACATTCACTCGTTTACCTGAACGTTCTGAATTAGCAGCAGAAATTAACGAAGCATTCATCGTTGAGTTCTACTCACGTTAATAGCGATAAAAAAGATAGGGATTATGTCCTTATCTTTTTTTCTGTGAAAATAATCTTTGCACTGTTAGTAGGTATAGATCTTTACCTGAG
>NZ_JAKTTI010000108.1 GCF_022427965.1 Fredinandcohnia quinoae | reverse complement strand
ATTACCCGAAATGCACGATATTCTGGGTAAATGCACGATAAAAAGTTGATATGCTTGTTAATTAGAAGAAATGCGTGATAATCCCAACATATGTACGTTAGCAGGAATATATGCACGATAGCCAATAAATGCACGTTAATGAAACCCCACCCACCTAGAGGATAACCACCTAACATAAGTTAAGATTCGCTACATAAGTA
>NZ_JAKTTI010000107.1 GCF_022427965.1 Fredinandcohnia quinoae | reverse complement strand
GCGCCTGCCTTGCACGCAGGAGGTCAGCGGTTCGATCCCGCTAGGCTCCACCAAAAAGCTATTTGCTGATTATTTTCTATCTGCAAATATTTTTATCTCAACATTGCGCTTGCGTCTGCAAGATTAATCCATGATGATTAATTCCTCAGCGCAAAGCAGCATAAAGTAACTCACTGATGTTTAATCATGATGTGATTGAAGTCAGTAGCTTCGTTCCT
>NZ_JAKTTI010000106.1 GCF_022427965.1 Fredinandcohnia quinoae | reverse complement strand
CATATGTTTTTATGAGCGTGCATATCTGGATTTTACCGCGCATATAATCAGATGAACGCGCATATCGGAAATTTTGATTAAGGGTAAACCTACTGTTTGGCCCGGATTATGATGTTACTTGCAAATAAATAGCTTTTTACTTGTACTTTACCCAGTATTAAAGGGAAAAACCTTCATTTTTAATTAAAACTAGCTTTTTTAAGCATGTAAATTAACTTCT
>NZ_JAKTTI010000105.1 GCF_022427965.1 Fredinandcohnia quinoae | reverse complement strand
ACTTCATAAAAAGACGCTTTGTATTGTGATCAGTTTTGAGAGAACTTCTCTCAAAGTCATACAGCAGTGGATACTCAGAACTTTGCGGTTGCGTCTGCAAGTGAATTCGAAGATGATGGATTCCTCACCGCATGCCAGCAAAGAAGATTATTCGCCGATGTAGGCACGTTCCTTGAAAACTAGATAACGTAATGAAACATTCATTGAAACAACATGTAAGT
>NZ_JAKTTI010000104.1 GCF_022427965.1 Fredinandcohnia quinoae | reverse complement strand
GAACCCGTGTTACCGCCGTGAAAGGGCGGTGTCTTAACCGCTTGACCAACGGGCCGATAGTATGTTCTTTACATTTTATATAAACGTAGTGGCGGAGAGCAAGGGATTCGAACCCTTGAGACAGTGGTAACCGCCTACACGATTTCCAATCGTGCTCCTTCGACCACTCGGACAGCTCTCCAAATGGCTCCACAGGCAGGACTCGAACCTGCGACCGATCGGTTAACAGCCGATAG
>NZ_JAKTTI010000103.1 GCF_022427965.1 Fredinandcohnia quinoae | reverse complement strand
ACACCCCTGTCGGTTTTCAAGACCGATCCCTTCAGCCGGACTTGGGTATTCCTCCACATTTTATTAGATTCATGGTGGACCTTGTAGGACTCGAACCTACGACCGGACGGTTATGAGCCGTCTGCTCTAACCAGCTGAGCTAAAGGTCCTTAAATAAATTTAATAGTACAAAGTAATAATATATATGGTAGCGGCAGAGGGGATCGAACCCCCGACCTCACGGGTATGAACCGTACGCTCTAG
>NZ_JAKTTI010000102.1 GCF_022427965.1 Fredinandcohnia quinoae | reverse complement strand
AAAAACCTTCATTTTTAATTAAAACTAGCTTTTTTAAGCATGTAAATTAACTTCTTGCTGTTTGGGATTTAGATGTTACAAGGTTTTTAAACTCTTAGACTTAGTTGGCGGTTGGGACGGGGACGGTTTCGAGCTAACGTGCATATATTTTTGATATCGAGCATATCTTCCTGTGGGCGAGCATATACTTGAATTATCGTGCATATGTTTTTATGAGCGTGCATATCTGGATTTTACCGCGCA
>NZ_JAKTTI010000101.1 GCF_022427965.1 Fredinandcohnia quinoae | reverse complement strand
TTTCAGTGAAGATTGAAGGGCAATGCTATCAACCTCCTTTAACCATACTAATTCCTTTTTTAGTTTTGTTAATTCAACAGAACAGGAATTATAGGTTAATCCTTTGCCTGTCTCTTTGTATGTATCGTTCCATTGACCTAAAAAGCGATTGAATACAAAACGAGCACATCCAATTGTCTTAGCAATTTGGGTTTCTTGTTCTATAGTTGGATAGATACGGAATTTGTATGCCTTGTTGATTAGCATTGTTTTCA
>NZ_JAKTTI010000100.1 GCF_022427965.1 Fredinandcohnia quinoae | reverse complement strand
GCCTGCCTGTCACGCAGGAGATCGCCGGTTCGATCCCGGTCGGGACCGCCATTTTAAATACATAGGCTCAGTAGCTCAGTCGGTAGAGCACGCCCGAATAAGCTACATTGAATTTACTTCAGCGTACCAATCGAGCCACTTCTTGCATAATCTTCCTGAGATTGGGACGAAGGTGCGAGGTATAGTCAAAGAGTTTTATATAATATAATAACGGCTCAGTAGCTCAGTCGGTAGAGCAAAGGACTGAAAATCCTTGTGTCGGCGGTT